>NZ_QMKS01000024.1:0-652362 GCF_003290055.1 Ralstonia sp. GX3-BWBA | reverse complement strand
CTTGTGCAGGGGGCGCCTCGGACGTTCAGGGCTAGTGCTACGGTTTATTTTTGATGTTTTTTGTTGTTGGTGCATCCCTGGTTTCATCCCCTGCCGGGGCTGACTCACTTTCTTTGGTCTTGCCCAAAGAAAGTAAGCAAAGAAATGCGCGCCCGATGCGGCGAACCCTTCCTTGAATTTATGTCGCAAGGAGGGGAAGGGAAAAACTCGCTTCGCTCAAACAGTTTCCCTTCCTCTTTCGTCCTTGCAACAGAAATTCAAGGCGCCGCATAGGGCAGCAAAGTCAAAGACCAACAGCCAAACAATCTGGGCGCTCGCCCAAACGGCAAGGCCAACCGCGCGACGGGTTGGCCTTTTTTTTTTTTTGACGTTGAGCCCTTGATGGCGCCTTGAATTTTTGTGAGCGGGCGGATAAAGGAAGGAGGCTTGTCTGAGCGCAGCGAGTTTGCCTCCTTCCCCGCACGGTCACACAAATTCAAGGGGAAGTCGCCATCTCGGGCGCGCCTTTCTTTTGCTTACTTTTCTTTGGCAAGACAAAGAAAAGTGAGTCGGTCCCGGCAGGGAACGAAAAGGAGATGGACCACAAAAACAAAAAACAAGTTGCATATCTAACCATCCTCACCTACCATCCACTTCACCATGTTCGACCACTGCCTCTACTTCAACACCACCGCCCTGGCCCGCAAGCTCGACCGCGTCTGGGCAGACGCCTTTGCGCCTTTCGATCTCACGCCGCCGCAGGGCTTCATGCTCCGTGCGATCGTCGACCGCCCGGGCATGCTGCAAAGCGAGTTATCGGAAGCGATGTCCGTCACGCGCCCCACGGCAACGCGCGCGCTCGATGGCCTGGAAGCCAAGGGCCTGATCGAACGGCGCAAGACCGAAGCCGACGGCCGCGAGACCGCCGTCTTTCCGACGCGGGAAGCGGTCAAGATCGGTGCGGCGTTGAACGAGGCAAGCGGCGCCGTCACCGCAAGGTTGAAGCGCGTATTGGGCAGTAATGAATTCACCGATACGGTGACGAAGATCCGAGGTGTGCGCTCCACCCTGACATGAGCGTCCATTTTTTTGATCAACTAGTTGCATTGCTAACCAATAAGGAAGACGATCATGCCGATTCTCAACGTCAAAGTCAGTGCCCAACGTTCTGCAGAAATGACGCAGAAGATCTCCACCACGCTGCTGGAACTCACCTCTCGCATCCTGGGCAAAGACCCGAAGGTCACGGCCATCGCCATCGACTATGTAGCCCCGGAAGACTGGGTCGTCGGCGGGCAGACGCTGGCCGCGCAAGGCAAGAACAGCGTCTATTTCGACATCAAGGTGACGGACGAAACGAATACGAAGGCGGAGAAGGCGCAGTACATCGCCGAGGCGTTCACGGCGTTTGCTGAGCTACTCGGCAATCTGCATGAAGAGAGCTATATCTATGTGCAGGACGTTCGCGCAGCGGCTTACGGCTACGGCGGCAAGACGCAGGAGTACCGCTACCAGCACGCGTGAATGTGCCGATCGCGTCGATCCCACCCAACAAAGAACAGGTGAAATCATGAACCGCATGAGCGCTTTCTTCGCGGCCAGTTGGCTGGCCGCCGGCTTGCTGTACTTTGGCCAACATTCGTTGCCGCTGACCGCGCTCTCGGGTGTGGTGTTGCTGGCTGGCTTCGATCTGCTGCGTCCGTGACGCTTCAGCGCGTGCGCTGTTGCGCCCGGTATTGCAAGGGGCTGCAACCCTGGCCGGCAGAAAACGCGCGGCTCAGTGCGCTGACACTGCCGTAACCGCATTCATCGGCAATGTGATCGAGCGGCAGCCGGCCCGTGCGCAGCAGAAACGCCGCCAGCTCCAACCGCAGCGTCGCCACGTAACGCCGCAGGTTGCTGCCCGTAGCGGCGGCAAAACGGCGCGTCAAGGTCCGCTCGCTCATCGCTGCCTGGGCGGCCAGTTCCGCCAATGCAGGCGGCACGGCCAATTCCCGCTCCACGATTTCCTGGATGGCCAGGATGGCCGCATCGCCGTGACGCTTGAACTGCGCCGTCCACACGGCCATGTGTTCGTATGACGGCAGCGATTGCGTGAGCGCCGTGCGCAACATCCGACGAGATGCGCCCACCCCACAGCAGTGATCGATGACGTACGCGCAGGCGTCCACGGCGGGGTTGATGCCGCTGACGGTGATGATGCGGCCATCCACCGCCAGAGGCTGGTCCGGCGTGTAACGCACGTCGGGAAAATGCCGGGCAAACCAGGCGCGCTCACTCGCCAGCCCGGTCGCTCTACAACCATCCAGCAGTCCAGCCTTGGCGAACAGCGGTGCTGCGTTCATGCCAACCACCAGGGCACCGGCGTCATAGCGCGTGCGCAGCCAATCGGCGATGCGCGCCTCTTCCGCGTCCAATACCAACTCTGGGGCGAACTGTGCGGGAACGATCACGACGTCGTAAGCGGCATCGGTCAGCGCTGCGGTGGCGGGCACCGGCATCTCTCCAAAGCTCGATACGGCGGCACCGTCGGCGGACAGCAAATCAATGTCGAAGAGCCGGCTGCCCATCACATCCACGCTGCGTGCCTGCATGGTGCCCGCCACCAGCAGCATCTCTTGAGTGAGAAACACGTAGCCCGCGAAGAGGCGCGGCGGCAGCAGGATGGCAATACGCGCCCGCGCGTGCACACCGTGGCGTTTGGAGACTGCTTTCGGCTGGCGCTTCATATCAATAAGGTGGCGATCCAGATCAACCGGAATTGTCGCGGCCTTGTTGAAATACGGCAACCCATTCGCCGCCAGTCCGGAGCCACCCACTCGGAGCCGCCATCAGGAGCCGCCATGATTGCCCGCACGCTGTTCGACGCTGAACACGACACCTTCCGAGAATCTGTCCGCCGCTTTATCGACGCGGAAGTCCTGCCCCACCACGAGCGCTGGGAAGACCAGGGCTACGTCGACCGCGCCATCTGGGAGAAGGCCGCCGCCGCGGGCTACCACTGCGCCAGCATGCCCGAGGCCTACGGCGGCGCAGGTGCCGATATCCGCTACAGCACGGTGCTGATGGAAGAGATTGCCCGCGCAGGCGCCACGGGCCTGGGCTTTGGGCTGCATTCTGAAATCGTTGCGCCCTACTTGTTGCACTACGGCAGCGAGGCACTGAAGCAACACTACCTGCCCAAGCTGGCGAGCGCAGAGATGATCGGCGCGATCGCCATGACCGAACCCGGCGCCGGCTCCGATCTGCAAGGCGTGCGCACCACCGCCACGCGCAGCAGCGACGGCACCCACTACGTTCTCAACGGCTCAAAGATCTTCATCACCAACGGCTGGCATGCCGACGTGGTGATCGTCGTGGCGCGCACCACGCCCGAAGGCGGCGCCAAGGGCACGAGCCTCTTCGTGGTCGACACGAGCATGGAGGGCTTCAGCAAGGGCAAGCGCCTGAAGAAAGTCGGCATGAAAGCGCAGGACACCGCCGAGCTGTTCTTCGACAACGTGCGCGTGCCGGCCGCCAACCTGCTCGGCGGGGAACATCGCGGCTTTGCCTACCTGATGCAGGAGCTGCCGTGGGAGCGCCTGCAGATTGCCATCGGCGCCATCGCTTCGGCCGAAGGCGCACTTGAATGGACGCTGCGCTACGTGCGCGAGCGCCAGGCCTTCGGCAAGGCCATCCTCGATTTCCAGACTGCGCGGCACGCACTGGCGGAACTGAAAACCGAAGTGCAGATCGGCCGCGTGTTCGTCGATCAGTGCATCGCGCTCAAGCTGGCTGGCAAGCTCGATGCCGCCACGGCGTCCATGGCCGAGTACTGGACCACCGACCTGCAGTTCAAGGTGATGGACCGCTGCGTGCAACTGCACGGGGGCTACGGCTACATGTGGGAATACCCCATCGCCCGCGCGTGGGCCGATTCGCGCGTGCAACAGATCTACGGCGGCACCAACGAGATCATGAAAGAACTGATCGCCCGCACCCTTTAACGAGCACGACCTTCAGTACTCAACGCTATGGAAGCCTATATCTACGACGCTGTGCGCACGCCGCGCGGCAAGGGCAAGAAGGACGGCAGCCTGCACGGTGTGACACCGCTGCGCCTGGCCGCAACCGCGCTGCGCGCCATCCGCGACCGCAATCAGCTCGACACATCGCTCGTGGACGACGTGGTGCTCGGCTGCGTGGAACCCGTGGGCGAACAGGGCGCGTGCATCGGCCGCGTGGCAGTCCTGTCAGCCGGCTATGCCGAGACGACGGCCGGCGTGCAGATCAACCGCTTCTGCGCCTCCGGCCTGGAAGCCTGCAACATGGCCGCTGCACAGGTGATGGCCGGGCAAAGCGACTTTGCCATCGGCGGCGGCGTGGAGAGCATGTCGCGCGTGCCGATGGGCGCTAGCGGGGGCGCATGGCCGGTCGACCCCGCAGCCGCCATCCCGCTGTACTTCGTGCCGCAAGGCGTGTCGGCCGACACCATCGCCACCAAGTGGGGCTACAGCCGACGTGACGTCGATGCCTACGCTGCAGAGAGCCACCGCCGTGCGCATGCAGCCAGCACCGCCGGCTGGTTCACGGGTTCCATCGTGCCGGTGCGTGACCAGAACGGCCTGACCATGCTCGACCGCGACGAGATGATCCGCCCGCAGACCACCGTAGACACGCTCGCGCAGCTCAAACCGTCGTTTGCGGAATTGGGCGAGCAATACGGCTTTGACGCGGTGATCCGCCAGCGTTATCCAGAGCTTGAACGCATCGAACACGTGCACCACGCGGGCAACAGCTCGGGCATCGTCGACGGCGCGGCGGCCGTGCTGATCGGCAGCCGCGAGGCCGGCAAGCGTGCGGGCCTCAAGCCGCGTGCGCGCATCCGCAGCTTTGCAAGCATCGGCTCGGAGCCGTCGATCATGTTGACCGGCCCCTCCCACGCAGCAGAGAAGGCGCTCAAGCGCGCCGGCATGTCCGCGTCCGACATCGACCTGTACGAACTCAACGAAGCCTTTGCCTCCGTCGTGCTGCGCTTCATGGAGGTGCTGGCCGTGCCGCATGACCGCATCAACGTCAACGGCGGCGCCATTGCGATGGGCCATCCGCTGGGCGCAACGGGCGCCATGATTCTCGGCACGCTGCTCGACGAGCTGGAGCGGCGTGGCGCGAGCACGGGCCTCGCCACGCTATGCGTGGGTGCCGGCATGGGCACCGCCACCATCATCGAACGCGTTTAAGGAGCGAGCTGACATGATCGACATCACCATCGACACCGACGGCATCGCCACGCTCACGTGGGACCAGCCGGGCCGCGCGCAGAATGTGCTCAACGGCGAAACCTGCGCCGCCTTCTTTGCCGCCATCGACCGCGTGTGCGCAGATGCCAGCGTCAAGGGCATCCTCATCACCTCCGCCAAGACGGATTTCATTGCCGGCGGCGACCTCGAATGGCTGCAGGCCAGCGACGACGCGCCCACCCTGTTTGAACGCACGTGCGAGCTGCACCGCATGCTGCGCAAGCTGGAAACCTGCGGCAAACCCGTGGCCGCCGCACTGCCGGGCTCCACGCTGGGCGGCGGGCTGGAGATTGCGCTCGCCTGCCACTACCGCGTGGCCGCCGACAACGCCCGCGCACGCTTCGGCCTGCCGGAAGTCACGCTGGGCCTCTTGCCGGGCGGCGGCGGTACACAGCGTTTGCCGCGCTTGATTGGTGTGCAGAAGGCATTGCCGATGCTGCTGGAAGGCAAACGCATCAAGGCGGCCGACGCACTCAAGCTCGGCATTGTCGATGCGGTCGTCAATGCGGGCGAAGAAGCCGATGCCGCGCGCGCGTGGCTCCTCGGCGAAGGCCAGACTCGCGCGCAGCAACCGTGGGACACCAAGGGCTACAAGGTCCCTGGCGGCGGCATCTCCAGCCCCGCCGTGCAGCAGCTATTCACTGCGGCCAACGCCATGCTGCGGCAGAAAACCTACGGCAACTATCCAGCAGCGGCCAGCATCCTGTCGTGCGTGTACGAGGGGCTCATCACCGATCTTGATACGGGCCTCAAGACCGAGGCGCGCTACTTCGTGCAGGCGGTGCTGTCGCCGGAGGCCCGCGCGATGATCCGTACCCTTTTCTTCAGCCTGAACGCGGCCAACAAACTGGCCGCGCGTCCCGCCGATGTGCCGGTGCGTCGCTACGCCAAGGTGAGCGTGTTGGGCGCGGGCATGATGGGCGCCGGCATCGCCTACGTCACGGCCAAGGCGGGGCTGCCCGTCGTGCTGCTCGACACCACGCAGGAAGCCGCCGAGCGCGGCAAGGACTATTCGCGCAAGCTGGTCGAGAAACAGGTACAGCGCGGCAGCCTGCATGCCGAGCAGGCTGAAGCGCTGCTCGCCCGCATCCAACCCACAACGTCCTACGCCGACCTGGATGGCGCGGGGCTCGTGGTGGAAGCCGTGTTCGAGCAGCGCGAAATCAAGGCCAACGTCACGCGCCAAGCCGAGGCCGTGCTGTCGCCCGATGCCATCTTCGCGTCCAACACGTCCACGCTGCCGATTACCGGTCTGGCGGAGGCAAGCCAGCGGCCGGGCAACTTCATCGGGCTGCATTTCTTCTCGCCAGTCGACAAGATGCCGCTGGTGGAGGTGATCGTAGCCCGGCAGACCACGCGGGCCACGCTGGCGCAGGCGCTCGATTACGTGAAGGCCATCGGCATGACACCTATCGTCGTCAATGACAGCCGCGGCTTTTATACGAGCCGCGTGTTTTCGACCTACGTGCTCGAAGGCCTGGCGATGCTCGCCGAAGGGGTGGCGCCCGCATTGATCGAGAACGCCGGGATGCTGGCCGGCATGCCGGTCGGGCCGCTCGCGCTCATCGACGAGGTTTCGAGCGAGCTGATTCACAAGGTCAACCAGCAAACCCGCGCCGACCTGGGTGTCGCCTATATCGAGCGCCCGGGCGAAGCCGTGGCCGAGCGCATGGTGGCCCTGGGCCGCCTCGGCCGCAAAGCGGGCCAGGGCTTCTACGACTATCCGGAGAGCGGCAAGAAAACGCTGTGGCCCGGGCTGGCAACCGAATACCCCCAAGCCGCCACGCAGCCCGACGTGCAGACGCTGGTCGATCGCCTCATCACCGTGCAGGCCGTGGAAACCGCACGCTGCCTGGATGAAGGCGTGGTGACCGACCCGCGCGATGCCGATGTGGGCGCGCTGCTGGGTTGGGGATTCCCGGCATTCCGGGGCGGGCCGGTGTCGCACATCCATCGGATGGGGGTGGGCGCCTTTGTCGAGCTGTGCGACCGGCTGGCTGCGAAACACGGCCGCCGCTTCGCGCCCCCCGCCCTGCTGCGTGACATGGCAGACAAACAGACCGCGTTTTACGAACGCTGACCCTCCAGCGCCGCGCAACCACCGTCTGCGCGGCGCCTCACTTACAAGCGTTGCGCCCACACACCAACCCCGGGTAAGTCCGAGTTCGGCCCCCAAAAGCAAACGATTGCGCGTCCATTCGCGGGCCAGGTCGTTCGGCTTAAGACACATGTGCTTCGCTCCGATATAGAGTGGAAGACACTTGAAATTGCCGACACCCAGGCACGCTGCGCGCGTGCCCCAGAGAACTGGACACGCAAACGCTGGAGTGGGGATGCCCGCAAAGCAATCGAAGGCTTTTTCTGATGGCACGACCGATACGACGCCATGGCAAGGATGGCGGCGGATGCTGCTGTCTCCGCTGAATGTCGGTGCAGTGTTGGTCCTGTTGTTCATCTGGACGTTCACGTTCCATCAACTCACCCAAGAGCGCGACAGGCTGATCCGTGATGCGCAGGCGCGCACGCAGGTTGAAGCACGGGCATTTGGTGAGTACTCACTCGGCAGCGTGCGGCGCGTGTCGGAGTTCCTGCTCGATCTGCGCGCGAGCTGGCTATCCGGTCGCGACGTGTTCGAGCACGTCATCCATGAACGGCAGGAGGCCGTGCGCGACCTGACCTTCCAGGTGGCCGTGATCGACGAGAACGGAATGCTGGTCTACTCCAGCATCGGCCCCACGACAGAACGCGTCGACCTGAGCCAGCGCGAACACTTTCGCGTGCACAAGGAATCGGGCGGACGCGACGTGCTGTTCATCAGCGACCCGGTGCAGGGCAAGATCTCGAAAAAGTGGTCGATCCAGTTCACGCGCCCCATCCTCAGGGCTGGCCAGTTTGCCGGTGTGGTCGTGGTGTCGGTCAGCCCGGAACAGTTCGCCAGCTTTGCGAATACGCTTGCCATTGGCAAGGACGGGGCCGCCACCATCATCCGCGAGTCAGGGCAGGTCCTGGCCCGCGTGCCCAACCCGACCGCGGGTATCGAAAAACCGCCGCGCGCCCGGCAGTTCAACAAGCCGGGCGCGCTGGAAACGGGCAGCTACCGCGTGGTGTCGGGCACCGACGGCGTGGAGCGCATCATCGGCTATCACCATGTACCGGAGATCGGGCTGTACTTCCTGGTGGGCGAGTCGGTTGCCTCGGTGCTGGCGCCTTACGACGGCTACCGGCGCACTGCGCTGGTGGAGGCGGCCGGCTCCACCCTGCTGCTCGCGCTGCTGTATTTCACGCTGCGCCACCAGGGGGCCGAGCGCAAGCGGCACATGGAAGACATGCGCCTGGCCTCCATGGTCTATGCCTCGAGCAGCGAAGCGATGATGGTGACGACGCTCGACGGGCACGTGATCGACGTGAACCCGGCCTTTACGATCACCACCGGCTATTCGGCGCAGGAGTTCAAGGGCCAGTCCAGCGATGCCATCCGCTCCGAATGCAACGAGGCCACCGTGATCGACGCCATGCGCGAAGGCGTTTCAACCAAGGGCTCGTGGAGCGGCGAATACCTGATCCGCCGCAAGGACGGCAGCGAGTTCCCCGCGCTGCTCACCATCGACACGTTTGCAGACAGCACACTGGGCGAGCCGCGCCGGGTTGCGCTCATCCACGACATGACGGAGAAAAAGCGCGCCGAAGAGGTCATCTGGCGGCAGGCCAACTTCGATGCGCTCACCGATCTGCCCAACCGGCACATGTTCTACAACCGCCTGCGGCAGGAGATTGCGCGGGCGCGGCAGACGTCTACACAACTGGCGTTGCTGTTCATCGATCTGGACCGCTTCAAGGAAGTGAACGACACGCTCGGCCATGACCAGGGCGACGTCCTGCTCAAGGAGATCGCCCGGCGCATCTCCGCCATCGTGCGAGGCACCGATACGGTCGCGCGGCTGGCGGGCGACGAATTCATCATCATCCTGCCGGACCTGTCCGATGCCGGGGCGGTCACGCCCATCATTCGCAGCCTGCTCGCGCGCATTGCCGCGCCGCTGCAGCTCGGCCAGGAAAGCGTGGAGGTGTCGGCCAGCATTGGGATGGCGCTGTACCCGCGCGATGCCGACACCGCAGAATCGTTGCTCGTGCGCGCAGACCAGGCCATGTTTGCGGCCAAGAGCGCGGGACGGAATCAATGGGCCGTCTTTACCCCGGCCTTGCAACGCGCCGAACAGGAACGCCTGCGCGTGACCAGCGACCTGCGCGTGGCGCTCGCGCACGGCCAGCTTGCGGTGCACTACCAGCCCATCGTCGATCTGCTCACGGGCAAGGTCCGAAAGGCAGAGGCGCTGATCCGCTGGACGCACCCTGTGCGGGGCGAGATCGATCCGGCGGATTTCATTCCGGTGGCGGAAGACAGCGGGCTGATCGTCGAGATCGGCAAGTGGGTGCTGAACAAAGCCCTGGACCAGCTCACGCACTGGCAGGCCACGCTCGACAACACGATGCAGGTGTCGGTCAACAAGTCGCCGCTGGAGTTCCGCGCGCACCAGTCGGGCACCGAATCGTGGCCTAAGGTGGTGGAGCGCCGGGGGCTTCCGCCGCACAGTCTGGTCGTTGAAATAACCGAAGGCTCGTTGATGGCCGACAGCGCGGAGGTGATCGAGCACCTGCACGAATTCCGGCGCGCGGGTGTGGACATTGCACTCGACGATTTCGGCACGGGGTATTCGTCGCTCTCGTACCTGAAGCGCTTTGATATCGACTACATCAAGATCGACCAGTCGTTCGTGCGCAGCCTCGCGCATGACCCGAAAGACATCGCACTGTGCAGCGCCATCGTGAGCATGGCGCACGCACTGCGCATCAAGGTCATTGCCGAAGGCATCGAGACCGAGGAGCAGAAGGCGATTCTGGTGGCCGCAGGCTGTGACTACGGCCAGGGCCACCTCTTCTGCCCACCGGTGCCGCCCGCAGCGTTTGAAGCCTTTGTGGCCAAAAGGCAGCTTGCGGAAACCTGATCGTTTTTCAGCCGCCGCGCACGGCCCGCGCAAAGGCTTGCACCACGTCGGCAGACGCATCGGTGATGGCCCAGTAGCCCATGCCGGCGCTGCGCCAGACCATCAACTGGTAGCCACGCTCGGTGCGCAGCGCGGGCTCGGTATCACCGCCCGCCTCGGGGCGTACGTACAAGTCGACCGGATGCTGCGCTGAGCGGTAGACCAGCACCGCCACCGGGCGGCCGTCGATGTAGTCCAACCGCCCCCCGATGAGGGGGAAGCCGCGTGCGGCAAGGTCCGTAACGGGCGGCGCATAGTCGATGCGGCCGTTGAACCACGGCTTGACCGTGTGCCGATCGGACGACAGCACATCCGTCTCCCGCGCGCCCAGCAGCGCTCGCACGTGGCTGGCGGTGATGTCGTGCGCGGTGAGCGCCGCCGTATCGGGCCGGCCCACCAGCACGCCCACACCGAGTGCCACAGCCGCGAGCGCGCCTGCGCCCAATCCCAAGCCGAGCCCCCGCGATGGCGTGATCAACCAATTAGCCAAGCGCTGCCATGGCAATTCCGTCCGGCGCGGCGCGCGCGCACGGGGCGATTCGGGGCGCACGCCGGACTCTGCCTGCACGGCCTGCAATACACGCTCGCTCAAACCCGGCGGCGCTTTCATGTAGAGCGCCGGCGCACGCAGCCCCTGCCGCAGCGCACGTACCACGCCGTCGTGGCGCGCGGCGATGTCGGTGCAAGCGGCACACGTGGCCAGATGCGCTTCCATGCGCAGGCTGTCGGCCGCACCGAGTTCGCCATCGGCGCGGGCAGCCAGCAGCGCGCGGATGTCGTCACAGTTCATGGCGGGACTCCTTGGTACTGTTTCCCAGACCGCCCGATGCGCGGATGGGCGTCACATTGGTGCGCAGCGGCGCGTTGTCTTCCGTGAGCAGGCGGGCGAGCTGCTGCCGGGCCCGCGCCAGCCGCGACATGACCGTGCCGATGGGCGCGTCGACCACGGCGGCAATGTCGCGGTACGGCAGGTCTTCCAGCTCGCGCAGCACGAGCACCTCGCGATACGGCACGGGCAACTGCGCCAGCGCGGCATGCACGCGGCGCACGTCGTCGATGCGGGCGAGCAGCGCGGCGGGGTCGACGCCGTAGCTGGCGCTGTCGTCGTTGCCCTGGCCGGCGGCCGCGTCGTCATCCCACGGCTGTGCCGGTGCCTGCTTGCGGCGCGCGCATTCCGAAAACCATGTGTTGCGCACGATGGCCAGCAGCCATGGGCGGCCGTCACCACCGCGAAACCCACCAAACAACCGGAACGCGCGCAGGCAGGCTTCCTGAACGATGTCGTCGGCGTCTTGCGCGTCGCCCGAAAGCCAGCGCGCCAGGTTGTAGGCGGCGTCGACATGCGGCAGCACCGCCTGCGCGAAGCGCTGGGCGTCGGTGGGCAGATCGAGCGTGGGGTCTGGCAGGTCGGGCATGGCGGCCTGGAGGCGGTTGACCTCCGTATACCGGGGTGCAATCCAGTTTATTCCCGCGCCGAAGAAATTTTGTGAAAACGCGAATCTTGTGGAATACGCGGGCACCCCAGCCGGTATGACAGGCAGGACCGGCGCTTCCTTCATTGCCATTGCGCTGGGCCGCTACCCAACTCAGTCATCTATTGCAGGGGACACCCATGAGCAAGCAACCCGGACGACGCCAGTTCCTGCAACTGGCCGCGGTCGGCGGTCTGGTGTACGCATCCGGCCTGCCCGGCTGGCAGGCGATGGCGGCCACCACGCGCGTCGCCGGCGCCAAGCCAGACGATTTCTACTTCGTGCAGTTATCCGATACCCACTGGGGCTTCAAGGGCGCACCGAATCCGGATTCGCAAGGCACGCTGCCCAAGGCGATTGCGGCGGTGAATGCGCTGTCGCCCGCGCCGGACTTTGTCATCTTCACGGGCGACCTCAGCCACATCAGCGACGACCCTGCCGAGCGCCGCAAGCGCCTGGCCGAGTTTCGCGACATTGCCGCGAAGATCAAGGTGCCGGTGGTGCATTACATGCCGGGCGAGCACGATGCCTCGCTCGACAACGGCGAGGCCTATATCGAACTCTTCGGCCGCACGCATTATTCGTTCGACCACAAGGGTGTGCATTTCATCGCCATCGACAACGTATCGGACCCATCGGCGCGCGTGGGCGATGCACAGCTCGCGTGGCTGGCCGCGGATGTGCGGTCCGTGCCTGAGCACACGCCCATCGTCGTGTTCACGCATAGGCCGCTGTTCGATCTGTACCCGCAATGGGACTGGGCCACGCGAGACGGCCAGCAGGTCATCGATTTGCTGATGCCGCACCCGAACGTGACGGTGTTCTACGGCCACATCCACCAGGAACATCACCACATGACCGGGCACATTGCGCATCACTCGGCGCGCTCGCTGATGTTTCCGCTGCCCGCGCCACCCGCACCAGGCTCGCAGGCAAAACGCAACCCGATCCCGTGGGATGCCGCCGCGCCCTACCGCGGCCTGGGCTGGCGCAGCATTGCCGAGCACGGCAAGCAGGACACCGCCACCTGGGCGCTGGCCGAACAGCCGATCCAGCCGAGCAGCGAAGCCAACACCGCCACCAAGACGCCGGAGACCACCTGACATGCGCCCTCTCATTGCACACAACCCCAAGCGCCGGCTGGCGCTGCGTCAGTTCACCGTGCTCGCAGCGGGTGCGGCACTCGCCTGTGTCGCGCATGGCGAGGGGCCCACGGTCATCCGCGTACACGCGCGCAAATTTACCTTCACGCCCGACAAGATCACGCTCAAGCGCGGTGTGCCCGTGGTGTTCGAGCTGACCGGGCAAGACATCCTGATGGGTTTTGCCATTCCGGATTTCAACGTGCGCGCCGACGTCGTGCCGGGCCAGACCGTGCGGCTGGCGCTTACGCCCGACAAGACCGGCACGTTTGATTTCCTGTGCGACATCTTCTGCGGCTCGGGCCACGAGACGATGAATGGAACGTTGACCGTCACCTGAGGCGCAAAGAGCAAAGAAGAAAGCGAAGTGAAACGCCCCGACCTGTTCGGGGCGTTTTCATTGGCGGGATGCACGCATGACGCGCGTGCAGCGGCATACAGATTCTTTACGACGCGCGGGAATAAACCGTCGGCCTGCGGTGTTTACTCCGCTGACACGCCATCGACCCGCACTCTGGAGGACCCATATGTCGTCACGTTCGCAGCGTCGCCTACGCACGTTGCTGTTTGCTGTGTTCACACTCTTGTCAGGCATCGGAGCGCACGCTGCAGTTGCGCAGGAAGCACCGCCACAGGCCAATCGCGAGCAGGCCTTCCTTGCCGAAAACGATGTCGCCATGACAAAGATGATGGACGGCATGGCCCCGAAGCCCAGCGGCAACATCGACCAGGATTTCGTCGCGATGATGACGCCACATCACCAGGGCGCCATCGACATGGCCGTGGCCTACCTGCGCTACGGCCAGAACGAACAACTGCGCCGCATCGCGCAGGAAATCGTCGTCGCGCAACAGCAAGAGATTGCAGCGATGCGCTTGGCGCTTGGCCAGCCGTTGCCCCCGTCTGCACCGGCCCCCACGCAGCTCCGCCCGGCCTCCGCAACGACTGCGCCCGCATCCCATGCGGCGCATCACGCCCACACCACCACCCCCCAACAGGAAGACCAATGAAACACCGACTGTTTGTTGCCACGGCGCTTGCCGCAGCGGCCATCACGTGCGCCGCGAGCGCCAGCGCCGGGCAGGCACCCGCATCCCTTGCCTCGCCTGACATTCCCATCAGCCACAAGGATCGCGTCTACGCGGCCGAGCAATTCTCAAACACGGTGTCCGTCACGGACCCCGCCAGCAACACGCTCCTGGGTGTGATCAAACTGGGCGATCCTGCGCCCGGCAACTTCAGCCCGCTCTATCGCGGACAGGTGCTGGTGCACGGCATGGGCTTCTCGCCAGATCACCGGACCTTGGCGGTGGTCTCCATCGGCTCCAACTCGGTCACGTTCATCGATACGCAGACCAACGCCGTCAAACACACCACGTATGTTGGCCGCTCGCCTCACGAAGCGTTCTACACGCCGGAAGGCAGCGAGGTCTGGGTGACCGTGCGCGGCGAGAACTACATCGCCGTGCTCGATGCCAATACCTATGCAGAGAAGGCGCGCGTTACCGTACCGGCGGGCCCCGGCATGACGATCTTCTCGCCGGACGGCAAGTACGGCTACGTGTGCTCGTCGTTCAATCCGGAAACGGTCGTGATCTCGACAGCGGATCACAAGATCGTGGGACACATCAAACAGGAATCGCCGTTCTGCCCCAACATTGCCGCCACGCCGGATGGCAAGCAGGTGTGGTTCACATTGAAGGACATCGGCAAGGTGCAGGTATTCAACGCCCGCCCGCCGTTCAATGCGATCACGTCGTTCGAGACCGGGCCCATCACCAACCACGTCAACTTCGCGCATAACGCCAAGGGCACGTTTGCCTATGTGACGATCGGCGGCACGAACCAGGTCAAGGTATTCCGGACCGACAATTTCGAACAGATCGCGACGATTCCCGTCGGCAAGCTTCCGCACGGCCCATGGCCGTCCGGTGACGGCACCCGCATCTATGTCGGCCTGGAGAATGACGACGCACTGGCCGTCATCGACACACTGACGAACAAGGTGGTATCGACTGTTCCGATTGGGCAGGCACCGCAGGCGCTGACGTACGTGCCGAACGCTGTGCCGGAAGGCAACGGCACGGAGAACCTGCAACCGCTTGGCACAGCGGGGCAGGTCAGCCATCTCGCACTCGTGCCGGCCGCCGCAGACAAGTCCGACGCATCGGCCGCCCCCACCAGCGTGGCGCTGTTCGATCAGGGGCTCGTCCAAGTGTTCCAGGCATCGGTGACCGGATTGCAGCCGAAGCAGCCCTATGCGATTGCCTTGTCACAGCATGCGGATGGCAGCGGCCCGCTTGAGACCCTGGCGAGCTTCATGACCAACCCGGCCGGTGGCGCCATCGTCAACTCGATCGGGCAGATTCGGCAGGTGGTCACGCCTGGCAACGCGGACGCTGGCAACACGCGCCGGTATCTTGTGATTGCACCGGTGGTGTCCGGCAAGCTTGGGACTGCGGTGCAGATTCAGGCGCGCTAGGCAATGTGCGCCCCTGCGGCGTTCGTGCCGGGGCAGACCGTGCGGCTGGCGCTCACGCCGGACAAGACCGGCACGTTTGATTTCCTGTGCGACATCTTCTGCGGCTCGGGCCACGAGACGATGAATGGAACATTGACCGTCACCTGAAGCGCAGCGGCCAACGCAAAACGCAAAACGCCCCGAACAAGTCGGGGCGTTTCATCTGCGAGCGCTGTCTCAGGCCAGCGCGTCTGGCACAGCCAGGGTCAGCAGCAGTTCGTCGAGTCGCTCCATGGTGGAGGTCATGCCGTCTTTCATACCCATGTCGATAACCTTCTGCACGTCTTCCGGCGAGTTGTACAGCACCACAGTCGTGACGAGGGTGCGTTCGTTCGCATCGGCAAAGGTGACATCCCAGCGGGCGCGGGGCATATGCGGATTCACGGCGCCGGTTTCATCAGAAAAGCCATCAATGGCCGCATAGCTGTCGATCGGGTTGATCTTCTGATAGTCCAGACGGCTCCAGAATGACTCTCCATCGGGCGTGATCATGGCGTAGTGCCAGTAGCCGCCTTCCTTGAATTCCATATGCTTGGTCTTGGTGGCGAGCGGCTTGGGCGCAAACCACTGATCGAGCAATTCGCGCTTTGTATGGCAATCCCACACTAGCTGGCGCTTCGCCGCGAACTCTCGCCTCACGGTGAGGCTGCTCTTTTGCATGTCGACGAGGAAATCAAACCGAAGATCAGCCTTCATTGTTTTCTCCTTGGAGTTTCTCTAAGAGGTTGTCCAGATTGCTGTACCTGCTCGCCCAGATCGCGTGCTGTTTCTCAAACCAGCGCTCGGCTGCAGCAAGCTTCTTGCGCTCGAGCATGCACGTCCGGATGCGTCCGCTCTTCTGCGAGCGGACCAGCCCGACGCCTTCCAGCACCCGCATGTGCTTCATGAATGACGGCAGCGCCATGTCAAATGGCTCTGCCAGTTCACTCACCGTCGCGGGCCCTTCGCCGAGCCGCTGAATAACCGCCCTGCGCGTTGGGTCCGAAAGCGCGTGAAATACCGCGTCTAGCGCAATTCCATTGTTATCCATTTGGCTAACTATATACGTGAGAATACTTTGATGCAACAGGGCTCGAGGGCGCGTTGTGACGTGGGTGGTTGGCCCGTCAGCATGACCACACCCCCATGCTAGGATGACCTTCCCCCCGGCAGCAGCCACACCGCACATGACTACCATCTACGCGACACTCGGCGTGCAGCCGGACGCGACCCTGGACGAAATCAAGCGCGCTTACCGCCGCGCCACGATGAAGTGGCATCCCGACCGCAACCTCGGCCGCGAAGCCGAGGCCTATGCGGCGTTCCAGGAAATTCGCGAAGCCTACGCCATCCTCTCCGACGCTGAACAGCGCCGCGTTTATGACGAGGTCTTCGCGCAGGAAATGCAGCGCTGGCAGACCGAGCGTGATGCGCAGGAAGCACAGGAGCGGGAAGCGCAACGAGAGCGCGAGCGTGTTGCACAGGAGCATTACGAAAAGATGGTCGCCATCGCCATGCGCTTTGCCGACGAGGGCCGCAATCGCGACGTCCTGTTCGGCGTGCTGCTTGGCCGGGACTGCGATGCAGAACTTGCCGCGCGCATTGCCGACAGCGTGTGGGCCTTGCAGGAAGCACGGCGCAACACAGTGGCCGCCACAGACACGCCCGACAGCGAAGCGACGATCCAACCCGATGAAGCGACTTCGCCCCAGCGGCACTCAAGCGCGTTCGAGTCGTTCTGGCAAGGGTTGTTTGGCCTGCGGCAATAGCTGCCGAGCTTTCACCAGCGTAGAGCGGCGGGACACATCCGACCGGGCATACGCCAATTCTGATTTATAGTTTCGCCCCTGCTCAGACGAAGCAGCCATCGGTACACTCTGCGCCATCGTTTTCCGTGCCATAGAGAAAGCGATCGAGGCTTGGAACCCTCGGGCATAACGGGCAAGCGCCGAGCATAGGTGCTTGTCCTCAACCGCTATGGCTTGGCTTCGTCTCCCTCATTGGGCGAGCCAGGCTTGTACGGCTTCGGCCGTGCCGATCGTTATGTCTCGGTGTTCCAAACCTGCCTGTGCTCGCCCACCCCTCCCCAAGGGTTGGGCGCGGTTCCGTTCATCACATGAAAAGGAATGCCGTGACCCGCTCGATCTCTCACGCCACCCACTCACCGGCTGGCGACGCGCTTAGCGAATATCAGAAAGGCATGCAGTCTGCGCATAGATTCCTGCGCGCAGTGCTTAGCCGCAACGCCGCAGGCAACACGTGCGATACGGGCGCGACGCATGCGCCAGAACATCCGGATCAACAACGCTGACTTCATGGGCGACCGAGGCGCATGAAGTCTGCTCGCGCCGATGTTGCAGCATCGGTGCGGGGCTTGCCTGGGCTCGCCCACCCATCACCCTGAAGCGTGGTGCGCGGCTCGGCCCGCGCTACCTCGCGCCCAACAACCGACACTCCGCCGACAACGCCAGCAGGTTCGGATCGCGCTCGCGATTGCGCTGCATCACCAGCACGATGTGCTGGCTGATCGCATAACGCGCGGCCAGCGGAATCAGCTGCACCTTGGGGCTGAAGTCGGCCACGCGACGGGGCAGCAACGCGTAGCCGATGCCGCCGCTAACGAGGTTCATGAGCGAGAAGATATCGCCCACGCGCAGGGCAATCTGCGGCGCAAAGCCCGCCTTGTCGAAGGCGGCCATGAAATCGTGATATGTCGCAAAATCGTCGCCGAGCGCGACGAACTTTTCGCTGCGTACGGTTTGCAAGTCGATCTCCGCCGACGACGCATACGGCGAGCCGAGCGGCGCAGCAAACAGGATCTCGTCGGCAAACATCGGCACGGTCAGCAGATCGGGATTGCGCAGCGGCTCGCCCAGTGCGATGACGATGGCGTCGAGCTGGCCGTCTTCCAGCTTGGCGAGCAGGCTGCGGTTTGAGCCCAGCGTGAGTTCGATGTCGAGCGCGGAGCGACGCGTCTTCAGGCCCGCAAAGATGCGCGGCAGCGTGCCCACCGTCATCGAATAGAGTCCACCGATCTTCAACGTGGTCGACGAGAACCCCGCCGCTTCGCGCGTGCGGCGCACGCCAGCTTCGCACTCGGCCAGGATGCGTTCCACATGCTCGGCAAACACGTAGGCAGTCGACAACGGAATCAGCTTGCGCCCGTCGCGCTTGAACAGCGGACAGCGCAAACCCTCTTCCAGTGAATGCAGCGCGCGATGCACGCTCACCGTGCTTTGCCCGAGCGCTTCGGACACGCGCGCCATGTTGCCCAGCGTCATGAACGACTGGAACACCTCCAGCTTCTTCAGGGTGATGTCTTCATCGATTGCCATGGCAGGGTCTCCTCCGGGCGCGTGCTGGGGGCGCGCTGCTATCAGAATCGGCCATTGTTTCATTAACTTCAAGTTAATGAAACCGCGTCTAGGTTGATTGAAGCGCACGGGGTTCCCGCCTACGGTACAGGGCATCAAATCAATCAAGGCTGGAGACGCCACCCAATGCAACCGATGCCCACCCAATCGGCAAACGGGGCCAACGCACCCATCCCGCCCCAATGGCGCCGCCGGCGCGACGAGAAAGAACGCCGCCTGACTGCAGCCCGGCGCATTGCCAACGGCAAGGTCATTCCCACCAGCGATATCGTTGCCGCGCTCGAAGCGCTGCTTGCCCCGGGCGATCGCGTCGTGCTGGAAGGCAACAACCAGAAGCAGGCGGATTTCCTCTCGCGCTCGCTGGCCAAGGTGAACCCCGAGCGCCTGCACGATCTGCACATGATCATGCCGAGCGTGAGCCGGGCCGAACACCTCGACATTTTCGAAGCCGGCATCGCGCACAAGCTCGATTTCTCGTTTGCCGGGCCGCAGAGCCTGCGCATCAGCCAGTTGCTGGCCGACGGGCTGCTGGAAGTCGGCGCCATCCACACCTACATCGAGCTGTATGCACGGCTGGTGGTGGACCTGATTCCCAACGTGTCGTTGGTGGCCGGTTTCAAGGCCGACCGCGACGGCAACATCTACACCGGACCGAGCACCGAAGACACACCTGCGTTGGTCGAACCTGCCGCGTTTTCCGATGGCATCGTCATCGTGCAGGTCAATGAGATCGTCGATGACCCGGCCGACTTGCCGCGTGTGGACATTCCGGGCTCGTGGGTCGACTTCATCGTGCAGGCCGACAAGCCGTTCTACATCGAGCCGCTGTTCACACGCGACCCGCGCCTCATCAAGCCCGTGCACGTGCTGATGGCGATGATGGCCATTCGCGGCATCTACCAGCGGCACAGCGTGCAGTCGCTCAACCACGGCATCGGCTTCAACACAGCCGCCATCGAGCTGATCCTGCCGACGTACGGCGAACGCCTGGGCCTCAAAGGCAAGATCTGCCGCAACTGGACGCTGAACCCGCACCCGACGCTCATTCCCGCCATTGAATCGGGCTGGGTGGAAAGCGTGCATTGCTTCGGCACGGAACTCGGCATGGAGCGCTACGTGGCCGCACGCCCCGATGTGTTCTTCACCGGCCGGGACGGTTCGCTACGCTCGAATCGCATGCTGTGCCAGCTCGCCGGCCAATATGCGGTCGACCTGTTCATTGGCGCGACGCTGCAGGTGGATGGCGACGGGCATTCGTCCACCGTCACGCGCGGTCGACTCGCCGGCTTTGGCGGCGCGCCCAACATGGGCCACGACCCGCGCGGCCGCCGTCACGCCACGCCTGCGTGGCTCGACATGACCGAACCCGTGACGATGCTGGAGCGCGGCAAGAAGCTCGTCGTGCAGATGGTCGAGACGTTCCAGGAAGGGGGCAAGCCGACCTTCGTCGACACGCTCGACGCGGTGGCCGTGGCCAAGCAAAGCGGCATGCCGCTCGCGCCCATCATGATCTACGGCGACGACGTCACGCACCTGCTGACCGAAGATGGCATTGCGTATCTCTACAAGGCCCGCTCGCTGGAAGAGCGGCGCGCCATGATTGCCGCCGTGGCGGGCGTCACGTCGATCGGCCTGCGCCACGACCCGTCCAAGACGGAGCAGATGCGCCGCGACGGCCTGATCGCCCTGCCAGAAGACCTGGACGTGCACCGCAGCGATGCGAGCCGCGAGTTGCTCGCCGCCAAGAGCATCGCCGACCTGGTCGAATGGTCCGGCGGCCTGTACGACCCGCCTGCACGCTTCCGGAGCTGGTAATGGAGAAGACATTGCAACGGCCCCTGCCGGCCAGCCCGAAAGCGCGTGCAAAGCGATTGGCCGCGCTGGTCGAGTCTGCCCTCATCGACGAGGTAACGCTGTCGCCCAAACCCGGTCTTGTGGATGTGCGTGGCAACGGCGCGCATCACGATCTCGACTGGACGCTGATGGTGCACTCCGCCCAAACCCTGCGCCCTGCGTTTGAAGCCATGGCACTGGCCGGCGCACAGATCGAAACGCAAGCCGGCGCACAACTCGCGCTGCGCGAGCGCATCGGCCGCATTGGCCGCGAAGGCGAAGCGGCCATGCTCGATGCCACCGGCGGCATCAACACGCACCGTGGTGCCATCTGGGCGCTCGGCTTGCTGGTGACGGCTGCGAGCCAAGCGCCGCATGCATTGGGCGCGGCCGCTGTTGCAAGCCGCGCGGCACACCTGGCCAGCATCCCGGATCGCTTTGCGCCTGTCTCTACGGGCCACAAGGGCGAGCGCGCGTGCAACGACTACGGCGTCGGCGGTGCGAAGGGGCAGGCCTCTGCCGGCTTCCCGCACGTGATCAAGGTCGCGCTGCCGGCGTTGCGCCAGGGGCGCGCAGCAGGCATTCGCGAAGACCACGCACGCGTGGATGCATTGCTTGCCGTCATGGCCGCGCTGGACGACACCTGCGTGCTCGCACGCGGCGGCGCGGATGCGCTACGCGTCGTGCAAACGGGCGCGGCCACCGTGCGCGCAGAAGGCGGCTTGGCCACAGCGCAGGGCCGTCGCGCTTTCCGCACGCTTGAACAAGACATGCTGGCGCTGCACGTGTCGCCCGGCGGCGCAGCCGACTTGCTGGCCGCCGCGCTCTTCCTCGACCGCTTGCCCGCAAGTGCGCAAGCAACGTCCGACATCGAATCCGCTCATCAGGAAACCGAACATGGAGCATCTTGATTTTCAGTTCACCGGCGGCGCACCCGCTGGGCGCCGCGCGTATGCCGGCGTGGTCGGCTCGGGTGACCTCGAAGTGCTGCTGACTCCGGGCAGCGCCGGCCAGATCGACGTGGCCATCACCACGTCCGTCAATGGCATGAGTGCGACATGGCAGGCGCAGCTTGCACGTGTGTTCGGCTCGCACGCGTGGCCGGCGGCCAAGATCACCATCAATGACTTCGGCGCGACACCGGCCGTGGTCCGGTTGCGGCTTGAGCAAGCGCTTGAAGCGCTCGCCCAGCCTTGAGGAGACACGCATGTCGCGCAACCCGATTGAACGAGACAGCTTTATCGAACGCGATGCGCGCCGACGCGCCATCGCCCTGCTCGACCCCGGCACCTTCCGCGAGCTGCTCGATCCGTTCGAGCAATTGACCTCGCCGTGGCTGCCGCGCCAGGGCATCGTCACGCAGGCCGACGATGGCGTGGTGGTGGCACGCGGCACGCTGGGCGGGCAGCCCGCCGTGGTGCTCGCCATTGAAGGCGCCTTCCAGGGCGGCAGCATGGGCGAGGTGTCCGGCGCCAAGATTGCCGGTGCGCTGGAGCTGGCGGCAGAAGACAACCGCAACGGCGTTCCCACACGCGCCGTCATCGTTTTCGAGACCGGCGGCGTGCGGCTGCAGGAAGCCAACCTGGGTCTGGCGGCCATTGCCGAAATCCACGCAGGCATCCGTGCCCTGCGCGAGTACGGACCGGTGGTCGGCATCACGGCGGGTGTGGTCGGCTGCTTTGGCGGCATGAGCATCGCCGCAGGCCTGTGCAGCTACCTGCTGATGACGCGTGAGGCACGCCTCGGCCTGAACGGCCCGCAGGTGATCGAACAGGAAGCCGGCATTGAAGAATACGACTCGCGCGATCGCCCCTTCATCTGGAGCCTGACGGGCGGCGAACAACGCGCCGCCACCGGGCTGGCCGACGTCTGCATCGAAGACGATTCCGTCGCCATCCGCGCGCAGGTGATCGAGTGGCTGCGCGCAGGTGCACCCAAGCACCAGCGCAGCGAGCAGATCGACGACTACCTCGAATGCCTCAACGCCGTCGACACATCGCGCCAAGCCACGGCAGAAGATGTGCGCACGCACTATGCAAAGGACGTCGCATGAGACAGAACGAACTTTCCACGCGCGGCTCGACCTGGATGCGCGCGCTTGCCAACGGCACGCCGGTGGCGGGCTACAGCAGCACGCTGCAAGTCGTCGATGCCACGCTGGCCGGCCAGCCCACGCGCTACATCGCCGTGGTGCCTGATGCGGAAAACCGCTTCCCCCGCGCACGCAACGGTGAAGTCGGCCTTATCGAAGGCTGGCAGCTCGCGCGTGCCGTGCGCGATGCCATGACTGCGGATGCGGGGCAGGAAAAGAAGCGCGCCATCGTCGCCGTCATCGATGTGGCAAGCCAAGCCTACGGGCGACGGGAAGAGGCCTATGGCATTCACCTCGCACTGGCTGCAGCGGCAGATGCTTACGCGGCTGCCAGGTTGGCCGGCCACCCCGTGATCGGTCTTATCGTCGGTCGTGCCATGTCGGGCGCGCTGCTGGCGCACGGCTACCAGGCCAATCGCCTGCTCGCCCTGGATGATGCCGAGGTAATGGTGCACGCGATGGGCAAGGCCGCAGCGGCGCGCGTGACGCTGCGCTCGGTCGCCGATCTGGAACGCCTCGCGCAAGAGATTCCGCCCATGGCCTACGACATTGCCAGCTTCGCGTCGCTCGGGTTGCTGTGGAAACTGCTGAAGGTGAAATCGGCCAACGCACCTGATGCAAGCGACGTCGATACCGTGCAGACCGCGCTCGCGGCAGCGCTGGCGGACATCGCTGCCGACCCATCGCGCGGACTCGAAAGCCGCATGGGCGCGCCACTGCGCAACGCGTCCTCAGAGGTACGCAAACGCCTGCGCGAGCAATGGAACGCGCGGCCAGAAAGCGCATAACGAATAGGAAACACATCGCGGCGCGAACACATGCGCCTCGATGGTTTGGCCGTACCTGCCCTAGATGGCGCCTTGAATTTGTGTTGCAGGGAGGAAAAAGAGAGGAGGCTGTTTGAGCGAAGCGAGTTTGCCTCCTCTCCCTCCCTGCGACAGAAATTCAAGGAGTCTTTCGCCATCTCGGGCGCGCCTTTCTTTGCCTACTTTCTTTGGCAAGACAAAGAAAGTAGGTCAGCCCCGGCAGGGGATGAAACAAGGGATGCACCACCAACGCAATCAACGCAAAACAACCAGTCTTCAAACCTCGATCACCACACCACACAACAGGCGACCCATCGCCGTTCCTTCAGGAGACAAAGAAGTGATCATCTACGGTACAACCCTGCTGGCGCTATGTCATCTCGCCGGCCTCTTCCTGGGCGACCTGCTCGGCCAGGCCATCGGCGTGAAGGCCAATGTGGGCGGCGTGGGCATCGCCATGCTGCTGCTGATCTTCGCGCGGCTCTACCTGCACAGGCACGGGCTCATGCCCGCGGCCACCGAGGCGGGCGTCTCGTTCTGGGGTGCCATGTACATCCCGGTGGTGGTGGCCATGGCCGCCACGCAGAACGTGGTCACGGCACTGCGCGGCGGCCCCGTTGCACTGCTCGGCGCCATCGGCGCGGTGCTGGTGTGCGGTGTCTGCATTGCCCTCATCAACCGCACAGGCAACGCGGAAGACCGGCAACCTCTGCCCCCGCTGCCTGACTCCGAACAAGCCCGCGCATAAGGAGCCCCACCATGCTGTCAATGCTAGAGAAAGTTCTGCAGCACAACGGGCTGGTCGCGGCGTTTGCGCTGGTCGGCATCGTCATGGGTCTGTCGATGTGGGCGTCCAAGAAGCTGACGTTTGGGCGCGTGCACGGTTCGGCCATCGCCATCATGATCGGGCTGGTGCTCGCCTACTGGGGCGGCATGCAGACCGGTGGCGAACGCGGTCTGGCTGACCTGAAGCTGTTCGGCGGGATCGGCCTGATGGGCGGTGCAATGCTGCGCGACTTCGCCATCGTTGCCACGGCCTTTGAAGTGCAGGTGACCGAGGCACGCAAGGCGGGCATGATCGGCGCCATCTCGCTGCTGCTGGGCACGGTGCTGCCGTTCATCGTCGGCGCCAGCGTTGCCTACGCCTTCGGTTACACCGATCCGGTGAGCGTCACCACCATCGGCGCGGGTGCCGTCACGTACATCGTCGGACCGGTGACCGGTGCGGCGCTGGGTGCCTCCTCCGATGTGATGGCGCTGTCGATTGCCACGGGGCTCGTCAAGGCGATCCTGGTGATGGTCGGCACGCCGTTCGCGGCCAAGGCACTGGGCTTGAACAACCCGCGCGCCGCCATGGTGTTCGGCGGGTTGGCGGGTACGGTCAGCGGCGTGTCGGCAGGTCTGGCGGCCACCGACCGGCGCCTGGTGCCCTACGGCTCGCTGGTGGCGACGTTCCATACGGGTATCGGTTGCCTGCTCGGGCCGTCGATCCTGTTCCTGGCCACGCAGGCATTGCTGCGATGACACCCACGCCGCTGCGCGCGCACGATCTGCTGTGGGTGTCCGACACACCCATGGCCACGGATGGCATGCCCTTGCCCGACTGGGCCATCACGGCATGCCGGCAAGGCGCGCCAGTCGTTGTGCGCCGGGCACCGCGCGGCAGCGATGGTGCAGTACCGGTCGGCCTGCGCGGCGGCGCGCGCCATGAACGCTGTGCGGCCACCGTGGCCGCCAGGGCCATCACGCGCGTGGCGTCGCCTGAGGCGCTGGCAATCACAACGGCCTCCATCGCAGCCGACGCGCCGTTTGCGGCACTGCGCACCTTGCGTGCGCTGGCGCCAAAACTCGACGCGCTGGGCTGGGCGTGGGGCCCGACCGGCGGTGCGGGCTTTGCACTCGCCAGCGGCTTGCCGGTGCTGCATGCAGACAGCGATCTCGATCTCGTGCTGCGCATGCCGACTGCACCGTCGGCCGCGCAGCGCGATCAGCTCGTGCACGTGCTGGCCAAAACCGAATGCCGCGTCGACCTGCAAATCGACACCGGGCACGGTGGATTCGCGTGGCGCGACTGGCTGACCTCGCCCCGCCAGACCTTGCTCAAGACCGATCACGGCCCACACCTCGTTGCAGACCCGTGGAGCGATCTCGCATGAGCGTGCTCTTCATGTTTCCCGGCCAGGGCAGTCAGCGTGCAGGCATGCTGCACGCGTTGCCTGTCGATCCGGCCGTCGTGCAGACCCTGGCCGAAGCGCGCGACGCGCTGGGTACGGACCCGCTCACGCTCGACACCGCAGAGGCGCTGCGGTCGACCGTGGCCGTCCAACTCTGCCTGTTGATTGCCGGTGTTGCGGTAGCGCGCACGCTGGTCCGGCAGGACGCCGCGCCCGACATGGTGGCAGGCCTGTCGATTGGCGCGTGGCCGGCAGCCGTTGTCGCGGGCGTGCTGGAGTTCAGCGATGCGCTGCGCCTGGTCCGCCTGCGTGGGCAACTCATGGAAGACGCGTATCCGAGCGGTTACGGCATGGCCGTCACGGCCGGGCTGACCGAACCCGAAGTCGCCGCCATCGTTGCGCAGGTCAATTCCGCCGCAACACCGGCCTATGTCGCCAACCTGAATGCGGAACGGCAGATTGTCGTGGCGGGCAACGATGCGGCGCTCACGCAAGTCATGGCGCGCGCGCAAGCGGCGGGCGCATCAACGGCAGCGCGGCTGTGCATGGCGGTGCCGTCGCACTGCCCGCTGCTGGATGCACAGGCTGCCGAGCTAGCTGCGGCTGCCGCAAAGGTCACGGCCCACACGCCGCAACTCACCTACGTCAGCAGCAGCCGGGCGCGAGCGCTCTTTCGCGCCAATCTCATCGTCGAGGATCTTGCATGGAACATGGCGCGGCCCGTGTTGTGGCACGACACCATGCGGCATGCATTGGAACGCGGCGCACGCATGGCGGTGGAGGTTCCGGGCGGCGGCACGCTGGCGCGTCTGGCGCACGGCGTGTTTGCCGACGATGCGGTGCTGGATGCAGGCGGCGGACTGGATGCGGTGCGGGTGCGCATCCAGCGCCAACGTCGCATCAACAACTGATCGTATCGAACTCAGAGTCGGCCGATATCCGTTCTCGCGGTCTTGATAGCAAGATGCTCTCTTCGCAAAAAGGTCGCATCGGTCTATGAGCCCGCTTGAGCACGCCATCGCAGAGAATTACGCCTTACGCCGCCAGTATCTGGCGTTCCTCGAAGACCGATTTGGCGACGAGCTTCCGAAGACGCCCACACCGCGCGATATCGTCAAGCTGCTCAATTTGGATGAGGTGGAGTGGCGCATCTCGCGTCGACAAGCTCGGCTTCTCTTTGATGGCCAATCCTTGCAATGGATCGAAGACGGGCAAGTTGAGAGACGTTGGCCTGCCGTCTCAGGAAAGCCCGGTTTCAACGGAAAGGAGCATCAATCGCTAAAGGATAGAGGCCCCATTCCCGAAGGAAGCTATGTCGCATTGCAGTCAGACTTCCAGAAATGGGAAGAAGCGCCTGCCATCAACCGCGCTGCCTGCATACTCAACTTCATCAGTATCAAAGCGGGACGCTGGCCCGGATGCACCATCGCGTGGGGGACACGACGCGTCGGATTGGTCCCGGACCCGGGAACCAACGTGTACGGTCGTAACAACTTCACTATTCACGGCGGCTGGTTTCCCGGCTCCATTGGGTGCATCGACCTGACCAATTCAATGGAGTCGTTCGCAAAGGAGTTTCTTCTCTATGCCAAAGACATGGAGCTGGCCGTTCGCTATTAGGCTAGCGTTAGCCCTGATTCCTGCGCTCGTGTTCTGCATCACCCCACTCGAACTTTGGGGCAGCTTAACTGCCCCAGAGGACTACCCTTTCGGCGCTGAAAGTCCTGCTGCGGCCATGTGGGCATACAAGTCGCAGCGCAACTACCTGCTGTGGTGTGCCGTGTCTTGGCTGACAAGCGGCATCGCGATCCGGGCGCTGCTCGTCAGGCGCGCGCGCCTTCTCTCGAGAGGCCTGTGGTCGGCGCCATTTCTGATTGTTTGGGTGCTCACGGCGCTCGACGGGACACGGCTGGTGAGCTGACGCTGCATAAAAATAAACGGGGCACATGGCCCCGTTCCTTTTGGCTGCTCGCCGCTTAGACGATTTCCCGCGTTTCCATGAACTGGATGTCCGGAAAGCGCTCCTGCGTCAGGCGCAGGTTCACCTGGCTCGGCGCCAGGTACACGTAGTCACCCGCACCATCCAGGGCCACGTTGTGGCCAGCCTTGTCGATCAGCTTGTCGATATCTTCCTGCTTGCCGCGCAGCCAGCGAGCCGTGGAGCACTCGTGCGGTTCGAAGATGGCATCGACGCCGTACTCGTGTTCAAGGCGATGCGCCACCACGTCGAACTGCAGGATACCGACGGCACCCAGTACCAGATCGTTCGACGCCAGCGGGCGGAACATCTGCGTGGCGCCTTCTTCGGCCAGTTGCTGCAAACCCTTCTGCAACTGCTTGAGGCGCAGCGGGTTGTTCAGGCGCGCGCGGCGGAAGAACTCCGGCGCAAACGACGGGATGCCCGTGAACTTGAGCGACTCGCCTTCCGTAAAGGCATCACCGAGCCGGATCGTGCCATGGTTGGGCACGCCGATGATGTCGCCGGCAAATGCCTCTTCCGTGGTGTTGCGGTCCTGCGCCATGAACGTGATGGCGTTGTTGATAGCAACCGTCTTGCCGGTCGACACCTGCAGCAGCTTCATGCCGCGCTCGAAGCGGCCCGAGCACACGCGCACAAAGGCGATGCGGTCACGGTGCTTCGGGTCCATGTTGGCCTGGATCTTGAAGACGAAACCGGTGAACTTCTCTTCCATCGGCTTGACTTCGCGCGTTTCGGTGGGGCGTGCCAGCGGCTCGGGCGACTGATCCACCAGCGCATCCAACAACGATTGCACACCGAAGTTGTTCACCGCCGAACCGAAATACACCGGGCACTGCTTGCCGGCCAGGAACGCCTCTTTGTCGAACGTGTGCGATGCACCGCGCACGAGTTCGATGTCGATGCGCAGTTCTTCGGCCTGCGAGCCCAGCACGCGGTCCAGCTCGGGGTTGTCCAGGCCTTGAATCAGGCCGGCGGTGGCGCCCTTTTCGCTGTCGGCGTTCGGGTCGAACAGCTGGACCGTATCGTTCACGAGGTGATACACGCCCTTGAACGATTTGCCCATGCCGATCGGCCACGTCATCGGCGCGCACTGAATCTGCAGCACGCTTTCGATTTCATCGAGCAATTCGATGGGCGCGCGGCCTTCACGGTCGAGCTTGTTGATGAACGTGAGGATGGGCGTGCTGCGCAGGCGGCAGACGTTGAGCAGCTTGATGGTCTGCGCTTCCACGCCGTTGACGGAGTCGATCACCATCACGGCGGAGTCGACGGCCGTGAGCGTGCGGTACGTGTCTTCCGAGAAGTCTTCGTGGCCCGGGGTGTCGAGCAGGTTGACGATGTAGTCGCCGCCTTCGTTCCGATACGGAAACTGCATCACCGACGACGTCACCGAGATGCCGCGCTGCTTTTCCATCTCCATCCAGTCGGAGGTGGCGTGGCGGTTGGCCTTGCGCGCACGCACGGCGCCGGCCATCTGGATGGCGCCGCCAAACCACAGCAGTTTCTCGGTGAGCGTGGTTTTACCCGCATCCGGGTGGGCAATGATGGCGAACGTCCGGCGGCGCCGGATCTCCTGCTGCAGCGTACTCACGGGCAAAAACCGAAAGGGAGAAGTGATGAATGCGCCCACGGCATGGGCGCTGGCTGGCGGGGTCATCCCGGCGGCCGATGGACTGCCCGATCAGAGTTGTCAATCCGGGCAGCCGAGATTGTACGCGATCGGCGCCCTTGCTTAAGATCGACTGATCCGAGCGGCAAACAGGGGAAACCCCCTAGGAACCGTCCACCGGACGGAGGAGACCAACCCGTTGTGGGAATTCACTGACAACCCTTTCGGAGTCGGTGTTATCGAAGTTGTCATGAAGCTCCCGTATTGTGGAGGCCGTCGCGAAACCCGCCTTTGGGTACGCCGCGACGTCGAAAGAAGCAAAGAAGCAAGGAGTCCAACATCGTGCGTAGTCGAATCCCTGTCGATCCGGCAGTGCAACGCATCATCGAGACCACCCGCAAGGCGTGGCAACTCGACGAGCAAAGCGTGCGCGCGGCGCGTCAGCAGCGTGCCGCCAATCGCCGCAAACGGATCAAGGCTTTGCCGCAGGACAGCCTGCAGGCACTCGCCGCACTCGCCCTGCAAGCTGAAATCTGGGCCGTGCGCAAGACCGTGGTGACGGTCGGCTAGTCGCGCAGTTCCTCACCGTGTCGAGGGCCACAGTCGTGGCCCTTTTCTTTTGGGCGTCACGATCGGGGGGCATGTGGCAGGGGCATGACGGTTGCTTGGGATTGGCTGACATGACTCAGCTCAAGAGGCCAACATGACCGAACTGACCCCCAAGCCGCCCACCAGCAGCAATGGCACGAACGGCACACATGGCGCCAACGGTGCGACCGTCACGACGCTCCATCCGCAGATCGATCACACCGCACAGCGCGTCAAAGATGCCACGGCTGAAGGCATCGACCGGCTGGCGAGCGTCCTTTCCACGGCGCTCACGCAGTTCGACAAACGTACCGAGCAGTTGAAGAACCTGCACGCGAATGTCTCGGAACAGGCAAGCGGCTCCGTGCGTCAGCATCCGGTCATTACGATCGGTCTGGCGTTCGTGGCAGGCATGCTGCTGGAGCAGTTGACGCGGGATTGAGCCGGCGTCCTTAGGTCTTGGCGGCTGTGGCGCGCTGCGTTCGGGTTACTGCCCGTCCGCCGTTGGACAGGTTTGCCGCCAGCGTCGGGTTGAGCAACGCCGCCTGCGCGGCCGCACCGGCCTGACCGGAGGCCTCGTACTGGCGACTGCCAAATCGGAGCGCGTATTGCCGCGTGACCAGCGCGCCAAAGAAGAAGATCTGGGCGGAGTAGTAGATCCACAGCATCAGCGCCACCACCGAACCCGCCGCCCCGTAAGACGACGCCACGGCGCTGTTGCCGAGATACAGGCCGATGAGGTGTTTGCCCAAGGTGAAGAGCAGCGCCGTAACGATGGCGCCCAGAGCAACGTCGCGCCAGGCCACGCGCGTTTCGGGCAGCATTTTGAAAATGGTGCCGAACAACAGCGATACGACAGCAAACGAAAACGCGGACGACAGCACCTGCGCCACCAGCAGCGCAATGCCCGAAGTGGAGCCCGCCCACAACGCCCCCCAGAAGCGCTCCACCACCGCCAGAGCCGCGTTGATGGTGAGCGACACCAGCAGCAGAAACGCCAGCACCAGAATCAGGCTGAACGACAGCAGGCGCGAACGCAACAAGCCCCACAGCCCTGCCTGCTGGCGCGGTGGCACCTCCCATAGTTCGTCCAGGCTGTCCTTGAGTTCGGAGAAGGCCGTGGTGGCACCCACCAGCAATAGCGCGACGGCCGTGACTGCAGCGAAAAGGCCGCTGCCCGAGCGCCGGGTAGCCGCGAGCACGGCTTCCACCGCAGAGGCGCCCTGCGCCCCCACCAGACCTTGGATCTGCCCAAAGATTTCGCCGCGCGCGGCCTGTTCGCCAAAGAACAAGCCGGCAATGGAAATGACCAGCACCAGCACCGGCGCCATCGAGAACAACGTGTAGAACGACAGCGCCGCGCCCTTGCTCGCGGCGCGATGCGCGGACCACTGCCGCACGGCCCCCATCAGCACCTGGGCCGAGCGCTTGAGCAGGTCGCGGTGGAAGTAGGCAGCCGGGCGCATGGAGGTTCCTTGCAAGGCGATGCGGCCGGCGCCGTGCCGGCCTCGACCTTGAGCCTAGTCAGCACACGGGACGCGCGCAAGCTCGTCCGTGGCGGGCCGGAAACGTGAGGGCTTGCGCCCTTCAGTCGTTACCGCTGCCCAGCAGCCGGCTGATGAGAAAGCCCGCGCCGAATGCCAGGCCGATCGTCGCAAGCGGGTGCGATCGCATGCAGTCCGCCGCATCGCTCATCAGACGCTGCTGCGAGGCGCGCCATTGATCGCGCTTGGCAGCGGCCTCGTCAAGCGCAGTGGCCGCTGCGTCGGCAGTGCGGTCGATGGCCTGTGCCGTGGTCGCCTTCACACGCTCGGCGGCTTGCGCCACGTCGCCGCGGATGAGGTTGCCATTGGCATCGGATTTGGGAAACGGGTTGGTTTGAGACGGTTCCATCAGTCAGCGCTCCTGGAGTTGCGTGGCATCGTGAGAGCCGGGTTGAAAGCTGTGCGCATCATCCCGGCGTCATCCTCTGCCCGCGACCAGACCCCAGATGAGGCTGACCACAAACAGCACCACGAAAATCATGAAGAGGATCTTGGCGATGCTCGCTGCGCCGGCAGCGATGCCGCCAAACCCGAGCACGGCCGCAATCAGGGCGATGATGAAAAAGATGACTGCATAACGCAGCATGGTGACCTCCTGTGCAGTTGAGTGAGCTTGCCGCCATGGGGCGGATACCCCACCGGTTCAGCAAGCCGCGTACCGCGCCAGGATGTCGGGTTATGCCTCGGTGGCATGCGCGCGGCCGGAGCCCGCGCTGTTGCCGTCGCCACCGTCGTCGGCGTTGCTGTTGCCGTATTCCTCCAGCCGGTTGTAGAGCGTCTTGAGGCTGATACCGAGCAGTTCAGCCGCGCGCTTCTTCACACCACCACACTGTTCCAGCGTGGCGAGGATGATCTTCTTGTCGGCGCTCGCCAGTGAGGTGCCGACCGAAATCGTCAGCGTGGAACCGGACGAGACCTGCGTGCTCGACACCTGCAGCGGCACGTTGGCCGTATCGATGCCGGCGTCGTCGGACAGGATGTACGCGCGTTGCACGTAATTGCGCAGTTCGCGCACATTGCCCGGCCAGTGATAACCGCGCAGCGTTTCCATGGCCGGCGGCAGGAATGCCTTCTTGGTATTGCTCTGCGCGTTGAGCTGATCCAGGAAATGCTGGGCCAGCAGCTCGACATCCTTGCCGCGCTCGCGCAGCGGCGGCAGTTGCAGCGGAAACACGTTCAAGCGGTGATACAGGTCGGCGCGCAGCTTGCCGTCGGCCACGGCCTCTTCGGGGTCGCGATTGGTGGCGGCAATCACGCGCACATCGGAGTCGATCTCGCGGTTGGTGCCCACGCGCATGAACACGCCGGTTTCCAGCACACGCAGCAGTTTCACCTGCAGCTCGATCGGCATCTCGGTGATTTCGTCGAGGAACAGCGTGCCGCCGTTGGCGCGTTCGAAGTAGCCCTTGTGCTGGCGGTCGGCGCCGGTAAAGCTGCCGCGCTCGTGGCCGAACATTTCCGACTCGATCAGGTTGGGCGAAATGGCACCGCAATTGACCGGCAGGAACGGCTGCTTGCGACGCAGGCTGAGGTCGTGGATGGTCTGTGCGGCCAGTTCCTTGCCGGTGCCAGATTCGCCAATCAGCAGCACGGTCGCCTCGGTGGGCGCCACGCGGCTGACCTGGTCATACAGCGTCTGCATCACGGTCGAGTTGCCGAGCATCTGGCCGAAGAGCCCCAGGCGACGCAGCTCACCACGCAGGTTGCCGATCTCGGCTTTCAGATCGCCCGGGCGTGGGATGCGCGCCAGTACGGATTTCAAACGTTGGAAATTGACGGGCTTGACCAGGTAGTCGGCCGCGCCCATGCGCAGGGCCTCGACGGCGGTTTCCACGCTGGCGTGGCCCGTCATGACGATGATCTCGGTTCCGGAGTGCGGCGCGATGTCTTCCATCAGATCCATGCCGTTGCCGTCGGGCAGGACAAGGTCGATCAGCACGGCATCGGGGCTGTGACGCGACATCTGAATGCGCGCATCGCGCAGCGACCCGGCCAGCGCGGTGGTGAAGCCTTCGGCGCCCACCAGCTCACCTAGAGCGGCGCGTGCGTTGGCATCGTCTTCGACAATCAGGATATGTGGCATCTCGATTTGGTTGGATGAGCCGGTTATGTGCCGGCGGTCATGCAGGGTGCAACGGCCCGCTCGGCTAGAGGACCGGCGGCAGGTGCAAAAAGTATTCCATCCAATACAACCTCCGCCATCGCGCGCCTCAACCCGCGTCGTCAACGCGGGTGTCGGTAATTTTTACACGCACGCATGCAAGAAATGGATCGAATGCATCACTCCAGGGCGGGCCACTGGTACTACGCAGGAGTCAGCATAGTTGAGAAGGTCCGCGCTTCGCCACCTGCGGGCCGAAATGGACATCGTACGCCGCATGACAAATGTGAAACCCGCGCTGCATCTGCCTCTCAGGCCCGTTTCTTGTCAGCGTTTGGCCGACAGGATGGAAGAAACGTCAGCGCATGCCCGACATACAACGCACTTGGGCGGCCCTGATAATGGCTCAACTTTTCAACACAATGTGACGGGATGACGACGTACCCTGCCTTCCGAAGACTGCATCGCTGAAGATGCAGCCGCTCGCCAGGACGTCCCCGTCGCGACCAACCACGAGGGAGCCATGTCCTTGAGCGAAGCCTTCGCCGACGACCGCGCAGTGACCATCGGGCGCCTGCGCTATCCCCCTGCCCTGGCCGACTTTGACGACACCGAACGCGTGCCGTCTGACGCCGGAACATCCTCTGTTCAATCGATTGCCGAGCCGGATTTCGGTCTCCTCTACGGCCGCTCGCCGGTGATGCGTGCGCTGTACGACCAGATCGGCAAGGTGTCGGGCACGCTGGCCACGGTGCTCATCATGGGCGAATCGGGTACCGGCAAAGAGTTGATCGCGCGCACGGTACACGACATGAGCCCGCGCGCAGACCAGGCCTTCATCGCAGTGAACTGCGGCGCCATCTCGCCCAACCTGATCGAGTCGGAACTGTTCGGCCACGAAAAGGGCAGCTTTACCGGGGCGGCCCAGCGTCATGTCGGCTATTTCGAACATGCCTGCGGCGGCACGATCTTCCTGGACGAGATCACCGAGATGCCGGTCGAGATGCAGGTCAAGCTGCTGCGCGTGCTGGAGACCGGCGTGTTCATGCGGGTGGGCGGCACCGAGCCGATCCAGACGCGCGCGCGCATCATCGCTGCCACCAACCGCAACCTGCTGGAAGCAGTGAGCGAAGGCGCCTTTCGCGAAGATCTGATGTATCGCCTGGCCGTGGTGCCGCTGCAGGTGCCGCCGCTGCGCGATCGCGAAGACGACATTGAAGAGCTGGCCCTGCACTTCCTTGCCCAGTTCAACGCTGCGCACCAAACCGACAAGGTGTTCTCTCGCCAGGCTCTGGCGGCACTGCGAGGCCAGCCGTGGCCGGGCAATGTGCGCGAGTTGCGCAACGCCGTGCAGCGCGGATACATCCTCGGCGAGAAAACGGTGGAGCTGGCCGCACCGCTGGCGCCCGCACGCGGCCCTGCGCGCCCGACCGTCAAGGAGGGTGTGCTCAGCCTGTCGGTGGGCGTGACGCTGGCCGATGCGCAACGCGCGATGATCCTGGCCACGCTGGAGCATTTTCATGGGGATAAGCGCCAAGCCGCCAAGACGCTCGGCGTCAGCCTGAAGACGCTGTACAACCGCCTCGACCTCTATCAAAGCACCGCGGCCGCCGCCATGGCTGCCTGACGGCTCTGCTTCTCTAAGCTCGACGCTTCCGACCCTGTCATACCCCGCTGCATCCGCGCTGACGTTCTAGCGCGGATGTGCGTGCGCGCGTTCGCCCGGATGCTCGTGGCGGCGGCGCTCCTGCGGTTCCGGTGTCGGGCGGCGGGGTGCCGGTTCGGTCTCCGCACGGGCGCGCGGGCCCGTGCGGACGGCGGTGGTAAGTGTCATCGGCATGGCGAGCCCTTCCCTTTCAACGTTACTGGCCTGGCTTCGAGCTGCCGGGGTAGGAATTGCCGGTCGTCGTCGCTGCATCGTTGCCGCCGGACTGCACGCCCGAGTGCGACATGTCGCCCGCGCTATTGGTACCGCCCGGCACGGTTGCATCCGACTTTGATTTCTTGTGATAGCGATGCTTCTTGTGCATGGGCTTGCTGGTGTCACTGCCACTAGCCGCGGCAGGTGTCGCCTGGCTGCCTGGCATCGACGTATTAGCCGTGCGGTCGGCAGTCGAAGACGGCGGATCGGTGCGCTTGCCCTGCGCCTTGGTCGGATTGCTGGATTCCTGGTTATCGACCGGCGCGGTCGTTGTCTGGGCCATGGCCGTGCCGATGCCAAGCCCGAAGATGGCGCTGGCGAGCGCAGCGGTCAGGAAACGTGTTCGCATAGGGTTTTCTCCTGGGATGTAATGCTCGATAAGAAGGCGATGGAAGCGCACTGCGGCGCGTCTCCCGCCTCCCTCCGCAGCAACGCATGTACCTGCGGTGCCACCCACCTGCGTCTGCCGGCGCAGTGCGCAAGCGCAGCCGGCGCTGTCATGTGCCGGCAACAATGGGCATATAAAAACGACATGACCATGTAGAAACGGCGTGCCAGCCGCCCGTAAAGCCTTGTGGTGACTGGCTTTGTTGACATGGCATACCCTTTGCATCGATGCGGTGACCTGTCGACGGAAATGTCGACGCCCACTCACCAAAGGAGGCAAGGCGAATGGTCAAGGCCGCTCTGGAAATGCGTGCGAAGCAGCATCTCGCGCTAACGCCGCGACTGCAGCAATCCGTCAAGCTGCTGCAGTTGTCTGCAACCGAATTTGCGCAGGAAATGCAAGAAGCGCTCGCAAGCAATCCGTTCCTCGAAGAAGTCGAGCAAGAAGCAGGTGCGCAGCCTGATGCCGCGCGCACCGGCGACATTGCCATTGCTGCCGATCGGGACGGCGCCGCGGCCGATCACACGCCTGCAGACGACGCTCCGCTGGAAACCACCACCAGCGCCATCGAAACCGACCCGACGCTGGCCGCATCGGAAGATTTCCCGACCGACTTCAGCACCTACTACAGCCATGGTGGCGGTCACCATGGCGATGGTGAAGACAGCGACATCGGTGAATGGGTGCACTCCACGCCGAGCCTGCGCGAGCATCTGCATCAGGAGTTGCGCAGCTATCGCTTGTCTGAGCGCGACTGCCTGCTTGCACAGACGCTGATTGAAGCGCTGGACGACGACGGCTACCTGCGTCAGTTGCTCTCCGAGTTGATTCCGCTGGCACCGGTGGAACCGCCGCCCACCGAGAAGGAAATGCAGATTGCGCTGGCGCTCGTGCAAAGCCTGGATCCGCCGGGCGTGGCCGCGCGTGATCTGGCGGAGTGCCTGCGCCTGCAGATCGAAGCGCGCCCCGCCGATACCGAAGCCGAAGAACGCATCCAGGAGATCGCGCAAGACATCGTGCGCAGCCACCTGCCGCGGTTGGCCAAGCGCGAACTCACGCAGATGCGTCGCGCGCTCGGCTGCACCGAAGAGGAGTTGCGCGATGCCTGCGCACTGATCCGCATGCTGGACCCGCGCCCGGGGCTGCGCTTCTCGCAAGCGCATGCGGGCTACATCGTGCCCGACGTGATCGTCGCCAAGATCAAGGGCAAGTGGGTTGCCGTAACCAACCCGGCGGTGGCACCGTGCGCGCGCGTCAATAAGGTCTACGCGGAGTTGTTTGCCCAGACGCGCGGCCACAATCGCACGCCGCTGGCGCACCAACTGCAGGAAGCCCGCTGGCTGATCCGTAACGCGCAGCAGCGCTTCGCCACCATCCAGCGCGTGGCCGAGGCGATCGTCGCGCACCAGAAGCACTTCCTGGAATACGGCGAGGTGGCCATGAAGCCGCTGGTGCTGCGTGACGTGGCTGAAGAGCTAGGCCTGCACGAATCGACCATCTCTCGCGCCACAGGCAACAAGTACATGGCCACGCCGCGCGGCATCTTCGAGTTCAAATACTTCTTCTCGCGCCAGCTGGCAACCGATACCGGCGGCGCATGCTCGGCGGCTTCGGTGCGGGCGTTGCTCAAGGAGATGATCGAAGCCGAAGACTCGGACGCGCCGCTCTCCGATGTGTCGCTCGCCAAGATGCTGGCCGAGCAGGGCGTGATCGTTGCGCGCCGCACTGTCGCCAAGTATCGCGGGCTCATGCGCATTGCGCCCGCGGAAATGCGGCGGCAGGTCTGACGCGCCCGCTACCGACAGGAACCCTGTGCACAAGCTGCCCACCGATCACTACCCGCATCGCGACGACGGCGATGCGACGACCGCGTCCTTGCATCTGGCCGACGTGACGATGTTCTGGGCGGCGGAAAGCGGTGGCGTCAAACGCTACCTGCGCGCCAAGCACGACTTCCTGCGCTCCACGCACTGGCGGCACACGTTGGTCGTGCCCGGCACAGCGGACGACGCTACCAATGAGATCGCCGTGGTGCCGGGCGTGCCGCTGCCGCTATCGCATGGCTATCGCACTCCGCTGCGCACGGGGCCGGCCGTGCGAGCGCTGTGTGCATTGTCGCCAGACCTCATTGAAGCCGGAGACCCGTACCGACTGTCGTGGGCGGCGGTGCAGGCCGGCGCGCAACTCCAGGTGCCGGTGGCGGCGTTCTATCACTCCGATCTGCCCGCGTTCTTCCGCCGCCTGGGCGGCCCGCCTGCCGAACTGGCCGCTGCCGCGTACGCCCGCAAGCTGTATCCGCACTTCGATACGGTGTTCGTGCCCAGCCGCTACATCGCGCAGAAAGTGGCCGACCTTGGTGTACAACGCATCGAACTGCAGCCGCTGGGCGTAGACACGCGCCTGTTCCATCCCGCGCGGCGCTCGCTGCGCTGGCGCGAACAACTTGACTTGCCGCTCGATGCACGCGTGCTGCTGTACGTCGGCCGCTATGCGCCAGAGAAGAATCTGCACGTGCTGTGCGACGCGGTGGACAAGCTCGACGACGGCAGCGTGCTCGTCACCATTGGTTCGGGCCCGACACCCCCACGCGGTAAGCAAGTGCGCGCCCTCGCTTATGAAGGCGACACGCAGCACCTGGCCGCCGCCATGGCGAGTGCCGATGTGTTTGTGCACGCCGGCGATCAGGAAACATTCGGCCTCGTCGCATTGGAAGCGATGGCCAGCGGCGTGCCGGTCGTCACCTGCGCGGCCGGCGGCTTAAGCGAGCTGGTGAACGAGCGTGTCGGCTATGCCGTGCCGCGCTGCCGCGCTGACGATTTCGCGCAGGCGCTACAGGCGCTGCGTCAACGCGATCCGGTCGCACTGGCGCACGCGGCGCGCCGGCATGCCATGCAGTACGACTGGCGGGCCGTGCTGCCGCAACTGCTGCAACGCTATCTGGCCCTGCTCGGCCGGCAAACCAGCGCCGCGCCGGAGACAACTCCACAACCGGCTCGCGAGCGCGTGCGTGCATCGCGCGCCCGGTAGCCCTGATCGATTCTGTTCATCATGTCGCGCTATCTCATTCTTGCCATGCACGATGTCACGCCCGCCACTTGGCCTGCGTGCAAGGTGTTGCTTTCAGCGTTGGATGAGGTGGCGCGCGTACCAAAGTCTCTGCTGGTCATCCCAAACTTCTATCGCGGCCCGACCGCACGCAGCAGTGAGCGTTTCTGCCGCGTCATGAGCGAATGCCTGGCCGAGGGCGATGAGCTTGTCTTGCATGGCTATGCGCACCTCGACGACCAGCCCCCCGGCGGCGTGATCGACCAACTGATCCGCACGCGCTATACCGCAGGCGAAGGCGAATTCTCTGCAATTCCGCTGGCGGCGGCACGTGCGCGCATTGAGGCCGGCGCCGCGTGGTTTGCAGCCAACGGCTGGCCGCTGCATGGCTTTGTGGCCCCGGCGTGGCTGATGAACCGGCCAACCTGGGAGGCGCTCGATGGCCTGCCCCTGCGCTACACGACCACGCTGCAGCGCTTCTACTTGCTGCACCCGCGGCGCCCGCTCAAGGCGCCATGCCTGACGTACAGCGTGCGTTCGCCGGCGCGCCGGCTGGTGTCGCGGTATTACCTGCGCTGGCTGGCGCAGCGGCACGCGGAGGCACCACTGCTGCGCCTGGGCCTGCACCCGGCTGACGCGGCGCATCCCGACGTCATTCGCCATTGGCAGGAATTGCTCGCTGCATGCCTGGAGACGCGCACGCCCGTTACCAAGAACGGCTTTGCGCAGGTGCTGGCCCAAGCCTGGATGGGCGGCCCGGAAACCACCATCGCCGGGCACGCGCAAACGTCATACTGAACGCAAGCGCTAGAACAACCACACCGACAATCCGCCGATCAGCATCCCGAGCCCGGCACCGGCCAGCACGTCGCTCGGATAGTGCAGGCCAAGCACGACGCGAGAGACGGCCACCATCAGCGTAAACGGCACGAGCGCCAGCGCCATGCGCGGGTAATACGCGGCCATCACGATGCTGAACGACACCGCGTGCAGCGTGTGGCCCGACGGAAAGCTGAACTGATCGAGCACGCGCCCGCACAGGTGGATCTCTTCGCACGAGAGGTAGGGCCGCGGTCGGCACACGCCGCGCTTGAGCAGGATGTAGATAACCAGCGAGAGCAGCCCCGTGAGCCCCATCTGCTTGGCGCATTCCCAGCCGGTGTCACCGCCCACCACGGGCAACGCCGCCATCAACGCATACCAAAGCATGCCGTCACCCAGGCGGCTGACACCACGATAGAAGCGCATGGCCGAGGCATCGCCCGCCACGTGGTTGAGCGCCACGGCGAGTTGCCGATCGCGCTCGCGCCAGCGCTTCCAGTCAGGCCAGGCGTGGGTCGCCATGGTAGGCCTCCCCGTTGGTGGCAGCGTCGTGCACGGCAATGAGCGCGGCTTCAAAGCGTTCGAGCACGCGCGGCCAATCCAAACTCTGCGCAGTCAACCGCGCCGCTTTACCCAGGCGTTGCCGCAAGCCGGCATCCGTGGCAAGTGTGACGGTGGCCTGCGTGAAGGAGGCAGCATCACCGACCGGCGCGAGCCAACCGTTCTCGTGGCTGCGCACGTGCATGCCGGCCGCGGCGGTATCGAACGCCACCACGGGCAAGCCGCTGGCCATCGCCTCGACCACCACATTGCCGAAGGTCTCGGTCACGCTTGGAAAGAGAAACATATCTGCCGAGGCATAGTGCGCGGCCAATGCCTCGCCATGCTGCGTGCCGGCAAAGATGGCATCGGGACAACGACGGCGCAGTGCGTTGCGTTGTGGACCATCGCCCACCATGACGAGGCGTGCCTGGGGCACGCACTCGCGCACGGCATCAAACGCATCCAGCGCGACACCCAGGTTCTTCTCCAACGCAAGACGCCCGACCGCGAGCACGACCGGCGTGTCAGCGTCAGCCCCCCATTGCGCACGCAACGCGTGACTGCGGGCTTGCGGCGTGAATCGGTGTGCGTCCACGCCGCGTGTACTCACGGTCAGGCGCTCGAAATCGAGGTCACTTAACTGCCGCTGCAGTTCGCGCGTGGGGACGAAGGTGCGATCGGTGCGATTGTGAAAGGCGCGCAGATAGGCGCGCACCAGCGTTACGGCGCCTTCCCACGCGTAGTGGCGGCCGTACTCGTCAAAGCGCGTTCTGAAATCCGAAGTCACGGGCACACCAAGTTGCCGCGCAGCCCGAATGGCCGACCAGCCGAGCGGCCCTTCCGTGGCGACATGCACAAGGTCGGGCCGATAGGCGGCCCACGCGCGAAGCAGACGCCGGCGTGCGGGCAAGCCCATACGCAAATCCGGATACAGCGGAATCGGCACGCCCGGAACTCGCAGCGTGTCGTCTGCCAATGCAGGCTTGCCGGCGTCGATGGCACTTTGGCGCGGTCGCACGACCATCACGTCATGCCCGCGCGCCTGCAGAAATGCCACGGTGCGCGCGGCAGTGAGCGACACGCCGTTAAGTTCCGGCGGCCAGGTTTCGGTCACATAAGCAATGCGCATGGGCCGATCAACCTTTGTGCTCATCGCGGCTGTGCGAAGGGCCGCCCGTCTGGCCTCGCTTGTGAGCAAGGTCGTCTGCGCTGCGATTGGCGACTTGGCGATCGCGATCGTCGCGGTTGGCCGCATGGCGTTCGCGCACGACGCGTTCTACGCCGGGGGTGTTGTGCAGATCGGTGTCGAGCTGACCGCTTTCGATGTCGCGCGCGGCCTGCTCGACATTGCTGCGCGGTTCGGAGCGTTGCTCTTCAAGGTTCTGATCGCGCTCGTGCGGCAGCCGATCTACCGAACCCGACTCTGGCTTGCCTTGCTCCGGCTTGCCGAGCATCGTGTCGATGTTTTCAGCGTTTCGGCCCGTGCCTGGCGCACACGGCGGTGCGGTACCTGCCGGTCGTTCTCCGCGCTCATGCGAGCCGCGTAAGGTGGGGCGTAGTCGGTTCATGGCGCCCTCCTGCGGACGTGATCTCGTTGCCTTGCGCACCGCAACCGACGTGCCAACACCGCCCGCATGCTTCGTACAATCGACAAGACCTGCACCACTCCTGCACAACACCGCGACGGAGACAATGCCACGTACCAATGCATCCGCCAGCGTCGCGACGTGATCGTTGCGTAAGGGTTACATGCGCGCTTGTAACGCTTGCTGCGCAAGGTGATCCAAAAGCAATTAATGCGGGAGGCGTACGCGTTCCGCACGTCGCGTAGGACGGCCGCGCAGTCGGTCCAGCAAGCGTTGCGACACGCCTGCCGGCGCGTCTGTGGTGCCGAGCAGCGTACCGAGCGGGCGCAATCGATCGACGTGATCACATACAACCTTGATCATTGCCGTGATCGACGTTCCAAGCAGCAAGCCCCACAAGCCCCAGAGCCAGCCCCACAGCAGCAGGCCGATGTAGACCACGCACGGATCGAGCTTGGAGGCCCGGCTCTGCAGCCACGTCACGAGCAGCGTGCCGACCAGCGTGGCCAGCAGCAGCGTGACACCTGCCACGACAAGCGCATCCGACCACGCGCCCATCTGCAGGTACGCGCCGATGCCGCTGGCCACGGCAATCACCACCGAACCGAGATACGGCACGAAGTGCAGCACGGCGGTCGCCAGACCCCAGACCGCTGCGTCTTCCATGCCGAGCAGCACAAAGGCCACCGTGGTGAGTACGCCCAACACGATGTTGGTTGCAAACAGCACCAGCAGCGAATACTGAATCTGCGTGCCGATGACCGCCATCATGCGCACCGCGCGCTTCTTTTCGCTCAACGTGTTGCCCACCGCGCGCACCCATTTACGCTTGAGTGCCTGGCCCGAAGCGAGCAGGAAGTAGACGAGAAACGAGACCACGACGAGCTGCCCCACCAGCGCGAAGAGGTTGGCGGAACCCGTCCATAGAAACTCGCGCAGCGGCAGCACCGGCTGCGCGGCAGGAGCCGCGACCGCAGGCGACCGTTTGGCAAGCACTGGCGCCGGCTTGCCCTGCACGCCTTCGGCAGCATGTTCGAGTGCGACAGTCACATCGCGCATCTTGTCGAACGCGCCGCCCATATGCCCACGCATGCCGTCGATGGCTTCTGCCATGCGCTCCGCCGCCACGGGCAACCGGTCCGCCATGGCCGAGACCCCGTCTTGCATCCCGAAGACCAGCACGGCACCGGCAATCCACAGGCCGAGCACCACGATGGCCGCCGCAATGGGGCGCGGCACATAGCACCGTCGCAACCACACCACCACCGGATTCAACGCAAACGCCAGCACCACACCAAGAGTGAACGGCACCAGAAACGCCCGCGCCCATTGCAAAAAGACCAACGTACCGCCAATGGCCACCAGCACCATCGCCACGCGCCACGCGGGCTGCCGCAGCCCGTCGAGCAGACTGCCGTGCAGCGGTTCCGGATGCGTGGGGGGCGGAGTGAATTCGGCTGGCATGGCAGAGAATGTGGTTCACCGTTCTCTGCGCAAAAATTGTGCCTTGGGGCGTCTATGAAGTCGTGGAAACAGACATGGCAAGCATGCGCAACGTGCGCACCAAGTCGTACGGCGACACAGGCTTGATCAGGTGTTCCTGAAAACCGGTGGCCAACGCCTGAGCACGATCGTGCGGTTGCGCAAATGCGGTCAGCGCGATGGCAGCCATCGGCGCGGCACCTGCGGGCAGGTGTTCGTGTTCCCACGCACGAATTCTCTGCAGGATCGCGTAGCCGTCTTCATCGGGCAGCGCGATGTCGCACACCACCGCCTGCGGGCGGCCTGCTTCGCCCCGCGCGCCCCAGACGTCGAGCAGCGCCATCGTCTCGTGGCCGGAGCCCACGCTGCCGACTTCCGCACCGACTTGCGTGAGTAGGGTGGCCAGCGCGTCGCGCGCGTCCTCCTGATCGTCGACCAGCAGCACGCGCAGGCCCGCCAGTGAGGGCAACGGCCCGGTGCGCTCGGGGTCTTCAGCCAGCGGCGTGATCAGATCGGCCCCCGCATGCAGCGGCAGATATACGGTGAAGGTGGTGCCCTGCTGGTCGCCCTCGCTGCGCGCATACACGCGCCCGCCATGCAATTCGGTCAAGCGCTTGACCAACGCCAGACCCAGTCCGAGACCGCCTGTGCGTCGCGTGTGCGCACCGTCAGCCTGGCGGAATGGATCGAACAGATAGGGCAGGAACGCCGGCGCAATCCCTCGGCCGTTATCGCGCACAACAATGCGCGCCACCTCGCCCAGCAGATCGGCCGACAGCCAAACCTCGCCACCTTCCTGCGTGAACTTGATGGCGTTGGTCAGCAGGTTCCAGACGATCTGTTCGACACGATCGGCATCGCCGTCGATCTCGTGATCGTCCAGTTCAATGGCGGTGTGCAGGGTGGTGTGCCGTTCGGCAGCCAGCGCGTGCACGCTGTTGAGCGCGCTCTCCAGCGCCGCGCGCAGCACGAACGGTTCGCGTGTCAGGCGCAGCTTGCCGCTCATCACGCGCGTGGCGTCCAGCAGGTCTTCGATCAAGCGCACCTGCTGCTCGACGCCGGTCTTGATGCCCGCGAGCGCGCGCTGCATGAGCGGCGCACCGCCTGCGATCTGGCTCTCCAGTACATACGCCCAGTTCTGGATGCCATTGAGCGGCGAGCGCAGTTCGTGCGACACCACCGCCAGGAACTGATCGCGCGCCAGCGCTGCGGCCTCCGCTTGTGCACGCGCGGCTTGTTCGCGCAACAACAACGCATCGCGCTCGCGCTCGGCCTCGGTGCGCTCGGTCACGTCGTAGACGATGAGCAGCGCCGATTCCATCGCACCATTCCGGTCGGCTTCCGGAATGACACGCGCGTTGTAGTGCGCAATGCGTGGGCGTCCGTCCTGGACTTCGAGATGCAGCGCGAGGGTCTGTTCCGCACCCAAGGCGAACGCGCGGCGCGCGGCGTCCTCCAGCGGAAGGGTGACGTCAACGGAAAGCGGCGACGCGGCCAACGTCTTGCCAATCAGCGCGGCAGGCGTCACGCCAAAGGCTTCGGTTACGGCGCGGTTGACATACACGCAGCGCAGTTCGCGATCGAGCCGGGCAATCACGTCGGGCGCGTTCTCGACCAGCGTGACAAATTCGCGCTGATGGCGAAAGCGCTCGTGCTCGGCCTCCTTGCGCTCGGTGATGTCTTCCACCACGCAAACGAGCGCCTGCACGCTGCCGTCCGGACCGTGCTGCGGCGAATACGCGGCATGCACGAAGCGGCGGCCAACATCGGCCGGGTACGACAGCTCCATTTCAAATTCGACGCGCTGCCCCGCGAATGCGTCGTTCAGGTACGGCAGGATGCGCGCATACGCAGCCTCGCCCATCAGTTCGCGCAGATGGTGCCCCAGCACGTCTTCGTGACGAGCGCCAAAGCGCTCTGCGTAAGCGCGGTTGGCAAAGCGCACGCGGTGCTCGGGGTCGATCTGCACAAGCGGAAATGGCACGCTTTCGGTCAGCCATTGCAACTGGAATTCCGACTCGGCGAGCGCCGCAAAGCTCTGCTGGCCCTGCGTCACATCTTCGACCACGCCCACGGCATGGGCGGATGCACCGTCAAGGCTCGGCATGAGGTAGCCGCGTTCGCGAACGCGGTATTCGCGAATTTGGCCAGCGTCGGTGCCGAGCCAGCGGTATTCGAGGGCAAACTCCTGCCCCCGTGCCAAGCCCTCCCAGGCGGCACGCAAGGCGATATGGTCATCCGGATGCACATGGACGAGCCAGCGGTCACGGACGCCGCACAAGGAATCGGGCTGCACGCCCCACGTCTGCGCGCCGGCGCTTACGTGCAGACGCGTACCCGTCAACGGATCGTCTACCCAGAACACATCAACCTGCTTCCTTGCGGCCAGTGCGGTACGCGTCTCGCGCGCGGCGCGCACGGGTGCGGACCAGCCCGTTACGGATTCACTCATTGCGCCCTTCGCTAGCAGTTTTCATTCCCGGGGGCATCGCGAAAAAAATGCGGTGCCGCAGCACCGCATCATAGGGCGTGGAGCGAGGTTACTGCGAGGGCAATTCAGAAGCCGTCTGCGAGGCGCCGTTAGCCTGGGCCACCAGCACGCGAATCGCGTTCGGGGTAACCGCGCCGACGCCCCCGGCCGGCAGCGTGGTGATCAGCCAGTCGGCGTTGTTGGCCAGACTGAACGGCTGCGAGGTGAAGATGATGTTTTTCGTCCCCGCCGTCGCCACGCGCACCTGGTACGTTCCGCCATCGACGTAGATCGAATCCTGCGTGCTGGCCGGTGCAGCACCGCCATACGCTGCACCGCTCATGGTCGGCGCAATGGCCGAAAGATCCACATTCGGCGCGGTCACGTAGACGTCGACGTTGGGGGCGTTGTACGAAGCGTTGAAGGTGCGCACGCGCGCCTTGTCCGACAGGATCGACTTGTTATACGGATCATCGATCAGCGCCAGGCTCGTCGCCGAACCGTTGGCGCCCACGATGGCGAGCGCCGTATAGCGGTGGCCGTTTGCGGGCGTGAAGCCGGTTGAGGCCAGCGGCGTACTGCTGCCCGTGTTCGAAACCGTGGCCGTGCTGGCCGTCGCGTCGATGCCGAAGTAGTTGCTGACGTTCTTGAAACCGACATTGGTGACCTTCGTGGTGCCGTTCACCCCAAAGTCAACGTTACCGATGAACGGGTTGGCGTGCACCGTGCGGTATTGCGGCGAGCTGGTGCCGATGATCTGCCCGATGTCGTCGTTACCGCCGCCACATCCGGCAAGCACGCCCAACGAACCCAGCGCCAGCACGGCGACGATTTTCCTGATCTGTATCTTCATTCTTCCACCTCGGAGGGAGAGTCCTGTCATGAACCGGGCCGCATACATCGCGCATGCCCGTGTACGTTGTTGCCGACTTGTGGAGCCGACGATAGCCGCGCACATACAGGCGCGCCTATCGAACCGGTTCCGATCGTTTTGTCGGAAGCGTCCGACACACGAAGCGACCTTCTCGCATTGAGCATGGCGCGTGCCCACCACCGTTGAATGACCACTCCAATCCGGTCTCGCGGCCTGGGCTTGAAGGCGGATCGCTATACTTGCGCGATCTGTTTTGTCTTCGTGCGCCACACACGCTCCGCATGCCCGAACCGCGTCCGGCTGATGCCGTGCCCCTTCCCGATAACGCCGCTTCCCAGGCCGATCTGCAGGCTTTCGCACAAGAGCGCGAACGCGTGCAGGCGTGGCTCGCTGCGCGGGCTTCGGGCGACCGTGCTGTGAGTGCTTCCACGCTGTCGCAGTACCGGGTGGAAGCCGAGCGCGTGTGCTGGTACGCGCGCACATTCGGTAAGCCGATCGCAAGCTGGCAGCGCGATGACGCGTCGGCGTATCTGCGCTTTTTGCAAGAACCGCCCGCTTGGGCGATCAGTGCGCGCGGCATTGAACGCGACGATGCCACCTGGACGCCGCTGCGCGGCCCGCTCTCGGCACGTTCCACACGGCAGAGCGGCATCATCGCGGCAAACCTCTGCGGCTGGCTGCAGCGCACGGGCTATCTGCGCGTGAACCCATTTCTCGATGACGATGCGATCGTCATTACCGTGCCCGCGCCGAGCGCGCCTGCGCCCAGGTCCGTCGCAACATCCGAGCCGGACACGGCACTTGGCGCATCCGACATGGCATTGGTGATCGATGCCGTGCGCGCCCGTGTCGCCTTGGGCCGTGAAGCGCGCTTGCGCCAAGCGCGCGACCACTTCCTCGCCGTGCTGCTCGCACAGGCGGGCATGCGTGTATCGGAGCTGGTGTCCGCCCGCATGGGCGACGTGGCGCTGCACGCCGTGCCGGCCGAGCAGGCGACATCCGACGCATTGCTGCCGACGTCGGTCTGGCTGCTGGCGATCGGCACAGGCCGCTCGCAGCGCTGGCTGCCATGCGATACGTTGATGTCTGCGCTGCGCGAATACCGTGCGGCCTTTGGCCTGTCGCCGCTGCCGCTGCCGAATGAAGCCACGCCGCTGCTGCTGTCAGTGCGCAAGCGATCGCCGCGACGCGCAGACGGCACCATCATCGACTCGCCCGCCCTGCGCCGCGACTTCGGCGAGCGCAAGGGCATCGCCTCGCGTTCGCAACTGCTGCTCATCGTCAAGGCCATGCTCGGCGAAGCCGCTGAGTACGCCCGCGCCACGGGCCGCGCCGACGCGGCCGTCCGCCTGGCGAATGCCTCGTTGCGCGGCGTGCGCGGTGCGCATTTGCGTGAGCGGCTTGCCGCCGGTGAAGCCGCAGATGAGGTCGCCCATGCGCTTGGCCTGGTCGCCCTGCCAAGCGTCGCCGTGCGCGCGCGCGAAGCCGATCTGGCCGCCAGCATTGCTGACGCAGCCCGCAAGCTGGCTCTGCCGTCCGCCTGACACGCCTCCACACATCGCGCAGAAACGGGTACGCACGGCCTGTGCGGATGCTGTATTCACACATCGTCGAAACCAATTGTCGGCATGATTCGCGCGACAGTTGTCGCTTACGTCGTCCGCAGAATTGGGTACGCTTCGCCACTGAATCGTCATCAGTGGCCCGCAGAAACGGGTACGCTCAGCCCCAAAATCGCACGCAGAAACGGGTACGCTTTGGCTCAAATGCTCCCAAAAAAAAAACGCGGACCCGAGAGTCCGCGTTCATTGTGCGTTGCTTGAAGACGCTGGCGCTCAGTGCCCGCTCGACAGATAGAAGAAGCGGAAAAGGAACACCGCCGAGATGATCCACACGATGATTGGCACCTCGCGCATGCGCCCCGTGAACAGCTTCAGCCCCGAGTACGTGATGAAGCCGAACGCGACGCCGTTGGCGATCGAATACGTGAACGGCATCATCAGCGCCGTCAGCACGGCCGGCACGGCTTCGGTGGTGTCTTCCCAGTTCAGATCCACCAGTTCGCGCAACATCAGGCACGACACATACAGCAGCGCTGGCGCCGTCGCGTAAGCCGGCACCACGCCAGCCAGCGGCGAGAAGAACAGACACAGCAGGAACAGCACCGCCACCGTCAGCGCGGTCAGCCCCGTACGGCCGCCGGCCTGTACACCCGAAGCGCTTTCGATATAGGCGGTGGTCGACGAAGTGCCCAGCAGGGAGCCCGCCATGATGGCCGTGCTGTCGGCCAGCAGCGCCTTGTTCAGGCGGTCCATCTTGCCCTGCTTGAGCAGGCCCGCGCGGTTGGCCACGCCCATGAGCGTGCCGGTCGCGTCAAACAGCTCCACGAGGAAGAACACCAGCACCACGTTCAGGATGCCCACCGACAGCGCGCCCATGATGTCGAGCTGCATCAGCGTCGGCGCGAGCGACGGCGGCATCGACACCACGCCGTGGAAGGTGTTGCCCGCAAAGAAGAAGCTCGCTGCCGTCACGGCCAGAATGCCGATCAGGATGGCGCCTTTCACGCGCAGGTGGTCCAGTGCCACGATCACGAAGAAGCCGATCACCGCCAGGATGACCGAAGGCTGGTGCACATCGCCCAGCGTCACGAGCGTCGCCGGATTCCCGACGATCAGCCCCGCACCCCGCAGCGACACGATGCCGAGGAACAGCCCGATACCCGCCGTGATCGCCACGCGAATCGAATGCGGAATCCCGTTGACGATCATCTCGCGGATGCGGAACACGCTCACCAGCAAGAACAGGCAGCCGGAAATGAACACCGCGCCCAGTGCCGCCTGCCACGTAAAGCCCATGCCCTTGACCACCGCGTACGCAAAGTAGGCGTTCAACCCCATGCCCGGCGCCATCGCGATCGGGTAGTTCGCGTACATCCCCATGATGATCGTGCCGATTGCCGCGGCAATGCAGGTAGCGACAAATACCGCGTCGTGCGGCATGCCCGCGTCAGCCAGGATGTTCGGGTTGACGAAGATGATGTACGCCATGGTGAGGAACGTCGTCAGCCCGGCAAGCACTTCCGTGCGGACGTCGGTCTGGTGTTCCTCGAGCTTGAAGGTGCGCGCGAGCCAGGTCATTCAGGTTGTCTCCTCTTGTTGTGAAGTGTCATCGCTGGCCGGCGCTGTCCTGCGGCTGGCTCCCCCGATGCACGCCCACCATGGGGCGAGGCTACTCTTAGCAAGCTTCCGGCGCCCCAAGGCGGCGCGGTCGAAATACGGTTCATGCGAATCGAATGATGGAAAACGCGCCAGCCAAGTGCCAGGCCGGCGCGCGGGATGCGCATGATGCCCGAAACGCCGGGCGCGCGCACTCGCCCGGCAAGAGGCACCACTTCGGCAACAAAGGGCGTGACTCCACCGACAAACCGTACCCGTTTCTGCGAACACCCGATGCCGCGAGGCATGCGCAGCGATTGGCGTACCCATTTCTGCGCCTGTCTCCGCAGAAACGGGTACGAACCTCTGCAAATGTAAGAGCGCGTGACGAAAAGCGATGGCGTACCCGTTTCTGCGCGCCTTTGAAGAGCACTCCGTACCCGTTTCTGCGCGTGATGGCGCCGGGGCTCGGCTCAAAGCGAACCCGTTTCTGCGAAAGCGGCATTAGATTGGCCGTACCCGTTTCTGCGCAATGCCCCGCAGAAACAGGTACGCTTTATTTGCAAGCCGCCGCGCCAAGCCCTTGGCCAATAAGGCTTTTTACCCGCAGAAACAGGTACGGCGGCCAGAACGCGGCGTCACGAGACCTCCGTAAACCGCATCCTCTCGTGCAGGTTTCAGCGATGAAAGTTCAGAATTCGCCCATCCAGGCGACAGGCTCGGTGAGGTGCTGCCACATGCAGCTTGCGGGCCGCCACGCAGAAACAGGTACGCTTGGCGCGTGGGCTGGCCGGACGAAGCGTGTACTCGCTTTTGCAGTAATGGCGTAATAAGAAGGGAAGAAACGTCAGGGGGTAGCGACGCACTCGCAGATTTGGGTACGCAAGTACGCGCCGAAATCGCCCTTGCTCACGCAGAAACAGGTACGCTTCGGCGGCTGTCAGGCTGAGCCAGCCCCGAAAATGGCCGAATCAGCCGCAGAAACGGGTACGCGTGCGCAGAAACACACCGAATCGTGCCCCTCCTAGCCTTGTTTTCTGTGGATAACACTGTGGACAACATGATGTTGTCCCCGCAGATTCCGGTACGCCCAATGCGCAGAAGCGGGTACGGTTTGGCGCAGAAGCGGGTACGCCGTCGCGCAGAATCTGGTTCGCACCTTCGCAGAATCTGGTTCGGTTTACCCCACTGAACCGAATGCTGGCAAGGCTTTGCGGGCCGCGTATACGGTTTACCTGTAGTAAACATAGAAGGTATATATAGCTGGTAGTGAGGAAAGGTCTTCCGTGGACAACCTTAACGGTTGCCCACCGATGCCCTTCCCGCGACAACGAGCAAAATTCAGAAAACGTACCCAATTCTGCGTGACAAGGCGAAGGCGTTTTAGTACAAAGGCTCTGAACAATTCTTGCCCACCATGGTCACCAAACGCCTAACACCCAATGGGAAACCGGACGACAATTCGCCCGGCCGCATCATCGTCCCCTCGGGAGGGCAAGTCATTGCCGCGCCGGAGAAGTTTCAGCGCCTGTTCGACGAAGCGCAGGCGATGGAACGCGAAGACGCCTGGCAAAGCGGCGAGGTCGGCTTTCTCAGCCGCGCCAGCGTGCAGGTCACCCTTCCCTATCGGGCTCCCAAAGGTGCGCCGCCGGTCTGGACGCGGTCGAGCGGCAACATCTCGCTGATGATCCAACCGGGTTATTTCACGCAACAACGTTCGGAGCGGGCCAGCAATGGGCGGCAGCGCATCGTCTCCGAGACCGTCTCCTTCGGCTATCCCTATGGCTCGTATCCACGCCTGATGCTGGCCTGGATCGGCAAGGAGATCATGGCCAAGAAGAAGCGTGGCGAATTCCAGGGCACGGTGGAAGACCGTCGCATTTCGCTGGGCAACTCGTTGTCCGAGTTCATGTATAACCTGGGCATCCCGATGGCCACGGGCGGCAAGCGGGGCACCATGACGCTGGTGCGCCAGCAGATGATTCGCCTGTTCTCTGCCACGATTGCCATCGTGCAGAACAAGTCTGCGCCCAGCAGCCAGAATCAGAACCAGGAACCGCTGTCGATCGATCGCATCGGTTACCTGCTGGCCGATCAGCTGTCGACCTGGTGGGATCCAATGCAGCCCGGCCAGGGCTCGATGTTCGAGAGCTTCGTGGTGCTGTCAGAACCGTTCTTCAACGAACTCGTGAATCGGCCTGTGCCGGTGGATATGCGTGCGTTGAAGGCGCTCAAGCAGTCGCCGTTTGCGCTGGATGTGTATTCGTGGCTTACCTACCGCTTCTTTACGATCCAGAAGCGTACAGAGATCCCTTGGGAAGCGCTGCAGATGCAATTCGGCACCGAGACCGAAAGCGAGCGGAAATTCCGAGCGTTGTTCCGTAAGGCGCTGAAAGACGTGCTGGTTGTCTATCCAGACGCGAAGGTGGATGCTGACTCGTCTAAGGCGCTGATTCTGCAGCCTTCGCGTACCAGCGTACGGAAGTTGGCCTGACGCAAAACGCAGAAGTGGCGGGCAAAAAAAAAGGGGAGCAGAAGCTCCCCTTTTTCATCTCAGGCGATCAGCCCGAAACTTATTCCGGCTTGATCGCCGAGGCTTGCAGACCCTTCGGGCCTTGCTTCACCTCGAAGGTGACCTTCTGGCCGTCCTTCAGGGTCTTGAAGCCCGAACCCTGAATTTCGGAGAAGTGCGCGAACAAATCTGCGCCGCCGCCGTCTGGAGTGATGAAGCCGAAGCCTTTGGTTTCGTTAAACCATTTGACAGTACCCGTGGCCATGCAAAAATTCCTTTAAAAAACAAAAAACACGTCGTCCAGCCGATCCGGACATCGCACGAAGAACCGGCTAATTCCGAATCTTGCGTAGACAAAGTCTTCAAACGACTGTCCAAGCATCATAACCAGTTTGGGGCACAGTGTCGATGGGCGACATTTTTCCAAAATGTCGCTTTTATGCATCTCGCTGGTAAACACCTAGGAAGCCCGTAAATACAGGGTTGAACACATGAAGTTGTGCGTTAAAGGCGCATTTACATCTCAATTTAGGTGAATCGAAAACCACGTGTGGATGATCCCTTTAGCCCATTTTTACAATTAAATTTGTACGAATTGAATTTTATCGATCTTGTGTTTTCGTGCTGTCTTCCCTAAGATGAGCGCTGCTGACTTTCAGCGCTGAAAGTGGAGGGCCAGTGAGCGCCAAGATCGTAACGGTATTCAATCAGAAGGGCGGCTGCGGCAAGACCACGGTCAGCATGCACATCGCCGGAACCCTTGGTTTGCGGGGAAATAAGACGCTGCTGGTCGATATGGACGAGCAAGGAACGGCCACACGGTGGGCCGCTCAGGCGCCGGAAGACAAGCCCTTCCCGGCTTCAGTGATCGGTTTGGCGCCGTCTGGCGGCGCCATGCACCGAGAGGTCCGCAAGTTTGTGGCGGACTATGACTACATCGTGGTTGATTGCCCTCCGGCCGTCCATTCGCCATCGTCGTCAAGTGCGCTGCTGATCTCCGACATTGCGCTCATCCCTGTGGTGCCGTCACCGCCCGATCTTTGGGCTGCGGTGGCAGCCAAAGCTTTGGCCCAGCAAGCGCAGGTCACCAACGAGACGCTGCGTATTCGCGTACTGGCGAACATGGTTCAGCGGCGTGTCTCGCTTGCCAAGCAAGCAATTGAAATTCTTGGTGATGATGGCGATATTCCTTTGATGGAATCCATGATCGGCTCACGCTCTGCATTTCGTGAATGTCAGGCAATCGGTGCGACGGTGCATGGCGTGTCGGGCGCCCGGGAAGCCGTTAGTGAAGTCGACATCTTGATTGACGAGGTGTTGCAGTTGTTGCAGGAGGAACGTGTATGAGCGCGAAGTTGAAATCGCTCAAAGACGGCATGCTGGCCGGCATTGCTGCAGAGAAGACCAAGGCGACACCGGTTGATCGCTTTGCTTTGGCAGAAAAAGCGATTACATCGCACCCCCGCGGCCTGCTTGGGCAAGCGGCTCCTGCCTCCGCTTTCAGCGCTGAAAGTCCCGCACCTGCAAATACTTCCGAACGCCGGGTGATCAAGGTTTCGCTTGAGCGGCTGCAGGAAAATCCGCTCAACGCCCGTCGCATCTACGATCCGCAGATCGTTCAGGAGCGGGCGGCATCCATCGCTACACATGGTCAGCAGACGCCTGGGTTGGCGGCGCCAGACCCCGCGCGGCCAGGGTGGTATGTCCTGATCGACGGTCACTATCGGAAGCGTGCCTTGGCCGCTGCTGGGAAGGCCGAGATGGACTGTTTCATCGAAGACGGCCTGTCTGACATCGATTTCTACCGTCTGTCCTTCGTCTTGAACGAGCAGCGTTCCGGCCAATCCGTGCTGGACAACGCCATCGCGTGGCGGCAGCTGCTAGATGAAGGAAAAGTTAAAAAAGAAGAAGATATTTGTGAAATTACCGGCGTATCCGCGGGAACGGTCAACAAGACATTGGCGCTGCTGAAACTGCCGGAATCGGTGCTTGAAGTGATGAAGGAGCGACCGGCTGGCATTGGTATCGCGACCGGATATGAGCTGACGCTGTACTTCAAGAGCGCTGGCGAAGACCGCACGCGTGAGCTCGTGCATCGCGTGCTCGAAGAGGGGCTCTCCAGCCGCGACGTGGAGCAGATCCGTAAGGTGGCTCAGGAGGGGCGTACCCGCAAGGTCAAGGAAGTCAGCCGCCAGTACAAGATCCGAAGCGCTGAAGGTGATCTTCTCGGCACAATTAAGGAGTGGGATTCCGGACGCGTGATGCTTGATGTGAAGCTGGGAGATCGAGGCGCACGAGAATCGTTGGTCGAGGCACTGAAAAGCCGCTTCGGCCTGGACGTCGCCTTACTGTAGTTTCGACGCAGTTTTGTTCGCCATAAGCGCCCAACAGGGCGCTTTTTTTTTGCCCCAATTTCGCGTGCCGGACGCTCGCCGGCGTGTGGAGCGTACCCGTTTCTGCGCGGGCTGATATGCGTCGGGTGCGTCCCACGGACGGGCTGCTTCACCACTAAACGTGCGCCGAAACAAGCAGATGCGGCGTTGGTAGGGCATGCCAACTATTCAGGATTGGACTGCAACTACACTTATTCAATATTAAAATAATGATGTATATATGAATGTATTTGAGGTTTTTAACCCTTGATGTACACTATATAGACACCTGATAGCCCTTATGGCACGCCCCGGTCTCTATTTCTCGGCTGAGCAGCAGCAGCGGATCGTTGAAGCGATCCGGAGGCTGGATATCGCCTTCCCGCACGACAACGCGGTGTTCCTGGATGAGGTGATCGAAGCCGTCCACGCCGTGACGCGTCGTATTTATGGCGTTCGGCGCTACGTGCAGTGGTTGACGGAGGCGGGACTACGCCGGCGTCCGAGCAATACGACGTTACAGAAGGCGATAGATCGAGCGCAGGGGCGCGGGCCGGTTGCAAACGGTGTCACCGCGGATGCGGTCGAGCTGTGGCCGATCCCGTTGGCGCACGCAGAAACGGGTACGCTTTCGGCACGTGATGAGCGCAACCGCATTGCCTCGCGCGCCATTGGCGCGCCCGGTGCGGGCGCCGAATGGATGGAAGCGCGCATCCGCGCCGAGGTGGCGGAGCGCGCGCTGGAACACGAAGCCGCGCGCAATCGGCAATTGCAGGCCGCGATGGCCGACTTGGAGCGCCGTCTCGGCGAGGCGCTTGCCACGGCGCCCGCCGTGCCCCCCAAGTTGACGGACGCAACGCTCGAGCGCCTGGAGCAGACCATGGAAACCGTGACCCGCCTGGAGGGGGCGGCCAGCGCGCTGGCGGGTACGGAGCGCTTTCTGCGCTTGCAGAACGATGCGGTGCGCCAGCAGACGCAAAACGAAGCCGATCAACTGCGCCAGCGTATCCGCACCCTTGAAGCCGAGGTCGCGCAACTGAACACGCAAATCGACGCCTACCGGCGCACGCCGGAACGCACCCCACCAGTCTCGCGCGGCTGGGTCAAGCCATCCTCCTGATTTCCTGACGCGCTGTTAGCGGGTACTTACTGGTCGTGCACACCTTACGTTGGCGTAAAACTGCACGCAGAATTGGGTACGCTTTTCGACTTTCGGCGCTGAAAGTTGGTGCGACGGAGTTGCAACCGGTTGTAGGAAAGGCGCCGATGCAGTGCCCGCAACGTTGCGCGGGGCACGCCAGATCGTGCTCCATCAAAGGGTGGACCGCTTGGCTTGCGCTGGCATATGACTTGCTCATGACGCTACGTCTCACCAATGGAGCTGTCATGAACGAGAAGATCACCAAGGCCGTGTTTCCCGTGGCAGGACTCGGTACACGTTTTCTACCCGCCACCAAGGCGAGCCCGAAAGAGATGCTCCCGATCGTCGATAAGCCGCTGATCCAATATGCGGTGGAAGAGGCTGCCGCTGCGGGTATCACGGAGATGATCTTCATTACGGGCCGCGCCAAGCGCGCTATCGAAGACCATTTCGACAAGGCCTACGAACTGGAAACTGAGCTGGCCGCCAAGAACAAGCATGCGCTGCTGGAGATGGTGCAGTCCATCAAGCCGCCCGGCGTCGAGTGCTTCTATGTCCGCCAGCCCGAGACTCTGGGTCTCGGCCACGCCGTGCTCTGTGCGCAGAAACTGGTACGCGATGAACCCTTCGCCGTGATCCTGGCCGATGACTTGTTGGACAACCAGCCGCCCGTGATGCAGCAGATGACGGAACTTTACGATCACTACCGTTGCTCCATCGTCGGCGTCGAAACGATTGCGCCGGAAGCCTCGCGTTCTTACGGCGTGGTGGCCGGCCGCGAATGGGATGACCGCTTGGTCAAGCTCGATGGCATCGTCGAAAAGCCGGCGCCGAAGGATGCACCGTCCAACTTGGGCGTGGTCGGGCGCTACATCCTGACGCCGCGCATCTTCGATCATCTGCGCAATCTCAAGCCTGGCGCGGGCGGCGAGTTGCAGTTGACGGACGCCATCCAGAGCCTGCTCGCTGAAGAGCAGATCCTGGCTTATCGCTACCGTGGTCAGCGTTTCGATTGCGGCAGCAAATTTGGTTACCTGCAGGCGACGGTCGAGTTTGCGCTGCGCCATCCGGAAGTGTGTGCTGACTTTGAAGCGTATCTGTATGACCGTCTGGGTCTGTCCCAAACGCATGAAGATGTGTCTGCCGAGATGGGTTCATTGGTCCGCGACACCATTCCGTTGAGCGTGGCCGCCTGAGCCTCACCTCTTTCAGAATCGGTCGTGCGGGTTTCCGCACAGGCCGCTCGGCCGATTCTGAGAAACCGCACACTCCCCCTATCTCCCGCCGTTCCGTCGATTTCTCGCAAAGCCTTGTGCCATGGGCTTTTGTGGCGGATCGACGCGCCTGTTTTCCGCATGGAATGCTTCTTGAGTAAGAGCAACCACCCATAAACCGGCGGACCGCTCGGACGTCGCACACGCAGCTCTCTGTGCGACACGTCACCAGCAAAGGCCGCCGCCAACGCTCCAAGGAGACACCATGACGCAGCCTCAGGCTGGTGCGGTCACGGGCGACTTTTCGCCCGCGCAGGCCCCCACCAAAGACACTCCCGCAGACGTACGCCGTCGTCTGCGTTCCATCTTCTCCGGTTCGATTGGCAATCTGGTCGAGTGGTACGACTGGTACGTGTACTCGGCGTTTGCGCTGTACTTTGCCAAGTCATTCTTCCCGAAGGGCGACCAGACCGCGCAGCTGCTCAATACGGCGGCGGTGTTTGCGGTCGGCTTCCTGGCGCGCCCGGTGGGCGGCTGGCTGATGGGCATCTACGCCGATCGCTACGGCCGCAAGCGCGCACTGTTCTTCTCGGTGGTGCTCATGTGCGCGGGCTCGCTCATCATTGCGCTTACGCCGAGCTACGCGACCATCGGCGTTGCGGCACCGGTGATGCTGGTGCTGGCCCGTCTGCTGCAGGGGCTGTCGGTCGGTGGGGAATACGGCACCTCGGCCACGTACCTGAGCGAAGTCGCCAACAAGGAAAACCGCGGTTTCTACTCGAGCTTCCAGTACGTCACGCTCATCGCCGGCCAACTGACGGCGCTGGTGCTGCTGATCGTGCTGCAGCAGTTCGTGCTGTCGCCGGCGCAGCTTGAGGCGTGGGGCTGGCGCATTCCGTTCTTTGTCGGCGCGCTGTGTGCGCTGGTGGCAATGGCCATGCGCTCGCACATGGAGGAAACGCAGTCTTTTACCGCCGCGAAGGCAAACAAGAAGCGCGGCACGCTGTCGGAACTGGCCAAGCATCCGCGTGCCGTTGCGACGGTCGTGGGCCTGACGATGGGCGGTACAGTGGCGTTTTACACGTACTCGATCTACATGCAGAAGTTCCTGGCCAACACGGTCGGGCTGTCGAAGGACACGGCGACGCTGGTGTCCGGCGCCACGCTGCTGCTGTTCGCGATGCTGCAGCCGATCGTGGGCGGGTTGTCCGACCGCATTGGCCGCCGTCCGATCCTGATTGCGTTCGGCGTGTTGGGTACGCTGTTCACCGTGCCCATCATGACCGGCATCAGCCAGACCACCAACGTGTGGACGGCCTTCTTCCTGATCATGGCCGCGCTGGTAATCGTCTCGGGCTATACGTCGATCAACGCGGTGGTGAAGGCCGAGCTGTTCCCCGCGGAAGTGCGTGCGCTGGGCGTGGGCCTGCCGTATGCACTCACGGTCTCAATCTTTGGCGGCACGGCGGAGTACATCGCACTGTGGCTCAAGCAGGCGGGTCACGAGTCGCTGTTCTACTGGTATGTGACGGGCACGATCTTCCTGTCGCTGTTGGTGTACGTGTTCATGCGCGATACTCGCGAGCATTCCCGCATCGAACATTGACCCATGTCGCCAACCGACGGCCACGCCGACCTTGCCCCACCCGCACGCGGTCGTGGCTGGCGCGTGGCCGTCGCGCTGGCCATGGCGGCATGTTGCGGCGCAGCGGGGTGGGGCGCTTACGCTGTCGCCCTGCAGCGCTACGTCGCCACGCGCGCCGAGGAGGCCGGTCAGCGCACCACGTTCTACGCACAGAACCTGCGCAGCACGCTGGCGCGCTATGAATCATTGCCCAGGCTGGCGGCGCTGGAGCACGTGCTGCACGTCGCGCTGCAAGAGAATCCCCAGGCTGGCGACGCCGTCATGCGTCGCGCGGCCAATGCCTATCTGAAAGAAGTCCAGGCGGCCACCGACTTGGCCGCCGCACACCTGATCAATACGACAGGCCTCACGATTGCGGCCAGCAACTGGGATCTGCCGACCTCGTTCGTCGGCCAGAACTACGCATTCCGCCCGTACTTTGTCGAGGCCATGCGCGAGGGGCTCGGTCGCTTCTACGGTGTCGGTAATACCACGGGCGAGACGGGCTATTTCGTGGCTGCCCCCGTGCGCGAAGACAACAAACCGATCGGCGTGGTGGTCGTGAAGGTCAACCTCGATGCGTTCGAGGCCACGTTGTCGCGCAGCGGCGATACGGTGCTGCTGGTGGATCGGCACGGCGTGATCTTCCTGTCGTCCGTACCCGAGTGGAAATACCGCACGCTCGGCACCTTGAGCGCGGACCAGCGCGCAGCACTCGACGCGACGCGCCAGTACGCGCCCCACGTACTTGCGCCGCTCGGAATGGCCGACGGGCAAGCCGCGAGCGTACCCTTTTCTGCGGACCACCCACCGCAGACTGTGCGCGTGGCGTTGCCCGGAAAATCGGCGTCGACACTGCGCGTGCAGTACCGCCCGGTGGGCCTGCTCGGCTGGCAGGTCGCCGTGTTGATCGACCCGCGCGATGAGCAGCGCACGGCGTTGGTGGCCGGTGCGAGTGCCGCGTTTGCGATGGCGCTGATCTTCGCCGTACTCGTTGCTTTGCGTTTGCGTACGCGCCGGCGCGAAGAGCAGCACCGCGCGCGCGCCGCACTGCGCGAAATCCAGCGTGATCTGGAAGCGCGCATCGCACAACGCACTGCGGAGCTGACTTCCGCCAACACCGCGCTGGCCGGCAAGGTCGAAGCGCTCGATGCCGCGCAACGCATCCTGCGCGAAACGCGCGATGCCGCAGTGCAGGCCGGCAAGCTCGCCGTGCTCGGCCAGATGGCCGCCGGCATCACGCACGAACTCAACCAGCCGCTCACCGCGCTGACCACGCTGTCCGATAACGCCAACCAGCTTGCCGAGCGCGGCCGCATCGACGAAGTGCGCGGCAACCTCACCCACATCAGCCAGCTTGCCGAGCGCATGGGGCGTATCGTTTCGCACATCAAGGCCTTCTCGCGCAAGGGCGATGCGGCACGCGCTGCCGTGTCGGTGGACGAGGCCATCCGCCAGGCGCTGATGCTGGTTGAGACGCGTCGCCGCCAGGCCGGCGTGACGGTGGTGGCCGAGCCGGTGCCGGCCGATCTTGCGGTCTGGGCCAATGCTGTGCGGCTCGAGCAGGTGCTCGTGAACCTTATCCGCAACGCCATTGATGCCACCGCCGAGGCCCCCGCAGCCGACTCGCCTACCGTGCGCGTGAGCGTCGAACCCATCGAGAAATGGGTACGCATCACCGTGCGCGACTTCGGCCGGGGCATTCCCGCCGATGTGCTGCCGCGTCTGTTTGAGCCGTTCTTCACCACCAAGGACGATGGTCAGGGCCTGGGGCTTGGCTTGGCGATTTCGCTGGCGATCATCGAAGACTTTGGTGGCCGGCTCGAAGGTCGCAATGCGGGTGATGATGCGGGTGGCGCAGAATTCATCATCGAGCTTGAACGCGTTGTGAAACCCACATGACTGAACACGGTACGCCGGACCCTTCCCCCATCGACCACGCGCCCGTCTTCCTGATCGAAGACGATGACGTGGTGCGCCTGGGCTGCGAGCAAGCACTCACGCTGGCGGATGTGCCAGTGCAGTCCTTTGCCGATGCGGAAAGCGCGCTGGCCGCACTCGCCACGCAAACGCCGGCCGTGGTCGTCACCGACGTGCGCCTGCCCGGCCGCGACGGCCTGGCTGTGCTGCGCGAGATGCTGCAGCACGACCGTCAGTTGCCCGTCATCCTCATCACCGGTCATGGTGACGTGACGATGGCTGTGGCCGCCATGCGCGCGGGCGCCTACGATTTCATGGAGAAGCCGTTCCACTCCGAGCGCCTCGTCGACGTGGTGCGGCGCGCGTTGGAAAAGCGCAGGCTCACTTCCGAAAATCTGCGTTTGCGTGAAGCGCTGCAGGGCCGGCAGGCGTACCCATTGATCGGCCAGAGCGCCGTCATGCAGAACGTGCGCCGGCTCGTCACCGCGTTGGCTCCCACCGATGCTGACATCCTCGTCACGGGCGAGACCGGCTCGGGCAAGGAAGTGCTCGCGCGTGCCATTCACGAAGGTAGCCGACGTCGCGGGCCGTTCGTCGCGCTCAATTGCGCGGCGCTGCCGGAGTCCGTGTTCGAGAGCGAGATGTTTGGCCACGAGGCGGGCGCTTTCACAGGCGCCAACCGCCGCCGCATCGGCAAGATGGAATATGCAGATGGCGGCACGCTGTTCCTGGATGAAATCGAATCGATGCCGCTGGCGCTGCAGGCCAAGCTGCTGCGTGCGCTGCAGGAACGCAGCATCGAACGGCTGGGCAGTAACGCGAGCGTGCAGGTCAATTGCCGTGTGGTGGCCGCCGCCAAGGTCGACCTGAAGGATGCATCCGATCACGGCCAGTTCCGCGCGGACTTGTATTACCGCTTGAATGTCGTATCGATTGCGCTACCGGCGCTGCGCCAGCGTGCCGAAGACATTCCGTTGCTGATGGCCCACTTTCTGCAGCAGGCCGCGGTGCGCTACGAGCGTGCGGCGCCCGATTGGTCTGCGCAGGACATGATGCGCTGGCAGCACCACGACTGGCCGGGCAACGTGCGTGAGCTCAAGAACGTGGCGGAACGCTTTTGCCTCGGATTGGACGATGGCCTGGTGGTTTCGGAAGCGAGCCAGCATTCCCTGGCGGGCCGGATGATGGCGGTCGAACGTACCACCATCGAGGAAGCACTGCGCGCCACGGAGGGCAACGTTGCACGCGCGGCCGATCTGCTGGCCGTGCCGCGCAAGACGCTGTACGACAAGCTCAACCGGCACGGGATCGAGCCGGACCGCTTCCGCAGCAGTTAGCGCAGCGAGGATTCGCCGATCTTGCGGCCGCCTTGCGGGGGCCAGCACGTTGCTGCCAGCAGCACGGCCGCCACGGCGTAGATCGCTTCGGTCACCGCCAGGGGCAGCACATGGACCTGGTACAGCGCAGCGGGCAAGTCCGCCAGCGCATGCAGCAGCACCGCCAGCACGACAATCACAAACCGCCGCTGCCGCACCGCGTGCCACACCACCAACGTGAGCGTGAACTGGATCAGCATCGCCGCAATGCGCTCGCTCACCGCACCGAGCGCCAGCCATGGCGACAGCTGCGCCAGCATGGCGTGGATCGTCCCGACCATGGCATCGGCGCCGCTGGCGGCAAGGCGCGATTCCAGCTCGCCGCGGTTGGCGGCAATGCCGAACATCACCATCTGGACCTGCGATGCCGCACCGACCAGCCAGGCCTCGATGCCCGCGTGACCGAGCGCGTACGCCACCGGTGTGGCGGCATCCCCCGGTTTGCGCACGAGAAAACGCAGGCCGAGCCAGCGGCCGCTTTCCTCGAACAAGCCGGCCATCAGCGCGCCGTAGATGACGAACAGCACGGGCATGCGCAGCCAGTGCGCCGTGGTCGGATTGAGCTGCAGCAGGTACAAATGCAGCGTGCGTTCCAGCACCAGCGCAAACACGACAAACACCGCCGCACCCACGCCGATGTCGCGCCATGCCAGGTCAAAGCGCCGCCGCAGCCAGAACCACGCCACGACTGGCACGCTTGCGATGAGCAAGGCCGCGACCGCGTGGGCAACGAGGGCAGACAGGGCGACGGTAGGCATGGCGGATGGCGCAATTGGGGCAATGAAGGTCGCCGCATGCTACCTGAGGGCGCGGGCGCGAGTCTTGCGGGCCGATTGTTACAATATGTGCCTGCGGCAGCAGTGCCGCTCCTTGACTTCTTGATATGGCAGGACGGACGGTCGTGAAACGCATGATGTGGCGGTGGATCTGGATATGCAGTGTCGGCGTGGGCGCCTTCGGCATGGCGGTGCCTGCCCAGGCTGCGCGCTGGCACCAATACCTGACGACGACGTCCGTCGTGGCTTCCATCGATCGCACGTCGCTGCGCTCCAACCGTACCGGCCACAAGACCTTTCTGGCGCGCACCGTGCTCAAGCGCAGCGAACGCCGCGCCCATGGGGCCCATTACCGGCCCGGCACGGTGATCCTCTCGCGTCAGGAGATCGACTGCCATCGCCAGCGCATCCGCCTGGTCGACTACGTGGTGCGCGGTCCCGACGGCGCCACGCTCGATACCGATACCGCAGCCGGCGCGCACTGGATGCGCATCCGCCCCGGTACGCTCGCTGCTCGCTCTGCCGCTTACGTCTGCGGCCGCCGCTAGACGCGGCGGCGGCTCGACAATGACCGGCGGGCATAGCACTATGGTGTCTGCCCTCCCACTACAACAAGACACCGGTCGCGAGGGGCGCCGGTGCCAGCCGACGGTCCGATGAAACTGACCCTGAAGTCGCAGGCGGCCATCATGGCGACCGTCATCAGCGTGACGGTGGTGAGCCTGTTCGGCTGGTCGCAGCGTGAGCCGATCCGCCGCGAGGTGATGGCGCAGATCAAGGCGCAGCAGACGGCCATGGTCAAGGAGTCGGCGGAAGACCTCAAGCAGCGGCTGGACACCTACCTGGGTGTGCTCGAGCGCACTGCCCAGCAGATGCGTACCGTGCAGTTCAGCACGCCCGCGCAGGAAGCGGCGTTCTACCGATCCATCCAGCCCGCCAGCGGCCTGTTCGACGGGGTGTTCCTGGCCTCGGCCGATGGCAAGGTGACAGCCACCTCGCGGCGCCGCGCGGGCGTGGTCGGCATCGACATTTCGGATCGGGATTACTTCAAGCAGGTCATGGTGGTCGATCAGCCGACCATCTCCGCGCCGCTGCGCAACCGGGTGGGCGGCGAGCCCATCGTCATCATGGCCGCGCCCGTGCATGATCAGGACGGCAATCTCGTCGGGTTGATCGGCGCGTCGCTGTACCTGCTCAAGCCGAACTTTCTGGGGGACATGCGCGACATGCGCGTGGGCCAGACCGGCCATGTGTACCTGGCCACGCGAGGTGACAACCCCGTCTATATCGTCCACCCCGAGGCCGACAAGACGCTTGCGCCGCTCGATGCCGATCCGGCGGTGGCCGCGGCCTTCCGCGCGAATCCGGATGCGCTGCCTGATCGCGGCGGCGACGTGGTTACCACGCACGACATCACTGCGGCCGGCTGGACGCTTGCTGCGGTATTGCCCGGGGCCGAGGCCAACCGGCAGCTCTTCCTCATGCGCCAGCGTTTTCGCTGGTCGCTCCTGGTGCTGGCAGCGCTGATCGGGGTGTCGGTGTGGGCGGCGATGCTGTGGCTGCTGCGCCCGCTTGGCCGGTTGCATGCCGCCATGACGCAGCTTTCGGCCACGGACTTGCGCAATGCGCCGCCGCTCGAGCTGGACGGTACCTCGGCGGAAATCGACGCGGTGTCGACGGCATTCCACAAGCTGATGGGCGAGGTCGTCCGCCAGCGCGCCGAACTGGAAGCCGTGAACGATGCCTCGCCGCTCGGGTTGTTCCGCTCGGATGCGGACGGCCGGACCGTCTATACCAATGAGGCGTATCGCCGGCTGCTCGGTGCCACGCATGAAGAGGCGCTGGCCGACGTGTGGCTCGCACGCCTGCATCCGAACGACCGCGATGCCACCATGGCCGGTTGGCGGGATGCGGTCGCGCGCGGCGCAGGTTACAGCGCCGAGCAGCGCGTGATCGTGCCGGGCATCGGCGAGCGGCTGCTGGTCGTTACGACAGCGCCGGTGCGCGTGGACGACGAGATCGTCGGCCACGTTGGGGCCATGGAAGACATCACCGTACGCGCGCGGGCGCAACAGGCGTCGCGCGTGCTGACCAAGATCCTCGACTCCACCACCGACTTCGTTGCGCAGAGCGACGTACAGGGCAACGTTACCTACATGAATCCGGCCGGCCGGCGCTTTGCCGGCATTGCGCTGGACGCCAATCTCCAGGGCCTGACCGTTGCGGATTTCTATCCGCCCGAGACGATGGGCTGGCTGCGCGAGGTGGCGGTACCCGCAGCCTCGCGCGACGGCGTGTGGATTGGCGAAACCACGGTCCGAGGGGCCGAAGGTCAGGTCGTGCCGATCAACCACATGATCATCGCGCACCGCGATCCTGCCGGGCGTATGGAGCACTTCTCGTCGGTCATGCGCGACATCACGCAGGACAGGGCTGCCAAGGAAGCGCTGCAGCGCAGCCGCGAAACGCTGCAAACGGTGACCGATGCGTTGCCTGCGCTGGTGGCCTTCATCGACACCGACGAGCGCTTCCGCTTCCTGAATGCCGCCTACGAGAAAGCGTATGGACGATCGGCTGCGAGCATGCTCGGACAGACGCTGCGTGAAGTTGTGGGCGACGATGCTTACAGCAACCTTCGCGATGCGTTGCGGCGCGCGCTGGGCGGCGAGACGATGGTCTTTGAGCGCGAACTCCGGGGCCGCGATCTGTACCGGTGCGAAGAGGTCAGCTACCTTCCGCAGTTCGATGCGCAAGGCCGCGTGGCGGGCGTGCATTCGGTCACCCTCGATATCACGGAGCGCAAGAAACAAGAGCTGCGCCTGCGCGCGCTGACCACCACCGATCACCTCACCGGCCTGGCCAACCGTGCTGGCTTTGAAGAGCGCTTACTGGCAGCGTTGGACCAGGCGCGTGTGAACGGATCCACCGGAGCGCTGCTGCTGGTCGATCTCGACCGCTTCAAGGTCGTCAACGACACGCACGGGCACGCCGTGGGCGATGCGCTGCTGCGTACCTTCGCGCAGCGCCTGGCGCGCGCCGTGCGCCCGTACGACGGCGTGGCGCGTTTTGGTGGAGACGAGTTCGCCGTCATCCTGGAGCACCTGTCGCACGCGGACGACGCAAAGACGGTTGCCGCCAATATCCTCGCCGCATGCAACAAGCCGTTTCGCCTGCGTGAAGCGGTGGTGCAGGTGGGCGCGAGCATCGGTATCGCGACCTTCGACGCGCGCACGCTGGCGCAGAGCGTCGTCTTCGAAGCCGCCGACGAGGCGTTGTACGAAGCCAAATCGCGCGGCAAGGGGTTGTTTGTGAGCGCCGACGAGCTGCCGACGGGGTGATTTTCGCAGTGCCGCAAGGCACGCAGAAACGGGTACGCTCCACGTCGATTTGATGGTGTCGCGTGGCAATATTGCGCCGCAACAGTCGCCCCCCAGGCCGGGCGGCGGACAATCCCCTATCGCACGGTCGTGCGCTTTCCGGTAAAGTCCCGCGACTGACTGCACGTGCCGGCCACCCCGGCGCGTCGCACAAGAGCGCTGTACCCATGGCGCCTTCGCTTCACACTCCGACGCACTCCCGGCGCAGCATGCCCGATCCGGCATCGCTCGCCCGGCAGGTCTTCCGCCGTTTCGCCAACGTTGTTTGTCTTCGTGGCGCGAAACCCGGCAGGCGAGCGTCCGGACGCGATGCAGGGCGCATGCGGGGGGAGCGACGGTGTTGGGCCAGCGCATCTTCGAGACGAATCGCATTCAAGCAATCGCGACGGACAAACAAGGAGCAGGTTCGCATGAAAAAAATGATCAAACGGCTGCTGTTGACGGCAGTGGCTGCGGGGGCGGCAATCGCAACGGGCGCGGCAACTGCGGCCCAGGACATCAAGATCGGTGTGGCCGAAGCGCTGTCGGGCGGCGCAGCCCAGTACGGCGTGGCCATCCGCAACGGCTTCCAGTTGGCCGCTGACGAGATCAACGCCGCGGGCGGCATCAACGGCAGCAAGATCGCGCTGGTGATCGAAGACGAGCAGGGCAAGAAGGAAGAGGCCATCAACGTCTTCAAGAAGCTGATCTTCCAGGACAAGGTGGCGATGGTGTTCGGCCCCACGCTGTCCAACTCGGCACAGGCGGCCGACCCGATCGCGCAGGCGTCCAAGACGGTTGCCTTTGGCACTTCCAACACCGCAGACGGCATCACCAGCATCGGCGATTTCGTCTTCCGCAATTCCGTGACCGAAGCCGACGTGCTGCCGGCCACGATCCAGACCGTTGTGAAGAAAGCAGGCGTGAAGAAGGTGGCCGTGCTGTACGGCAACGACGACGTCTTCACCAAGAGCGGCTACGACAACTTCAAGAAGGCGCTCGAAGACCTGAAGATTCCGGTCACGACCACCGAGACCTTCGCCAAGGGCGATGTCGACTTCAAGGCCCAGCTCACCAAGATCAAGGCGACGAACCCGGACGCGATCGTGCTGTCGGCGCTGATTGCCGAAGGTGGTCCGATCATGGTGCAGGGGCGCCAGCTTGGCCTGAATGTGCCGATCATCGGCGGCAACGGCATGAACTCGGTCAAGGTGTTCGACCTGGCTAAGGACAAGTCCGACAACCTGTGGGTGGGCAGCCCGTGGTCGATCGAGAACCACACGGCCGAGAACAGCAAGTTCATCACCGCCTACACCGCCAAGTACAAGGCTGCGCCGGACCAGTTTGCGGCACAGTCGTATGACGCCATGTACATCGCGGCGACAGCGCTGAAGAAGGTGAAGTTCAGCGGCAACCTCGAAGCCGATCGCAAGGCGATCCGCGATGCGCTGCCAGCAGTCAAGCACGTTGGCGCGACCGGCGCGTTTGCGTTCCGTCAGGTGACGGCGCGCGGCAAGCCGGCCGGCTATGACGCCGTGCAGACGCCGATCGTGAGCGTGACCAAGAACGGCAAGTACACGATCGAGAAGTAATCTTCGGTTCTCGTTGAAACCGAAACGCGGGGCGTAGCTAAACCTACGCCCCATCGTTTTTTTTGTGGCTGCTTTGGTGACATTCGGCCACTCCTCACTCTGATTCATCATGCTGGAACAGCAACTCGTCAATGCGCTGTCGCTCGGCTGCGTGTATGCGTTGTTCGCCCTGGGGTTCACGCTGGTTTTCGGCATCCTGGGCGTGATCAACCTGTCGCACGGCGCGGTCTTCATGCTCGGTGCCTATGCGGCGCTGCAGGTCGTCCTCCACTTCGATCTGCCGCTGTGGGCGGCGCTGGCCGTCGGTTTTGCCGTGAGCGGCGTGGCTGGGCTCATCATCGATGTGCTGCTGCTGCGCCCGCTGCGCCGGCGCAATGCGCCCCACCTGATTCCGATGATCGGGACCATCGGTGCGGGCATCGCCATCAATAACGCCATGCAGGGCGTGTTCGGGGCAGAGAATCTGCGCTTCCCGGCCGGGCTCGTGTCGGACGCATCGCTGGACCTGGGCGGCATCCATCTCACGCCGCTCGAGCTGGGCATCATCGTGCTGTCGTTCGTGCTGATGGGCGCGCTTATGCTGCTGCTCAAGCGCACGCAGCTCGGCCGTGCGCTGCGCGCGATTGCGGAGTCGCCCAAGGCAGCGGCGCTGCTCGGCATCAATGTCGAAGGGCTGTTCCTGCTGACCTCGTTTGCCGCCGCTGCGCTGGGTGGGTTGTCGGGCGTGCTGATCGGCCTGTACTCCAACGCCGTGTTCCCGCTGATGGGCCAGCCGATGCTGCACAAGGGCATCGCGGTCATCATCCTGGGCGGCCTGGGCGATATTCGCGGCGCGATGCTCGGCGGCCTGTTCCTCGGCTTTGCCGAGGTGCTGTCGGTGGCCTACATCGGCTCGACCATGCGCGATGCGGTGGCGTTCGGTCTGCTGTTCCTGATCCTGCTGGTGCGGCCGCAAGGGCTGTTCGGCAAGGTGCTCGAACGCAAGGCATAAGGAGACCGACATGGAATGGTTCGACAACTTCTGGTCGGTCTACAGCAACCTGGTGCTGACGCTCGGCATCAACGCGTTGCTGGCGCTGTCCATTTATCTCACGCTGTCGTGCGGCCTGCTGGCGATGGCGAATGCGGCTTTCATGGGCATCGGTGCGTATACCTCCGCGCTGCTGACGATGAATGCGGAGATGCCGTTTTCGGTCGCGCTGCTGGGTGGCATGGCGGCACCAGCCGTGGTGGCCGTTGTTATCGGCCGGCCGACGCTGCGTCTTTCCGGCGTGTATCTGGCCATGGCCACGCTTGGTTTTGGCGAAGTCGTGCGCGTGCTGATCCTGAACACCGAGAACTGGACCGGCGGCGCGCTGGGCCTGAACGGCATTCCGCAACTGACCGAGTGGTGGCATGTGGCGCTGGCCGTGTTGGCCACGCTGTTCGTGCTGGCGCGCATGCGCCGCTCCAAGGTCGGCCGCGCATTCGAGGCCATCAAGGAAGACGAGACCGCCGCAGGCCTCATGGGCATCAACGTGGCCGGCACCAAGCTGCTGGCGTTCACGCTGGGTGCGGCCATTGCCGGGCTGGCGGGCGCACTCAATGCGCACCTGACGTTCTTCATCGGCCCCAATGAATTCGGCTTCGACCGCGGCGTGGAAATTCTCACGATGACGATTCTGGGCGGCACCAACGGCCTGACGGGCCCGGTGCTCGGCAGCCTGATCCTGTCGCTGCTACCCGAGCTGCTGCGTGCGTTCAAGGATTTCCGCTTGGTCGTCAATGGCGTGATCCTGATGGTGATCGTCCTGTTCCTGCCCAAGGGCATCTGGGATCCGGCGCGTTTCGCCCGCTGGTTCGGCATGAAGCGCGGCGGCACCATGCCGGGTGCGTCGGCCGCCTCCAATGAATCGCACTGAGGCCGCCATGCTGAAGCTCACCTCCATTTCCAAACGCTTTGGCGGCCTGTCGGTGCTGCAGGACGTCAACATTGAGGTGCCGCAAGGCACCATCTTCGGCTTGATCGGCCCGAACGGCGCCGGCAAGACGACCGTCTTTAACCTGATCACCGGCCTGCTGGCACCCACGGGCGGCTCGCTCACGTTCAACGGCGAAAATCTCGTCGGCAAGAAGCCGCACCAGATCACGCAGATGGGCATTGCGCGCACGTTCCAGAACATCCGCATCTTCAAGGAGATGACGCTGCTGGAGAACGTTGTGGTGGGCATGCACCGGCATCTGGACTACGGCGCGCCGGGCCTGCTGCTGTCGCTGCCCAAGTACCGTGCTGCTGAGCGCCGCGCGCGCGATCGTGCGCTGGAGCTGCTCTCCTGGGTCAAGCTCGACCACAAGGCGCACGACATTGCCGACAACCTCTCGTACGGCGACCAGCGCAAGCTCGAACTCGCGCGGGCGCTGGCCACCGAACCCAAACTGCTGCTGCTCGACGAGCCCGTCGCCGGCATGAACACGGGCGAGAAGGTCGACCTGATGGCCGAGATCGAAAACATCAAGGCGCGCGGCTACACGATCTTCATGATCGAGCACGACATGCGTTTCGTGATGGGCCTGTGCGAGCGCATTGCGGTGCTCAACTTCGGCCGCATCATCGCCGAAGGGCCGCCCGAAGCAATCCGCAACGATCCGCAAGTCATCGAGGCGTACCTGGGCCGCGATGACGACGATGAAGCGAACGGCGATGCTGCGCAGAAGGAGACGGCATGACCACGTTGCTGGAAGTCAAAGGGCTGGACGTGTCGTACGGGCACATCGCAGCCGTCAAGGGCATCGACTTTGCGCTCAAGGCCGGCGAGATCACCTCGCTGGTGGGCGCAAACGGTGCGGGCAAATCGACCACGCTGCTTGCGCTCTCGGGCCTGATCCCGAAGTCGCAGGGTGATGTGCGCGGCCAGATCCTGTTCGAGGGCGAAGACGTCACGCAGTGGTCTGCCCACAAGCGTGTGGAGCGCGGCATCGTGCAGGTGGCCGAAGGGCGCGCCACGCTCACCACGATGACGGTGCGCGAGAACCTGGAGCTGGGCGCCTACACGCGCAAGGACAAAGGTCAGATCGCCTCCGACCTGGAGCGCGTGTTCCACCTGTTCCCGCGCCTGAAGGAGCGTATCGAGGGTCTGGCGGGCAACCTCTCGGGCGGCGAGCAGCAGATGCTTGCCATCGGCCGCGCATTGATGGCTCGCCCGCGCGTGCTGCTGCTGGATGAACCCTCGATGGGCCTCGCGCCGATCATCGTGCAGGAGATCTTCCGCATCCTGCGCACCATCAATGCCGAAGGTCTGACGATCTTCCTGGTCGAGCAGAACGTGCGCCAAGCATTGAAGATCGCGCAACACGGCTACGTGCTGGAGACCGGCCAGATCGTGCTCGCTGACAGCGGTAAAAACCTGCTGGGCAATCCGCGCGTGCTCGAAGCCTACCTGGGCGGCTGAGCGTTCAGAACGCGCCTCGGCATGCAATATTGTCGAGGCGTAAGAACCGCATATCCATTGGGTTTGCGGTTCATTTTCACCCAAAAGCGTACCCGTTTCTGCGTACGTTCAAAACCCTGCCAACACGTGTCGCTGTGCGTCGAACAGCGCGATCAATGCATCGGCCACGGCCCGCACGCGCGGTGATCGTCGAACGTCGGGGTGGATCACCAACCAGATTTCTCGGTGCAACGCAGGATCGTCGACAGGCAATCGGCGCAAAAGCGTACCCGTTTCTGCGGGCGCGCCAAGCAGGTGAGGCAGCGCTGCAACACCCAGTCCGGCCAGTGTCGCCTGATGCATCGCCGCCAGATCGCTGCAGCGTAAGACCACGCGACGTTCGCCTGCGTAGTTGTCCAGCCAGCGCTGTTGCGGGACGTGGCGCAGGTTTTCGTCGTAGCCGATGAATTCCCACTCTGATTCGGGGCGTGCGAGCACCTCTGCGGTGGCGTACAGGCCGTAGCCGAGGTCGCCCAGCGGCCGTGTCGCCAAGGTAGATGACGTAGGGCGCGACAAGCGCACCGCCAAGTCGGCCTCGTGCGCCATCAGGTTGGCGTTGCGCTTTTCGCCCAGCAGCACGAGGTCGATGCCGGGCCATTGCCGGCGCAGTGCCGCCAGGTTTGGCGCGATGATGTGGCTGGCCACCGTGGGCGGCGCGGAGATACGCACCGTCCCGCGCAAGCTGCCCGCCCCCGCTGCGGCACGTGCAAAGCCGGCGGCCTCCTGCTCCATGCGTTCTGCACGCTCGGCCAGGGCGTTGCCTTCAGCGGTCAGGCGCCAGCCGCGCGGCAGGCGGTCGAACAAGCGCACGCCCAACGATTGCTCCAACGCATCGGCACGCCGCGCTACCGTGGTGTGTTCCACCGCCAGCCGCCGCGCAGCGGCCGACAAGCTGCCCTCGCGCGCCAGCACGAGAAAGTAGCGCACGTCATCCCACTGCAAGGAAGAGGAAGGTTCGGCCGCCGCCGCACGCGCCAGGGCACGTGCATTTTTTGGCCAACCTGGGCTTTTTTGCACAGAAGCTGATCGGTTTTTGTGAATTCCCGGGTGATTCTGAACGGATTACGCTTGTTTCACAACGTGATGAACGCAGTACCCGTCATCGACCAAACCGAAAAGCGCACCCATTTCTGCGAGGACTTTTGCCATGCACGCCAAGGTGATCCAACTGCGCGAACCCGGACCAGCATTGGGTTTGCGGCCCGCCAGCCTGATGTTGCCGCCGCCCGCGCCGAATGCGATGACGGTGCGGCATACCGCCGTCGGCGTGAACTTTGTCGACGTGTATCACCGTGCCGGGTTGTATCCGGTGCCGGCATTCCCGGCGGTGCTCGGGGTGGAGGGTGTCGGCGTGGTGGAAGCCGTGGGTACGGATGTGCGCGGCTTTGTGGTTGGCCAGCGCGTGGCCTGGGCCGGCCTGATGGATGGCGCGCCCGGGGGCTACGCCAGCCATCGCAACATTCCGGCCGAACGGGCGATTGCCTTGCCGGATGCCCTTGATGACCAAACCGTCGCGGCCACATTGGTCCGCGGCATCACTGCGCACATGCTGCTGACGCGGGTACGGCAGATGCGCGCCGGCGATACGTTGCTCGTGCACGCTGCAGCCGGCGGCCTGGGCGTGTTGCTGGTGCAGTGGGCCAAGCGCCAGGGTGCGCGTGTGATCGGCACGGTAGGCAGCGAAGCCAAAGCCGCCGTCGCGCTGGGCCATGGTGCAGACCACGTCGTGTTGCATCGCCAGCAGGACGTGCGCGAAGCCGTGCTGCAGCTCACCGGCGGAGAAGGCGTCGACTACGTGATCGACGGCATCGGCGGCGCCATGCTGCAGACGTCGTTGGCAGTGACGCGGCCATTCGGCATGGTGGCCAGCATCGGTCAGGCGGGCGATGTCGGCAACGCCCAAACGGATGTCGTCGATCTTGCGGCGCTTGGACCGTCGCGCTCGATTGCGCTGGCGCGGCCAGGCGTATTCCGCTACATGGCCGATCTGTCGAACTACCGGATGGGAGCGCAGGCGGCATTGCAGCGCATGCTCGATGGCGTGCGCGTGCCGGTGGGCGGTACCTATGCGCTGGAAGATGCGGCTGCCGCCCACACCGCGCTCGAAGCCGGACAAACCTCGGGCGCACTGCTCTTGCGCCCTTGAGAACCCTGCGCGCCGAAGGGTTTCCGTGCAAAGCGTACCCATTTCTGCGGGACACTCGGCGTCGTTTCTTCACGCTGCCGGGTCTCGCGTTTCGAAGGTTTTACCTCACCTCACAAGGAGCCACCGCATGCTGTACCTGATTCTTTTCAACTACACCGCACCGCTGGAAGCACTCGATCGCGTGCTGCCTGCACACCGCGCGCATCTGGACGCCCACTATGCGAGCGGCCACTTCCTGATGTCGGGGCCGTTCTTCCCACGTGAGGGCGGTGGCATCCTGGCGCGTGCCGAATCCCGTGAAGAAATCGACGCCATTGTTGCGCGCGACCCATTCGTGATCGAAAACCTCGTACAGGCGCGCGTCATTGCCTGGGGCCCGAATCGTCGCAGCGCTGATACACCGCAGGCGTGGTTGCCAGACGCTCTGGTCGCGGCATCGACTTAAAACTGGCGCGGCGCCGCCGCTATCATGTCGATCTGTTCTTGCGCGAATCGACATGACCGACACGCCGCCGCCTCAACCTGATGTGCCGCGCCAGCCATGGTGGCGGCGCGCGACTGCCCGGCTGCCGTTCGGTCGCGAGCATCTTGTGTTCGTGATTGCCGGGGTGATCGGCTGCGCGGGCGCTCTGTCGACGATCCTGTTTCGCGAGTCCCTGCGTCATCTGCAATGGTGGCTCTCGGGTACGGACCAGGGCTTGGTGGCCACGGCGCGCGCGTTGCCGTGGTGGGCGCGCCTGCTGGTGCCGACCGTGGGCGGACTGCTGGCGGGCATTACCTTGCAAGTGGGCCTGAAGTGGATCCCCCGAAAGGGCTCGGAAGACTATATGGAAGCCATTGCCGTGGGCGATGGCGTGCTCAGCGCGCGGCAGAGCTTGGTACGCAGTGTGTCGTCGTTGTGCTCGGTGGCCAGTGGCGCGTCGATCGGGCGCGAAGGGCCGATGGTGCAATTGTCGGCCATGTGCGGCTCGCTGGTCGGCCGCGTGCTGCGGCGCTGGACGCCCGTGCCGGTCGAGCAATTGCGTCTGCTGGTCGCGTGCGGTGCGGCCGCTGGCATCACCTCTGCTTATAACGCGCCTATCTCGGGCGCCGTGTTCGTCTGTGAAATCGTGTTCGGTGTCATCACCACGGCGACACTCGGGCCGCTGCTGGTGGCGGCTGTCACCGCAGACATCGTGGTGCGCCAGTTCTTCGGCTACGGGGCGGTCTACGAGATGCCGCACTTCGATTTTGTTTCCGGCTGGGAAGTGCTGACGTATCTGGGCCTTGGTTTGGCGGCGGGGATGGTGGGGCCGCTGCTGCTGGGTCTGATTGACCGCGCGCGTGATGCGTTTGCACAGACCAAGCTGCCGCTCACGCTGCGATTGGCCGCTGGCGGGTTGATTGTCGGTGCGCTCTCCACGGGCGTGCCCGAGGTCTGGGGTAACGGCTACAGCGTGGTGAATGGCTTCCTGCATGACCCATGGCTGTGGCAGACGGTGGCGCTGGTGCTGATCTGCAAGGTGGTGGCGACGGCGTCGAGCGCGGGCTCGGGCGCGGTGGGTGGTGTGTTCACACCCACGCTGTTCTGTGGCGCGGCGCTGGGTTTGCTGTACGGCACGGGCATGCACGCGCTGCTGCCGGATGCGGCGCCCGTGCCAGTCAGCTACGCGGTGGTCGGCATGGGCGCGTTGCTGGCGGCCACCACGCATGCGCCGCTCATGTCGATCCTGATGATCTTCGAGATGACGCTGTCGTATCAGGTGGTGCTGCCGCTCATGTTGGCGTGCATTACCGGCTATGTGACGGCACATGCGGCGGGCGCGCCGTCGGTGTATGCACGTGCGCTGGCGCGCAATCGTGCAGATGCCGGAGACGATGCGCAGCACCTTCCATCGCCATCAGACAGCACGCAGAAATAGGTACGCTTTGCTGGTTGGGAGGCGCCTGACCACAGATATTCCTGGAGGACAAGCTTGCCAAGTCAGCTAAATCCAAGGAAAAGCGCTCTATAAGCCTCTTCAATTGTGCGTTTCCGGGAACTTTCGGGAGTTATTGCGACAATTTATTGCTGTTGAGAATAGTTATCATTTATATTTGCGTCCGCAATTCGTAGTGCGCTCTCGTGCACGGCGGCGCGGGCGCAGGAGGGCGTTCCGTAGCGGCTGGCACCACTAGAAGAGTGCCGCCGGAGAAACCACGCAATGAACTGCCGCACGCCCGTCGCCAGCGCCCTGTTGGCCCTGTTTGCCACCCCCACCGTCGCACTCGCCCAGCAGGCCACGCTTGCCCAGGCACCCGCCACCGCCACGTTGCCGGAAGCTGTTGTGAAGGGCTCCGCCCCGCGCGACGACTACAACGCCGCCAAAAGCTCCATCTCCAAGCTGCCCGAGAACCTGCGCGATGTGCCGCAATCGGTGACGGTCGTGCCCAAGGCGCTGACCGACGCGCAAGGCGGCAGCTCGCTGGCCGACGCACTGCGCAACGTGCCCGGCATCACCATCGGCGCGGCCGACGTAGAGCGTAATGAAAGTGTCACCGCCTTAGCCGCGTGGTGACACGGGATGGCGCCATTGGATTGACACATTTGCGTCCACTCGCAACGTAATGAGAGTGTCAATTCGCATAAGTCCGTATTAAATCTGCTACTTCGCCTCCTACACTTCGAATCCCATCCGTAAGCCATTGATCTTATGGAAGATTCCGTGCGTATTGCAGGGCCGATGGCACTTGCCCGGCCGCGTGGCGCGCATCGCTTCGAAGCCTTCAGCCCGAAGCTCGCGCGCCGCGTCATGTTCTACTGGCGCCCGTCGGTGGAACTGTGGCTGCTGCTCGAGGCGGATTCGGCAGTGATTTCATTCTGCGAGCGGCCGGGTTATGTGCTGATCGATGGCCGCCGCCGTCTCGCCGAGTTCTGGGTGCGCTATGTAGAGCGCGAGGAACTGATTCTTCTCGACGATTCAGCATCCGCGGATGACACTCAGGCCGCCCGTCACGATCTCGATGGCCAGGCCTTTCCAGTCCGGTGGGTGGCCTCATCAGAACTAGCGGCGGCGCGCATGTGGATCGACAACTGGCAACGCATGCTGCCATACCTGGTTGCCAACCGTGGCCTGGTCGCGCCAACGTTGCCGGAGGCAATTGAGCGTTTTCTGGTCCAGCCTCAACGACTGCTTGCTATCGAGCGCGAGTTCTCGACGGGCGACCCGGTGCTGGTTCGCGCGGCTCTGTTCGGCCTGCTGCACAGTGGTCGGGCCCATGCGCCGGAGCTTCACGTCCAGCCGTTGTCGCTGCTCACGTCGTTCGAGACGACGGGAGCAGCGACATGAACCGTCGCAAGCCGGAGTTCCAGTCCATCGACATGAGCGCCTGGCCGACGGTGGCCTACACGGAATTCGACGAGGTGGCGCGACGTGCGTTCGAAAGACACCGCCAGGCCCTGGAGCGCTATGCGGCCGGGGAGCCGATCAAAGCAATCGAGCAGTCGACAGGCGTGAACCGCAGGCAATTGTACCGCTGGCTCGCGCGGGCCATGCTGCAGCATCCGGATGGCAGACCGGTCGGTTTTCGTGCGCTGGTCCGCTACCTGCGCATCGCGGAATACGTGCGGATACGCGACGTGCAGGTGCGCTGCGAGCGTGGGAGTTGTGGGACGGCGGGGGCCCTGACACAGCTTCTCGAGCGTTATCCCGCCTTGTCGGGCTGGTTGCTGCTCCAAGTGAGGCAACGCAAGGTTTTGCTCGAGCAGATCCACACGGATGGGGGCTTGCGAACCCGACTGCGCGGCCTGCAGACGCTGCATGACGAGTTCCTGCGGCAGTGTCGATCCGTGGGGCTGACGGCAGCCGACTACCCCTTCAACACGGCGGGGCACGCGATCCGCTCGCTGTCGCGGCGTTTGAAGGCGGAATTGCTGCGCAGCTTCGGTACCGCGGCCCGTGCAGCCGGGGCATCGCACCTCAAGGGCTTGCCACACCCACGAGAAGGGACGTCCCCTGCCGCAACTCGCCCATACCAGGTTGTCGAGTTCGACGGTCACCGGCTCGACATCCGGCTCAAAGTGGTCGTCCGCGATCCGCTCGGTTTTGAACACGAATTCGAGATGGAGCGGGTCTGGCTGCTCGTGATCATCGATGTGTGTACGCGCGCGGTCCTCGGCTATCACATTGCGTTGGCCAGGGAATACAGCCGTTACGATGTCGTTAAGACCATCGAGAACGCACTCGAGCCGCATCGTCCGCGAAGTTTCACGATCCCTGGCCTTGCGTACGGTCTCCAGGATAGCTTTCCGTCGCAACGACTGCCGGAATTGGCGTATGCGACCTGGGAGACGATGAAGCTCGATAACGCTAAGGCGAACCTCGCCAATGAGACGTTGACGGCGTTGTGCGAGTTCATTGGCTGCATCGCCGACGCCGGGCCGAAATACAGTCCCGACGAGCGTCCGTACATCGAGCGGTTTTTCGGCACGATCGCCAGCCGTCTGTCCTCGCGCCTGCCAGGTTACACGGGCGCCCACCCGCGCGATGTGCGTCGGGCACTTTCCGACCCAAAGGGTGACCTGCGCCTGTACGTGTCGATCAGCGAGCTGGAGGAGCTGGTCGAGTACGCCATCGCCGGATACAACGGCACGCCGCACAGCGGCCTGAACAACGCGACGCCGCTCGAAGCGATCGAGCATTTCGTGCGCGGCAGGGGAACGCTGGTGACATGGCTGGCCGAGCAGCACCGCCGCACGCTCTGCCTGATGCAGTCGGCTCGGCGGTGCCGGGTGCGGGCCTATCTCGACCAGGGTGTGCGCCCGCATATCAACCTGCACGGCGTGCGCTATACCAATGGTGTGCTCGCGACCAGCACGCATCTGATTGGACATCAACTGCTGATCTACATGAACGCGGATGATCTGCGCAGCGTGCGGGCGTTCCTTGCCGACGGGACCGAGCTGGGCATACTTGATGCGCAAGGGGCGTGGCGGGTGGTACCGCACAACCTCAAGTTGCGTCAGGAAATTCGCCGGCAAGCGGGCAAGCGGCGCCGCCACTCCGCCGTCGCTGTCAATCCGATTGAGACCTACGTGAAGGAAAAGGTCGCGCAGGCGAAGAAGACCCGCAAGGCTGCCACCGAGTTGGCCCATGTGATGCGCCTGCTCGCGGCGGCGCCGACCACACGCACGCCCCCTGGCCCACCTCGGCCGACCGAGAAGCCACCAACGGCGGCGCAATCTGCCCCTCCCTCGGTGGACGTCACGTCAGCAGACGAGTCTACGCCCCGCCCGACGGCACGGGCGCGAAAGCTTTCCATCGGCACCGGCCAGGTTTTCTAATCCCGTCGTCCTTGTCAGGAGGTGCATCATGTCGCTTCAGGTTCCGCGTCCGATTGGTCCATCGCTGCACCCGCTCGCCACCGGGAACTATAGGATCGCCACGCCGGCGATCGAGACCTTCTATGAACTCGTCGAGCGGTGCCTCCGCTACCGGATCATGGGGGCGCTGATCTATGGGCCATCGCGCATCGGCAAGACCCGGGCGATCGAGTATGTACGGCTGTTGCTGGCACGCAACCACCCGAAGATGACCACCTACCACGCGCAGTGCGAGCACAAGCCGCGCCATGCCGAGGGACCGTTCTTTGCGAACCTGCTGGCCGCTGTGGGGGATCCGGAGCCGAACGCGGGTGGTAATCCGTCCAAGCGGATGCGCCTGTCCCTGAGAATCCGGGAGGCGGCCGCACGCGCCGGCAGCGGTACCGTCCTGCTATTCTGTGACGAGGCGCAGCGTTACAACGAGAACGAGTATGAATGGCTGCGTGACGTGCATGATGCGCTCGATCGGCAGCAAATCAAGCTTTTCACCTTTCTGGTGGGCCAGCAGGAACTCCTCGCACAGAAGACTGCCCTGCAGATCGCGGGGAAGACGCAGATTGTGGCCCGGCTCATGGTCGATGAGCTGTCGTTCTATGGCATCCGAAATGCCGAGGATGTGGCGACGTGCCTGAACGGTTACGACCAGACCGCGTACCCGGAGGGTAGCGCCTGGAGCTTCACGCGCTTCTATGTCCCGCAGGCCTTCGATAGTGGGTATCGATTGGTGAGCGATGCGGACACCTTGTGGCAGGCCTTTGAAGCGGCGCATAACAAGGCGAGCCTGCCGGGGCGGTTGGCTATCCCGATGGAATCGTTTGCGCGTGCCGTCGAGATCCTGCTGAAGGAGAGCGAGATCCGGGATGCGCCCGGATACTGCCCCGAGTCGTCCCTGTGGGGCTACGCTGTGCAGCACTGCGGTTACGTGCAGTCCCGTCATGCTACCGGCCATGTGCTCGTCGCCGCCTAGGGACCTGCGCCTCGCGCGGCCGAGCTTTCCGATCCTCACGCTTGACGAGGGCCGGTTGACGCCCTCGCTGGGATACCTCTTTAACAGGAGGTGGATTGAGCCCTACGAGTCGCTCGTCTCCATCCTGTGGAAGTTCGAAAAGGCAAACGCTTTGCCCGGGCATGTCGTGGCGCGGCTGTTGGGCGCCGATATCGACCCGTACGAGGGTGTCGTGCCGCAGCTCGGAATGATTGACCTGCGCCGACTGCACCATACCCTTGCCGTACCGATCAGGACACTGCGTATTGCGCTCATACAGCCCACCCAGCGACGGCGCTACAGCAGTGTCTTCCGACACTGTCATCAGTGCATGCTGGACGGCTATCACAGCGTCCTCCATCAAATTGAGAACGTCAACACCTGTCCCGCGCATCGCCGGCCGCTGGAGACCGCTTGCCGGCGCTGCGGCTATGAGGCACCGCTTCTGGTCAACATCCGGCTTCTGGAATCCCCCTATCGCTGCGCCCATTGCCATGCAAGCTATGGCGGTGAACGATGGTCCCCTGAAGATACTCGACCGATGAAAGCTGAGGCCCGCAAGTCGATCACGCGACGATACTTTGCGCTACATTTCGGATAGCGATGCAGTATCAAGGGGGGAATGCCTGACCGAACTGCCGTGCCCGTTTGACATCATCGGTGTGCAGGTAGATGGATGTGGTCGAAATGGATGCATGACGCAGGTTGTCGCGCACGGCGCTCAGTTCCACGCCTCGCGCGAGGGCGTGCGTCGCGTGGGTGTGCCGCATCCAGTGCGGCGTGGCCCGGTGCAACTTTTCGGCCAGGGCCGGATGATCGTCGCCGATGATATCGGCTGCGAGGGCGAAGAACCGACGCATGATCTCCCACAGGCGCAGCGGCGTGATGCCGGCATCCGCGTCGTCCAGACTGCAGATCAAGGGCGTGGCCGGTTCCCAGCGGGCACGGCTGACGGGCAGGCTCCGCTCCTGCAGATGACGATCCAGCGCCACGCGCGCCAGCGGTGTCAGGGTGACCCTGGCGGGCTTGCCGCCTTTGCCAACGAGATGCAGCCAGTGATCGCCCGCGGCATCGACCTCAACATTGCGCAGCGTGGCGTTGGCCAGTTCGCTGATCCGCAGTCCGGTCGCATAGCCAAGGTCCAGCAGGAAGCGCAGCCGCTGCGCGGCCGGGACTTGCCAGCCGTAAGACCATTCGAGCCCGTTGGCAATGGTGCGCACCAGCAGCCACTCCCCCTCGGTGAAGGCATGCGTAGTCTCGACGGCCATGGCGCGCTGGCTGCCGCGCACCTTGATGCCGGCAAAGGGGTTGGCCACGACATAGCGCTGCTCGATCAGCCAGCGGAACATGGCACTAAGCACGGCGAGCGCATGAGCCACCGAGCGGGGCGACAGGTTGTCGACGAACGGGCGCCAATCCGAGGCCGTGCGCGGACGCGGCGGACCGACCCACCGCTCACGCGGCGCCGGCTTGCGCAAGAACGCCCGGTATTCGGTCGCATCCTTGGTGGTCAGCGACGACAGGGCCTTGCCCCGCGTGACGATGGCCCACAGGACCAGGCGCTCGGCCTCCTTGCGGTAGGCGCGCTGGGTGGCCGGGGACTCATGCAGCCCAAGCCAGGCCTGGATGGCGTCATCGTCATTGTCCACGCCGAGAATGCAGGTCGCCGCCGGCGCGCGGAAGGCGCCGGCCGAGCCGTCGACATCGTGAGGTAGCCGCAGTTGTTCCCAGGGCGTCACGATCGGCGGTGACTCCGCGACGATCAGGGCACGCGCCCGCGCGGTCAGCGCCGGGTGCGCGGCGAAGAAGGCTTCGATCTTGCGGGCGCTGGCGGGGCCGAGTCCCGGGATGGCGGTCCACCATTGCCGCCGGCGCGGAATCCGCACGGTAAGGTCGCTCAAGGTCCGCATGCCGACGGCGTGCAGCACGCGGACCACTCGCTCCGGCAGCCACAGCGCGATAGCGTCGGCGATCTGCGGCGTGGGGACCGGCATCGCGCGCAGCAGCTCGACGGCTTGGGTGACAGCCCTGGCATGACGGCTGCGTTGATCGGCGGGGCACCGGAACAGCGCCGCCAGGTCGGGACGCTGGCGGTGAATGGCGTACAAGGCCAGCTGCTGGCACACCTGGCCGATGATGCTGCGGGCCGATTGGCCATGGCTGAGGCGATCGCGCAGGTAGCGCTCCGCGACTTGCCGCGACGAGGCGCCCTCGTACCAGGCGCGCAGCGCCGCAAGGGCAGCGGTGTCCGGGAAGCCTTCCGGCGTGGGCAGGTGTCGGGGCATTTCGACGAAAGCGAGTTTCGTACCGAAATGATAGTACAAGGATAATAAAGCTTATCTCTATACCAAGCTACGGGCAGCCGGAGAAGGCTGCGATCTTCGCCTACGAAAAGGGTAAGGCGCCACGATGGACTATGAATCGCTGGCACCCGCGCGCCGGGTGATGTTCTTCCTCGCCAACGACGCCTTTATCAACCTGTCGAAACCGGGCCTCATGCTGTTCGATGCGGCGGTGGACTGGGCCGTGGCCAGCCCGCAGCCCTAGATTTCTATATTGGCGGAAATAGTGCGCACCATTGGCGGAAATAACGTTCTGCAACACCAAATAAACAGTCGGGGCGCCTGACGAAATCGACCTCTGGAACGTTCGCACGCTCTCATCTTGCCAGTAGTAATCTTGGTATTCTCTCATTGCGCGAAGTAAAATTTCTCTTCACGCCAACCCCGCGTCGTTTCAGCGAATTGCGCGGCCGGGGGCCGGCGGCGCCATCTCGGTACCGACCTGCAGCCCCCCCGCGAACAGATCGCGCAGCAGCGCGACGTAGCGCTCCGTCAATTGTTCCATGTCGGCATCTTGGCCGTACAGTTCGCGCAGCAGCGGCCTGGCCGCAACAAAGAATTCAGACGCGCCTACCATGGCGATATGCAGCAAGCGCGGATCCACGGGGCGCAACGGCTTCCCACTTCGATCGTGCAGCAGGGCCAAGGTCAGCCTGAGCCCATTTGCACCCATCTGCGCGAGGATCTCGCCGCCCTCGTCTGGCTCGGCATATATTCTGTCTAGTACCAGACGGTGGAAATTGGGATTCGCATCGACCAGCTTGATCATGCCCTGCAGTCGCTTCTCGAGCTTATCTTCCAACGTGGCCTCGGAATCCATTGCCTGTTGCATAACGTCCTGCTCCCGACCGACAAGCGTGCGCGCAACTTCGCGCAGCAACCCGTTCTTCGACCCGAAGTAATACCTGACTAGAGCAGGATGGACTTGCGCGCGCGCGGCCACGTCCACCATCGTCATGGCTTCGGGGCGAACGGTTCGCAAAACTTCAATCGCTGCTGCGAGTAGAGCGTCCTTGCCAACTCTGACTGTTGCGTCGGGACGCCCTTGCTGTCGTTCGCGTTTCTTGCGGGCGCCAAGTGACTTTGCCGTCATTAACTATGCCTTTCTGATTCAAAAGATGGACATGCCAATTCTCGCAGATCTATAATTCGTTCGTGAGTGAATTAAAGATCCGCAACTTCCGCCCCCACGTATCGGACCATCCCATGAAGAACTCGCGCTTACACTTCGCCCTAATTGCAACAGTCTGCGCAACCGCCGCTGCATGCCAGCCCGCCTTGGCGCAAGGCGGATACCCGACCAAGCCGGTCACCATTGTTGTCGCCTATCCCGCTGGCGGCGACGCGGACGCTCTGGCACGGCTAATCGCGGACAAGCTCAGCGCGCGAGTTGGCCAGCCGGTTTTGGTTGACAACCGCCCTGGGGCCAGCGGCATCATCGGTACTGCGCACGTTGCCAAGGCGGCGCCCGACGGCTATACATTGCTGCTGGCGCCCAGCACGTTCAGCATCGCGCAGTTTGTGGTCACAACGTCGCCTGGCACGCGCTACGACGTCATGAATGGCTTTACGCCGATTATTCAGACCGGCAGTCAATCACTGGCACTGATTGCCGGGCCCGGTACCACCGCGAAGACGGTACCTGACATCATCGCCAAGGCTCGCTTGTCCGGCGGATTGGGATATGCAACACCCGGCAGCGGGTCGCCCATGCATATTGCCGGGGAGTTGTTCAACAAAGCCGCCGGCATCAAGCTAAACCACGTTCCATATAAGGGGGTCGCACCCGCGATCAACGACGTCCTTGGCGGGCATGTACCGATTACCTTCATTACGCTGGGGCCAGTCTTGCCTTACCTGTCTACCGGGAAACTGGTCCCGGTCGCCCTCGCCGATTCTGAGCGCTCACCACTCGCGCCGAATGTACCTACCCTGCGCGAGCTTGGCTACAAGGACACTGAAGTAAAGGCATGGACCGGGCTGTTCGGCCCGCGCGGGCTGCCGCGTCCTGTGGTCGACGTGCTGAACATGCAGGTCAATGCCATCCTGAAGGATCCGGACACCGTTGCGAAATTGGCAGCGATCGGCATGCTCCCAGCGGGCGGTAAGCCGGAGCAGCTCGAGAAGATAAACGCAGCAGACTTCAGCCGCTACGGCAAGTTGATCCAGGAGCTGAACATTCGCGCGGAGTGATGCCGTGCATCGCCGTCCTCGCCGGGTTTAGTGAACCCGTGAACTGCCGGCGGGTGTTCAAGCGATGGACCAGTAAGTATCCCGGCGATTTTCGTGCCTAAGAACTCATTTCAAAATGAACTCTCCTCACGCTGAAGGGTGCGCTAGCAAATGAGGCAACAAGCCAGCTTGAGGAGAGCTTCGTGAATGTCGGCGCGCCGCTCGAAGCGGGTGCGCAGACGACGGAATGCATGCAGCCAGGCATGAGTTCGCTCGACGACCCAACGGACCTTCCCGAGTCCACTGCAGTGAGGCTGGCCACGCGGGGCGATCAAGGTCGGGATGCCGGCAGCATGAAGCGGTCGACGATATTTGTCGTGGTCGCAGGCGCGGTCAGCGTCGATCCGACCTGGCTTGCGCAAGGGACGGCCTCGGCATCCCCGGATAGCGGGAATCGCTTCAACCAGGGGCAGGAGCTGGGTAATGCCGTTGCGGTTCGCGCCGGTCAGGATGCCCGCGATTGGCGTGCCGTTGGCGTCGGTGGCGACGTGGTGCTTGGAACCGGGTCGCGCACGATCGGTGGGGCTCGGTCCCGTTTTTGGCTCGCCCCAACCGCTCGAACTGAAGAGGAGTCGATGATGACGCGCGAGAAATCGATGCGATCCGCTGCACGTAGCTTTGCCAACAAGATCTCGTGCAGGCGATCCCATACCCCCGCGCTTTGCCAGTCGTGTAGCCGGCGCCAGCAACTGACGCCAGAGCCGCAGCCCATTTCGCTGGGCAGTTCGTTCCAGCGAATGCCACTTCTCAGCACAAACAGGATGCCGGTCAATGCGGCCCGATCCGACACCGGCATGCGACCCGGATACCGGAATCGCCGCGGCTTGGCCGGAGGCAGAAGCGGTTCGATCAGTGCCCACAATTCGTCATCGATGATTGGCTTTCCCATCTCCTCTGTCCTGTTGTCACTACGGACGAGGTTAACAGGTTCGTCTTGCGGTTAACAGTACCCAACTTCTCTTTTTGAAACAGTCTCTAAGACGTGACGAGGCGTCGCAGACATGACGCCGGTCTTAGCCGTTCCTGAGCGCTTTCGCAAATGGGTACTCGCAGATTCCTGCGATCCAAAGAAATCGAATAGAAAAAATACAAAGAAGGAGATATCAGATGGCGTTTGCACGCTTTGCTGCGGCTTCTGCGGGCATGCTCGCAATTTTCCCCATGCTGGCCTCGGCGCAGTCGGTCACGCTTTATGGCGTGGTCGACACCGGCGTCGAATATGTGAGCAACGTTGGTGTCAATGGCAACGGCCTGGTGCGCGTCCCCAACAACACCGCGACGGTCCCGTCGCGCTGGGGACTGCGCGGTACCGAAGACCTGGGCGGCGACCTGAAGACCATCTTCGTGCTGGAGTCGGGCTTCTCGCCTGACTCGGGCACCTCCAACCAAGGCGGCCGCCTGTTCGGGCGGCAGGCGCTGGTCGGCTTGACCAACCAGTATGGGCAGCTGTCGTTCGGTCGCCAGTACACGATGCTGTTCTGGGCCACGCTCGACAGCGATACCCTGGGCCCCAACGTATACGGCTCGGGCTCGCTGGACAGCTACCTGCCCAACGCCCGCGTCGACAACGCGGTGTCATACAGGGCCAACTTCAGCGGCTTTGTTGTCGGCGCCACCTACAGCTTCGGTCGCGACACGGTCAATGCCGGCCCGAGCCCGGCCGGCACCAACTGCGCCGGCGAGAACCCGGCTGACAAGAAGGCCTGCCGCGAGTGGTCGGCCATGATCGGCTATGACAGCAAGACCTGGGGCGTGACCGCCGCGTACGACTCGCTGCGCGGCGGCCCCGGCGCCTTCGGCGGCCTGACCAATAGCAACCTGACCGACGATCGCCTGGCGGTCGGCGGCTACTTGCTGCTGTCGCGCACCAAGATCGGCGCCGGCTGGATCCGCCGCGACAACGAAGGCAGCCGGACCCCGATCAGCGACCTGTACTACGCCGGCGTGTCCCATGACATCACGCCCGCGGTCAACCTGGCCGGCCAGGTCTACTTCCTGAACTATCACGGCAGCGACAACCAGGCCAAGCTTTTTACGCTGCGTGCAATGTACAGCTTCAGCAAGCGCACTTCGGTGTATGCCACCGCCGGCTTCATCAACAACGGCGGCCAGCTTGCGATGTCGGTGAGCGGCGGCTCGCCCGGTTCGAACCCGCGTCCGGGCGAGAACCAGTGGGGCTCTATGGTCGGCATCAAGCACATTTTCTAAAGCCGAGAATCCTGTCGCTCACACTGGACTTGTTGAAGATCGCGGTTCATGCGAGCCGTGAAGGAGAGCGTGCAAATGTTGGGGAAGCCGTTTTCGTCAGGCGGCCAAACTTTTCGCGAGCATCTCACGGCTTAATTTGTTCGGTGACCGGTGCCAGTACGGCGATGATGGCCCGTTGGATTGACTGTGGCGCGAGACCGCGAGCTCAAGCGCCGAGATGCGGTTGGGTGTGAGTTCTGCCCTACGCGTTTCCTATGTAGTTCAGTGTTTTACCAGAAAGCACAAGAAAGTGGCGGCAGCCCTCATACCGTTGCCGGCGGAAGCGCTCAAAGAGCCCCCATCGAGCCCACAAGACAGAACTAGGAGAAGGAAACGGTAGATGAAGATCGGAAAGATTGCGGCGGGCCTGCTCGCTGCCGCGCCCCTGCTGGCTGGTGCCCAGTCGTCCGTCACCATGTTTGGCGTGGTGGGCACTGGCGTCGAATACGTGAGGAACGTTGGCGCCACCATCGATCCACCGCGAGCGGTGCTTCCTCGCTTTGGTACAAGTTGTGGACATGACACCGCTCTTTGCGCCAAGCAGGGCGCGCGGCTTGGTTATGCGTTGTATTTTGACAAGGAGACAAGGTGAAAAGCAAATTCGTTCTGCTGGCAATCACGACCGCGCTTGCGCATGGTGCTGCAATGGCCGCAGCTCAATCAGGGACCCATCGCGACCCGAACATCCTCGTGATTCTGGCCGATGACATGGGCTTCAATGATATCGAGCCCTTCGGACAGTCGATCATCAAGACCCCGACGCTCAAGGCGCTGGCAAATGAGGGCATGCGCTTCACCAACTTTCACGTGCATGCCGCATGTGCGCCGACCCGCGCGCAAATGCTTACTGGCGTCGACAATCACTTGGCCGGCATGGGTGCAATGGGCAAGTACCACACGCCGGAGATGGAGAAGTACCCTGGCAACTATATTGGGGCTATGAACGACCGGGTCAAGACGTTCGCCGAGGTCCTCAAGGACCGTGGTTATGCGACCTTCATGTCCGGCAAATGGCATCTGGGCGGCAAAGACGAGTATTTGCCCCCGGCAAAGGGGTTCGAGAAGTCGTTCGTGCTGCTCGATGGTGGCGGTAGTCACTGGGACGGAAGAGGTTTGCTTGCGCTTGCACCGAAGTCCCGGTTCATGGAAGACGGCAAGCATGTCGACCGCGCCACAGGAGAGTTTTCCTCCGACTTATACACGGACAAGTTCTTGTCTTACATGAAAGAGGCTCAGGCGGCAGGCAAGCCCTTCCTGGGCTACTTGGCGTTCCAAGCTGTCCACGATCCCCTGCACGCGCCGGCTGACTACATCAAGAAGTATCGGGGCAAGTTCGCCGACGGTTACGACAAGCACCGGCAGGAGCTGTTTGCGAACATGAAGCGGCTCGGCGTGATCCCGGCGGGGACGAAGATGGGGGATCCTGCGCTGCTGTTCAAGCCCTGGGCAGAGCTTTCCGCCGAGGAGCGCAAGGAGCAGGAACGCCTGATGGAAATCTACGCAGGCATGCTTGACAACCTGGATGCCAACATCGGCCGCGTGGTTGCCGAGCTCAAACGATCCGGCGCCTACGACAACACCGTCATTTTCTTCTTTTCGGACAATGGCCCATCGGCAGCCTACATGGGGCTCTATCCCGGGAACGCGGACGGCAAGTGGATTCAGAAAGAGTTCGATACGTCGTTTGACAACTTGGGCGCGCCCAAGTCCTTTGCGGGATTGGGGCCGGGCTGGGCGTATGCGAGTTCTGCACCGTTCAAGCTGTTCAAGATGTTCCTGACGGAAGGAGGCACCATCTCGCCCCTGATTGTCAAGGCACCAATGGTCAAGAAGCCCGGCTCGCTCAATGATTCCTTCCTGGCCGTAGAGGACATCTTCCCGACTGTGCTGGAACTGGCCAAGGCCGAACGGGGTTCGACGCGCAACGGTGTTCCGCTTGAGCCCCTGAAGGGCAAGTCCTTTGTTCATGTCATCGATGGCACGGCAAAGGCAGCGCGCAACGGCAACTTCGAGCGCGGCGAGGAACTGTTCGGCAATAAGGCCTATCGGCAGGGCAAGTGGAAGATCAGTTGGCTGCCCAAGCCTTATGGGGAGGAGCGCTGGCAATTGTTCGATACCCAGGAAGACCGAGGTGAGACGCAGGACCTGGCAGCACAACACCCGGAACTGGTCGCGGCCATGGTGAGCAAGTATGGAAAGTGGGCCCAGGAGAACAAGGTGGTCAATTGGGACTATCAGAACCTCGCCAATCTGTTCGATTACTTTGACTGGCGCAAAGGAATTCCGAAGCAAATCGTGGATCGGGACTAGAAAGGCAAAATCCGAGATCGGGGAAACCAATGAAACGAGTTGCCTTCCTGCACGGCTGTGCCGTCCTTCTGACACTGGCTGTGGGTGCCGGACTGTATGTCGCGTTCAGGCCGAGCGAACTCAAGGCCGGCCAAATTGGCGATGGCGTCATTGGGCCCGCTGGCATGGTCTGGATTCCTGCTGGCGATTTTCAGATGGGCAGCAGCAGCGCACGGGCGCGTCAGAACGAGCGTCCGGCGCACACTGTCCGACTTGCGGGATTCTGGATGGACCGGTTCCACGTGACGAACAGGGAATTTTCCGCCTTCGTGCGTGAGACCGGCTACGTCACTACGGCCGAACGGCGACCCATGTGGGAGTCGCTGCAAGCACAACTCCCGCCTGGCACGCCGAGGCCTGCAGACTCGATGCTCGTGCCGGGAGGTGTCGTGTTCGTTGGAACGAGCAAGCCGGTCTCGCTGGGGGATTATTCGAAGTGGTGGCGCTACGTGCCCGGCGCGAACTGGCGGCACCCCAACGGACCGGGTTCGAGCATTGAGGGCCAGGACGATCACCCGGTCGTTCAAGTGTCGTACGTGGATGTACTCGCCTACGCAAAATGGATCGGAAAGCGTCTACCCACCGAAGCGGAGTGGGAGTACGCGGCCAGGGGGGGCTTGGACCAGGCGACGTATGCCTGGGGGGAACGGTTCAAGCCAAGAGGCGAGGACATGGGAAAGACCTGGGATGATGCCGGGGCGCCGTTTCCAGTCCAATCGCAGACGCCAAAAGTACACCCTGGCACGGCGCCCGTCGGTTCGTTCCCGGCAAATGGTTACAACCTGCATGACATGGCCGGCAACGCTTGGCAGTGGGTGGCCGACTGGTACCGGGCCGATGCGTTTGGCCGCCAAGCCACCACGGCAACGGACGTAGTCAATCCGACCGGACCGACCGACTCCTTCGATCCCGAGGGCATTCGCGTCGATGCCCCGAAGCGGGTGATCCGTGGCGGCTCCTTCCTGTGCAGTGAGGCCTATTGCGAAGGGTATCGGGTCAGCGCGCGACAGGGTCAGGATCCCGACAGCAGTTCCTCAAACGTCGGCTTCCGCCTGGTCATCAGCGCCAGCGCATGGCGCGCAGGAAAGCCTTGAGTCTGTCCTGCATGGGTTGGCAGCCGTGACGATGCCGGCCGCAAGCCATTGGACGGCTTGACGCCGATCGAGAAGTCCAACGCGGCCGCAACACCGAGCAACGAGAAGAACGCTGTCCCTTTTTGAAGGGACCGAATAGAAACAACGGAGGAGATCAATTTGAACAAGGAACGACAAACATGTTGTGCCCTTTATGGTGGGGCTCGCAGCACGCCTCGGGACTTACGAAACCCGCAGTCGATGGTGAGGTGGTATGCGCTGGCGATCATCGCACTGCCTTGCACAGCCCTTGCAACTAGCGCACAGCTATACGGCCTTGCGGATGCATATGTCGGGGTTACCCATCTCAGTGGGCAGCGTTCTGCAATTGGCGTGGAAAGTGGTGGTCTGCAGGCGTCCTTCTGGGGGATGACAGGGAGCGAAGACCTGGGTGCCGGGCTCACGGCAAACTACCGCCTCGAGGGATATTTCCAAACGGACACGGGTGCCAACGGGCGTTCGCCCACCGATGGCCTGTTCGCCCGAAACGCCTACGTAGGATTGGAGAATGGCTTTGGCGAAGTTCGCCTCGGCCGGCTCGCCAATCCGACTTTTCTGACCTCCGTGCTCTTTGATGTGTTCTCCGGGTCGACCAGATTTTCGCCGATCGTGGGCGTACTGTGGGCGCCTCAGCAAGGCCGATACATTGCTGGCGACACCGTATGGAACAACGCGCTGGGTTACTACTCTCCGAATTTCGCCGGGGTTTCCTTCCGCGGCTTGTATAGCCTTGGCGAGCAAGCGGGTACGAACTCGCAGAACAATGCTGTCGGTATGCTTCTCTATGAGCGCGGGCCATTGTCGGCGAGTCTCGCCATCCAGAGGACCCGGCTCGGCCCCGGGCTTCCCGCGGGAAGCTGGGCGCAGACTGCAATGGTCGGAGGCTTGTCCTATGACTTCAAGGCCGTCAAGCTGCTGACCGAGTATGCCCACACCAGCACGAGTGGTGCCTCGACGTCGACCGATACGCTGCAAGTGGGTGCACAGATTCCGGCCGGCAGCGGAAAGATCCTGGTCTCTGCGGTGTCTTCGCGCGTGCGCGGCGATGCCGTGCCGAACTATCGTCGCCACGGACTTGCCGGCGGTTATGACTACGCCCTGTCGAAGCGGACGGACCTATACGTTGTGACGATGTTCGACAAGGTGACCGGAAAGGGCAGCGGCACCAGCCTTGCGCTGGGCATGCGCCAGAAGTTTTAATGCGAATTTCAAGCCGATCAGGAATTAGACATGCAAATCGACTGGGCGCAATCACTCACTGCCAAGTAACCGGAAATCCTCAACGGCAGCGGCGAGAACTACGTAAGCTGGGAAGCCGCGGACCCTGAACGGTAAGCGGTCTTCTAACGACGCCCCTCAGAGTTGCAGCGTGAGACGCAAGACTCAGTGGGGCGCAGCAGGCATGTTTCACGGCAGCAGCGCCGCGTAGTTGTCACAGTCTGTGTGAGCGAGAAGCTGCTGGAACAGTCAGTTCAGATAACGATTTGGCTCGATGCCATTGGCCCGGCAGGTATCGATGAGCGAGTAGAGGCTTGCGTTGGCCTTTGCGCTGCCGACGGAGGTCGAGAATAGGGAGTTGTTGCGGCTGCCATCGCTGAACTGGTCCGGCAGGTAGCGCTCGGCAGCCTGCCGCGAGGAAGCGCCTTCGTGCCGTGCGCGCAGCGCCCGAGGGCGGCGGCGTCTGGGACGCCTTCTGGCGTGGGCAAGCGTCGGGGCATTTCCTGCGCGAGGAATTGCGTGGCCAGGCCGAAAGGCAGTAGGGGACGAAAGAACGGTCATGTGAGCGTCGACAGCAACAGAAGATGCACTGCCCTGTCAGCGGCGCTATGCCACGGGCAATTGATAACGTAGCGCATCCATCCGTGCGTAGAAGTCGTCAACCTGCCGCTGTGCGGTGCGAAGCATCGTCTCGTTGCGGCTCCTCAGGATGGTTGCGTCTTCCTGCGCTCCGGCCTCCCCGACTTTACGCGAGGTGTCCTGAACGAACTTACACAGGGGATAGCGTGCCTCACCGAAGGCTCGCAGCGTGGCCTCCACATCGACAACGCGCGCCAGCATTTGCGCCAGCAACACTGCGTCTTCGAGCGCCATCGCGCCGCCTTGTCCCATGAAAGGTGTAGAGGCGTGTGCGGCGTCACCAATCATGATCACCCGGCCACGGTGCCAGGGTAGTGGCGCAGCGACCTCCTCCACGGCGGTGTAGAGCACTTCAGCGTCAGCCGAGAGCGTGTCCAGGAACTGGCGCGCCGGGCCGCCGAACTCCGCAAAGCGGACTTGCATTAGTGCCGGCCAATCGGCGCGCTCATGCCATTGCCCAGCGGGCTCGGGCAGGGTGCCGAACAGATACAGTTGGTCATCGCTGATCGGCATAATGCCGAGCCGCTTGCCGGTACCCATCATCATGATCTTCGCGGTGAGATCCTTCGGTCGCGTGTGTACACTGCGCCAGACGCCGAGTCCCGTATAGACTGGTTCCAGCGGACCTGCGACTAGGCGCCGAACTTCTGAGCGAATGCCGTCCGCGCCGACCACGAGGTCATACTGGTCCGTGGTGCCATCGGATAGCGCTACCGTGACGTACTCTGCCGTGTCTTGGTCGATTTGGACGGCAGTGATGCCCAGGCGAATATCGACGCGCAGGGCATCGAGTCGGCTGGCGAGGATGCGATGCATCTCGGCCCGACGAATGCCGACGATCGGCGGAATGTCCGGGTGCCGGGACGGATAGTACGTAGAAGTGATCGGTTCGCCGCGCTCGTCCAGGTAGATATTCCGACCATCTGCAATGGCAAAACCGCCCGACAGGATTTGGGGCAGCACCCCAAGGCTGCCAAGCGCAGCAAGTCCATTGTGATAGATGAAAATGCCGGAACTCTGGAATCTCCATTGCCGCTGCTTCTCCAGCAGCGTCACACGCACGCCGGCCTGTGCCAGTGCAATGGCCGCCGCGCAGCCAGCGATGCCCCCCCCAACGATCAGCGCGTGTTCCACTTGTTTCATGCTCTTGTCTCCTTGTTCGCCTGCGGGGCGTTGAGCGGAATTATTGGGCGGTGGCCATGCCAGGCTCAACCTCCGAAACGCCGTATTCGGGCACCAGTCGTCCGGATTGGCAGCGTGCGGAAGCCTTTAGGGCACTGATGCATCGCGCTGGTATTGGGTGGGCGATAGGCCAATCCAGCGCTGGAACGCGCGTGAGAAGGCCTTCTCGGATGCATAGCCCGCGGCTTCGGCGACATCAATGATCCGTGCGCGCGGATGGCGTAGCCTCTCCGCGGCCAAGTTCATGCGATAGGCGCTCAGGTACTGAATCGGCGGTACGCCCAACAGCGCACGAAAGCGCTCGGTGAAAACTGTGCGCGACAGGTACGCCAAGGCGGCAAGCTGAGCGATGGTCCAGTCCTGATGAGGCGCTTCTTGCATGGCAACGATCGCGCGCGCGATTCCTGGGTCGTCGAGGACGTTTGACGTGCCTTGGCGAGCGACCGCCGGGGTGCATAGGTACTCGCCCAGGATATGCACGAGTAGCAGGTCCCCCATCCGTGCCGCGGACAACTGCCAGCCCTGACGTTGGGCCAGTGAGTCCTGCACAAGTAGCTCCATCGTGTTTGCCAGCGTGTGCGCCAGCGCAAGCTTGTCAGCACGCAGCACGATCAGCGATGGCAATTCCGCCGGGATGGCGCCGACGTCAAGCGCAGGCATCCAGAGGTGCAGGGAGAACAAGTGCGTGGCTGGGGCACCCGAGTCGCCTGTGTCGCCGGCGCCGTATGCCAGTTCGATGGGATGGTCGCCATGGCGGCCGATCATGTGCGCTTTCAGCAGATCGCCGAAGGGCACGACGTCATCATCGGGGTCGCGTGTCGATGACACCGTGTGCGGGATGCCCCGCGGCAGCATGACGATATCGCGCGGACCAATCTCCACAGGTGTGCCGCCATCGGTGCAGATCCAGTACCCGGGGCCGGTACACATGCGGATCAGCGTGCCCTCGGTGCCTGCCGAGTGCAACGCCCACGGCGCGTGGAGGCGGAATCTTGCCGTTACGGCACGTTCGGCCTTGCATGCGGAAAGGATTTGGCTCAGGACGTCACGCTGTCCAGGATTCATTGTCAGGAAAGTGAGGCGAGAGGGCTAAGAGATTCTAGCTCGACAGTGCTTTAGGCCCCATCGCGATGAATTGTCTTTGAGCGATCCACCCATGCGCGAATTTTTTTCACTATAATTCGCTCACAAACGAATTAGTGATCATGATCAATCTGACAGAGGAGACCCCCATGCTGATTAACCATTGGTACGTAGCCTGCGCCAGCGCCGACCTCCAAGATCGCCCCCTTGGCAGAATCATCTGTGCGGAGCCCGTCGCCTTGTTTCGCCGGACTGATAGTTCCGTGGCAGCAGTACGGGACACGTGTCCACATCGGCAGGCGCCGCTATCGATGGGGGCCGTCAAGGGCGATCATCTGCAGTGCCGCTACCACGGCATGGAATTCAACGGTGCGGGGCATTGCGTCCATATTCCATCACAAAGCAATATTCCGCCACGCGCGCATATCCGTTCCTTCCCGGTGGTGGAGCGGTACGGTTTCGTCTGGGTGTGGCCAGGTGACCCGGCGCTAGCCGGCGAGACGACATTGCCGCAACTGCCATGGCGGGAGGATCCGCAATGGGATACCTCCATCATCCAGTATTTTCATGTGCGCGCCGCGCACACACTGATGAGCGACAATTTGCTCGACCTGTCGCATGTCGCCTTCCTGCATGCATCATCGATTGGATTCGATCCGCAGCGACTGGGCGACGACCCGCTGGAAGTGTTCAGCGACGAGCGTAGTGTGACTACTCGGCGGATCTTCAGGAATACGTTCCAGGCTCCAGCGCACAAGGCATGGCGGTCATTGAGTCAACCGCTCGATAGGATCCAGATGGCGCAATGGCAGTTGCCTGGCAACGTCAATGTGCTCGTCCGCAACGAAAATGAGGAAGCACAGGTTGACTTGCGAGCCGATCACCTGATCACTCCGGAGACGCCGGAATCGCACCATTACTTCATCGCTCTGTCGCGCAACTTTCGCGTTGGCGACGAGGCACTGTCAAGACAGCTCGACGGAGATGCGCGCCAGGTGCATCAGGAGGATGTGGAAATTGCCGAGGCGCAGCAGGCGATGCGTCGTTGGAACAACGGCGCGCGGGACATGGCGCTGAAAGCGGATCTCGCGGTCAATATTGCGCACCGGATCCTCGCCACCTTCGCTGCCCCGGCAGGCTAAACACGCGGTCAAGCGTCTGTTCGTGTTGCGCGATGATCCGGCGCGGCAGCACTGGTAGTGTTTGTCAGGCCGCCCGAGAGCAAGTCGCGCAACAATTCGACGTAACGAATCTTCAGGTCTCCTAGGTTGACATCGTGGCCGAAAAATTCGAGCAGCAGAGGCTTTGCTGCGACAAAGAACTCCGACGCGCCCACCATCGCGATATGCAGCAAGCGCGGATCGACAGGGCGCAACGGCATGCCGCTCCGGTCATGCAGAAGTGCCAGGGTCAACCTGAGTCCGTTCGCGCTCATTCGAGCAAGGATATCGGCGCCTTCTTCCGGTTCGCCGTAGATCTTGTCAAGAATCAGGCGATGGAAATTTGGATTCGCCTCGACGAGATTGATCATCCCAAGCAATCGTTTCTCCAGCTTCTCCCCCAGTGTCGCGTCAGAATCCATTGCCTGCTGCATGACCTCCTGCTCAGTGCCGACCAGTATGCGCGCGACTTCACGAAGCAACCCATCCTTCGACCCGAAGTAATACCTGACCAGCGCAGGATGCACTTGTGCACGTTCGGCGACATCGACCATCGTCATGGCCTCAGGGCGCACGCTGCGCAGGACCTCTATGGCGGCCTCTAGCAGCGCTTCCTTGCCGACACTGCCAGTGGAGTCCGGCCGTCCCTGTTGTCGTTCGCGCTTTTTGCGCGTACCGAGTGCCTTGCTTGTCATAAATGTGCCTCGCTGACTCTTAATGGATGGACAACAGGATTTTCTCAAATCTATAATTCGCTCGCAAATGAAATATGCTTGGCTTTTGTCGCCTGGCAAGACAATAAACTCATTGGAGACCACGCATGCTGTTGCAATCCAACGACGCCGCAGTAGGCCTAACCGCCGATGACGTCACCACCGGCGCCCGTACCAACATCACCCGCGGCGAAATCGTTGCCCGCATCGAGCGCATGCCCGGCAACGCCATGCACGTTCGCGCCCGTTTGCTGATCGGCCTGGCCACCTTTTTCGATGGCTTCGACGTCATCGCCATCGCAGCGACGCTGCCGGTGCTGATCGCCACGTGGCACCTGACGCCGGGCCAGATCGGCTTCTTGATCGCTGCGCCGTCGATCGGTCAGCTCATCGGCGCGCTGCTGTTCCCTGCGTTGGCCGAACGCTTCGGCCGTCGGCGTTCCATCGGCTGGAGCGCCGGCATCATCGGCGTGATGAGCATCGCCTGCGGCTTTGCGCCCGCTTTCGAGATCTTCGCGCTCCTGCGCATCGTGCAGGGGCTGGGACTCGGCGGCGAACTGCCGGTGGCGGCTACGTACATCAACGAAGTTACCCGCGCGCATGGCCGGGGACGCTTCGTGCTGCTGTACGAGATCGTGTTCCCGATCGGCCTGATGGTGTCGAACGCCGCCGGCGCGTTCCTCGTGCCGCGCTACGGCTGGGAGGTTATGTACTTCATCGGCGGCGTGCCGCTGGTGCTGTTCTTCATCCTGAAGCACGTCATTCCGGAATCGCCGCGCTGGCTGGCCGAGAAGGGCCGGATGGCCGAGGCCGACGCCGCGGTGAATGCGTTCGAGGCCCGCGCACGTCAGCCGCTGGAGCCGCTGGGCGACGTGTCGGCTTTCGAGCGGCTCGGCCACCATCCGAAGCGCCGCATGCGCGACCTCGTCAGCAAGACCTATCTCGCCCGTACGCTGGCGGTGTGGATGCTGTGGGCCGCTGGCGGCTGCGTCCAGTACGGCCTGTCGACATGGCTGCCCACGATCTACAAGACCGTTTACCACGCTCCGTTGCAGGTCGCGTTGAATCTGGCCGCCGCGGCGTCGGCCCTTGGCGTGGTGGGCTCAGTGGTTTGCGCTCTAGTGGTTGATAAGGTAGGCCGCAAGCCGGTGATCAATGTTTCGTTTGCACTTTGCGCGCTGGCGCTGGCACTCGCGGGCGTGTTCCATGACAGTACGGTGTACGTAGTGGCAACGTTCTGCGCGTTGGCCATGGCCTTCCTTTCAAGCGGCTTCATCACCGCCTATGTTTATACGCCGGAGTTGTATCCCACCAGCATTCGCGCCATGGCCTGTGGCGTGAGTGGAGCGTGGCTAAAAATGGCCGCGATCTTCGCTCCGGGGTTAATCGCCAGCACCATTGGCAGTGGCAATTTGAGCAGCGCTTTCTATGCGCTCGCAATGGTTTCGTTACTGACGACCATTACGGTGCATTTTCTAGGGGTCGAAACCAAGGGCCAAGTACTGGAGGCACTGGAGATTTGAACGTGGCGTGCCCCTTCCGCCAACAGCAGCCGTCTCGTTGGTTGAACGGATGATGGGTTTCTCCTGTCAAGCGGCCAAAGCGCACCAAGTCTGGGTTGGCCGACATTGACACTGCGCTAAAAGGAGGTCGAGGACTTCCAGGTCAGAGGAACCGAACTGATAACTGCGCTGGGAAAGGTGCCGACGCACTACGTAAAGGAGCCACTGCCTGGCGCGGGGTCGAACTATACTCCCTTCCGGCTAAAAGCCGGAAGCGTAGCGGTCAATGAAGGCCCATGCGGCCCCGGCCAAAAAGCTCCGCCGCGCCACGCCGCACTGGATGCGCCACTCGCCGAGGGCGTCGAGCTGAGCGCCGAGCGCGATAACCTGCGGCACCCCTCGACCACGACCACCCGTTCACAGTGCGATCTCCCGCTTCGTGCGGATCGTGGCTGGTATCGACACCCACGATCGCGTTTGGCCTTCGACAAGAGGGAAAGCCGCGCGGCGCGATCTGTGGCGCACAGAATGGCACATCCTACTCTGCCACGCTCACAACCTATCATGGGAGCGGCCCGACTGATGAGGATGAAGCCGCCGTGTCGTGCCAAGCCATGGTCGGTTGCGTACCAATACTCACGAAGGACGTCGATGACTTGAAGTTCGGCTTGACGGTATTGGCTATGCTAGCTGCCCTGATCTTTGCCGCAGCCAACACGATGCGCGTGGACTTGGGCATATCTGATCTGGTGATGCGACCGGTGCAACTTGCCACTGATCTGCTGCGCCGCCTGTTCCATTAATCTGCAAGATGTGAGGGTTGCAGTGCCAAGTGGAAGTCATTGAAGCCCGTTGTTCATCATTTCCACTTTAATCCGCCACACGGCGAGGCCAAATACTCTCTGGCGCAAGCGGGCGCCATGCTGGTGGAAGCCATTGTCTATACGATCGTCACCATTGCTCGTCAGACTGCGTGAGTGAGGGGCGCGCAGGTATCTGGATCGCCGGTCGAAAAAATTAGCGCACAACCACCTACTCCTTGCCGGTCTCTCGGCGCACTCAGAACTTGTGCCGCATGCCCATCGCCACGCCGAACTGGTTCTTCTCGTTCTTGGCAATCTGGTAGATGGCAGCAGCGCCGTTCAGGCTTTCAAAGTTCAGCGACGCATTCTTGGTGTACGCCGTGATGAGGTAGACGTCAGTGCGCTTGGACAGCGAGTAATCCGCCATCAGCGTGACCTGCCACGGGTTGCTCGGATTGGTCTTGCTGGTCGCCGTGTACAGCGACTTGACGTTGTCGTAGTAGAACGCGCCAGTGAGCTGCAAGGCACCGGTGGCCTGGTAGTTCAGTGCAATCCACCACAGATCGTCGCGCGCAGCGGTGTTGGCCGCTCGCGTGCCATTGTTGTTGTACCGGTACGCGGCCTGGGCCAGCAGGGCCGGCGTAATCTGGTAGCGCAGGCCCAGTGCTGCCTTCTGGGTGCGCGTGTAGTCGCCGGGTCCACGGCGTCCATGCCGAGCGCGCGGGCGCACTCGATGTGTTGCCGAGAGATGTCGGCCTCCGTGCAGTGAGTGGCCACGCGCACGACGCGCGCACCCGCCGCGTAGGCATTCTTCAGATCGTGGGTTGTACCGATGCCTGGAAGCAGCAGCGTGGCCACTTTGGCATGACGTATCGCGCCGGCCACGGCTCGCGCCCGGCAAGGCGCTGCGGCCTTCACGGCCGAAGTTCGCAGGGTGCCGCTTGCGCGGGGATGAGCCCGTTCGTCTGGTGACACATTGCTTCGCAACCCGGAACGCCTTGTCCTGCAAGGAATTGTCGAGACGTGGAGGCAACGGTGCCCCTTGTTGACACTTTTGCTGTCGCAATGTTGACAGATTTAATACGGTCTACGGCCGAAGGTGGGCAGATTGGCAACAACATCAACCTGAACGGCTTCTCGGCGCGTACCGACATCTACCTCGACGGCTTCCGTGATCGCGGCCAGTACTACCGCGACTTGTTCGCCCTCGATTCGGTGGAAGTGCTGATGGGCCCGTCGTCGATGCTGTTCGGTCGCGGCTCCACCGGCGGCGTCATCAACCAGGTGACGAAGAAGCCGAAGCTGAAAGCGGCCACGGAAATCACCGGCTCGGTCACGACCAACGGCTTGGTGCGCGCGACCGCCGACGTCAACACGCCGACGTCCGACACCTCCGCCTTCCGCATCGCCGCGATGGCGCAGAACGGCAAGACCAGCACGCGCGATGAGATGACCGCGCAGGATTTCGGCATCGCGCCGTCGTGGCGCTTTGGCATCGGTACGCCGACCGAGGTGACGCTGTCTGCGCTGCTGCAGCACAACCGCGACATGCCCGACTACGGCGTGCCGAACCTCAACGGCCACCCGGTCAACGTGAGCCCCAAGACGTACTACGGCTACACCGATGACCGCACCACGCAGGATGTGGCGTCGTTCTCGGCCAATATCGATCACAAGTTCTCGCCCAACCTGCGCCTGCGCAACCAGACGCAGTTCAACTACGTGCAGACCGACGCGCGGGAGACGGCGCCCAACGCTGTGGGTACGGTCAATTCGTCGGGCGTGTTCACGGCGCTCGCCAACAGCAATCTGCCGCTCTCGGCGCTATCGGTGCGTTTGCAAAGCCATGACCGCCGCATCCGCGATTACTCGCTGTTCAACCAGACCGAACTGACGGCCAAGTTCGATACGGGTTCGGTCAAGCACACGCTGCTGGTTGGCACCGAGTTCGGCCACGACGGTTACGACAACCAGAACTATTACCGCAACGGCTCGTGCAATGGCACGCCGCTGGCGCAGTCGAGCATGACGAGCGGCTTTGTCTCGTGCGAGCCGCTGGTGAGCCCGAGCTACACCACGTCGCCGGCCAGCACGCCGTCCAGCCTGGGCAACCTGCAGGGCGGCTCGGCCAACACGGTGGCTGCGTATTTCAACGACTCGATCGAATTCACCAAGCAGTGGAAGGCGGTGGCCGGCCTGCGCTATGACCGCTACGTTGCGAGCATTTCGAACTCGCTGAATTCGGCGAACACGCCGGCGTCGGCCAAGATCACCGCGCTGCCGTACGCGCAGCAGAGCGTGAACTTTGTCAGCACGCGCCTGGGCAGCATCTGGCAGCCGACGGACTGGCAGTCGTACTACGTGTCGTATGGCACGTCGTTCAACCCGTCATTGGAGCAACTCGTGGGCACCACCGGCCAGCAGAACCTGGACCCGGAGAAGAACAAGTCGTATGAAGCCGGCGGCAAGTGGGATCTGCTCAACGGCGATCTGTCGGTCAGCTCGGCGCTGTTCCAGATCACCAAGGACAACGCCCGCACGCAGATCGACAGCACGACGTACACGTCGGCAGGCAAGATCCGCGTGCGCGGTGCGCGCCTGGGTGCCACGGGCCACGTGACCGACAAGCTGCAGATCTTTGCGGGCTATACCTACCTGGATGCGCAGATCGTCAATGGCATCGCCGCGGGCACGCAGGGCATGACGCCGGCCAACACGCCCAAGCACGCTGCCACGGTGTGGACGAGCTACACCTTCCTGCCGAACTGGGAGGCGGGCGCGGGCGCGTTCTACATGTCGCAGCGCTACGCCAACAACACCGACACGGTGCAGGTGGGTGGCTTCGTGCGCTGGGATGCGATGCTGGCCTATCACCAACCGAAATACGACGTGCGGCTGAACCTGTTCAACCTGTTCAACAAGGCGTATTACGATGCGCTGATTCCGTCCGATGGCGGTCGCGCCGTGCCGGGTACCGGCCGTGCGGCGATGCTGTCGGTGGTATATCGGATGTAATGGCTGGGGGATGGGCCCTCGGCTGCATCCCCGTTTCCTTCCCGCACCATGCTTGTCTGCATTCCCAACGTCTTCAACGCCGCGCAGGTGGCTGCGCTGCGTGACCTGCTCGATAGCGCGGGCGATGCCTGGGTCGATGGCCGCGTGTCGGCCGGGTATTCGGGGGCACCGGTCAAGGTCAACCAGCAGATTGACGAGGGCGCGGAAGTGGCCTTGCAGTGCCAGCAGCTCATCCTGAGCGTGCTGGAGCGGCACCCGCGCTTCATCAGCGCAGCGCTGCCGAACGTGGTGTACCCGCCGATGTTCAACCGCTACGGCGAGGGCATGACCTTCGGCGCGCATGTCGACGGCAGCGTGCGTATCCACCCGCACAACGGCACAAAGCTGCGCACCGACATCTCGGCCACGCTGTTCCTGTCAGACCCTGCCAGCTATGACGGCGGCGAACTGCAGATTGAAGACACCTATGGCATGCACAGCGTCAAGCTCAATGCCGGTGATTTGGTGATCTACCCGGCAACGAGCCTGCATCAGGTGACGCCCATCACGCGGGGAGTGCGCGTGGCGAGCTTCTTCTGGATCCAGAGCCTGATTCGCGATGACGCGCAGCGCGCCATGTTGTTCGACCTGGACAACGCCATCCAGACGCTCAACCAGACCGACGCGGATGCCACCGCGCGCCGCACGCTCATCGGCGTGTATCACAACCTGATGCGGCAGTGGAGCGAGACCTGATGTGAGCCTGCTGTGCGCTTCGGCTCAGTGGCCCGAACGGCGATACAGCTCGGCCATCATGCCGCAGCTTTCCACGTGCAGTGCAACGGCGCGGCTGGCTTCACGGCGCACGATTTGCCAGAAACGGGCGAAACGCGAGGCGGGGGCGGCTTTGAGAGCGACGGTGTTCATGGCGATTCCTTCTGAGGACTGATTTAGGGATAACCCTAGTAGGGAATACCCGAATATTAGTCCGAATATTGCGACGCAGCAAAACCGCATTCGCCAGTGTCGCCTCATCACCACATATGGGTGCCTAATGCGCCACTCTACTGACCGTACCGGCATTGCCGTCTACACGGATCGTCTCGCCATCTTTCAACTGTGCCCGGATGCCAGGCAGGTTCACCACGGCCGGAATCCCGAACTCCCGCGCCACGATGGCGCCATGCGAGAGGTAGCCACCGGTTTCCATGACCAGCGCGCCGGCCTTCAGGAAAAGGGGCGTCCAAGCGGGATCGGTACTGGGGGCGACCAGGATATCGCCGGCTTGCAGTGCCGTGCCGGCGGCAGCGTGATCGACCAGCCGTGCCTGCCCCTGTGCCGAGCCAGCGCCCACGGCGGTGCCGCTCCAGGCATCTCCTGAGAGGGGGACTGACGTACTGGCCACGACCGGTGCCTCGCCATGTTCGATGAGGATGTCCGGCTCCTGCGCAGCGGCCCAATCGTCCAACTGTTGGCGGCGTTCACGCGCGCGCTGCGCGGCGAAGCGCAGGGGTAATGCGCCTGTGGCCGCGGCTACGCATTCGTCCAGCGTCAGGTTGAAGATGTCTTCCGACGCATCGAGTCCTTCCTCGCCGACGAGCCTGTCAGCCAGCTTGAGCAGGCCGATGCGCAGCGCTTCCAGATACGCCACCAGCGCGCTGCGCGCGGCTTCGCGCTGGTTGCTGTCGCGCACGGCACCCTTGAGCATCCCCCGCACAATCGGGCGCAGCCAGAACGGCAGGCGCGCCCACGCACGCTCAGACGCCGCCAGTTGCCTTTGCCGCACGGCGTGCGCGTCGCTGTCGATCAGCCCGACGATGAGGTCGAGCAAATAGTCGGGCTGCTCGCGCCAGCGCGGGCGGCGGAAGTAGCTCTCTTCAATGGCGCGGTGCCCATAGCGCTCCAGAAACGTACTGAAGTGCCGGCGGAACGGGCTGTGCGCCGGCAGTTGCTGCGCCCATCGCGTGCCGACGCGGTTGTCGGCGCGAAGCCAGGCGAGGGCTTCGGCATCGGCGGCGGCCGTTTGCGCCAGCGCCATCAATTCGTAGCTCTGCTGCGCGGTGACGCTGGGTTCTGCGCCTGCCATGAGCGCGGCGGCCAGCGCGTGGCCCTCGCCGGGGCAGTGTTTTTCGATCACGTCGACCAGGCCCGAAACGGAGCCGCCCGCCGAGCCCTGCAGGAAGAACAGGCCGTCTGCGCGGCGCGCGGTGTTGAAGCGTTCGCGCAGGCAGGCGGCCAGCTCCGCTGTCGATTGCGGCCACGCGTCTTCACGCCATTGCGCGGCTTGCTTGCGGGCGCGGTTCAGATCGCTTTGCGCATGGCGGCGCGCGGCGCCGGCGCTGCACAAATAACGCAGGAGACGCGCCCCGCGTGCCAGCCGCTGCGGCCATGTGGCGCGCGGCAGCGCAATCTCGGGCTGCGTGCCGCCGAGCATGCGGTTGATGGCATCCGGCGCAATGCCGAACGCGTCAAATGCCTCCCACTGCATCAACGAGACGTCGAGGTACACGCAGCCGCCAAACAACTTGGCGCGCGCCAGCCCGGGCAGCAATGCGTAGCCGGCCAGCGAGTAGGCCAGCATCAGCATGCGATTGGCCGCGTGACCGTAGAGCGTCCAGTCGATGGGCGACAGCGGCGCGGGAAACACCTCACGCGTGTTGCCGCGCGTCCAGAACGTCGGCTGGGTTTGGAGTGCGGCGTAAGTCTGGCGGGCGGCCGTGGTGATCGGGCGAGCCTGCACGATCCAGAAGCGCTGCCCGTCCCAGACCCATTCGATGTCATAGCGCGGCTGCGCAAAATCCAGCGCGCGTGCCGTGTCGCGCGCCACCGTGGCAAGTGCAATGAGCTGGGCGTCGTCCAGCACGGCGTGGCGGGCATCTTCAGTGGCGGTATCGGCGAGTGCGGTGCCGCCTTCGGCCAGCGCGCGCGTCATGCGGCGCTTTGTGCCGATCTGGCGTTGGACCACCCGCAGCGCGTCGTCTTGCGGCGCGACTTCCAGCCGGTCGACGTCACCATCGGCTTGGCCGCCCACCAGCGCTTCGCCCAGGCCCCAGTGCGCGTTGATGACGATGTGGTCGTCGCGGCCGCTCAGGGGGTCGCCGGTGAACGCGATGCCTGCGGCCACTGCCGGCAACATCGGCATGATGACCACGGCCATCGCCAGATCGGAGGTGTCGATGCCAAAGCGCTCGCGGTATGCCAACGCTTGCGGTGCGTGCGCCGAGTCCCACACGGCGCGCACCGCTTCCGCCAGCGCCTGCGCGCCGATGACGTTCAGCCGCGTTTCGTGAATGCCCGCGAACGAGCGTCGCGCGGAATCTTCTTGCGGTGCGGACGAGCGCACGGCCAGCGGCGTGTTTTGCCAGCCGCGCGCGGCCAGCGCTTGCGCGATGGCAGCCAGCACCGTATCGGGCACCGCATCTCCGTGATTCCGGCTGAGGCTGGCCTCTGCGGCCAGCACGAAACCATCGGGCACCGGCACGCCGAGTCTCGCCATCCGACCAAGCTGCCAGCCCTTGCCGCCCGCCACTGCGGCACCAGCCGCAGCCGCAGCCGGCCAATCGAGCACGAGCGGGTTCATCACGCCTCCTTGGCGGCCATGCCGTGCAGGAACAGGTCGATAACGGCGGAGAAACCCGCGTGCAGGTCCGTTTCAGGACGTGCCAGCCAGCGCATCAGTGCGCCGAGATACAGGTACTCGAACAGCACCGCGAGGTGCTGCGCATCGAGCCGGCTATCGAGTTCGCCCGAGCGCTGCGCCGCATCGATGAGCATCATGAACACCGCTTCGAGCCCGCTGCGCTTGTCTGCGTCACGGTTGCGGGCAGCCAGGTCGGCGCTGGCAAAGCGGTAACGGAAATACGCGGCCAGGTAGGGCCGGCGCACGTTGCACCAATCGGCCGAGGCGGAAAGCAGCACCGCCAGGCGGGAGGCGAAATCCGGCTGTGCTTCGATCTGGGCGCGCAATTGCGCGCCGCCGGCCGCCAGTTCGGCGTGGAACTGGTGTGCCAACAGGGCTTCCTTGACCGGAAAGTGGTTGTACAGCGTGCCCTTGGACACATCGGCCTGCGCAGCGATCTGCTCCATCGTCACCGCGTCGTAACCGTGCTGCTCGAACAGGGAGAAGGCGGTGGCCGCCAGGTGGTCCAGCGTCTGGTTGCGCTTGCGTTCGCGGCGGCCGGCTTCAATGGGGATCGGGATGGACGACATGGTGGGTCCGCTGTTTTTTTAAACGATGTGCAATTTTATACGTCGTTCAAAAATATGTGCAAGCGAGAACCCCTCTGTAGAATCGGCCCATTCTCCCGGCAACCTTTTGACAGGACCGACCATGACTGCACTGCGCACCCTGTATCCGCCAATCGAGCCCTATGAAACCGGCATACTGGACGTGGGCGATGGCCACACGATCTACTACGAGCGCGTTGGCACGCCCGGTGCCAAGCCCGCGGTGTTCCTGCATGGCGGGCCAGGTGGCGGCGTTTCGGCTGATCACCGCCGCGTGTTCGACCCCGCGCGCTACGACGTGATGCTGTTCGACCAGCGCGGCTGCGGGCGGTCGACGCCGCACGCGGGCCTGGAGGCCAACACCACGTGGCATCTGGTGGCCGATATCGAACGCCTGCGCGCGATTGCCGGCGCCGAGCGCTGGCTCGTATTCGGCGGATCGTGGGGTTCGACGTTGGCACTCGCTTACGCGCAGAAGTACCCGCAGCATGTGAGCGAACTCGTGCTGCGGGGCATCTACACCGTCACGCAGGCCGAGCTGCGCTGGTACTACCAGTACGGCGTGTCGGAGATGTTTCCCGAGAAATGGGCACGTTTCCAGGCGCCCATTCCGGAGGCCGAGCGCGGTGACATGATTGCGGCCTATCGCAAAGTGCTGACCGGCAACGACACCGCCAGGCAGATCGAAGCCGCCCGCGCCTGGAGCGTGTGGGAAGGCGAGACCATCACGCTGCTGCCCGACCCGAGCAATAGCGCCAAGCACGCCGACGACCATTTCGCGCTGGCCTTCGCGCGGCTGGAGAACCACTACTTCACGCATCAGTGCTGGCTGGAAGAGGGCCAGTTGCTGCGCGAGGCACACAAGCTGGCGGGCATTCCCGGCGTGATCGTGCATGGCCGCTACGATATGCCGTGCCCCGCGCGCTATGCGTATGCGTTGCATCAGGCGTGGCCGGATTCAGACTTCCACCTGATCGAAGGCGCCGGCCATGCGTGGTCCGAACCGGGCATTCTCGATCAACTGCTGGCCGCAACGGACCGCTTTGCCGGCAAGTAAACCATGACGGATTCCGCCGATCTGCGCTTCCTGCTCGCCATCCAGGACAACGGCAGCCTGGTGGCGACGGCGCGGGCGCTGGACCTGACGCCATCGGCCGTGTCGCAGCGGCTGCAACAGCTGGAGAAGAAGCTGGGCACACGGCTGGTCGATCGCACGGCGCGCAGCTTGCGCTTTACGCAGGAAGGCATGCTGCTGTGCGAGCGCGGGGCAGAGCTGATCCGCCAGCTCGACGCACTGTCAGAGGATTTGCACACGCGCCGGGGCGGCCTGGTCGGCACGCTCAAGGTGAATGCGCCGCTGGGGTTTGGGCGACGCTACGTGGCACCCGTCATTGCCGATTTCCAGCAGCAGCACCCCGATGTCGACATCGAACTGGCGCTGTCCGATGCGCCCCTGACCGAAGCGGCGGACCGCTTTGATGTGGTGGTGCATATTGGCGCGCTGCAGGTGTCGAACCTTGTCGGCCATGCGATTGCGCCGAATGCGCGCTTTGTCTGCGCTTCCCCCGCGTTTGTGAAGCGCTTTGGCCCGCCGGAAACCCCCGATGACCTTGCCGCGCTGCCCTGCATCGTGCTGCGCGAGAACAAGGAAGACGTGTCGCTCTGGCATTTCAGCAAGGGGCGCACGAGCCGCAGCGTGCGCGTGCCGCGCCGACTGATCTGCAACGACGGCGATGTCATCCGCCAGTGGGCGTGCGAAGGGCGTGGCGTGATCCTTCGCTCCGAATGGGATGTGGCCGATGATTTGCGCGCGGGCCGGCTGGTGCGTTTGCTGCCCGGCTGGAAGGCGCCGGACGCCAACGTGATCGCCCTCACGCACAACCGCGCCGGGTTGCCTCAACGTACGCGTCACTTCATGCAGGCGCTGCAGAGCCGTTTCAAGCCGCAGCCGCCGTGGCGCGGATGATGCAGCTTCACTGAATCTTTGATTTAAACCGGCTTCACCGAAAGCCGGTGCGCGGTACCTACAATCGGCTGCATCGATCTCTACCGATTTGCAGGTGACAAGCGTGAATGCTTCCGCGGTTTCTCCCGATACCGGCTATCCCAAAGCCATCCTGTTCGATCTGCTGACCGCGCTGCTCGATTCGTGGTCGTTGTGGAACCGCGCCGCTGGCTCCGAACAGGCAGGCCGCACGTGGCGCGCCGAGTATCTGCGGCTCACGTACGGCTGCGGCGCATACGTCCCGTATGAAACGATGGTTCGGCAGGCCGCGCAGAACGTCGGCTTATTGGCCTCTGCCCCTGAAGCGCTGGAAGCCAACTGGTTGCACCTCGCACCGTGGAGCGGCGCTGCGCAAGCGCTGGCCCAGCTCCAGCCGCACTGCAAACTGGCCGTTGTCACCAACTGTTCGGAACGGCTGGGCCGGCAAGCCGCAGCGCTGTTGCCCGTCACGTGGGATGTCGTTGTCACGGCCGAGCAGGCTGGCGTGTACAAGCCCGATCCGAAGCCCTATCGCATGGCGCTCGAACAGCTTGGCGTGGACGCGGCCGACGCGGCATTTGTTGCGGGCTCCAGTTACGACATGTTTGGCACAGCGGCCGTGGGTCTGCGCACGTACTGGCATAACCGCATCGGCCTGACGCCGGTGGAGGGCGCCCAGTTGCCGGAAATCACCTCGCCCACGCTCGACGATCTGTTGCCCTGGGCCCGCCGCTTTGCCGCATGAGGATGCAACCATGACCCCTGACACGCACACGCTTGAAACCCTCGACACGCCCGCTGCGTTGATTGACCTGCCGCGCATGCAGCACAACATTGCCCGGATGCAGCACCGCATGAACGCGCTGGGCGTGAAATTCCGCCCGCATGTGAAGACCACCAAGTGCCTCGATGTGGTGCGCGCACAGATGGCGGCCGGCGCGCAAGGCATCACCGTATCGACGTTGAAGGAGGCCGAGGCCTTCTTTGCCGCCGGTATCAAGGACATCCTGTACGCGGTGGGCATTGTCGCCACCAAGCTGCCGCGTGCGATGGCGCTGCGCAAGCGGGGCTGCGATCTGAAGCTCGTGGTCGATAACGCAGAGGCCGCCCACGCTGTGGTCGACTACGCCCGCGTACACGGTGAGCGCTGTGAAGTGTGGATCGAAGTCGACACCGATGGGCACCGCTCCGGCATCACGCCCGAGCAGGAGGCGCTGCTGGAAGTCGGCCGCATCCTGAAAGGCGGTGGCATCGACGTGGGCGGCGTGATGACGCACGCCGGCTCCAGCTACGACCTGAACGACCGCGCCGCGCTGGGCGCATTGGCCGAGCAGGAGCGTGCCGGTTGCGTGCGCGCCGCGCAGCGCCTGCGGGATGCCGGCGTGCCGTGCGCGGCGGTGAGCGTGGGCTCGACGCCCACCGCGTTGGCCACCGAACACCTCGACGGCGTGACGGAGGTGCGCGCGGGGGTCTACGTGTTCTTCGATCTGGTCATGCACAACGTGGGCGTGTGCGCGCTGGACGAGATCGCCCTGAGCGTGCTGACCACCGTGATCGGCCATCAGCCCGACAAAGGCTGGGTGATTGTCGACGCCGGATGGATGGCGATGAGCCGTGACCGCGGCACCGCCAAGCAGTCGCATGACTTCGGCTACGGGCTGCCGTGCGCGCTTGACGGCACGCCACTCGACGGGCTCATGCTGATCGGCGCGAACCAGGAGCACGGCATTCTGGCGGCCAGCGATGGCTCGGCACGCGACGACCTGGTGGCGCGATTTCCGGTCGGCACGAAGCTGCGTGTGCTGCCGAACCATGCGTGCGCGACAGGGGCCCAGTTTCCGGAGTACCAGGCGGTGTCGTCGCGGGGCATGGTGCAGACGTGGGGGCGGTTCCACGGCTGGTGAGTCGCGCACCTGGTATGCCGAAAAGCAAAAGGCCCGCAGCGTACTTGCGGGCCTTTTGCTTCTATCCAGACTACCAAATCAAAAAAATGAGATCCGGTTTTAGCGTGGCGATCCGGATATTCAGGGGTTAATAGGGATTTATACGCATTTGCCTGGGCAAAATCCGGTCGATAGATAGAGAGACGGCCACGGAACTCAAGTGGCTGATAGCGAACATCATTATCCCGCAGGAAGCATGCCAAACATGGCAGACGTCACCCAACCCCTGTTATCTGATGCCATTGCGGAATTGGTAAGTTGTGGCGTGTTTTCTGTGAATCGCCAGATGCAGATCCTGTCGTGGAACCGCTTCATGCAATATCACAGCGGTTTTTCCGGCGAGGAAGTGATCGGCAAGAATATGTTTGCGCTGTTTCCCGAGTTGCCGGAGAAGTGGCTGCGCAAGAAAATCGAGAGCGTATTCATTCTAGGTGTCTCTGCGTACACATCTTGGGAGCACCGCCCGTATTTGTTTCGTTTTCGTCATACGCGGCCCATTACCGACACGATTGAATGGATGCAGCAGAACTGCAGCTTTATTCCGATCGAAGATGGAAATGGTGTGGTCATTGCGGTGGGGATTACGTTGCTCGATGCGACGGACGTGTGCCTGGCATATGGCGAGCTGAAGAAGCGCGAAAAAACCGTAACCGATGCGCTTCAGGAACTCACCGTGCGTAACGCCCAACTCTCCGCACTGAACGAAGAGCTGGCCCAGGCGCATCAGCAGCTGCTGCAGTCTGAAAAGCTTGCCGCCATTGGCCAGCTTGCCGCCGGCATTGCGCACGAGATCAATAACCCCGTGGGGTTTGTGCTCTCGAACCTGAACAGCTTGCAGCGCTACATGAGCACGCTGCTCGATTACGCACGCAGCCTGGATCAGCTGATTGGCCAGCATACGCCGTCACTCGACGCACAGCTCTTGGCGCTTGCGCAGGCGGCCGACATCGAGTTCCTGGCCGAAGATGGTCCAGCGCTCGTGGCCGAATCGCAGGAAGGCCTGACCCGGGTGCGCGACATTGTGGTGGACTTGCGCGATTTCTCACGCGTCGACAGCGCCCACCAATGGGATCAGGTGGACATTCACCGCTGCATCGAGTCGACGCTCAACATCGCCCACAACGAGGTCAAATACCAGGCTGACCTCGTGCGCGAGTACAGCGAACTGCCGGCCGTGACCTGCATCCCGTCGCAGATCAATCAGGTGGTGCTGAACCTGGTGGTCAACGCGGCGCAGTCGTATGCGGGCAAAAGCACGCAGGGCGGCGGGCGCGGCACCATCACCGTCCGCACCGGAACTGACGCGACCGACGCTGCATCGATCTGGTTTGAGGTAGCAGACGCCGGCAGCGGCATCGCGCCCGAAAACCTGAAGCGCATCTTCGATCCTTTCTTCACCACCAAGCCTGTTGGCAAGGGCACCGGGCTGGGCCTGTCTCTCACCTACGGCATTGTCAGGGCGCATGGCGGGCGCATCGACGTGTCGAGCACGGTGGGCGTGGGCACGACCTTTCGCGTGACCTTGCCACGTTGCAGGCCGGAAGCCCCGCCTGTCGAACAACAACCGCCGGCCGCTACCGCGCTGGCTATATGACGTAAGCCTCACGCTTTACGCCTGAAGGGGGACACATCATGGCGCTACCTGTGCTCGTTGCCGACGATTCATCGTTGGCGCGCAAGCTTCTGATCAACGCCTTGCCTGACGACTGGGATGTCGAGGTTACGCAGGCATCCAACGGTGCGCAGGCGCTGGAGCTGTTTCGTGCCGGTAAGGGCACGGTCGTTTTTCTCGATCTGACCATGCCGGACATGGACGGCTTCCAGGTGCTCGAACACATCCGCAAGGCCTGCGACGACGCCTTCGTCATCGTGGTGTCCGCCGACATCCAGTCGGGTGCCGTCGAGCGCGTCAAGGACCTCGGCGCCATCGGCTTCATTCCGAAGCCCGTATCGGCTGAGCGCATTGTTCCGATCCTGCGGGGGTACGGTCTTTATGAATGACCTGACACTGAACGAAGACCAGCGCGACGCTCTGCAGGAAATCGCCAATATCGGGATGGGCAAAGCGGGGGCGGCACTGGCCGAACTGCTGGGCGCCTTTGTGACGCTCTCGGTGCCGGGCATCAAGCTTGTCAACGCGGCACAACTGAAGGCCGAACTGCTGGGCCGCGACATGGCCGGCGACGCGCCCTCGCCGGTGCGGCAGGCGTTTCAGTCCGACATTCCGGGCGAGGCGATCGTGCTGTTCGGCAAGGACGGCCGCGAAGAACTCGAAGAACTGATGGGCTACGGCGATGCCGACGTAAACAGCGAAAGCGAAGCCCTGGCCGATATCGCCAACTTGCTCGTGGGTGCTTGTGTGCGCAGCGTCTTCGAGCAGCTCGGTCGCAATCTGTCGTTCTCGCGGCCAAGCTTCGTTCCGGCCGCGGTGCTCCAGCAAGCCTTGTCCGGCGAACAGTTCCATCGTTGGGATGTAGCGCTGTTGCTGGAGGTGCGCTTCACCCTGGAGCGCGGCGGCTTTGTGGCCCAGTTGGTGATGTTGTTACCTGAAACCGCCATCCGAAAAATGAAGCACGCGCTGGAGCAATTCCTGCAGGCGCTTTGAGACGCGCCCCGCCAGCCATCGAACCGTGAGACGCCAGCCATGCTTGTTTACGACGAAGACACCGCGCAAGCGAGCGCGCCCGAGATCAAAGCCGCCGCGCAGCCAGAAAGCGCGCCCGCTTCTGCAACGTCTGCGGACGCCACGCCGTTGATCCTGCTGGTGGACGATGAGCCAGGCGTGCTCTCGTCGCTGCGCCGGCTGCTGAGGCCCACGGGCTACCGCGTGATCACCGCCGAGGGCGGTGCGGCGGCGCTCGACATGCTGTCGGTGTATCCGGTGGATCTGGTCATTTCCGACATGCGCATGCCCGGCATGAACGGCGCCGAGTTCCTGGCACGTGCTCGTGAGCGTTATCCGGACATCATGCGGATCCTGCTGACCGGCTATTCCGAAGTCGATTCGGCTGTGCGTGCCATCAACGAGGGCGGCGTCTATCGCTACCTCAACAAGCCGTGGGATGACCAGGACCTGTTGCTCACCGTCAAGCACGCGATCGAGCAGCGCACGCTCGCATGCGAGGCGCGCCGCCTGAGCGAGTTGACGCAGCAGCAGAACGAAACGCTGCAGCAATTGAATGCCGGGCTGGAAACCCAGGTGCTGGCGCGCACCGAAGAAATTCGCCAGACCGTGATGTTCCTGGAGGGTGCTCAACGTGACCAGAAAGCGAACTTCACGAATATGGTCAAGGTATGCGCCAGCATGATCGAGATGCGCTGTGGTGCCATGGCGCGCCAGTCGCTGCGCGTGGCCGATCTGGCGCGCCGCATTGCCATTGAATGCGGGTTGACGGGGCTGCAGGTGCAGGACATCTTCCACGCTGGCCTGCTGCACGGCATTGGCAAGTTGTCGCTGCCCGATGCCCTGCTGAATACGTCGCTCGACAGGCTTTCGGCTGAACAGGCACAGCAGTTCTATCAGCATCCGCTGCGTGCTCAGATGGTGCTCACACCCGTGCCGCAGCTCGAGCATGTGGCCCAAATCATCCGGCACCAGTACGAACGCTTCAATGGCCGCGGTACTCCCGACCGATTGGCAGGATCGGCGATCCCGATCGGCGCACGCATCGTGGCGGTCGCTCGCGATTTCGAGGGGCTTCTGACGGGCGAGATCATCAAGGACCACGTCTCGGGCGATCAAGCCCTGGAGATGGTCAAGGCGCAATCGGGCCTGCGCTATGACCCCGACGTGGTCGTGCGCTTCGTGGCCGTGCTCAGACAGCAGGGCGAGGTGATGCCTGTGCGGCAGATCGCTGCGGCCGAACTGCGGGAGGGCATGCGGTTGGCCGACGATCTGCTCACGCGACGCGGTGTGCTGCTCATTACACGGGACAGCATCGTCAGTGCGCATCAGGTCTTGCAGATCAGGCGCTTCGAAACCCATGAGGATGTGCCGTTCGCGATTCTTGTCTATGCGCCTTTGCCCAATCCCACGGATGCGGCCGACGTGCCACCAGCAGCGTGAAGGGTGACCTTCGGGAGGCGGCGATGGTCCCAAGCAGCGGCAAGCGAATGCTGGCATCCCTGCTGTGCGCATTCGGGTGGGGAGCGATGGCAGGCCAGGCGATGGCCTCCGGCGGCATCGCCGACGACGCAAGCATGCAGCAGATCGTCGCGCGCGCCAGCGAACACGGGGCCCCTTGGGATGGTCCCCAGGCAGGTCCTCGTGCGCAGGTCGGCATCACGCTGGCCGTCGTGAGTGAAGACTTGCGCAACGGCGGCATTCTTGGTGTTGCGAAAGGCATCAAGGAGGCCGCTGGAGCCATCGGCTGGAAGATCCGCGTCTATGACGCCGGCGGGACGCCGGAGGGCCGCAAGCGTGCGATTGCATCGGCCTGGGCGCTGCAACCGGACGGCGTCGTGCTCGTCGGGGGTGACGCGCGCGAGATGCAGGCAGAGCTGTTGCCCTTCGTGCGGCAGGGCAGGCCCGTGGTCGGCTGGCACGTTGCCGCAACGGCCGGCGCCATCACGGGCAGTCCCATCGCCATCAATGTTTCCACCGACCCGATGGCAGTTGCCCGGCTCACGGCCATGGCGGCTGTAGTGGAATCGGCGGGCCACGCCAACGTGGTCATCTTTACCGACTCCAATTTCCAGATCGCCAGCGCAAAGGCTGCGGCGATGGCTGAGGTGATCGGCGCATGCAAGGGCTGCCGCTTGCTGGCCGTCGAGGACGTACCTATCTCGGGCAGTGCGCAGGCCATGCCCGCCGTCATGCGACGTCTGCTGGAGCGGTATGGCCGCGTGTGGACGCATGCGCTGGCCATCAACGACATCTACTTCGATTACGCCGCCGCCGAGCTGACCCGCGCCGGCAAGCCCGACGGCATCCACATGCTGTCTGCCGGCGACGGCAGCGCCGCGGCGTTCCTGCGCATCCAGGCTGGAGCGTTTCAGACGAGCACGGTGGCCGAGCCGTTGAACCTGCAAGGCTGGCAACTGGTGGACGAGGTGAACCGGCTGCTGACCCATCATGTGGTCACCGGGTATGTGGCCCCCGTGCACCTTGTGACGGTCAAGAACGTCGCTTTCGATGGCGGACCACTCGGGCAATACGACCCGGACAACGGCTACCGGGCCGTGTATCGCCGGATATGGGGCCGTTGAATGTTCAGCGCAGCCCCTGCTATCCGCTGTGCGCGCATGCCGCGGTACGGTCTGTGGCCCAGATCGCTCGGGCGTCAATTCATGTTGGTCGTCGCCATGCTGGCGCTGCTGATCTCAGCAGGCGGCATCACGGCGGTCTATGCGCTGCGCACCTCGGCGGAAGCCACCCGCAGGCTCGCCAGCGAGCAGCTCATGCAATTGCGCGAGGCGCAGGAACTCGTTCAGCGCACGTTGTTGATTGAGCGCGAATCGGCGCAGTTGGAAAAGACCTCGTCGGTGGAAGCCCTGCGCCGGCACTATGCCGAGATCTTGCGCAACCTGGAGGCGTTCGAGCAGTTGTCCGAACGGCTTGCTGCAACCGACGACGACATTGAAGTGCTCGATCTGCATCAGTCGACTCAGCTGTTTCGCAACGTCGTCAATATCGTCGCGCAGTGGTGGGAAAGCGAGCTGCAGCATGCCGGAACTGCCGGCGCGGCTGCACAGGCGCCGGCATCCGAACGCAGCCTTGCCGGGCGCCGGTCCTTGGATGCGCTTTACATGCAAGCCGGCGCCATGGTGGTTTCGGCACAGCAGGTGTCGGAGCAGCACACGCGGGCGTTTCAGCAGGCGATGCAGGCGTTGGCGGTTGTTTCCGAGCGCAATCAGCACTGGGTGACAGCGCTGCTCGCCACCAGCGTGGCATTTGCCTGCCTGGCGGCTTACGGACTGCTCGGGCGCCATGTGCTTCAGCGCTTGCTGCAGGTCAGCCGCAGCTTGCGCGAAGGACACTCGGACGGGGCGCCCAGTGCGGTACCCGTGGATGGCGACGATGAGATCGGCCAGATGGCGCGCGCGGTCGAGCAATTCCAGCGTGACCGATGGCAGCTTGCCTTGGCCCACGAGGCACTGCAGGCCGAGCGTGCGCGCCAGGAGCAACTGCTGCACGAACTGGCCCAAACGCAGGGGCAGCTGCTGCAATCGGAAAAGATGGCGTCGATCGGCCAGCTCGCTGCCGGCGTGGCCCATGAGATCAACAATCCCGTCTCGTTTGTCAAAGCCAATCTGGGCAGTTTGCAGCGATACGTTGGAGGATTGCTCGACGCGCTGTCAGCCTACGAATCTCACGAGGCAGAGTTGGCGCCCGCCACGCGGGCTGCGCTTGCGCAGGTCAAGCTGGCGGCTGATCTCGAGTACGTGCGCGAAGATGTGCCGGGGCTGTTGGCGGAGTCCCAGGAGGGGCTGCAGCGGGTCAAGACGATCGTGCAGGGTCTTAAGGATTTCTCCCATGTAGAAGAAGCGCAGCCGCAACCTGCCAATCTTGAAGCGTGTCTGGAAACAACAATCAAGATCGTCTGGAATGAGCTGAAGTACAAGGTGGAGCTGGTGCGCGAATATGGCGGAATCCCAGACATCGAGTGCAGGCCCACCCAACTGAGCCAGGTGTTCATGAACCTGCTGGTCAATGCCGGACAAGCCATTCAGGACCACGGACGCATCACGCTGCGAACCGGCCACGACGCGGACAACGTCTGGGTGGAGGTGGAAGATACCGGGGGCGGTATCCGGCCCGAGCATCTCAGCCGCATCTTCGATCCGTTCTTCACCACCAAGCCCGTTGGCCTGGGGACGGGGCTCGGCCTGTCCGTCTCTTATGGCATCGTGCGCAAGCATGGTGGCCAGATCGACGTGCGTAGCGACGTTGGCCGGGGCACGTGTTTTCGGCTCGTCTTGCCACTGCAAAGCCGTTGATGCAGCGGGCGCATTCGAGCGCCAGATTCCGATACGGCGCGTTCGTACCCCTTCGTACCCCTTTCCGGAGCCAGCAACGATCCGAGCCGCGTGCTCTGCCTTGCATGGAATCGGCGGTGCCGGGCGTCATCAGAGCAATGTGAGGCGATGCAGGACGGTTTGAATCTCGCCTTCGTCCGGACAACAAAAAACCCGCGAGGCTTATCGCCACGCGGGTTTTTTGTCGCCCCTGAACTGCTTGGGACTGTGTTTGGTGCCCAGGAGAGGACTCGAACCTCCACGGAGTTACCCGCTAGTACCTGAAACTAGTGCGTCTACCAATTCCGCCACCTGGGCTAGGTGAGCCGCGCATTTTACCGACCGCCGAAAAATTTGCAAGCCCTTCTTTTTGGAACGGCTATTCCGCCAGCGTTACAGCCGTTACGCCCGCAGGGGTCAGCAGGACGGCAACCTCGCTGCTACGCTGCCACGCAGCCATTTGCATTCCCCCCAACATGAGGTTGATCGATGAGGAAACTTCGCCACGCCGCCACCGGCGCCCTGCTGGCCGCGCTTGCCACGTTTGCCCACGCCGAGCACCCGATCTGCACGATCGTGGCCGACGCCGCCACAGGCAAGGCCGTCTTGCACGAAGGCAAGTGCGACGAGCGCGTGACCCCCGCTTCCACCTTCAAGCTGGCACTCGCCGTCATGGGTTTTGACCACGGTTTCCTCAAAGACGAGCACACCCCGGTCGAGCACTTCAAGCGTGGTGACCCCGATTGGGGCGGCGAAGCCTGGCACCAGCCCATCGACCCGGCGCTGTGGCTCAAATATTCGGTGGTCTGGTATTCGCAGCGCATTACGCACGCGATGGGCGCGCAGACTTTCCAGGCATACGTGCGCAAGCTCGGCTACGGCAACATGGACGTGAGCGGCGACCCGGGCAAGAACAACGGCATGGACCGCTCGTGGATCACCTCGTCGCTGAAGATCTCGCCGGAGGAGCAGGTCGACTTTATGCGCAGGATCGTCAATCGGCAGTTGCCGGTGTCGGCGCGCACCTACGAGATGGTCGACCGTACCGTGCAGACCTGGCAGGTGCCGGGTGGTTGGGCCGTGCAGGGCAAGACGGGCACCGCCGGCCCGGCGCCGGGCAATACGTCAGCCGACGGCACGTGGGATCAGGCGCACGCTTACGGCTGGTTTGTCGGCTGGGCCAAGAAGGGAGACAAAACGTACGTATTTGCCAACCTGATCCAGGACGACAAGGTGGAGCCGACGTCGGGCGGCATACGCTCGCGCGATGCGCTGCTTGCGCGCCTGCCCGAAGTCCTGGCCTTTGCTGGGCACTGATCGACGGCGTTATGCATGACGGTGTTCGGCCGCGCTGCGCACCGTTGCTTCATCCACGCCCAGGCGCTGATGCAATTCCTGCCAGCCCTTGGGCGTGACCAGCACGGCGCGGGAATCGCGTGCGCGCAGCATCCAGCCGACATCGCACAGGCGACGCAGGAACTGCACCCCCAGCGGCCCCGCCAGGTGATGCGTGCGCTCCGTCCAATCCAGGCATTGCCGCGCCAGCCCGCGTCGCGTCGGGCGAATGGCGCACACATCGAGCCCCACGTCGCCAAACCAGGTGATGCCGGCGGGCGTGATCTCGTATTGCTTGTCTGGCATCGGCAGCAGATAGCCGCGTGATTGCAGCGCGTGCGTGACGGCCACGCCCACCTGCCCGGCAAGGTGGTCATAGCAGCAGCGGCAGAAGCCAAGCTCTCGCGCCTTCGGGCTGGGTGTGGCGCGTCGCACGGCCGCTGCGGGCGTGATGGCCGCCAGGTGTTCCAGCGCTTGCGCCACATGTGCCCCGGCCAGCCGGAAGTACTTGTGCCGCCCCTCGGTTTCCACCACCACCAAGCCACCGTCGAGCAACTTGGCCAGATGCGTGCTTGCCGTCTGCGCGGTGACGCCCGCGGCATGCGCCAACTCGCCCGCTGGCAGCGCGCGCCCATCGAGCAACGCCGTCAGCATGGCCGCCCGTGCCGGGTCAGCAATCAGGAAGGCCGTGCCGGAAAAGCTGTTCGGATGCGACATGTCCGACTCCTTGTCATGTGGCCATTCTAGGGAGCCGCGCGCCGCGATGCTTCGACACGCATCGAAGCGTTGCCCACGATGCCGGCACTACGCTGGGGCCATCACTTGCGAAAGCCAAAAGCTAAAGGCCCCGAGATGGATGGAATCACGATGCAACAAGCGCATGCCAGCACCGCGACACGTAAACGCGTGGTGCTGTGCGTGCTGTCGATGGCCGTGTTGGTCGCGCAGATCGACACCGCCGTCGTCAACCTGGCGGTGCGCCCGATTGGCCAGTTCTTCCACGCGGAGGTCGGCCCGCTGCAGTGGGTGATCGACGCTTACAACCTCGCCTATGCCGCATTGCTGCTCAGCGGCGGCCTGCTGGCCGACTTGTACGGCCGCCGGCGGGCGTTTGTGTCGGGTGCGGCGGTGTTCTCGGTGGCATCGGTGCTGTGCGCGCTGGCGCCGTCGATCGGGTGGCTGATCGGGGCGCGTGCGATGGCGGGTGTGGGTGCGTCGTTGCTGCTGCCGGCATCGCTGGCGATCCTGCGGGTGGTGTGGCGCGACCCGGGCGAACGTGCGCATGCGCTGGGCGTCTGGGCAGCATGCAACGGCTTGGCCATGGCGATTGGGCCGACGGCCGGCGGCGTGCTGGTCACGCACTTCGGCTGGCGCGCCGTGTTCTGGGTGGTGGTGCCGGTGAGCGTGGCCATCATGGTGCTGGCCGTGCGGGTGGTACCGGAATCGTCCGACGCCGCGCATCGCCGTTTCGATGCGCTGGCCCAGGTGTTGGGCGCCATCACGCTGGGCGGTCTGGCCTTTGCCGCCATCGAAGCGCATCACGCGCCCGTTGTGGCGGCGGCTGTGCTGGCCGTGGCGATCATCGCGCTGGCGTGGTTCATTCGCGTAGAGGCGCGCCATGGTGGCGAGGCGCTGGTGCCACTGGATCTCTTTCGCGTGCGGGAGTTTCGCGGCGCCATTGTCGCCACGGCGGGCATGACGTTCGGCATGTACGGCGCACTCTTTTTGCTGCCGCTCATGTGGCAAAGCACCGGGCGCTTCAACGTCATTGGTGCAGGCATTGCGCTGATGCCGATGGCGCTGGTCTTCATGGCGGTGTCGCCCATGTCGGGCACGGTGGCGCGCCGCCACGGCGTGCGGCTGGCCACGGCGGGCGGGGTGGGCATCATCGCGCTGGGGCTGCTCACGGTGGGCGCGTTTGCAGGTGTCGCATCGGTGGTGCCGGCAGCCATCGGGCTGGCGCTCACGGGGCTCGGCATGGGCTTTGCCACCGGCCCGCTGATGGGCGCGGCGGTAGGCGCCGTGGGGCCGGAGCGTTCCGGCACGGCATCGGCGCTCGTCAACGTGGCGCGCATGACCGGGGCGACGTTGGGCGTGGCAATTCTGGGGGCGGCGTATGCCGTGTGCGGCAGCGGCGCATCGGGGCTGCGCGTGGCCATGTTGTACGGTGGCGCGGTACAGCTCGCATGCGCCGCCGTGGCGTGGCGGCATGGCGCTGAGCGCCACTGAGCGCGCTGCAATGCCCTGCCGCTTTTACGCCGGATTGGAACAGGCAAGGCCATCTGACGCATCGCAAAAAAATACCCGGCGAGGGGATTGCCGGGCTAAGTGGGATGTGAATGCATAAGACAGAATCACCTTACAAGATTTTCTTTGATCAGATTGAAAACAAATTTAAAACACAACACGTTTTTGAGGATTTGCTCTAAAGAAACGGGCGCTTGAATGTCAACCGGTGTGCGGGTTTTTCCTGATGGCTGCGCCATTTGCGGGTTGATGGCAAACGATTTCCTCTTGAAAGAGGAATTTCAATGGCGGTGCCTTTCAAGTAAAAAAAGCTAAAAAACCCCCAATGAAAAAGACTTTATTGGATTGAAATGAATTGGAAAATTAATTCAATCAATTCCGTATTGAATTGTCGATCTGACCGGATATGTTGGACGCCAGGAGCCCATCGGCACGCACACCACTGCATGAGCAGGCATTTGCATTGATCGACATTGATCGAATTTCGGGGCGCGTCCGCCGGCAAGAATTCGGGGCTTTATGTGTCGGTTCAGCGCCGAGGGTTTCCGCTCGAAGCACTCGGACGGCCCCCTTCACGGCTACGACGGCAAGCTCGGCATGCGCTGGAACGGGTAAGCCGACCGCAACGCGGCAGCGCTGCACGGTGCAGAAACCCTGTACACGCTAGGGCTTATGCTGCGCCACAACAATCAACGGGGAACCATTGCGGCTCCCCGTTGTGCTTGGTGCCATGCGACGCCGTAACGGCTTACGCGTGTTGCTCACGCAATCGGCCGCTGTCTGTCATGACAGGAATTCGTGAAAACCCTAGGAAACCCGCGCCCACCTTAGCGATTGGTTATTTCACGCGAAAAGCCTACGCTTACTACGTAGTACTACGTGTGGCTGCTGCGTACAGGTGCGGATGGTTTTCCGGAGGGCGCGCGATCAGAGTGCGCCGGATAACAACAAAGGCGGAAAGCACTCCCTCAGACATCCGTCTGGCCACGCATCGGGCGTGGCACCTCACCTGTTCAAAACAACAATCCGAAGTCCCCGAACTAGGAGACAACCCATGAAGTTCTTGCTCGCACTGCCTTTCATCGGCCTGCTGTGGGTGCCGTTCTACAACCAGGAAATGCCGGCGCTCTTCGGCTTTCCGTTCTTCTACTGGTACCAGTTCCTCTGGGTGCCGATCACCTCGCTGCTGATCTGGATCGTCTTCAAGAACGGTCAGAGCAAAGGAGAAGAATGATGGGCGGACAAATCAACTGGACTGCGCTGGCAGTCTTCATCTTCTTCTTCGCGCTGGTCACGGTGATGGGTTTCATCGCCTCGCGCTGGCAGCGCGGCAACTCCGACAAGGGTGCCCACATTGAAGAATGGGGCCTGGGCGGCCGCAACTTCGGCACCTGGATCACGTGGTTCCTGGTGGGCGGCGATTTCTACACAGCCTACACCGTGATCGCCGTGCCGGCACTCGTGTATGCGGTGGGCGCGTATGGCTTCTTCGCGCTGCCGTACACGATCCTGGTGTACCCGATCGTCTTCCTGATCATGCCCAAGCTGTGGAAGGTGGCGCATGCCAATGGCCACGTCACGGCGGCTGATGCCGTGTACGGCCGCTACGGCTCGCGCTCGCTGGAGTTTGCGGTGGCGCTCACGGGCGTGGTGGCGACGATGCCCTACATCGCCCTGCAGCTCATCGGCATGGAAGTCGTGATCAAGGCGCTGGGTTTGACGGGCGAGCTGCCGCTGGCGGCCGCGTTCGTCATCCTGGCGCTGTACACGTACTCCGCCGGCCTGCGCGCCCCGGCGCTCATCGCCTTCGTCAAAGACATCATGATCTACATCGTGGTGCTGGTGGCGGTGGTGCTGGTGCCGGCCAAGCTGGGTGGCTACGGTGCGGTGTTTGCCACCGCGCATGATGCGTTTGCCTTGAAGGGCGGCGCCACGGGCCTCACGCTCAAGCCTGCGCAGTTCCTGCCGTTCGCCACGCTGGCAATTGGCTCGGCACTGGCGGCGTTCATGTATCCGCACACGCTCACGGGCATCTTTGCCGCGCGCAGTGCAGACACCATCCGCAAGAACGCCGTCTTCCTGCCCGCCTATACGGTGCTGCTGGGCCTGATCGCGCTGCTGGGTTTCATGGCCTATGCGGCAGGCATCAAGGTCACCAACAACAACGACGTCGTGCCCGCGCTGTTCAACGCGCTGTTCCCGAGCTGGTTCACGGGCTTTGCGTTCTCGGCCATCGCCATTGGTGCACTGGTGCCGGCGGCCGTCATGTCGATCGGGGCGGCCAACCTGTTCACGCGCAACTTCTGGAAGCCCTACGTGGCCCCGGATCTCACGCACGCCGGTGAGGAAAAGGTTGCCAAGGTGATCTCGCTCATCGTCAAGGCGGGCGCCCTGGTGTTCATCCTGTTCCTGCCGACCAAGTTCGCGCTGGACCTGCAGCTGCTGGGCGGCGTGTGGATCGTGCAGACGTTCCCGTCGGTCGTGTTCGGGTTGTTCAACATCTCGAACCGCTTCCGCGCACCGGCGCTGCTGGCCGGTTGGGCAGCGGGCATGATTGGCGGCAGCTGGCTGGCGTTCTCCGACGGCATCAAGCCCGTGCACACCTTTGTGATTGGCGGCGACAAGTACACCATCTACACGGGCCTGGCTGCACTGGCCTTCAACATCATCGTTGCGGTGGTGGTGCAGTTGCTGATGGGCAAGCGTGGGGAAGAAGCCGCTACGCTGCGTCAGGCAGGCTGATCGACGCTGCGATTCGCAAAAGGAAGAGAAAGAGCCGGTACCTCAGGGTGCCGGCTTTTTTCTTTAACGCTGGGCGACCGGCATGCCCGCAGCCGGAAGTTTCAAGCAGCCACCGAATAGGGAATCCGCACGGTGAACGTCGTGCCGTGTTCGGACGATTGCACATCGATCGTTCCGCGATGCGCCTGCACAATGCAGCGGCAGATGTACAGGCCAAGCCCGATGCCGGCTGCGCTCCCGCTGTGGTCGGGCTGTTTGGCGCGGGTGAGCGGATCGAACAGTGTTGGGAAAGCGGAGGGCGGTATGGGGTTGCCCTCGTTTGAAACGGCAACCGTCATCTGCCCCTCGCGTCCAGCGGCTTCGATGGCGACGCGCCCCGATCCGTAACGCACCGCGTTGGCCAATAGATTGACCAGCAACTGGCCGATCCGGCTCCCGTCCCAGGTGCCACGAAGTTCGCCCGCAAGGCGCAGATCGATCTGCGCATCGGGGTAAGACGCGCACACTTCGTCGATGGCATCGCTGCAAAGCCGCCCCATATCCTGGGGGCTGAAAGTCGTGGGCAGGAAATCGCCCAAGCGGGTGCGTGTGAAGACGAGCAGATCGTCGATCATCTGTTGAACGCGCATTGCACCGCGCTGTATGAATGCGACCGCGCGTACGCTGCGTGACGACAGCCCTTCGTCGTGCAGCAGCGTTTCTGCGGAGGCCAGGATCGCGCCGAGGGGGGAGCGCAGGTCATGCGCGAGCACGCCGGAAAACAGGTCGCGCGTGCGCTCCGTTCGCTGCGCGTGCTGTCGCACCGACTCTGCGAGCATCTGATCGATCGCTTCATTGAATCGGATCATCTCCTGGAAGGCTGACGGGTCCGATTGCGCAAACTGCTGCCACCGGCGCAGCACGCTGGCGCGCAGTGCGCGGTATTCCGCCACCACATCGTTGATGTCGAAACCGTGCGAGAGGCGGTCGTCGGCATGCTCGTGGGCCGCTTCATTGAAGCCGGACTCCGAAGGCGCCCGGTCGCCCCGCGATTTGGCCCGCTGTTGCTCGGGCGTCTGCCGCTCGCGCATGTCTGCGGCAATCCGGACGAGAAGGTCACGAATCGAATTACGCAACTGGGATTCGGAAAGACCGGCGCGGCCGCTGCTGACCGTGCGCGCGTATTCCGTCCAGTCGTCGACGATGCCGGGGAGGTTTGCCTGGATAAAGTCAGATAGCGTCATGGATTTCCTCGACGGTTGCGAAAGCCATGTTGAGACGGGAGGTTGGGCACAACGAGGCCATTGCCCACATGGTGGAAAGGGTCGTTGCCCGTTTTACCGCTACAAGGTATGCAAACTGCGTTCCAGTCGCTAGCTGGGTGCGGAGATTCCTCTACAACTCGCACCCGCAGACCGTCGTGGGTGCACGAGCGGGCGGCCATGGGCACACCAGTTGCTGCTCTTGGCACGTACCCCCTTGCGGCGCTCCACGCTTACCTGCCAACTGAATGAACGACGCCGCTTCTCCGCCCTCCGAGTTCGGCCCTACATGGCTTCGGCTGTGGGCTGAATCGACCTCCGATTACGCCATCTTTGCGCTGTCGATACAGGGCATTGTTTCAACGTGGAATCCGGGCGGCGAATGCATGCACGGCTATCGGCCGGACGAGATTATTGGCCAGCCGTTCGCACTTCTGTATCCGCCGGAGGGCCGAGCCTCGGGTGCGCCCGAGGCCGCGCTGCATGCCGCCGCCAAGACAGGGCGGCATGTCGAGGAGGGATGGCGCATGCGCAAGGACGGCACGCCCTTCTGGGCGAACGTCGCCATGACGGCACTTCGCGACAGCAACAACGCGTTGATCGGGTTCGGTACCGTGATCAGCGATGTGAGCGACAAGAAGGCCGCTCACGACGCTGTGCTGAAGAGCGAACGCAACTTCCGCCTGCTCGTTCAGGGCGTGACGGACTACGCCATCTTCATGCTGTCGACCGACGGGCACATCACGAGCTGGAATGAGGGGGCACGGCGCATCAAGGGCTATACCGAGTCCGACATCATCGGTTCACATTTTTCGCGTTTCTATACGCCTGAGGATGTTGCGGCGGGCGTACCGTTCCGGGGCCTGGAGACCGCCCGGCGCGACGGGCGCTTCGAGGCCGAAGGCTGGCGCGTGCGGCGTGACGGAAGCCGCTTCTTTGCGCACGTCATCATCGATGCCATCTACGAAGAGGGTGAGTTGGTCGGGTTTGCGAAGATCACCCGCGACATCACGGAACGGCGGCGTGCCAGCGAGCAGCTCGAGCAAACGCAAAGGGCGCTGTTCCAGGCCCAGAAGATGGAAGCGCTGGGCAAGCTCACGGGTGGCGTTGCGCATGATTTCAACAACGTGCTGCAGGTGCTGCGGGGCAATCTCGAACTGCTCGAAAGTCGGCACGGCCGTGATGGCTGGAGCGCCGAGCGACTCAGTAACGCCATCGATGCCGTTGATCGCGGCGCCACGCTTGCCGCTCAGTTGCTTGCCTTCGGTCGCCAGCAACCGCTTGCTCCCGTCGTGATCAATCCAGCGCGGCAACTGCGCGCCATGGATGATCTGTTGCGGCGGGCGCTGGGCGAGGCGATCGAAATCGAATCGGTGGTCGCAGGCGGCCTCTGGAATATCGCGGTCGATCCGCATCACCTGGAAAACGTCATCCTGAATCTGGCGATCAACGCGCGGGATGCGATGCCCGAGGGCGGCAAGCTCACGCTCGAACTGTCCAACGCCACGCTCGACGACGAATATGTGATGCCAGTTCCCGATGTGTCGGCTGGGCAGTACGTTATGCTCGCCGTCACGGATACCGGCACGGGCATGAGCCCCCAAGTGTTGGAGCAGGCGTTCGACCCGTTCTTCAGCACCAAGCCCGAGGGAGAAGGCACGGGGCTGGGGCTCAGCATGGCCTACGGTTTCGTTAAGCAGAGCGGCGGTCATATTCGGCTCTACAGCGAAGTTGAGGAGGGCACGACCGTGCGGGTCTATCTGCCCCGCTCCACCGGCACGGCGGTCGAGCCCTCACGCCTCAAGGCCAGCGGGCTCAAGCACGGCAACGAGACGATCCTCGTCGTGGAAGACGACGCAAAAGTTCGCGAAACCGTAGTCGATCTGTTGGGCGGACTCGGCTATGCCGTGCTCAAGGCCAACAACGCAGAGCAGGCATTGGCCGTGGTCGAGAGTGGCGTGCACATCGACATGCTCTTTACCGACGTGGTCATGCCAGGGGCACTGCGCAGTCCGGAGATGGTGCGCAGGGCGGTTCAGACGCTTCCCGCGCTGAAGGTGCTGTACACGTCCGGCTACACGCAGAACGCTATCGTGCATGGCGGCCGGCTCGATCCCGGTGTCGAGTTACTGAGCAAGCCTTACAGCCGCCAGCAGCTTGCATTCAAGATTCGCCAGGTGCTGGGGGGCGACGCGGTGGAAGCGATCGGACCCGACGTAGAAGAGACGCGGCTCGATCTCAACACGGGCCCTGTTTGGGAGCCGGCGCGCTTGCGCATCCTCGTGGTGGAGGACGACGCTTCCTTGCGTGGCGCGGTATGCGAGCTGTTGATGCTTATCGGGATCACGCCGCAGCAGGCGGCCAGCGGCGCGCAGGCGCTCGCAGCCCTGCGTGCAGGCTCCGTCGACGTTCTGTTTACGGACATCGTCATGCCTGACATGTCCGGCATTGAACTCGCGCAGCGGGCGTCTGAATTGGATCCGGCGCTACGGGTGGTCTTCGCTTCTGGAAACCCCATCCCAGACCACGACAGCTTTGCGTTCAAGTGGACGGCGCTTCGCAAGCCGTACACGCTCGATCAATTGCAGCACGCACTGCAATCGATGATGGCGCTTGAGCGGATCACCACCGACACGTAGCCGAGCGTTGAGGTTTGAGCGCGGCGTTTGGGTTTCAAAGGCTCGTGTTCCACAGTGGAAGGTTCACGCACGGTACCCAAACAGTGGAGCGCCGCTGTTTTCGCTCGAAATTTTCGACCTCTGAGAGTCGTGCTCCAGGGCCGGGCTGTCGAGCACCAGCCTCCGCCCGTGGCCATCGACTGTTTGAGACTGGAACGCGACACTCGGAGGTCGAAAATTTGAAGCTCAAAGAGTCGAGCGCCAGGGGTAGGCTGTGGAGCGCGACTGTCTGGAAGCGATGCTCGACGCTCGCACTGTCGAACACGAGTGTCTGGGTGTCGGGTGCGAGGCTTTGAGGCTGGGGGTTGAGTGTCGGAGAGTCGAGCTTGAGGCTCCAGGAGTGAGCGCCATGCCAATTGCCCCGTAGCCCGGCGCACACCGCCCACCGCCCACCGATCGCGCCAAAGCGCGTCATCGGCGGCGGGTGTGCTTCCATCATTTCAGCGCGCTTGAGCCCGCCCCGCGCGGAGCTGTGCCGCAACCACGGCCACGCGCGCGCCATAGCGGCGTGCCGTCTCAAGATCGCCCGCCGACATTTCTTCGGGCGAGGCATCGGCCGGGGTCTGTGCCATCGGCGCGATGTACGATCCCATGCGGTTCAGGTCGTCGCGCTTCGATGCCTTTACGTTCGCAGGCTTGATATCCATGCTCACCCAGATGCCGCCATGCTGCCCCGTGAGCAGGACAAAGTATTCGAGCGTGTTGAGCTTGTCGCCATTGATGCTCGCGCTGTTGGTAAAACCGCCGAAGACCTTGTTTTGCCATGCGCCTTCGAACCACGGCTTTGACGATGCATCTGCAAACTTCTTGAACTGCCAGCTGGGGCCACCCATGTAGGTTGGCGAGCCGAACAGGATGGCGTCGGCTGCGGCGAGCGTGGCCCAGGCGTTTTCGGGGATATTGCCTTCGACGTCGATTGCAACGAGCACCGCGCTGGCGCCTTGCGCCACGGCGCTTGCCATGCGTGCGGTATGCCCGTAGCCGGAGTGATAGACGACGGCCGTTTTTGCCGTGTTGGTGGTTTCAGTCATGGTGGCTTCCTATCGTGAACGTGGTCCGCTGTGGACGACATGGGAAGCCACTTTAGCGAGCGGCGACTGCGTTATAAATGACGCCAAATTGAACGTTCTGTTCTTCCACGGGTGAACAATGCAAAACCTCGACGCGCTGTTGATCTTTGCGCGTGTGGCCGAAATGATGAGCTTCACGCGTGCGGCCGAAAGCCTCGGCATCCAGAAGGGACGTGTCTCGACGGTGATCCGCACGCTTGAGCGGGATGTGGGCGTCGCGCTCCTGCATCGGACCACGCGGAGTGTGCAGCTGACCGAAGACGGCCGCGAATTCTATGCACGCGCGCGGGACTTGCTGGCCGAAGCCCAGGAACTGCAGTCGATGTTCCTGGGCAACGGCGGGCCGTTGCGCGGCCGGCTGCGCGTCGACATGCCCACCGAGTTGGCGCGCAGTGTCGTGGTCCCTGCGCTGCCGCAACTGATGGCTGCGCACCCGGAGCTGCAACTGGAACTCTCCAGTACGGACCGCCGCGTCGATCTGGTTCAGGAAGGGTTCGACTGTGTGATCCGTCTCGGTCCGATCTCGGATGAAACACTGATTGCCCGGCCGCTTGGCAGGCTGCGCATGATGAATGCGGCAAGCCCGTCTTACCTGGCTCGGTATGGCGTCCCGCATACGCTCGAAGACCTGCGCAGCCAGGGGCATCAGATGGTGCATTACACGCTCACGCTCGGCGCCCGGCATGCCGGATGGGAATACCCCGACGGCGACGGTTATGCGTGGCTGCCGCTGCCAAGTGCCATGCAGGTCAACAGCGTGCAGACCTATCACGCCGCCGGGCTCGCGGGCATTGGGCTGATTCAGGCGGGATATTCTGCGCTCGCGCCGCATATCGAAAGCGGCGCGCTTGTGGAAGTGCTCCCTGACCTGCGCCCCGAACCCCTGGTCGCGTCGCTCGTCGTGGCCCATCGGCGCAACCTGTCGCCGCGCGTTCGGGCTTTTATGGCGTGGATCGAAGGGGTGTTGAAGCCTTATCTTGATTGAGTGCTTGCGGGCCCTCTGTCCTGCCACCCCGCTTTGCCAAGAGGTGTCTCTCTTCGCAAAGCGCGGCTCCGACGGACGTTTCCTCCGAATTGAGGAGACGACGCTCGCGCTTGAGCCCTGAGCTGTGGCGACTAGCTCAACATCGAATCGTCATCCGAATAATCACTACCGCCCAGATCGCTGTCATCAATCAGGCCAAGGCTGTCGTCACGCGAGGCCGTGTTGGTATTGCCGCTGTTGCCGTTGCTATCGCTGTCGTAGTAGTTGTTGATGACCGTTTCGGTGGTGCCGCCCATTACCGGCTGCTGGCCGAAGAAGCCGCCACCGCCGCTGTTGTGGTGGAACATGTTCTCGATGCCCTGGAACAGGAGCGCGCCGCCGGCCACGCCGGCTGCCGTGGTCGCGACGCTGCCGAGCGTGCTGCCCAGGCCGCCGCTAAAGAAGCCCGAGCGCGCGGGTTGCGCCGGGGCCGGCTGCGCCTGCGGCGGCATCTGCATGGGGGCGGCCTGCTGCGGGGCGTAGGCGGGGTTGGGCGCGGGGCTGTTGGCGTGGCTGCCCCAGTTGTTGGCGGAGTCCATGAACGACGTGCTGCGGCCGGCTTGCGCCGCCTGCAACTGGTTTTGCAGCGCGGCGATTTGCGCTTGCGCCGATGCCAGCGCCTGGTCAAGCAGCATGACGCGCTGCACGAGCAGATAGGCCGCGTCTGGCTGGCGTGCCACGGCATCGAGGATGCGGGCTTCGGCCTGCGGGTCCTTGGCTGCGGCGCGGGCTTGCGTCAGTTGGGCCAGGAAGTTTTCCAGCGCTTGCTGTTCTTGCGGTGACATGGTGTGGTTTCCTGTCTGGGTGGGTGCGACGTGACCAAGTTAGGCGTCAAGTCTTAAACGAAAATTAAAGTCCCGCAGCTTCTTGTGTAACGGCCTGTAACCCTAGGCCCCTAGGCGGCCGGGCGGTATTGGCTCGGGTTGGTGCCCGACACCTTGCGCATCAGGCGCCGCAGCGCGGTGGCGTCTTCGTAGCCCACGGCTTCGGCCACGCTGTCGATGGTCATGCGGCTGGATTCGATCAGCATGCGGGCGCGGTTCAGGCGCACGCTCTGCACCAGGGCCAGGGTGCTTCTGCCGGTGGCCTCGCGCACGTGCCGAGACAGCGTGCGTTGCGACATGGCCAGTTCGTCGGCCAGCGTCTGCACGCTGGGCGGGTCGGGCAGGGCGGCTTCAATGCGCGCCACCAGCCGGGCTATCAGCGCGTTGCCGTTGGCCAGCATGGCGGGCACCACAAAAGGCGCCTGCGCGTGGCGGCCGTCGATCAGCAGCACGCGCCCCACGGCATCGGCCAGCGCCACACCGAAGCGCGTGCGCAGCAGGTGCAGCATCAGGTCGGTCTGCGCAAAGGCAGCACCGGCGGTGGCGACCGGGCCGTCGGCGCACACCATGCGGTCGGCATCGACGGTGCATGCGGGTTCCCACTGCCGCAACGTCGCGGCCAGCCACCAAGACGTGGTGACGCGGCGCCCGGGCAGCAACCCAGCCGCCTGCAACAGAAACACCGCCGAGCACGATGCTGCCACCTGCCCGCCCGCCGCCACTTGCGCGGCCACGGCGCGCGCTGCCCGCTGGGCATCGTCTTGCGCCAGGCGCTTGGCAATCACTTCCGCATGGTCCAGGCCCAGGCCGGGCACGATCCAGGTGCTGCCATCCGGGCGCGGGCGTTTTGGCAGCGTGGTGGCCTCCACCTGCATGCCGTTGCTCAGCCGCACACTGGGCGCGTCGGCGGACAGCACGCGCCACGTCGGGCGTGCGGCTTTGATGCGCGGGGCCAGTGTCGACGCGGCCTGCAGGATGTCCAGCGTGGCCGCCACGCTGGTGGCATATGCGTCCGAGAGTACGAGGATGGTGAAATCCGCCATGACCGAAGTTGCCCGAAAGATGTCGAAATCGACACTGCCAGTCTAGCGGTTGCAAGGGTTCAATGCAGGCATGTCAATAACGCCGACGATTGCCCACATGCCAAACATACTCGTCAAGATTCCCGCAAACACCTTTGACGGCGACGCACGCGCGGCGCTCGCACGCCGCATCACCGAGGCGGCCGCGCAGGCCGAGCAGATTCCCGATGATCCGCGCCGGCGCGCGACAACCTGGGTGGTGATGGAAGACGTGCCGGCCGCCTCCTGGTGGTGCGGCGGGGTGGACGTGGCAAGGCAGATGGTGCCGTGTCTGGTCGTCGCCCATGTACCTGCGGGTGTGCTGGATGCCGATGCGCGGGCGCGCTTCGTTCAGCAGATGCACGAGGCCTTCTCGCAGGCGTTGCCGGCGGCCGATGCCCGTCGCGTGGTGACCTCCGTGATGCTGCATGACGTGGCCGACGGTACGTGGGGCGTGAACGGCGCGCTGTGGACGCTGCCCGATTTCGCCAGGGCGGCGGGTTATGCGCACCTGCAGCACCTCGTCGCCTGAGCCAAGCCATTCCAACGGAGCCCATGCATGACAAGCCAGCCCCCGCAGCAGGATGATCGCCTGGAAGACTTCACGCGCCGCCAGATCACGCTGGATGGCATCACCAAAACCGTGTACGTGGCCGGCGCGGGCCCGGGCGTGATCGTCATGGCCGAGATGCCGGGCATCAGCCCGCACGTGGCGCGGTTTGCGCGCTGGGTGCGCGATGCGGGGCTGACGGTCTACATGCCGTCGTTGTTCGGGCGTGATGGCGCGGTGCCCGAGGCGGATGCCGGCGCAGAGGTGTTCCGCCATGCGTGCGTGAGCGCGGAGTTCCGCGCGTTTGCGGCCAACCAGTCGAGCCCGGTCACGCAATGGCTGCGCGCGCTGGCGCGGCTGGCCCATGCGGAGTGCGGCGGCCCGGGCGTGGGCGCCATCGGCATGTGCTTCACGGGCAATTTTGCGCTGACGATGATGTTGGAGCCGGCCATGCTGGCGCCTGTGCTGTGCCAGCCATCTTTGCCGTTGAACGAGCCGGGCGGGATCGAGATTGCGCCGGAGGACGTCGCTGCCGTGCGCCAACGGCTGGAGCGGGAAGACCTGACCGTGTTGGCCTACCGGTTCGAGGGCGACCGCTTTTGCCGCGCCCAGCGTTTTGCCGCGTACGCGGATGCGCTGGGCAGCCGCTTTGTGGCGCGCGTGCTGCCCGACAGCGCCGCGCACCCGAGCCCGCCGTCGTTCTTCGCCCAGCATGTGCCTTGTCCGCATAGCGTGGTGACCGCCCACCTGATCGACGCAGCCGGGGAGCCCACGCTCGCCGCCCGCGACGAGATCCTCGTGTTCTTCCGCCACCGCCTGAGCTGAGTGGGGACTCACATGCGGGTGTGAACTTGGCGCCGCCCGGTTCGGTGTAAACCCCGGGGCGCCGGCTGAGTAAATTGCTTTACAACTAAACTATTCATGACTAATGTAATACCGCATCGAACGCGGAGCCGTTGTCATGAAGATTGTCTGTATTGGTGGTGGGCCGGCTGGCCTGTACTTTGCCCTGCTGATGAAGTTGCAGGACCCGTCGCACGACATCACCGTGGTGGAGCGCAACCGCCCGTATGACACCTTCGGCTGGGGCGTGGTGTTCTCCGACCAGACGCTGGGCAACCTGCAGCGCGCCGACGCCAAGAGCGCCGCGCAGATCCTCGACGCCTTCAACCACTGGGACGACATTGAAGTCCACATCCGCGGCCAGGTGGTGCGCTCGGGCGGCCACGGCTTCTGCGGCATCGGGCGCAAGCGCCTGCTGAACATCCTGCAGGCGCGCTGCGAGGAAGAGGGCGTCAAGCTCGTCTTTGAAACCGACGTGCAAGATGACACCGCCTATGCCGATGCGGACCTCATCATCGCCAGCGACGGCCTGAACAGCCGCATCCGCACCAAGTACGCGGCCACGTATCAACCCGATATCGACACGCGCCGCTGCCGCTTTGTCTGGCTGGGCACGCACAAGCTGTTCGACGCCTTCACCTTTGCGTTTGAAGAAACCGAGCACGGCTGGTTCCAGGCGCATGCGTACCGCTTTGACGACGACACCTCCACCTTCATTGTCGAGGCGCCCGAAGAGGTATGGCGCGCCGCCGGGCTGGAGACCATGGAGAAGGAGGACGCCATCGCCTATTGCGAGCGCCTCTTCGCCAAGTATCTCGACGGCAACAAGCTGATTTCCAACGCCACGCACCTGCGGGGCTCGGCGCAGTGGATTCGGTTTCCGCGTGTGGTTTGCCGGCACTGGGTGCATACCAATGCGCACAACACGCCGGTGGTGCTGATGGGTGACGCCGCCCACACGGCGCATTTCTCGATCGGCTCCGGGACCAAGCTGGCGCTGGAAGACTCGATTGAACTGGCGCGTAGCATCGGCCAGCACCCTGGCGATTTGCGTGCCGCGCTTGAGCACTACGAGGCGGTGCGCAGCGTGGAAGTGCTGCGCATCCAGAACGCGGCGCGCAACTCGACCGAGTGGTTTGAAAACGTAGACCGCTACGCCAACCTGCCGACCGAGCAATTTGCGTATTCGTTGCTCACGCGCAGCCAGCGCATCAGCCACGAAAACCTGCGCCAGCGTGACAAGCGCTATCTCGAATCGTTTGAAGATTGGATTGCCGAGCAGGCCGGCGCACCGCGCGGCCCGCAGCACGGCCCGGTGCCGCCGATGTTCACGCCGTTCACGGTGCGTGGCGTCACGCTCAAGAACCGCGTGGTGGTGTCGCCCATGGCGCAGTACTCGTGCGAAGACGGCCAACCGGCGGACTACCACCTTGTGCACCTGGGCGCCCGCGCCATGGGCGGTGCGGGCCTGGTGATGGCCGAAATGACCTGCGTATCGCCCGATGCGCGCATCACCCCGGGCTGCCCGGGTTTGTGGAACACCGAACACCGCGACGGCTGGGCGCGCATCGTGCAGTTCGTGCATGCCAACAGCGATGCGAAGCTGGGTGTCCAGATCGGCCACGCGGGTGCCAAGGGCTCGACGCGCGTGGCGTGGGAGGGCATCGATCTTCCGCTGGAAAACGGGCAGAACTGGCCGCTGATCTCCGCATCGCCACAGCAGTATCTGGATGGCGTGAGCCAGCGGTCGCACGCCATGACGCGTGACGACATGGACCGCGTGCGTGACGACTTTATCCATTCGGCGCGGCTGGCGGCAGACGCCGGGTTCGACTGGCTGGAGCTGCACTGCGCGCACGGCTATCTGCTGTCGTCGTTCATCTCGCCGCTAACGAACCAGCGCAACGACGAATATGGCGGCTCGCTGGAAAACCGGCTGCGTTTTCCGCTGGAAGTGTTTCACGCGGTGCGTGAGGTGTGGCCGAGCAACAAGCCGATGTCGGTGCGCATTTCCGCGCACGACTGGGTGGAAGGCGGTATCACGCCGGACGATGCGGTGGAGATCGCGCGCATCTTCAAGGCCGCAGGCGCGGACATGATCGATTGCTCGTCGGGCCAGGTCAGCAAGAAAGAACAGCCGGTGTACGGCCGCATGTTCCAGACGCCCTTTGCCGACCGCGTGCGCAATGAGGCGGGCATCGCCACCATTGCCGTGGGCGCCATTTCCGAGGCGGACCACGTCAACAGCATCATCGCTGCCGGCCGTGCCGACCTGTGCGCTGTGGCGCGTCCGCACCTGGCCAACCCGGCCTGGACGCTGAACGAAGCCGCCCGCATTGGCTATCTCGACATGCCGTGGCCCAAGCAGTACCGCGCGGGCAAGCTGCAGTTGGAGCGCAACCTGGAGCGCGAGCGTGCAATGGCGGCGCAGGCGGCAGGGCTGTCGCCGCTGGAGCAGGCCAACCGCATGCAGGGGGTCTGAGATGACGATGCCTGCGATGCTCGCTGGACACCACGCCGTCGTTACCGGCGCAGGGCGCGGGATTGGCGCTGCGATTGCCACACAACTGGCCGCGCAGGGCGCCACACTCACGCTGATGGGCCGTAACCCCGACGTGCTGGAAGCCACCGCCAGGACGTTGCCTGACAGCGCCCGCGCACAGGTGGTGACGTGCGACGTGAGCGATGAAGCGAGTGTGTCAGCGGCATTCGAATCCGCGCGCGCAGGGCTTGGTGCCATTTCCATCCTCGTCAACAACGCGGGGCAGGCGGAGAGCGCACCGTTTGCGAAGACCACGCTTGCTCAATGGCAACGCATGCTGGCCGTCAACCTGACGGGCACGTTCCTGTGCACGCAGGCGGCGCTGGCAGATGTGCAGGCGTCGGGCCGTGGTCGCATCGTCAACATTGCCAGCACGGCGGGGCAACGCGGTTATGCGTATGTCTCGGCGTATGTGGCTGCCAAGCATGGCGTGATCGGGCTCACGCGCTCGCTCGCGCTGGAGCTGGCGGCGTGCGGTGTCACCGTCAACGCAGTGTGCCCCGGCTATACGGAAACCGACATCGTGCGCGAGAGCATCGACCGCATCGTCGCCCGCACCGGACGCAGCGCAGACCAAGCGCTGGCCGAGCTGGTGAAGGGCAACCCGCAAGGCCGGCTGATCACGCCCGACGAAGTGGCGAACGCCGTGGCGTGGCTGTGCTCCGATGGCGCGTCTTCCATCACGGGGCAGGCGATCTCGGTGTCTGGCGGGGAGGTGATGTGAGCAAGCCGCGCAAGACCGCTTTGGCCGCAGTACGTCCATCCAGTACCTCCGGCTACCACGCCGTGGCGCAAGCGCTGGGCGATGAACGCATCGGCCTGGAGGCCCGCGCGCATGTCGACGACCACATGGACGTGAAGATCTGGCTGCGCCTGCTGGCCTGCAGCACGCAGATCGAGCAGCAGATCCGCCAGCGTCTGCGCACGCGCTTCAACACCACGCTGCCGCGCTTCGACTATCTGGCGCAACTCGACCGGCATCCGGACGGCCTGCGCATGAACGTGCTGTCGCGCTACCTGATGGTGACGGGCGGCAACGTCACCGGCCTGACCGACCAGTTGGAGAAGGAAGGGCTTGTCAAACGCGAGGCGGATCCGGATGATCGCCGGTCCTTTCGCGTGCTGCTGACCGACGCCGGCCGCCGCCACTTTGCCGAAATGGCTGCCGAGCATGAACGCTGGCTGATCGAGATGTTCGATGGCCTTGGCGTTGCCAACAAAGACGCGCTGTATGCGCAGCTCGGCCACCTGCGCGTGCACCTTGCACAGCGTGAGGCGGAGCTGGACGCCCGCGACGATCAACCCCAAACGAACCCGACCAAACCATGACCGACCGCATTGACCCGGCCCTGCTGGCCGGCAACCGCCGCCCGCTGGCGGGTTATCAAGCCAAGCATTTCCTGTGGAGCGTGGAAGGCGGCGTTGCCACCATCACGCTCAACCGGCCCGAACGCAAGAACCCGCTCACGTTCGATTCGTATGCCGAGCTGCGCGACCTGTTCCATCAGCTCAAGTGGGCGGATGACGTCAAGGCCATCGTGCTGGCAGGCGCGGGCGACAACTTCTGCTCCGGCGGCGACGTGCACGAGATCATCGGCCCGCTGGTGCAACTGAAGGCGCCCGAGCTGCTGATGTTCACGCGCATGACGGGCGAGCTGGTGAAGGCGATGCGTGCGTGCCCGCAGCCCATCGTCGCCGCTGTGGACGGCGTATGCGCCGGCGCAGGCGCCATCCTGGCGATGTCTTCCGACCTGCGCCTGGGCACCGCGCGCAGCAAGACGGCGTTCCTCTTCAACCGCGTCGGCCTGGCCGGCTGCGACATGGGCGCCTGCGCGATCCTGCCGCGCATCATCGGCCAGGGCCGCGCGAGCGAGTTGCTCTATACCGGCCGCTCGATGAGCGGCGAAGAGGGCGAGCGCTGGGGCTTCTTCAACCGTCTGTGCGAACCGGCCGAGGTGCGGAGCCAAGCGCAAGCCTTGGCCGCCGACCTGGCCGCCGGCCCGACCTTTGCCAACGGCATCACCAAGACGATGCTGCATCAGGAATGGACGATGACGATCGAGCAGGCGATCGAGGCCGAAGCCCAGGCACAGGCCATCTGCATGTTGACCGAAGACTTCTCGCGCGCCTACCACGCGTTCGTCGCCAAGCAAAAACCGGTATTCGAGGGCAACTGAGATGAGCGACAAGGACTATTTGCTATGGCCCTTCTTTGACGACAAGCACCGCCAGCTCGAAGCCGGGCTGGACGCCTGGGCCACGAAGCACATCCCGCATGACCACGGCTCCGATGTGGATGCCGAATGCCGCGCGCTGGTCAAATCGCTCGGGCAAGCCGGCTGGCTGCGCCACGCTGTGGGCGGCACGGCGCACGGCGGTGCGGGTGAGACTATCGACACGCGCGCCATTTGCCTGATCCGCGAGACGCTGGCGCGCCATTCCGGCCTGGCCGACTTTGCTTTTGCGATGCAGGGGCTGGGCTCGGGCGCCATCTCGTTGCACGGCACGCCCGAGCAGCGCGAGCGCTATCTGACGAAGGTGGCGAGTGGTGAGGCCATCTCCGCGTTTGCGCTGTCCGAACCTGATGCCGGCTCCGATGTTGCGGCCATGGCTTGCGCCGCGCGTGAAGAAGGCGCGGATTACGTGCTCGACGGCGAGAAGACGTGGATTTCCAATGGCGGCATCGCCGACTTCTACGTCGTGTTTGCCCGCACCGGCGAGGCGCCGGGCTCGCGCGGCATCAGTGCGTTCATCGTCGAGGCTGGTACGCCAGGCTTTGAGATTGCAGAGCGCATCAACGTGATTGCACCGCACCCGCTCGCGCGCCTGCGTTTTACCAACTGCCGCATTCCGGCCAGCCAGCGCGTGGGCGCGGCAGGCGAGGGCTTCAAGGTGGCGATGCGCACGCTGGATGTGTTCCGCACGTCGGTGGCAGCGGCCGCGCTGGGCTTTGCGCGCCGTGCGTTGGACGAAGCGCTCGCGCGCGCCACCACCCGCAAGATGTTCAGCGGCGTGCTGGCGGATTTCCAACTGACGCAGGCCAAGCTCGCGCAGATGGCGACCGCCATCGACAGCGCTGCGCTGCTGACGTACCGCGCCGCATGGCAGCGCGACCAGGGCCGCAACGTGACGCGCGAGGCCGCCATGGCCAAGTTGACCGCCACCGAGAACGCGCAGCAGGTGATCGACGCCGCCGTGCAGATGTGGGGTGGCCTGGGTGTGGTGAGCGAGCAGCCGGTGGAGCGCCTGTATCGCGAGATCCGCTCGCTGCGCATCTATGAAGGGGCGACCGAGGTGCAGCAACTCATCATCGCGCGCGAATTGCTGCGCGCGGCGGCGCCCCCCAAGCCCTGAACACGCCCACGTCCACGACAGAGACGGAGAGTTCTCCATGCCCAGCGCCCATATCGACACCTTCGCCCGCGACCGGCTGCCGCCGGCGGAGCTGCAACCGGTGTACCGCTTCGACCTGCCGGCGCTGCAGTTTCCGCCGCAGCTTAACTGTGCAACCGAACTGCTCGACCGCCGTGTTGCTGCAGGCGAGGGCGGCCGCCTCTGCATCCAGGCGCCCGGCATCCGCTGGACGTATGCCGACCTGCAGGCGCACGCCAACCGCATCGCCAACGTGCTGGTCAACGAGATGGGCGTGGTGCCGGGCAACCGCGTGCTGCTGCGCTCGCCCAATAGCCCGATGCTGGCCGCCTGCTGGTTTGCCGTGATGAAGGTGGGCGCGATTGCGGTGACGACCATGCCGCTGCTGCGCGCCAAAGAGCTGGGGCAGATTCTGGGCAAGGCTGAGATCGGCTTCGCACTGTGCGATGCGCGGCTCGTCGACGAGCTACGCGATGCCGTAGCGCAAGCCGCCAAGCCCGTGCAGACGCTGTGTTTTCACGATGACACGCCGGAAGGGCTGGAGGCCGCCATGGCGCGCCAGCCAGCCACCTTCACCAACGTCGACACGGCTGCAGATGACACATGCCTGCTCGCCTTCACGTCGGGCACGACGGGCGTGCCGAAAGCGACGATGCATTTTCATCGCGACATCCTCGCCATTTGCGCGTGCTGGCCGCCGCATGTGCTGCAGCCGCGCGCGGACGACATCTTCATCGGCAGCCCGCCGATGGCGTTTACGTTCGGGCTCGGCGGCCTGCTGCTGTTTCCGATGAGCGTGGGTGCATCGACGGTGCTGCTGGAGAAGGCATCGCCGAACGATCTGGTCGATGGCATCCGCGCGTTTGGCGCGACGGTGCTGTTCACGGCCCCGACCACGTACCGCAACATCGCGGCGCGCGGAGACGAGCTGCGTGCCACGCCGCTGCGCCGCTGTGTATCAGCGGGCGAGGCGCTGCCGGTTGCCACACGCACGCTGTGGAAGAACGCCACCGGCATCGAGCTGATCGACGGCATTGGCGCGACCGAGATGCTGCATATCTTCATCTCCGCCGCTGACGCCGACGTGCGCCCCGGCGCTACCGGCAAGGCCGTCCTCGGCTATGTCGCGCAGGTTGTGGACGACGCCGGCAACCCTGTGCCGCCGGGCACGGTGGGCCGCCTGGCAGTCCAGGGCCCGACCGGTTGCCGCTACCTGGCCGATGACCGCCAGCGCGCCTACGTGCGCAACGGCTGGAACCTCACGGGGGATGCCTACGTGATGGACGAGGAAGGCTACTTCCACTACCACTCGCGCACCGACGACATGATCATCTCGTCGGGCTACAACATTGCCGCGCCCGAGGTGGAAGATGCGCTGATGCAGCATCCGGCTGTGGCCGAGTGCGGCGTGATCGGCGAGCCCGATGACGAGCGCGGGCAGATCGTCAAGGCCTTCGTTGTATTGCACCCAGGCCACACGGCGGGGCCGGAGATGGTCAAGACGCTGCAGGATTTCGTGAAGCAGACCGTGGCGCCGTACAAGTACCCGCGCGCCATCGAGTTTCGTACGAGCCTGCCGCGCAGTGAAGTCGGCAAGCTGCTGCGCTATCGCCTGCGCGAGCACGACAAATCATGAGCGGCTACCACTTCGAACGTGCCGCGCGTATCCGCTTTGCGCATTGCGACCCAGCCGGCATCGTCTATTTTCCGCAGTACCTCGTGCTGTTCAACGGGCTGGTCGAAGACTGGTTTACCGACGGACTGGGCATCTCGTATGCGCAGATGCTGGGCCCGCGCCGCATCGGCCTGCCCATCGTCAAGCTGCATTGCGAGTTCAGCGCCATCAGCCGCATGGGCGACGACGTGCAGTTCAAGTTGAAGCTGGAGCGGCTGGGCAATGCGTCGCTCACGTTAGGCCTGGATTGCTGGGCGGGTGACGAACAGCGCGTGCGCTCACAGCAGGTGCTGGTATTTACCGATCTCAATACGCATCGCGCGATGCCGATGCCGTCCGATGTGCGGCAGGCGATCGAGGCGAGCGTTCAACAGTCGCAATCGAACTAGAAGGAATCGCATCATGGAAGTACTCCTCCCCCCTAACTGGCCGCGCCCCAAGGGCTATGCCAATGGTGTGTCCGCGCGCGGGCGCATGGTGTTCGTGGCCGGCATGATCGGCTGGGACGCGCAGGGCGTGTTCCATACGGACGACCTGGCCGGGCAGGTCCGCCAGGCATTGCAGAACATCGTCGAGGTACTTGCCGCCGGTGATGCCAAGCCCGAGCACATCGTGCGCATGACGTGGTACGTGACCGACAAGAAGGCGTACGTGGCGGCCTACCCCGAGATCGGCAAGGCGTTCCGAGAACTGATCGGCAGCTTCAGCATTGCGATGACGGCGGTGGAGGTGGTGGCGCTGGTGGAGGATCGGGCCAAGGTAGAGATTGAGGTGACGGCGGTGGTGCCGGATTAGTCGTTTTTGGCACCACTGACGGCACACAAAAAAGTCCGCACTCGGCCGTGAGCCGATCTTATCTGTGAGCCAGCTGAGGGCGCCGCTCAACAGTTGAGAAGGCTTGCCAGCTCGATCAGATCCTTGGCATGAAAGGTGTTATCCGGGTGCGCGGAGACATCCTTTTGCCGAGATGGTCCATATTCCATCGGCCTTTCGATATAGGCGGTCCTTAGCCCTGCCGCTCTGGCATGAGCCAGGTCATCTTGGTGGGCTGCCACGAGCATGACTTCGTCTGGAGTCACATCGAAGACTTGAGCGACACCTAGGTATGTCGCTGGATCGGGCTTGTACTTGCGAAAAACTTCCGCCGATAGGATGCAATCCCAAGGCAGTGCAGCGCGTTTAGCCATATTGGCAAGCAATCCAATATTGCCGTTCGATAACGTGCATATGGTGTACCGCGACTTCAGTCTCGTCAGACCTGCCACCGCATCCGGCCACGCATCCAAACGATGCCAAGCCTTGTTCAAATAGCGCTTCTGACCTTCGTTCAGATGCGTCACATGAAACGTATCCAGAAGGTCATCGAGAATCATTCTGTGAAGATCGTCGATCGACGTCCAGTCGAGCTGGCCAGACATTACCTTCTGCATAGCCGGCATGTATCCGGCGCGCCAGGCTAGCGCAAACTTGTCCGGGTCCACGCCGAGGTTCATCGAGCGGACTTCGCGCATAACGCCTTGGTGCCAGTCAACGACTGTCCCAAACACGTCAAAAGCGAGGATTTTGATGTGATCGGCCATTGCGCGGTTCATAACGTTGCTCACCTCGTGACTATGTGCGACGAACTCTCGCGAAGTTCGCGTTGGAAGATTCGATCTAGTCCACAGACGCGGACGATAGCTCTTGGCCCGGAGGGGTGCTCGGAGGCAAGTGGTTCACGACCAGCTCGTGGATTGCGGTTAGCACCCCAAGGTCGAGTTCCTTTGCGTCAACCGCTCCGAAATGCTTGACCCAGCTTTTGAACAGGTCCGCTTGCTCGTCAGAATACGTTGCATCGCAATCTTTTTCTACCAGCTTAGACAAGGTTCTCTCCTCTCATCAGTCTTTGCAAAAGATATAGCTTGCGCCATCTCTGTGTGGCCGGGCTTTAATTGCCGTTATGGCTGTTTTGCGGGCTTCAGGTATTCAGTGAGTCCCTGAAACCACATCACCTCGAGAAAATCTCCACTGATATCGAGATCTTGCCGGTGTAGCGCCGTCAGAAATGCATCTTTCGAATCCTTTGCGGAGAGAATTGCAAAGCCTTTGGCGGCGTCTCTGAATGTCATCGTGAACTTCGGGCTGTTGGTTAAGCCTGAATTGGAATTGATTTTTCCATTCCTAATGATGAAATAACGCCCGATCCCATCCAGTGTTCTGATCTGAAATGTTAGATCTTTCGCGCTGACGTAGTCGGCACACGCGGGGTCTTTATTCACGGCCCTCTTTAGCAGCCTCGATAGTGCCCACAGAAGGAATTTAAATTTAATCATGGTGATATGGTTTGCTTATTTTTGCGAAACCAAGCATGGTCAAGCGGGTTCCATGTCGCGTTTCGTGCATTATTCGTCCAAGAACTGGATGGCATGCTTCAGAAATCTGTGGGGGTACTGGAACTGGGCTGCATGACCAGCGTCCGGATAAATAAACAACTGTGCGTTCGGAATGTTCTGAGCCATGTGCCACGAGTTGATTGTCGGGATCATCACGTCATTCGCGCCGTTTAGGATGAACGTCGGCTGCTTGATCTCATGCAAGTGAGCAAAGGGCGCGTTGAGATCGAGTTTTGGCAGGAAGTACATATTTGCCTCGACTTGGGCCTGCGTGACTGCCGGGGAACTGGGTGGGTCTTGGTCCACACGCTGGTGACGGCGCTCCCAGAAATCGCGCCCGGCCTGTTGTGCCGTTTCTGACCGGCCGAAGAACAAGAACAGGAAGTCTTCCACCGTGGGTACCGGTCGCGGCGCAACCTCCAGCACACGGGGATCTGAATCCGGATTTCCTCCGCGGGGCCCAGTGCCGAGCAGCATGAGCTTGCGCACCAGATCGGGATGCCGACGCGTCAGGTCCTGAGCCTGAAAACCACCGAGTGAAAAGCCCAGAACATCGACCTTACCGAGGCCGAGTGCGCGTATGACCGCGGCGGCATCGTCGGCCATATGCTCAATTCGCGTGCGTGGCGTGCCCGAAGACGATGCGATGCCACGACCGTTGTAGAGGATGACTTCGCGCCCTGCTGCCAGACCATCGGTCATGAGCGGGTCCCAGTGATCCATGCCGCCCCGGAAGTGCTGGAGAAAGAATAGCGGCGGCTGGCCACTCGTCGGGTTACCCCAACGGCGGTAGGCGAAGCGAGCGCCTTCGACCTCAACGAAGCGCGTAGGAGCGGTGAGGTGGGTGTCAGTCATATTGGTATCTCCGCGTTGAATCGGAAGACCGCGTGTTCGGCATGGTCGACCACTGCGATTGCGAGCCGGAATGCGAGTTGGTTTCAGTGGCTGTCAAGAAACTCGAGTGCCTTGGGCACAAAGTCGGCGTAATACTGGAACACCGCGCCATGGCCGGAATCGGGATAGATGAGGAGGCTGCTGTTCGGTAGGCGCCGTGCAAGGTCTTGCGAGTTCTTGCTCGGTACCATCCGGTCACTTTCGCCGTTGACAACGAACACGGGAATCTTCACGACTGACAGATCCGCTGGCTCTTTCAGCCCCCAGACGCGCAGTGCCTCCAACTGAGCCAGGAACGCAGTGACGCTGATCTCCTTATCGCGGTTCTCCGAGCGCTCCTTCAGCCGCTCCAGGAATGCCGTTCCTGCCTCGATGCCGTTTGGTGTGCGGGTGAAGAAGAGGTACTGCTTCGGATCCTGGCCGGTGAAGAAGCCTCGCGCCATGTCGTAGAACGTCACGCCGGAAACCGTGCTGATGCCTTCGCCGCCAGCGGGCCCTGTGCCCGCGAGAATCATTTTACGAACGAGCTGGGGCTCCTTCAGCGCGATTTCCTGGGCGATCATCCCGCCCATCGAGAAGCCGAAGAGATCCACTTGCTTGAACCCCATCGCCTTGATGAAAGCGATGGCGTCGTCAGCCATTTCCTCAATCGACTTCGACGGCGTGCCACTGGAAGCCCCCACCCCGCGATTGTCGAAAGTGACAACGTGATGCGCAGCCGCAAAGCCGTCTACGACGCGAGGATCCCAGTTGTCGAGCACAGCCGCCAAGTGGGCAAGAAACACCACCGGCGTGCCACCGTGCTGCCTGCCGAGCTCCCGGTATGCAAAATCCACTCCGCCTGCAGTGATGGTTTGCGTTGGCACCGTCTTCCAACTGACCTCTTGTGCCTGCATTGCCAGCGGCGGGGTCATCTGCGCCCCGGCCGACGGGGAATCAGCGGCTCTCGCCGTGGATGAAATGAGTGTTGCTGCCAGAGCGAGTCCGAGCAGGCTTGTTTTCAGTAGATGACGCATTGCATTGATCTCCAGGATCCGGGCATTCGAAACGGGGCAGTGGCGGCTATTTGATCTTCACGACGACCTTTCCCTTCGCTCTCCCGGTTTCGACGTAGGCCATGGCCTCGTTGGTCGACTCGAATGGAAAGACTCGATCCACCACGGGGTGGATATTCCCCGCATCAATCAGACGCGTGATCTCGCGCAACTGGTCTCCTGCTGCCTTCATGAACAGGAACGAAAAGTTGATTCCGCGGCGTTTCGCTTTTCGTCTGATACCGGCGCTGAGCATTCGCGCGAACAACTTGACGAACCAGGGCGCCCCAATTTCTTTGGCGAATTCCGGGTCAGGTGGCCCGGAGATGGAGATGAGTTTTCCGCCGCCCTTGAGCACGCGGAGGGATTTGCTGAGTGTCTTGCCGTCTTGACTGTTCAGGACCACGTCGTAGTCGCGCAAGATGTTCTCGAAGTCCTGCTTTTTGTAGTCGATGACGACATCTGCATGAAGGCTCTTCACCAACCCAACATTGGCCGTGCTTGTTGTTGTCGCCACCGTTGCACCAAGATGCTTGGCCAACTGGATAGCGAATGTTCCGACGCCTCCCGAGCCCGCTTGAATGAAGACCCTTTGCCCTTTCTTCAGCTTTGCTTTCTCGACCAGCGCCTGCCATGCAGTTAGCCCCACCAGCGGAACGGAAGCGGCTTCTTCCATGGTGAGTGTCTTGGGCTTGAGCGCCAGCGAACTTTCTCGAATCGCGATGTACTCGGCGAAGGCGCCAATTCGAAAATCCTCCGGCCGGGAGTAGACCTCGTCGCCAACTTTGAACTGCCGTACTTGAGCCCCGACTTTGACCACCACGCCTGCGACGTCGTGACCCATGACGAACGGTAGGCGGTAGGGCAGGATGAGCTTGAACTCTCCGCTTGCGACCTTGGAGTCGAGCAGGTTCACGCCCGCAGCATGAACTTGGACCAGAACTTCGTCTTCGCGCGGTTCTGGAATCGGTACCTCGCCGAATCGCAGGCCGGTCTTGCTCCCATATCGATCGACGATAAATGCCTTCATCATGTTTCCGGGGTGATGCTGCGCGAGCGTTTGCTTGGCTATGGTCATGGTCGTTGCCGGTCAATCAGCCAGCGAGTGTGGGGTAGTCGATATAGCCTTCAGCGCCGGGCGTGTAGAGGCTGGACGTGTCGACGGGATTCAGCGGCCCAGCAGCCTGCAGGCGGGCTACCAGGTCCGGATTGGCCAGGAATGGTCGGCCAAAGGCAATGAGGTCGGCGTGCTTGTCTGAGAGCGCCTTCTCGGCGCTGGCCCGATCGAATCCGCCTGCGAGAATGAACAAGCCGTCAAATGCCTTACGCAGTTGAGATTTGAATGCTGCAGGCACCGCAGGTGCGCCCATTGCGGAGTGATCCAGCAGATGTACGTAGAGCAGACCGAGTGTCGACAGCTCACGAACCAGCGCCAGATACTGCGCGTCTACGTCAGGGAAAGGACCTGTGCTGTTGAAGACACCATACGGGGATAGTCGAATCCCGATGCGGTCTGCGCCAATGGCGTCTGCCGTAGCGCGTGCAATCTCAAGTGCGAGGCGGTTGCGGCCACCAGCGCTGCCGCCGTATGCATCGGTGCGCTGGTTCACGTTGCCGTTCAGGAACTGCTCGATCAGGTAACCATTTGCAGCGTGCAGTTCCACGCCATCGAAACCTGCTTCAACGGCAAGCCGCGCCGAATGCACGTATTCGTCGATCACCGCGCTCAGATCGATGAGGGACATTGCCCGCGGAGTGCTATGCGGCTGCATACCCTGTGCATCGGTGTGTATTTCACCAGGGCAGGCACTGCCCATCGGGCCGAGGACTTCGGCGCCTACCGGCAGGTTGGCGACATGGCCTACGCGCCCGGTGTGCATGAGCTGCACGAAGATCTTGCCGCCCCGTGCATGCACAGCGTCCGTGACCAACTGCCATCCGCGCACCTGCGCCTCGTTGAAGAGTCCCGGAATGCGCGCGTAGCCCAGACCGTTGGGCGATGGCGATGTACCTTCCGTAACGATCAGGCCGGCCGACGCGCGCTGAGCGTAGTACTCCGCCATCAGCGCATTGGGTGTATTGGCTTCGACGGCCCGATTGCGCGTCATCGGTGCCATGACGGTCCGGTTACCCAGGTTCAGGAACGGAGCGGTGAGCGGTTCAAAAAGCATGATGAGCCTTTGTTTCGATTGAGGGGCAGGGGCTTAGGAGGCTTGGGGAAGGTAGAGGGGACGTGGTGCCCCCAGGCTTTGCCTCACCTGCTGTGTCAGCGCATCAGCCAGAACTTCGTCAAGGCCGGCTTCGAGGCCGTCAAGTGCATGCCGGACGATGTCCTCAGGGCTGCTCTTCGGGCTGTCGATGCCGCGTGTGAGGTCGGTATCGACGTAGGCCATATGCAAGCCCAGGACCTGCGTTTTCTGCGCTGCCAACTCATGACGCAGCGCATTGGTGAGTGACCATGCTGCCGACTTGCTGGCCGAATAGGCGGCCAGCTCGCCCCTATTCACCCACGAAGCCACAGACAACACATTGAGAAGTGCACCTCCACCATTGACCTGGAGCACTGGTGCGAAGGCCTTGCTCATCCGCAGCATGCCGAAGACGTTGGTCTCGAACAGTCGGCGAGAGACTTCCTCACTGTCGTGCGCGAGAAAGCCTCCCGGTTGCGCAATGCCAGCGTTGTTGATCACCAGCGTCACGTCGCGGGCATACGCAGCGGCCGCCGCAACTTCTGCAGGCTTGGTGACATCCAGTTGCAGCGGCTCCACGTCCGCTTGTGTGATCGTCGATGGGTCGCGCGCGCCGGCGTACACCTTGCGGGCGCCGCGGGCCAACAACGCGCGCGCGAAGGCGAGACCAATGCCGCGGTTGGCGCCGGTGATCAGAACAACAGCGTTTTCAATTTTCACGAGAGGCTCCTTTGGTAAGCCGGATTGATCACAAATATGATGACTATCATATTCGTGGGCGAGCAAAAATGTTGCCCTGAAAACGGTCGAGTATTTCAGTGAGCAGGTACAGATGTGTCGTAGAGTCGGAGGAGCGATTCACGGGTCGCCGAGAGCACTTCCCGCCCCTGCGGGGTGTCGCCCAGGGCACGGGCAAGTTGCAACGTGCCGACCAGCGAGCCTGTAATCACGCTCGCCATCGCGCGGTACGATTCGGGAAGTGTTGAACGTACTGCAGCGATGAGTTGGTGCACCCTGGCCATAGACGCTCCACGCACAGCTTGCGACTGCCGTGGCATTTCGGCGGCAAGCGCTGCGATCGGGCAGCCGTTCTCCAACGTGCCAAGGTATTGATCAGCCAGATAAGCTTCGACAAGACAGCGAAATTCGCTAGCGCCCGTGCCAGCGCGCAGGCGAGCCACACGCGCGGCTTCGGCAGCAATGTCTTGGCTAGCGCAGTCAAGCGCCTCCACAAGCAGCGCATCGCGCGATTTGAAATGCGCGTAGAAGCCGCCATGCGTATATCCCGCCTTCTTCATCACTTCTGCCACGCTCACCCCAGCGTAGCCGTGGCTGCGGATGGCGTGTGCAGCCGCAGCCACGATGCGCTCGTGCGTGTCTTTCTTGCGGCTGTTGAACGTGGGCTTCATTGATTGGCACCGTAAATATGATGATCATCATATGTTTCGGATAATCGACTGTCAAGGTGAGTTTGTGGTGCAGTGTGCTGGGCATGCCTGTTGCCGCCGGCTGGTGCCTCAGCCGGCAGGTAGTGAGGTGAAATGCGCTGGGCCGGCATCGCGCCGGCCCGATACCAGGCAGCAGTCAGAACTCATAACCGACGGACAGCAGAGAGATCAGGGGATTGATCTTGAGCTTCGTTGTGCTGGTCACGGGCCCAAGCGCCGATTGCGTGGTCAACGTTGCCCGGGTCGCATCTACATGCACGTCTTTGCAGCAAAGCGTGGGGCGCTCGGCTTCGCTTGCCGATCTCCGTGCGGCCACGTCGCCCGCGCCGAGCGAGACGCCTGCTTGCACTGGACACAGCATTCGAATATGCTGCTTATCATATGAAAAGAACTACCCCAACTGCCAAAGAAGTCACCCACCAGCGCATTGTCGGAGCCGCCGCGCGCGCGATTAGACGAAGTGGCTACAACGGCACTAGCGTGGCCGACATCATGAAGGATGCTGGGCTGACGCACGGAGGTTTCTACGCGCACTTCGAATCCCGTGAAGCGATGCTGGCAGAGGCAGCCGACCAGGCGGGAGCAGAGGGCGTGGCGCTCATGGAGCACATCGCTGCCACCACGCCACCTCAGGAAGTGCTGCGGGCGATGGCGCAAGCTTATCTCTCGAAAGAGCATGTTGAGGGTGTGGAAACCGGCTGTGGAACCGCCGCGCTCGCCTCCGAAATGCCGCGTCAGGCGCCAGAGGTCCGGCGTGCCGCAACGCGTCGCATCAAGGAGATGATCGATCTTGTTGCCCGGCAGTTGCCAGATTGGGGGCAACCGAGTGCGCACGAACATGCACTGGTCACCGTGGCGCTGATGGTCGGCACGTTGACGCTTGCACGTGCTGTCGACGACCCAAAGCTCTCCGACGCGCTACTTGCGGCTGCATTGAAGCAAGTCACTTCTGCCGGCGATGTCTAACAAGGCGCGCCGGCACGGACGGGAGTACATTTTTTTTGGATCAAAATATGATAAATATCATATCAATGGCGAGGTTTACGGTGTTCGGCTCAAACCTCTCGATCGGGGGAGCGTTTTCGAAGTGCGCGGCTAGATCTTTTTTTTCCCGCAACCAGCATTGGGTACGTGTTGAGTAGGCAGATGACCATCGCGAAGATTCCGCTGTGTCTCTAGGCGCTTTTATCTCTGAGAGCGCTTTGGATTAGAGCGTCGATGCAAATCGGCGCTCTCTTTTTATGCATCGCAACGTCTATGCGTTTGTCCGCATAGCGTTCGAAATCGACCTCGTGCTTTCGCTAGCAAGCGAAGATCCCCGAGGGCGGGCCTAGTGTTGGAGATGGCCAAAGATCCAGTACGGTTTCTGCATCGCCCGTCCTTGCAAGCGCAGTTCAGCGTCGCACTGCGGTCGCATCGTGCAGGTGATGTCCTCGAACTGGTTTGATCCTGAGCTTTTTGCCGCGCTATCTCTTCGCACGTCCGATTCGGGCGTTGCCGGAGCTCGATAGCCTCTTTGACGAACCTGAATGCCTGGCAAACTAGGCGCCATGCGGGTGGCCAGACTTTGTGTGCGTCATTTGTCTGTTCAAGCGTCTTGTTGGTACAGACTTTTCTCTTGCCACTTTCTGCGTGACTCAACAAGATCAATTGCTTAGCAGCGATTCTGGTACAGGTTCTTTTGTCTGCAGTTAGCCCCACATAGACGTCGTGGAGTTTGCTCTGCCGCCGCTGATCCCGATAGCCGGTCATTTTGGACCGGCTTTTTTGTGTGTTCTACGCACCTGCTCACCGAGCCTGGAGGCAGCCGGTAAGCCCACCAAACTTCGCTTTCGATGCCGCATATTCGGACGGTGTACGCCGGCCTCACCTTGGTGCAAGCAGACTTGAACGCGTTCCAACCTGGTTCAATGCGCTCTGCTGACCCATGCCACTCAAACTGCCCCGCATCTCGTCCCGCGCCCCTGCCTCAACATCTTCGTCGTCACAGGCGGTGACGGGCGAGACGGCTACGCCATCCACACCTGCCAGACAGGCGTCTCGCCAGCGTGGCGAACTTGCCGGTTTGAAGAAGGCCCCGCCTGCCCCGCCCGCGCTGCCGGGCACACCGCAGGCTGACGTCGGCGTAATGAAGCGGGTAGGTAAGGCATTGCGTGCGCAAGTCAAGAGCACATTCAGTTGCGTAACGAAGGACGGCGCGAGCCGACTCGACTGGAACACGCCGTTCAGCGCCCACTCGCGGGCTGGCAGACCGACCACGTTGCGTGATTTCGCGCACGTCAAGCAATCTGCGGAGCGGATGGCCGCCGCGCGCGAGGACGCGCCGCAGCCCGGTAGTCCTTCGGGTTCGGCACGTCGAACGGAGCAGGCGCTCAATCAAGCCATGTCAGGGCTGCGCACCCAGATTTCGGCGATCACCAATGCCAGCGCCAGTCTCCACGGTGGCCAGCCGAAACCGGCTCAGGCGCTGGAACACGTCGATGATGTCATTGCCTACTGGGAGTCTGCGCAAGGGCAAGCGCTGGCTGCGAAGGTCAGCAGCGAACCGGCGGCATTCGTTGCGGGGGTGCAGGAGATGGCTGCGGCACACTCGCCCGCCGTCGCCATGGCGGTATCGCTGGCGCTCGTATCGGCCAAGGAACGCCTCGACCCGGGTAACGCCACAACGCTCAATGGCGACGTCTTTTCTTACCTGAAGCATGCGGACCTGGGCGCTGAAATCGGTAACGCGAAAACGCATTCCGAGACATCGCGCGACACTCATATCCTTGCCCTGCGTGGCGCGCTGGAGCAGACGCGCGAGGCCTTGATGGCAAACCGGTGCACCACGGCCGCAGGTTCGGGTGGTGAGTCTTCGGTGCCGTCACACGCGATCGACGTCAAGGCGCTGCAGGCTTTCATCCAGACGGTGCGCGATTTCCCCATCGCCATGCGCGGGGCGGCACGACATGCGCCGCAGGCCCTCGCCGATTGGCCGGGTGTGCGCGACAGCCACGCGCAGTTCGATGCGCGCAACGCCGAGGCGGCTGCCGCATGCCTGGCCACGCTCGAAGCGGTGGCCGATGAAATCGGCTCGCAACCGCCTGCGCACGGGCAAAAGGGTGCGGTTGAAGTCTCCGCCCACACCGTCGAGAAAATACGCGAGGCGCAGGAGGCGATGATCTCGGTTGTTTCGACGCCGGCCCACCTGCACGCACACGACCAGCAGCTCAAGCATGCCGAATCGGGGCGGGCCGTTGCGTGGGGCGCTTTACAGCATGCCGCAACCACCGGCAATTTCGAGGCCATGCTCGCCGCCACGGGCAACCGCAATCTTGGCGCCACTGATCAAGGCAACCTGCGAATCCATCTGCAGGCCGGCGCTGTGATTGCCGATGCGCTGAAGGCCAAGCCGACCCCGGAGGCGCTGATTGCTGCGCGGCTCGCTCCGCATGAGGCCGCGTCGAGCGCCGCGAACTTCGCCCAGCGCGTCAGCGACGCAAGCGCCAAGCTCATCCACGGTGTAGGTCCGGCAACCTTGAGCGCCGCCGACAAGAGTGATCTGGTCGCATGGCGCAACGGCTTCACCGACGATGCACCGGGTTCCGAATTGAGCCAGTTCAAGGCTCGCCTGTTCAAGTCGCTTGCATGGGTCGACCGCATGGACGACGACCGGCACGCGACATTACCAAGCAACCACAAATCGCCGCTCTCCGCCGCGCGCAATGGCATGGCGCAGGGCGATCGCGCTGTCTTGGCGAACGAGCAGAAAGCGTTGATGGCCGAGCTCGCGAAACCGGCGGTCAACGAGGTGGTGCAGGCCGTCGCTGTCGAGATGGAACGCCTTTGCGGTAGCACCCCGCCCGCTGAGACTGGCGCCGGAGAAGGGGGGGGCCATCGCCCGAATGCGTTGAGTGACACCCATTGCCAGTGGATCGCCCTGCGGGTCGCGCTTGATGACTGGATGCCCGAACACCAGGCCGCACGCCAGGGGCATCAACTGGTGCTCGGCCGCGAATTCTCGCCCGCAGCGTTGCCGCAAGATGTCGAGCAGCGTATTCGCAAGTTCACTGAAGACGCCGCACACAAGGTGACGTCGGGCTCTCCGGAGGCCCTGGAACAGGCGATTGCAAACGTCCGGCAGCATCTTGGCAATGTCCGCCTTGGCTTTGAAGACCTGCATGCGCTGGCGAACTTCCTGAACGTCGAGCGGGCCGAGCCATTCCAGAAGGCAATGGAAGCCGCTCGAAAAATTGCCACGGCGCCGCCGCTTTCCCCGCCTGACAGATCACAGCACAGCGTGCGTGCCATGCTGGTGGACTACCTGAAGACGATTCCCGGTGGCAACACCGTCCGGTTCAGCCGCGGCACCACCGGAGGGTTCAGTACCAAGGGCATTACCAAGGCGCTTGTCAACGCGAAGAAGCGGTTGCTTGGCGTTCCGGTTGCCGGCAATGCCCGTGTCGATCTGCGCTATGAGAAGGGGCGTGAAGCGGCGGTCTCCATGTCGTACCCCGTCCACGCCGCCGAGCTGTTTATCGGCACGGAAAAGCGCCACCGTGGGCGCATCGGCGCGGGGTGCTTCTTTGGCGCCAAGCTGTTTAAATGCTGCCGCACCGGCGCCAACGTTGATGTGAATCCGTACGAGCACGAGCGCACGGATGCCACCGGCATCATGGTCCGCATCCCGCGCCGGACGGCGGCTAAAGATGCGGAGGTCCGCGCGCTGTTCTCGCGCGTTACCGACTTCATGTTCTCGGCCGCGGATGCGCGGCGCCGCTCGCCAGAGGGCATGCCCGACGCCGACGCGCTTTTCCACGCCTTTGCCAGCGAGTTCTACGCCGAGAAGGATCTTTCGATCAGTTGGATCAACCAGAAGACGCGCGCGCATCGCAGCGAGATGTCGGTGGGGATCGGCGTATCCGTCAGCAAGTTGCTGAACCCCAGCCAACACCGCGCGAGCAGGCAGGAGACAGGCGCCCTCGGCACAAGCCTCGGCTACTCGTTCGAGAAGCAATGGCTGTCGACATTCAAGCAGCTCGACGCCACCGGCACATACCGGATTGCTAACCTGCGCGAGCAAAAACTGAGCCGGCACAAGATCAATCTTGGGCTCACTACGTCAGCAGTGACGGGCACGATCGGCAACACCTCGGCCGATCTGTTCGGTGGTGGCGCGGTGGTCAAAGAGCGCGGCACGAACGTGAAGCTGCGCCTGGCGATCGATCGGGACAATGTGCTGCCGACAAAGTCTGTAGCCGATTTCGAATTCGACAGCTTCCACGACTACGCCCGGTATGTCGAAGCCACCAAGCAGGAGTGGGTCAAGTTCTTTGCCTATCCGCACCGGAACGATCCGGATGGCGGCCTAGCGAAGGGCCTCAAGGCCGTCAACGACAATCTCGATACCGCGCGTCTGCTGGACACCCCATACAACGCCTTCTTTGTGCGCCGGGCACTCACCGCGGACGCCGCGAAAACGCTCAACCATCTGCAGCAGCTTTCGCTGGTGACGCCGCAAAGCGAGACAAAGCTGCACGAGCAGCTCGCCGCGTCATACACCAAGACGATCAACGCCCCCAACTCCTGGATGCCGATTGGCTTGCGCGCTTATGAAAAATACAGTGAGGCTGACGGATTCAACGTCAACGCGGGGCTGCGCTTGACGCAGAACACCGGGCTCAAGGTCGAGCGGCAGATCGTGTTCGATACGATCGACGCCAAGCTGCTCAAGGAGTATGAAGCGCAGTTGAAGGAAGATCAGAGCACACCAGAGCCCCCGGCGGCGACTCATGTCCCAACCGGCGTGCCTCCATCGCCTCGCCCGATGCAGCGCCAGGGGTCATCGGGCACGCCGCTGTATCAGAGCGTGCAAGGTGCGCGATCCGAAATCGAGCCGGCGCACGAAGAGGCTGACCGCGAACCGGTTTCCGTCCCGCCGCGCGAGCAGCGATCTCCGTCGCTTGCCGACATGCTGGCCATGTCTCCGCCGCGCTCGCGACCCGACGACACCCGCGCGCATCTGGAGCGACTGAAACAGCAAATGGATGCGAAGGCCGGCATTGCTTCTGCTCCCAAAAAGTCCGGCAGTCTGTCCAGCAAGCTGTTTGGGCAGCGCAAGGCCAAGCCGCGATCTGTCGGGCCGCGTGTGCAGCAGCCAGTCAGCACCGGCTCCGGCTCAAGCCACCAGCAGGCGGCGGTGCTGCCCGAAGCGACCGCAGCGACAACCTCCGCCGCCAAGCCACGTGCATCCGAGACATCGTCCACCTGACTGGAGAAAAACACATCGAATGCCGCAGGCGTCTTCCGTATTGACCGGCCTCGGTACGCGCTCTTCTTGTTCGATCAACGGTCATTCAATATCGCGATCGCATTATTAAATCGCTTGGCGCACTGAAAGATGAATACTTTATGGCAGTGATGCGCGCATTGTTCAATTAATCTCATCAACGTTCGTTGGAGGGCGTTGATCCGATAAACTTGCCGATAGCCATGATTCACGTGCCTCCGTGAAGCGCGGTCAAGAAGCCCCGGGCGGTTACAAGCTGCCTGGGGCTTTCTTTTTGATGGGGCATGGCCCCGCCGCTCTGGCCTTCAGCGCCACGTCAATCATGCGAGAAACGCTCGCCTGCCTTCTCAAACATTGCCGCTGCAACTTCGGTGAATAGAGTTTTTGAAAGAAATACAAATCAATACTTACAAATCGATTTGGTTCATTCAAAAAAACTTCAATTAACCTCACCCGTCATTCGGGCTCGAAAAGCGATGGTAGTCTCGCCTTGGCGGTTGGCATTCGCCATCAGGGTTTTTATCGAGAAGATGACCGGTTGTGCAATACGTTGTAGACCAGTCTATTCCCGTCTTTGGTAAAAATTTGGAAGGCGTAGATGTGCACCGCCGTGTTGAACATTAAATAGATTTGACGAGGTCGGGATAATGAAAACAGAACGTGGTGCAAGCAATGTGCGGGAAGTGCCCGCTGCAGCAGATTCGCGCGGCAAGGTCGGCCGGTTTTCTCAGCGGTATGCGGCAGTTGCGCTGATTTCGCTTGCTCTATTCGGCTGCGGTGGCGAAGGTGACGGGACGTCCGGCAGCAGCGCGGGCACGCAAGCGGCCGCCAGTGCGCCCGTCGGTACGCAGACCAGCCAGGACGGCATCAAGCACACGCAGAGCACCGACAGCGCCCCCGCAACCGCCATCCTCAACAAGATGGGCCGGGTGCCGCGCCTGCAGGTTGGGCTGGGTGCAGGGCAATCGACCGATGACATGAAGGCCCAAAGCATTCGCCCGGACATCATCGACACCTACCTGGTTGGCGTCGGGCAGAACGCCTGGCCTAGCTGGAACACTGACGGTGCATACGTGACTTACACCGCGCAGCGCGTCCAAAGCTTCGGCGCAACGCCGATGTTCACGCTCTACCAGATGGCATCCAACGGTAATGGCAACTTGAGCGGCATCAACGACGCCAATTTCATGAACAACTACTGGTCGCAGGTGCGCTTGATGTATCAACGCATCAATGATCTGAACACGTCGGTGCTGGTGAATCTGGAGCCCGACTTCTGGGGCTATGTGTATGCGCAGGCGCCCAACCATGATCCGGCGCAGCTTGCCGCCTCCGTGAACAACCAGCAGGAATGCAGCTGGCTCCCCAATACGGCCGCCGGCATCGGCATGTGCCTCGTATCGATGGGGCGGTGGCACGCGCCCAAGGCCTTGCTCGGCTTCCCGCCCGCCTTCTGGAATGCCGGGCCGGACGTGATCGGCAAGGAAATGCAGGCAGTCGGCGCGAATACGGCTGACTTCATCGTCGCCCAGACCAGCGACCGCGATGCCGGCTGCCTCGAAGCCGCAGCGGTAGGCGAATGCACCGGCCGCACTGGCCCGTTCTACCTGGACGAAAACAACGTCCAGACGCCCAACTTCCACCAGCAGCAGAACGCCGTCTCTGCCTACCGCGATGCACTGGGCAATGGTCTGCCGATCCTGTGGTGGCAGACACCGCTGGGTGTTCCATCCGACACCCCGGGCGGCACCCCAGGGCATTACCGCGACAACCACGTCGACTACATGCTGCGCAACCCGTGGGAATACGGCGCCATGCACACATTCGCCATCGTCTTTAGCGGTGGCGGCACGTATTCCACGTCAATCAACACCGACGGCGGCCAGTTCGCACGCCTGTTCGGGCAGTACCTTTCGTACGGTGGTGTTGGCGTGCAGTAAGTGACGGGCCCGCCAGAGACAGCCTTTGTCTCAAGAGCGGTTCAGCGCCCGGCGTGGCCAAGCGACGCCGGGCGTGACGCGTTTCCAAGTCGCGGCGGGCGTGCGCAGCGGTACGCCGAGCTTCTCTATGGGTTGGGTGCGACGTTGCGGATCAGGTTGTTTGCTTGGTCGGCGACGTACAGGTTGCCGTTGGTGTCGACCGCGATCCCGGATGGTTGATTGAACATCGCGGTGCTACTGGCGCCGTCGGCGCTTCCCGCGTTGAGGGAACCGGCCAAGGTGGCAACCACGCCCGCCGGGGTCACCATGCGGATCAAGTTGTTGCCGTCGTCGGCGACATAAAGCACGCCGTTGGTACCGATCACGATTCCCACCGGTAGCGAGAACGTTGCCGCGGTACCCACTCCATCATCACTGCCGGTCGCGCCGGAGCCCGCCAGTGTCGTGACAACACCTGACGATGAGATCTGCCGGATATCGCTGTTGAACCACTCCGTCACATACAGCGTGCCAGACGGAGAGAGCGCGATTCCCGAAGGGCCGTTGAAGGTGGCGAGCGCAGCCGCGCCATTATCGCTGCCCGCTGTTGTTGTGCCGGCCAGCGTGGTCACCACGCCGGCTGGCGTGATCTTGCGGATCATGTTGTTGCTGTAATCCGCCACGTAGACGTTTTCGTTGGCATCCACTGCAATGCCGAGCGGGTTGTTGAATGAGGCGCTTGCGCCGATGCCGTCGGCGCTGCCCGCAGTTGCCGAACCGGCAAGCGTCGTCACGATGCCGCCTGGCGTGATCTTGCGAATATCGTTGCCGTAGAACTCCGCCACATAGATGTTGCCGCTGGCTGCCACCGCAATGCCGACCGGAGTCGCGAACTTGGCACTGCCCGCCATGCCATCGACGTGGCCCGGGCTTCCTGTGCCTGCCAGGGTCGTGACGACGCCGCCCGGTGCGATTTTGCGGATGACGTGGTTGCCGAAATCCGCCACATAAAGGTTGCCTGAGGCGTCTCGCGCAATACCGCTCGGCTGTCGGAACGAGGCCGCCGATCCAGTGCCGTTGACATACCCCGCAGTGGTGGAACCGGCGATGGTGGACACCATTGACTGAGCGACCGCGCAGTTCACGCTCACGTTATTGACGTTACCGTTGGCCAGCCCGCTGCCGTTTGCCACGGAGCAGGACTGCCAAAGCGGTTGGGCGTTGACGGAGACAGCATAGGCACTGCCCGCCGCTACAGAAACTGAAAAGCTGAAACCGCCGTCGGCGGCTTGGACGATCGCATCTGCACCGTTGTTAAGCAACGTGAGGCTGCCGTAATCGAGCAAGCCCGTGGTCGTTCCCGAAATGGTGTAAGTGGCCGGAGCCGTTGGGGCCACCGGGCCGACCGGTGCTCCGATCGGCGCACCCGGCTGCGTTGCACTGGGGGGCGGCGTGGTGGCCGTATCGCCGCCACCGCCGCATGCGGTCAGGATCAGGCAAATCGGGATGGCTTTCAGAAGCGGAGGGCACGCGGAGGACATGGCTTGGTGCTGGGCAAACGTCGATCAGGTTGGATGGGGCCATCGACTCCAGCGATCGGGGGCGCGGGGCATGTGCCTTTTGCGCCGCCGTATAGACCAGCTCTGATATGACGCCAGACCGGGCGAGGTTGACGCTTCGCTGGAAATGTAAGGGCTCGCCTTGAATCGGCACGTCCTCGTGGAGGTGTAGCGGCGCCTCGAAAAGGAAACGTTTGCGTGCGGGTTTTCACTGCTTAGGCGTCGAATGAGAAAACGCGCCATACATACGATCCTGCACTTGCCGGCCCGCGCAGGCTCGGACATGCGGCAAGTGGCGCAGCCGTAACGGGCTCTCGGTGCGCTCGTCTTGCTGCTGAACTTCCTCGCCGTCATCGCTCTACCGTGGTGACACAGTCTGGCTATTGCGCGGGGCGCGAGGGCCGCGCTCGGTCAGTGGATCGCCGTTATCGTGGTGTTGGGTGTAGATCGCGGCCAGCGCAGATTGAACCTTGCGCATGCGCATTCGGTAGAACATCGACGCGGCTATCAGCAAAGCCAGCAAGACTCCAAAGACTGGGCCGATGATGTGGGCACGCTTCCAGGGTGCCGGGTCATCGGGGGTAATCGGGCTGCGGCTTGCAAGACCACTGTCTGGCGCATCGCCCTCTTCCCCGGACGGCGCCGTCGCCGTTGCTGCGGCAGGCTGTGCCGAGGCATTCTTCAAGGCTGCGAGCCGCCGCATATCGGCCAGATTCTGCTCAACTTGCGCAAGGCGCGATTCGAGTTCATGGATCGCCTGCCTGGCCGCAACCAACTCTTCGTTGAGCTGCCCCACGTTTGCCCGCTCGCGCATGCCCGTGGCGGAAAGGTGCAATGTGTCCTTGTCCGATGCATTGGCTGGCACCGAAGGCGGCCGACTGCCGGCGACGGCGTTGGAATTTGCCTCGGGCACAGGTCGTGTGCGCTCGGTAGCCGCAGCCTGCGTCAGCATGCGGATCTGGCGTTCGGCCTCACCTCTTGCCACCGCGGTTATTTCCTCTGCCGGTGGCATGCGTAGCGCTGCGCCGACGCGCAGGCCGTTGATGTTTCCAGCAATGAAGGCGTGCGAATTGCTCCGGTAAAGCGCCAGCGCGGCCTGCCCGGCAGAAACGTCCGCCCGATCCTGCACGGCGCTGAGCGCGATCCGTGAGAGGCTGTCGCCCGCTTTGACGGTATAGGCCGCTTCAGCACGTCCGTCGTCTTCACCTAGAGACGAGGCGGTTGCCGCAGCCGATGGACGCATGCCGCGCGGCTGAGTGCTGGCCGTCGCGTGTACGGCGGGAGTGGATGCGCCTGCCGCTGCTTGCGTCTGCGCGCGTTGTGCTGGTGCTTCACTGGGCGCCGACACTCCCGAAGCAGGCGCCGGTTTGCGTTGCGTCTGCAGGAACGTGGTGGGGGCGCTTGCCGTGCCTGGGGGGCTGAGCAGCAACGTATATGCCGCCAGCGTGTCTCCACCTGGCCCAGCAAGGCGCACGACGATATCCGCGATGGAATCCACCTGCGGGACGGTCGAGTACACGCGAACGACATAGCCGCCGTCTTGCCGCTGTACCAATGTCGTACGCAGAGAAGTCGCGCTCGCGCCGTAAGGCACGCCGGCGGCAAGGTAGGTTTCGCGGTTGCCGGGTTGCAGCACCAGCGCTTGTGCGTCGTGTGGCCGCAACCCCGTCAAGTCGATTTCCGCATCAAGCGGCTGGCCAATGTTCGAATGCAGATGTAGCACGCCCAGTTCGACGGCGTGCCCAGCCGGCATGCACGCCCACAGGGCGGCGGCCGCTCCTGCAACCAGTGACCGGCGGATAGGCCGATGTGCAATTCCTCCACGAAATCGCTTTTTCATTTTGCTTGCTCCCCTTGTATTGCTGACACCCGATTTATTGGTTTGGGGGTGGCCGGGAAGGATAGAGCGTTTCGTCAGCGGACCGCCATTGACGACGGGGCAGTTGAGAAAAATTCAGAGTTCGAAGACGCGACGCGGTATGGGGGGCGACCCCGCAAACAACCGATAGCGCGCGGGCTTACCGGCTGAACCGATCCCGCAAGCTTGCACTCTGGTTCAGGCTGGCCAGCATGGCATCGAGCCAGTGTTCATCTGCACCTGCCGTCGGCACGGTCGATGCATGCATCCTGTGTTCGGCGGGCTGATCTGCCGCGTGTTTGAGAACGACGGGGTGCATGGGTTTGGCGCCATCCTGCATCGGTTGCGGCGCCGACTCCTGTGCACGCGTTTGCCCGGCAACCGGCAACGGCGCGCGTACTGCCAGCTTGCGGGTGAGAATGCCTTCCACCGCACGGGCATAGATGCCGTTTTCCCCTGGGGACTCCGAGTGATAGGCGCCGATGGCATGCCAGCTGTTGCCGTGCAGTTGCACCTTTCGCGCCAAGTGCCAGGCGGCCACATAGGCGCTGACGCACGGGTCATAGAGCATCTGGCGGCCGATACCGTAGCGTGACAGTTCCGGCAGGTGGATGGTGTTGATCTGGAACATGCCCAGGTCTTCACTGCCGTTGCGGTTTCGGTTGTGTGCTTGCGGATTCAGGTGCGATTCCTGATAGCCGATGGCACGCAGGACTTGTGCGTTGACGCCGTGGTAAGCGGCGGCATCGTCGATGCAATCGGCCAGGACCGCCGCGGGCAGGCAGCCCAGCAGGGCAATGACGAAAAACACTCCCCGCCGTAGCGCGACGGCGAGCCGGTTACGCCCGCGCATGGTCTTGCCTGCCGGCGCAGGCGCGCGTCATGGGGTGGCGTTGTTGCAGGCGCTGCTGCTGCCAGGTGTGATGGGTTTCGCGACGCGTGGGCGGTACTGCATGGGTGGTTGCGCGACGCTCCCGCGCAGCCATGATGCGAGACGATGGGGCATGCATTGCGGATCTCCGGTAACGAGCATGCGCGCATCATAGAAATGCCCGCCGAGCGATGCGCACGCACAGTGCGAATTTGCCGGGCTTGCAGCGAAACCGTATCAACAGCGTGCATGGGCACGACGGTTCGCCGCGGGCGCAACGGGTTCGTCCTGCCACAGGTCGTGTTGCGCGGTGGTCCATACGATCAGCAAACAGGCGGAGAGGGCGCGTTGCCCGCCGCTTATTGCCACTTCATCTTCTCTTGGGCCCATCATGCAATCACATTACGGTAGTGCCTCCGTGCTGCCCGATAACGTCGCGCAGAGCCGTGCCGACTGGGGTGCGGCGGATGCAGGTGTCTCGGTGACCAACAAGCTGTCGCGTGCGTTGCGGCGCGTGCTGCAGCGTGTGCGGACCGGGCACACCCAGCCGTCGCCAGCCGCCAACCGATTTCACGTGCCGATGCCGAATCACGATCGACAGGCAGCGCCGACGTCTTCACGCACGCAGCATCAACAACGTGCAGGCGCGGCGCGCGATGCTCTGCGCATCCAGCAAGCCATGCCCCAGGGCCACGGCCTACGGGCCATCGTTCCGCCCACCGATGCCAGCCGCTGGCTGGCCGTATGCGAGGCGGTGGCGGGTTGGCAGCAGGAGATGGCGCGTCGCCTGCACCGCTACAGCGGCCCGTTGTTGACCGACACCGCACGACCCACCGAGCAGGGTCTGGCCCTGGCTGCTACGCGCATGTTGCTGGCCATGCAGCAGAAAAGTCGGCACCTCGTGCTCGACGGTATTCCGGTGATGCGCCTGCCTGCCGCCCTGTGCCTGGCCGAAGAGCTGGAGCGGCTGACCGTCCATGATTGCGATCTCTTTGAGTGGCCGGCGTCCGGCGGTTTGCCGGTCAACCTGAGCGCGCTGCATTTCGCGCGCAACCCGCGTTTGACAGCGTTGCCGGGGCGGATCGGCAAGCTGTTGCAGCTGCAGGAGATTGTCGTGCTGGATTCGCCGCTGCGCGCGCTGCCCTCGTCGTTGTCTCAACTGCCGAAGCTGGAGCGCCTGGTTGTGCAGGGCACGGATCTGCGCATCGTGCCGGTTGAGCTTGGCACGCTGGCCGCATTGCAAACGCTGACGCTGGCATCCAACAAGCTGCTCGCCCAACTGCCGATCAGCCTGGGCCAGCTTTCGCAGTTGCGCGAGCTTCACTTGCGTGGCAATCCTCTGCTCTCTGTGCTGCCCGATACCTTGGGCAACCTGGCCGAACTGGAACGGTTGGACTTGCGCGAGAACAGCGCCATGACGACACTGCCCGAGTCACTCGGCCGACTGCGCAAGCTGCGGCATCTTGACGTCTCTGGCATGTCGAACCTCGTGGCTGTGCCGGAGGGCATTGGCCATTGCGCGCAACTCCGTACGCTGCGCCTGCGCGATTGCGGATCGCTGCGCATCTTGCCCGAGTCTGTTGGCGATCTGAAGCAGCTGACGCACCTGGATTTGCGCGGCTGCTACGCCTTGGCTGGCTTGCCCGATACGCTGCGCGATCTGCCGCCCGCCTGCCGTGTCGATGTGCCGGCGCACCTGTCTGCACGGCTGGCCGAATTGCGGCCCGCAGCCGGCGCCATCGCGACGGCCGGTTCTGGCATTGCACCGGATTGGATCGCGCTGCGCCAGGGCTGGCGCGCACGCCTGCAGCCCTATGACGCCGAATATGGCAGCGACGCCTTGTGCATCTGGATGGAGCGCTATATCAACGCCATCGCGCCCGACGCCGTGCGTTCATACCGCGACAGCCGCCGTCTGGGCCAACTGGTGGATGGCCTGTGCGAGCTGGCAGCGCTGCGCAGCGCGGTTTTCCAACGAGCCCAAGAGCGCTATGCGCTGGGTTGCCTGGACGAAGAGGCGCTGCCGCTTGATGCGCTGATGGCACTGTTGGTGAGCGAGCGCCTGCGCGAGCCCGGGTTGCTGGAAGACGCGGCAGCCAGGATGGTCCGCGCCGAGGCTTTTGCGGCGTTGCTCGAATATGGCGCCGCTGGCGGGTCGATTGACGAGGCTGTCCAGAAGCTCGCGGCTTGGACGCCGCTGCAGAGTTACGTTGCACGCTACGTCAGGGCCGGCGAGGGCGTGGCACAGCGGCACGTTGCCGTCGCGCGCGACTGGCTGCACGCCGGCTGATGGGGCCGTTCAATCGTGTATTCCCATGGGCCGGCTTGATGCCGGCCTTTGTCTTTCTGGGCCTACGCAACGAAACAAGAATGCTTGCGAGGGGGCAAAAAAAACGCCAGCCCGGGCGCATCCAGGGCTGGCGGCAGAGCGTGAAGTCAGTGGGCTTTACGTTGGCGATTGGCCCTCGTCAGTCGGGAATGCGTTGCCGAGCAGCGCTTTGCGGCGCTGCAGCTCCTGCTGTGCCTGTTGGCTGATCGGCAGGTTCATGGCAGCGAGCTGCTGCAGATCCGCCAGGGTGGCCTGCTTGACCGATGCTTTGGCCGGCTCAAGGCGTGTGCGCAATTGACCAATGGTGCCGGATGGTTGGGGTTTGCCGTGCAGGGCCGCCTGGGTGCGGTCATTCTCGCGTTGCAGCGCCTTGGGGTTGCGCACCAGCGACTGAATACCGGTGTTGCGCTCCTCGGTATGGAACAGCGCGGCCGAGTTGATGGCGCGCGTGTTGCCGATGATCTTCGAGAACGCGTCGAGCAGCGGGCGGCCCTGGCTGGAGTCGCACAGATAGTCGGCGCGTTCCTCGATGGTCGTCATGGCTTGCAGGCGTGCACGCATCGCTTCCACGTCGAGGTGGCTCACGTCGATCGGCTTGGCCAACGGTTCGGCAAGCTTGAACAGCTGTTCTCCGTTGGCGGTCGAACCCGGCGCGTGCGCAGCCACCTGCGTCGACACCTGTGCCGCGCGTGCGAACGGTGTTGCGGCGTGGTAGCGCACGAACTCGTTCTTGATCTGGACGGGGCGGTTCTCTGTAGCCGCGGCATTGATCTCCTGCGTCGCCGCTGCGTACTTGGCCACCACATCGGCCATCAGGTTCGGATTGGCGAGGTAGCGATCGCGTTGCACCGGGTTCGCATCGAACGCCTGCCGTAGCGCGGCATCTTCGCGGTGGGCTTCCGCGTCGACGATCTTGGCGAGGAAGGGATGCTGCATGATGAGGTAGCTCGTGTCGGAGCCCATTACCTCGCCAGCGTAGCTCTGCGTGCTGTCCGTATGCGAGACCGACGGCGTGAACGTGCCATGCGGCGTCGGCACTGTTAGCGACAGGCTCATGCCGCTGTTCTTGTTGCGCAGGACGCGCGCGTATTGCAGCTCCATCGGGGCGTTCTGCACGTCCGGCGCCTGGCGCAACTTGACGACCAGGCTGGTGCCGTCGGTCACGTTGAGCAGCAGCCCCTGCGTCTGGCGGATCAACTCGTGCGGATCGAACTTGTCGTCCTGCAGCCGCATGTTCGGCGCGAACTTTTCGATAGCCGCTGCAATGGCCTTGTTGAGTATCGCGCCCGTGATGGGCGCACCGCCCTGCGCGGTGAACGTGAACTGCCAGAACTTGCCCGTACGGCTGGGGTTGACCTGATGATTGGCGTTCATCAGGCGCGCCTCGGCGGTGAGCGAGACTTGCCCCGCGCTGTTGCCGACAGAGATGGAACCTGTGAACGGTCCCAGTTGCACTTTGCCGGTGGACCGGCCGAAGCGGTTGAGGATCGCGTTGAGCGCACTGCTTTGCGCGCCGCCGGAAACCGTCGCCTTCAGTGCCGTATCCCAACGCTGCCACAGCGATTTGTCTTTCAGCGGGCCGTTCTTCTGCACGTCGTAGTTCTTGAGCGGCAGGTACGTCTTGTCCAGCATTTCACGCGCGGTCTTGTACATCGAATCCGCCGTCAGGATGGCTTCGGCGGCGGCCGTGCCGTGCTCGTCGCGCTGCGCCATCTGCTGCTTCACGACAGAGATATGCGCGCCCACACAGCCCAGCGCCAAGCTGATCGCAGCATGGCTCTTGGCGACGAACGCCTCTGGGTTGGCCAGCGCATCTTTCTGCGGATAGCGGCCATGCCACACGGTCTGGTTGATCTGTGCGAAAGCCGCTTCGCGATGCTGGTTCAGCGTATCGCGCTCTTTGGCGGGCATGAAGCGATCGTTCCTGGCGAGCACGGCGCCGGCGTGATCTGCAAATTGCAGATAGGTGCCGATGAGATGCTCCAGCTGGTCCGTCGCGTGATTGAGCTGTTCGGGGCTGGCGTGCGTGATGGCGTTGTGGAACTGCGCGGGGATGTTGGCTTCCTCGCCGTAGTGCAGGCGCTCGGTTTCGGTAAAGGGCTGAGCGGGGTCCGCGTGCAGTTCGTGCGTGAGTGCCTTGCGTGTCTCGTTGTACAGGTGGAGCTGCGCGGGCGGTGGCTCGGCACAGGCGGCATCGAGCTGCTGATGCAGCTTGAACGTGGACTGGTAATCCTTGTGATAGCCCGGGTCCAGCAGCGTGTGCGGTGCGGCAGCGCTTTCCGTGAAGAACTGCGCCACGTTGCCGCGCACGTTGACATCAAAGCTCCCGCCGGCTTCCAGGTTGGTGCCGCCGTGGGTCTCGTTGCCGACGTTGGCATCTACGCTGCCGGTCACCTGGCGGTAGGCCAGGAAGCGGTCGCCATAGGCCACGGAATCGGGCACGTCGCGTCGCGGTTGCGCCGGCATGGGCTGCCCGCTGCCGATGCGGTCCGTCAGCACGTCGGCGATTGGCGGGTACGCGGCCTTCATTAGCGTGCTGAAGCGGTCGCCGCCCACTTGCTGGTCGATCGCGCCGGCCAGCAGCGTCATCTTCAAGGTGTTGAAACCCTTGGCAATCTTGGCGTCGTTCAGGAAGTAGGGCTTGCCCGCGGCTTCCGTGTAGTTGCGGCCGATGGCGTGAGACACGAGATTGGCCAACGATTCCAGTTGCTGCATCGCCTGGCGCGCATGTGGGCCGGCAGACTTGACCCAGGCGTGGTTGGCATCGTGGTTGGCAACGAGCTTGACGAGTTGGCGCAAGTCATCGTGTTCGAGGTAGACATTGCCGCCGGACAGGTCCAGCCTGCCCGCCAGCTTGGCGGCCCACTCGCCCAGCTTGCCGCCGAGCGCAACTTTGGCGAAGGCCTGTGCCGAGGGCCAGTAGTCGACGTCGCCGTCATCATCGGCAAAGTACAGCCGGCCCTTGCCGCCACCCGCTTCCACCGATAAGTGGGCACCGGCATAGCGGTTGGTTGGGAAGGCCGAGATCGACACGCTGCCCGACGTGCCTGTGCTCACGTTGGAGCCGGGCTTTGCCGTGCTGATACCGGGGGCTTTGGCTTCAAGGTTGGCGGTTTCCTTCTCGGCGTAGTGGCTCATGACCTCGTGCGCGCTGCCGCTCAGGTGCGTGCGCTTGAGCTCGGTGAGCAGCGCCGCGATCCCCTTGTAGGCGTCGGCCGGATCATGGTTACCCAGTGATTTGGCAAGCTGGCGCGCGGTCTTGGCCGCCGACGCAAAGGCATCACGCACGGCCATGCCGACTTCGTGCGGAGCCTTGCGGGTGTTGTCTGCGGCAATCGTCTGGATAGTGCCCAACTGATGCTGAAGCTTGGCGCGCAGCCCGTCACTGTGCGGGTGCGAGCGCGTGAGTGCTACCGGCACCGTGGGTAGCGCATCCTTGAGCGCAAGCGCCATCTGGCGCAACTGGGGCTTGTTCAGCGCGCCGGTATCGGGATCGAACACGGGCGCATCCGGCGGCGTGTGGCGGCCCTGCGCGTGCGCGCTGGATGAGGGAGACAACGACGAGGGCGACGGCGGCCGCAGCACGATGGCAAGGTCTTGCTGGGTGCCATGCTCGGTGTGTTCGGCGTGTTCTGTGTGTTCGGTGTGTTCGGTGTGGGCAGTACCAGACGATTCGGCGTGGGGCTGCTCCGTCGGCGTGGGCGTTGGGTTCGGGTTCGGGTTCGCTTGCGCGTGTGGGGTGTGAAGCGGCGTTGCGGTTGTGCTGCTTGCGTGCCCCTGTGCCTGCGGCGCAGCGGTTTGCGGCTGTGCGGACTGTTGAGGCGGCCACTGCAGCTTGCCGTTGCGAATACGCTTCTGGGCCTCCCGGTGCGCGGCGCGCGTTCCGCGTCCGCTCAACGTGGTGCTCGACAGCGCAACCTTGAGCTGCTCGTTCGTCAGGGACGCAGCGCTTTTCTTCTGGCGGTTCGCCGTCACCATGTCGGCAAGATCGCGCAGGCCGCCGGGCAACTGCGAAGTCTTGCGCACGCTTGGCATCGATGGCTGCGCGGATTGCGAGGCCGGTGCGCTGGACGACGTCTGCGCCGGAGGCGTCGCGCTGGAGTGTCGGGAGAATATCTTCATGATGGGCGAGGGCTCCGAGGTTGGCATGCCGGGGCAATGCGGACTCGCCCGAGCACAGTTGAACCTTGCAAGCGTAGCCAGCCACTGCCGACGAACGTCACTGGCACCGAAGTGCTGCGTCGGCATCCGAAGCGACCGCCCGCGGCGGCTCAGTACCGTGCGGGCGCGGCGCCGTTGTCCAGCTCTGCCGTGAGCGCAGCGATGGCATCGAGCAGATCGGTCGCTTCCGGGTCGTCGTCCAACGCGTAGCGGAAGCGATAGATCATCTGGCCGGTTTGCGGGTGTTGCACAACGCTGCCGCGTGCAGCACCGTCCACTTCCAGGCAGAGGCCGAGCAGCAGATTGAGCGTGAGCGCGACGTCCAACGTGTCGCGGGGCCCAAGTTCGACGTACGCGGTCAGCATGTCGGGATCGGCGTAGCCGTCGTAAGCCAACCAGACGTTGCGGGTGCCGATGCGCAGGGCATGCGCGGGCAATGCGTCGTCGTCGAACGGGGGGTGGGGCAAGTCTTCGGGGGGCATGGGCGGGCGCCGTGGCGGTTGTCGCTGCAACGCATTGCAGCAACCGGGTTGCACCGCAGAACGATGCCAGCACGGGCTTCCGGATGTGGCGGGTGTGCCGAAAAACTGCGATAAAAGCCGAAAAAATGCCCACCTGAAATATCAGCGGTGGTTAAAATCTCGACACCTGGGTGGGGTTTTCTCGATACCGGGTCGGGTCGTTTGCCGGGGAACGGCCAGCACAGATTTTCGCGGAGGGTACCGTGACGCAAACCTGCCAGCCAGTTACCGAACTGGCCTCTGACTGGTTCCGACAACACTATGCGTGGCTCGCCCGTCGTATGGGCTGCAAGACGGGCTGCCGCTTTGGCGCCGAAGACATCGCGGCGGAAGCGTTTGTGCAATTGCTGCAAAGGCCAGGGTGGCAAGACACCCGCGAGCCGCGCGCCTTGCTGACAACGATTGCGCAGCGCGTGCTCTACGACATCTGGCGTCGTCGTGATCTGGAAGAGGCCTACATGGCGTGGGCCGCCACGCAACCGCAAGCAACGCTGCCGTCCCCCGAAGACCGTGCGTTGATCCTCGAGACCCTCACCTCCATCGATCGTATGCTCGATGGGCTTTCCGCCAAGGCGCGCGCCGCTTTTCTCTATAGCCAGCTCGATGGCCTCACGTACCCTGAGATTGCCGAGCGCCTGCAGGTATCCGTTCGCATGGTGCAGAAGTACATGACGCAGGCCATGCGCCTTTGCTATCTGGCTGAATCGTCGTGAAGCACGCGCTGGACGATCGGATCGCCGAGCAGGCGATCCAGTGGCTCGTCGTACTCCGCTCGGGCACAGCTTCCGAGACGGAGCGCCAGCGCTTTGCCGCCTGGCAGGAAGCCGACCCCGCGCATGCTGCTGCCGTGCAGCGTTTGCAAGGCGCGTTGGGTTCGGTGGCACTGCCCCCCGTGGCAGACCCGCATCGGCGCGCTGCGCGGCGGCTTCTTGATGCGCCTTCTTCGCCAACACGGCATGTGCGCCGCGCGCTCATCTTCAGCGGGCTGGGTCTGGGCGTTGCCGCCCTCGTTGACAGAGAGATTCCGCTGGCCGACCTGGTTGCCGACATGCGCACGGTCACCTCGGAGCGCCGCGATTTCGCGCTGGCCGGCGGCTATCAATTACGCCTGAACGCGCGCAGCGCGGTGGATGCCTCTGCGCTTGCGCGCGGTTACGACGTGCGTCTGCGCAGCGGCAGCGTGCTGGCCGTCGCTGGGTCGCCGTCGGGTCAGTTGCGGTTGTGGTCTGCCGCGGGCGCGGTGGAATGCACGGGCGGCATGATCTGCGCAACGCTGGAGCCCGGCGGCGCAATGAAGGTTGCCGTGCTTGAAGGCAGCGCGGCGTTGTCGACGCCGGCAGGTGCGGTGTCCACGGCGCATGCCGGCGAGGTACGGCGTCTTGGCGACGGCGGCATCGAAAAACTCACGCTCATGGCGCGCAACGTAGCCGCCTGGACGCGCGGCATGGTCGAGGTCGAACACCAGCCGCTGGCCGATGTGATCGACGCATTGCGCCCCTACCACCGTAGCCTGATCGAGCTGCATCCTGAGGTGGCCGGCCTGCGCGTGACGGGGCGGTTCCCCCTCGGCGGCTGCCGCGCCCTGCAGATGCTGGCCGAAACGCTGCCCATCCAGGTGAAGGAGCTTGCCGGCGTGTGGGTGCGCATCGGCCCACGCTGAGCGTTCGTCGGCCGCGAAATTTTTTTCCGATCGGGGTTCCGGTTTTTCTCCCTCGTTGCACAGAGAGAGTAAGAGGCTGCCGCGATACCCATCCGCGCACGCCACTGCATCCAGATGCAATAGCTTCCACAAGAGCGAAGGACGACATGAACGCCCGGGCCCAGAACGACGTGCTGCTACACGCAGCCGACAGCACGGCAGAATGCCGGTATTTCTCCCCTCTCCCTGCGGCAGCCGATTGGCGGGCGCAGGCGGTGGTGCCTCTTACGATCGCGGTTCGGCAGGTCTCGCGCGCCCCGAACTCTGGGATCCTGGTCGACTTGACCGAACTGGCCCAGGCCGCCGGCGAAGACCCGCCGGCCCAGCCGGTCACGCTGGAGCAGGCGCACGCGATGCTCGGGCGGATGTTGGAATCCAGGCGGAAGGCGCCTGCCCGTTCGTCCAGCAAGGGGGCTTTGCTCTCCGTGCTGACGCCACGCCAGCGCGACATCCTGCGTGAGGCGGCCTCGGGAAAATCCAATGTGGAAATCGCGCAGACACTGCATATCGGCGTAGAAACCGTGAAATCGCACGTGCGCCAAATCCTGATGCGTTTACAAGCACGCAATCGGACCGAATTGGCAGCGCTATATCAGCAATGCGCGGGTGAAATCCGCTCGCACGAGAATCATTAACGCGATAACCATTAACAAGGCAATGTTTTTTAAACCGGCGCTGAGTTTTTTAAGCCGGCACTGAAATTATCTGCCTTGAAGGTTTTTATTAAGAAACGCTAAAACAATTTGCTGTGGGCGCAGTGGCCCTGCGACGCGCAATCGTTTGCGCAAAAAAGGCCGCTTAAGCGGCCTAAGCGGCCAGGACGGTGCGCGCCTGGGGGCCTGCCGGCTCGTTGCTGGCGGCTTGCACGGCGAGCTGATAGCCGCGTGCATAGACGGTCTTGAGTTCCACGCCGGTCTCGGGGCCGAACTGGAGTTTCTTGCGCAGCTTGTAGATGTGCTGCTCGATCGAGCGCTCGACGATGCTGGCGTCTGCGCCCCACACGGCCGATGCAATCTGCTGGCGCGAGAGGAACGAGCCGGGCGAAGAGAACAGCAGCCATGCCGTCGCAAATTCCCGTGCGGTCATGCGAATGGGGACGCTGTTGACCGTAGCGGTGCGGGTCAGGCGGCAAAGCCGGTACGGCCCCACCACGACGTGGATACCGGCATTCTGGCGCACTGGCTCGGCACGGCGCAGCGCCCGTTGCACGCGGGCTTGCAGTTCTTCAGCGCTGAAGTGACCGGTCAGCACGTCGTCCACGCCGGCATCGAAGGCCGACGCCATGTCCCCCCGGTCGACAAACTGCCCGAACACCAGGGTGGGCCAGCACATGTCGGCATTGCACTCCCGCCACGACAGCACGAGTTGCCCTGCCGTACGGAAGTGCTGAGCGTCAATCATCAACAGATCAAACGTTTCCGTGCGGCGCGCACGCAGCAGCGACAGGGCGTCGTCAAAGCGGATGCACTCCGCCTCTTGCGTGGATAGGCAGCTTGCCACGTAGGCAAAGCTGGACGGGTTGGAGGTCAGTACGGCGAACTTCATAGCGCTTCCCCATTTCAAGCCATCGCGCAGAGGAATCTTTGCAGATGGCGCTTCAAACTGGGGCCAAGCATAACGTTCACAATTTGCTCACACATCCCTATAAAGAGTGAAATCGCGTTTAGATCTGATTGAGTTTTTTTTGTTGAGTTGGAAATCGTCATTTGAGCATGCGAATGCCGCATTCTGTGTGAACGACTATGCGCATATGCACATAAAAAAACCGGCGAAACCGTTAATTCGCCGGCTTATCTGACAACCTGATGAATTGATCTTCAACCGAACTTGATGGCGGCGAGTTCGCGCGTGCCTTCCGCTTCCTTGCTGGCCCGTAGCTGTAGCGCGCTGGTCAAGCCACGGCTGCGGCTGGTGGACACCTGTTCGACGATAGCGAGCTTTTCCGGCAGGCGCGACGTGGGCGCTTCCAGCAGCGCCTGCGCCAGCGCTTCGGAGGCTTGTGCGTCGGCAGAATTCGGGTCGATGCTTCGGTGCAGGTCCGCCAAGGCCAGGTGGCCCTCGATCTCGCGAGCGGCAGACGGCCGAAGCCGATGCCGGTGCAGGTAGCGCTGGTTGGGACGGGCGTGCTTTTCGACGGTCTCGCAGTAGGCTTCGAACTCGCGTGCGGCTTTTTCCGGCGTACCGCCGGGCTTGTGGGCAAGCATGTTGATCCACGCATCGCGGTCGCTGCGCACGACAGCCAGGTATTCGCGCACGCTGCGGTATTCGGTGTCGAAGTAGCTGACGCGATCGGCAATCTTGCCGTTCTGATAAGCCATCTTCACCTTCGTCGTGTGGCCGCCTTCCGACAGCTTCCAGTTGAACCCCAGCGGCATGCCGCCGGTAAACGACTGTGTGAACTTGCCGCTCTCGCCGGCCTTGGCCGATGCATTGTCGTCGGGGGCTGCCGTGTAGAAGGTGCGGCCCACCGAGAACGCCAGGCCGGCGCGCGCCGTCACCTTGTGCCCCGTGGCGACGCTGAACTGCTCCATGCGCATCGTGCCGGTCTTCTCCTGCAGGGTGGCCGTGTTGCTGAGCGTCTTCTCGCCGCGCAGCCGTGCTGATGGGCCGATCCGCACCGGCGTGTGCGGGCTGCTCACGCGTACGTTCATGCCAACGCTCGCGTCCATCGACGCGCGCCAGCGCTTCTTGGTCTGGTCGACCCAACTGATCGAAATGCCGCCGCTGCCACCGCTTTCGCCACAGTGCTGTGCCAGCGTATTCCACAGCGTATCGGCATCGGGTCGGTGCTCGGGCGCGGCAGACGCGTGCTCGAACAGCAGGTTGGTGGCCTTGACGATGGCATCCGCAGCGGCTTTGTCGTCGTACTTGATGGGTTCCCAGTCGTCGTGGCCTTCTACGGGGCGCTGCGTGGGCCGCGTGGCACGGATGACCACGCCGCGCGGCTCACCGGTCTCCAGATCGAATGGCGTGACCTTGACGGCGAGCAGATTGGCGCGCAGGCGCTTGCCCCAGGTTTTGAGGTCGTAGCCAACGGAGGCACCCACACCGACCGAGGCGCGCATTGTGCGGTCAGTGCCGACGAACACGTCGCGCCCATGAGAACTGCGTCCGATTTCCACCACGGCCTGGCGGCCCCTGCCGTAATTGGCGTCCAGTTGTACCGATACGGGCACCGGCAGCGCCTTGCCGACGTGCGACAAGCCTGTCGATACGCCGGTCGTGCTGCCGCCAATCCAGCCTCCGTTGGACAGGCGCACCTTGTTGCCTGATTCCATGGACGTGAGCAGCGTCTCGATGGTCTTGCGCGCGTCTTCGATGGTGGGCGCCTGCATCTTGAGGTCTTCCGGGTGCTCGAGCTTGTCGGCACGCTCCAGTGCGCTACGGAATGCAGGGGCTTCGGCGGCCTCGCCCGCGTGGGCACTCCAGTAGCGCAACAGCGTGGCCGACGGCTGCAGCCCCACCAGGTATTCCGGCGGCTCGCCCACCAGGCCGGCGTGGTCGATGAGCTGCGCCACGTGGGCCTGCGCGGCATTGACTTGCGGCAGGGTCAGCGTATTCAGCCGGGTTTGCGCCCAGGCTCGGCTGTCTGCATCGTCAGTCAGTCCGGTCAGGGCCACGAATTGCGCGAATTCCTGGTGGGCCGGCGAGCTGCCCGGCGTGCGGGCGACAGCGGTTGGCTCGGCGTTCTCGCGCTGCATGCGGCTGACTGCTGCGCCGACTTCGGGTTGCAGCGCACGCAGCTTCTCTGCCGTGAGCGCGTAGTCGCTCAACGGCGCGTTGGCGGCTGCCAGCCCGGCCCAGTGCTCGAGGATCGCGCCGCGCCAAAGATCGCCTGGGTGGGCGATGGTGTGCAGCGAAGGCGCATTGCCAGCCTGCGCGAGCGTGTCGATCATCGTCCGCAGCGCCGCCGTATAGGTGTCCATTTCCTTGACGAGCCCAGGCCGCTGTGCGCCGTGCATGCCAAGCGCAGCCGATGACAGCGGCGATTTCTTCTTGCCGATCATCTGCCAGAAATGGCTGCCCGTGGTTTGCTTTTCCACCCGCGGAATGGTGCGCCCGACAAACTTCGCCAGGCGTGCCTTGGTGCTGGCCAGATCCGAGCCCGGACCGTCTTCACGAAAGCCTTGGTGCCACGCAAAAAGGACACCGGTCTGTTGCGCGCCGACGGGCTCCCCGCGCAGCTTGAGCGCAGCGGCATGCATGACGTTGACGGCGAGTGACTCGGCCTGGGTGCCGCTGCCAGCCGGGTGGGCGTGCAACAGGGCGGTGGGGTCGGCCGCCGTAGTGGCAGCCGTATGAACATGGTCGGCCGCTTGCAAGAAGGCGCGTGCGGTGTGCGCCTGCTCCGGGGTGGGCGGAGCTTGCATCAGACGGGTCAGCGCTTCAAAGCCGTGATGGCTGCGCGAGAGCAACTGCGCCGTGCGCCACGCCGCGCTTGCCACGCCCGCATCGCTCATGCCTTGCGGCATTGGCGGGACCGTCAGGCTGCGTGAAGAGCCACCGGAGCCGCTTGAGCCGTACTGGGCCGACAGGCTGGATTGCCGGGAGAGCGAACGCGGGCTTTCCTGATCAACCGTCTCGCTACCGCTGGCTTCGGCACCATGTGACGACGTTTCGTCCGCACCGAACAGATGCGACAAGCCCAGGTCAGACGCGCTGGAGCGATGCGACACTGCTGCCGATGCCGTCTCACCAAACAGGCGGCCCATGCCCATCGAAGAGCTGCCCGTGGAATGTGTTGAGCCGTCATGGCTCGGCGTCGGTACAGGCGTGGCAAAGGCGGCAGCGTCGAAGTGCACTGCATGCGAAACGTGCTGCAGCACCCGCAGCGCATCGGCTGCATTGCCGCCGCTGGTGGCCGCCAGCGCGCGTGCTGCCAACATCGGCCCGATGTAGTTGCCTGCTGCGGACGAGGTGCCCTGCGCTGGAGCCGCCAAGACGCCGAGCCGATCGGCCAGCAGCTCTCGTTCGCTTGTGCTGCCCGCCGTGCGGAACAACTGCGCAACGCTCTGGCGGAACGCTTCGGCCGTCGCTGGAACCGTCAACGCAGCGGTCGATGTTGCCGCTTGGGGCGTCGGCGGTTTTCCGCGTTGGCGCAGGCGCTGCGCACCCTGTTCGGCGCGCTGCATCATGGTTGAAGTCTTGCGCTGGGAACGTGCCGCGCGGCGCGTCTCGTGATGTTCCTGAACCTGCGGTGTGGCAGGATGCGGTGTGCCTTCGGCGGCCTGCGGGGTTGTCTCGGGCGTGGTCGTCAACGTGCCGCGCGTGGGCGCCTTGTAGTTGTCCACCGTATTGAACGACGCGCCGGAGCGCTTGCGGTCGCTTAACAGTGTGGCCAGTTCTGTCTCGTCGCTCTTGGGCAGCTTTTCGCGCACGCGCGATTTCAGGTTGCCGAGCCAGCCACCTTTCTTGCGAGGCTGCGGAGCAGCGCTGCCCTCGGGCGGGGGCGATGGTGTGCGCGCAGCGAAGTCGTGGAGTGTCTCGTACTCCGACGGCGATGTCGGCACGTTGACGGGCAACAGGCGTGAAGGTGGCATGGCTCGGAATGCTCAGGCACTGGCGTGGTCAATCGGCATACCACTTTGATGCGGACGAATGACAAACGCGCGTGCAATGCGAACGGGGTGTGACGGTGGCGAAGTTGCATGCCACCGGCCCACGCGCAATCCGTCAGTGCACCGACCACTTCGAGACCGATATGGCTGATGCTGCAAGCCCGGACATTGCGTCAACCAGCAGAGCGCCGGTGGGGTCTTCGTGCAGCATGTAAGCAAAGCGATAGACCAGCGTACCGGTGTGCGCCTGCTGCGCCACCACGCCCCGCGAGGAAGCAGGCAGGCCGAGGCAGAGCCCGAGGATCACGTGCAGTGCTTCGTCAACGTTGATCTCGAGCGGCTTGCCGAGGTCGATACAAACCGTGACCGACTCAGGGTCGGCGTCGGCATCACACGTGAACCAGAGCTGATATGTACCGATGTGGATGGGGTGCGCCGCGAACGGGAAGAACTCATCGGCGCGCAGAAGCGGTACGTCTAGGGTCGGAAGATACGGTGTGCGTGAGGCGGACATGAACGTGGATTGGCGATGCCCCAGCAGCCGACACGTCAGCTTCAACGAGCACCTTCGCATGTAATGCCGCGAGCGTACGGCGTTATATGACAGCGGACGTTCGCGTTCACGAAATCATCACGGATGCTGCGAAGCCGCTCGGGTGGAAGCGTTCGCGGTGCCCTCACGCATTGCGCGTTACGCGCGAATCCACACGTAAGTACCGTTCGAGAGGTTCTCGAACATGTCGTCGGTTGTCTGCAGGATGTTGTCGCGCCAGTACCGGCCGTGCTCGGCATAGTGGCCCAGCAGTTCGGCTAGCTGTTCGCCGTCGATGTCGGGGTCGTACGCCACGCGCACGATCAGGATGATGCCGCCTGTATCGCCATCCAGCCCGAGCTGGGCATGGTCTTGCGCATAGATGGTGACGTTGGCTTCGAGCATGAGGCGGAACACGCGCAGCGTGCGGCCGCCTGTGACGATGCCGTAGTCGAAGTTCAGGTAGAACGCATCGAGGTCTTCCTCGACCGCATCGATGATGACTTCGAACCCCTCCACCGTGAGCCTGCCGGCGGCGATGATGGCATCGGCATCCGGAATCTGCAGATGCATGCACATGTCGCGGATGAGGCTGTCGCGCCGTTCCATGCTCATGCTTTACACCAGCAGGTCTTTGGCCGCTTTCGGGCCGGCTTCCATCAGCTTGGAGAATGCTTGCGTGCGGTTCAGTTCATCTTCCAGATGGGCTGCGTTCAGCATGTCTTGCGTGCCGGCGGATACCACGGCTTGCAGCGTGCCGGATGCGCGCGCACCTGCGTGGGCGTGGGCGTGGGTGGGGTGCGACGCGGATTGGCCCGGTGCAGGGGGTGCCGGAACTGCGGAAACGTTGCGGTGGATCGGTGTCATGTCGGGATCGCGGTGGCGGGTCGGATTCAGTGAATCGGGCGGCGGCGCGATGGGCCGAGTGCAGAGAACAGCAGAAGCGCGCGGGCGGTGCGTTGAAAAACCGCTCGGGAACGGCGCGGCCCCGTTCCCGAACGTTGGCGGCACACGGTGTGCCGTCCGGAACCGATCATTACGAGATCAGGTCCTTGGCGGCCTTCGGGCCCGCTTCCATCAGCTTGGCGAACATGTTGACGCGGTTCAGTTCGTTTTGCAGCTTGGCAGCGTTCAGCATGTCTTGCTCGCCTTCCTTGGTGACGGCTTCGTTTTGAGCGTTGAACGACAGACGGCTAGCGGCGTCGCCCAGGCCAGCGGCAGTGGTTTGAATGGTCATGGAAAACTCCTTTGCAGTGGATGAATGGTCTCGGGTGAGAGCCGGGTTTTTCAACAACACCCCGGTATGGGATGTCGCTGATTCGGTTTAGCGAACGTGCTGCTGTTGTGTTCGCCGTGAAGTCATCATCGTGGATTTCTCTGCGCTGGACTGGCGAAGAGGCGAAATGTGATGTCGTCTCGCGAAGCCCGTCTGCGCGCTGCGCGTGTTATGCCGGGATCAACCCCGAGCACACTTGTGCCGCGCTGGAAAAACCATGCGACAGCACGCGAAGCTGCTCGCGCTGGTTGACGTCCACCGCACGAATGGCGCGCTGTTCCATGTCCATGGCGGTGTGCTTGAGCGCTTCAATGGCCTTGTTCAGCGGGCCGAAGTCCTTCGGGCCTTCCTGTTTGGCAAACGCCTGGATGCCGTCAAACGTTTCGATGATGTCGAGCGAGAAGTGGTCAAACATGTGGGTCTCCAGAAGAGGGAATGGCAAGAACGTACAGGCGTGTTAACGCCGCGCAGCGAGAAAATCTTTTGTGCCGTCTGAGCTTTCGATGTAGCTCAGTTCGTCAACCGAAAGTGCGGACGTGGCATCGGCTTTAGGGTCGCGCACGCGTGCTTGCGTGATGTCCAAGGCAATGTCTTTGATGTTGCCGCCCAGGTCGCTACGCACATGGTCCGCCGTTGCACGAACACGTTCCGGGTGCATGGCTGGTCCGGTGATGGAGAACCGGTTGCTGCCCAGATAGCTGATGCGCAGCCCCGGTTCCTGCAGCGATTCACGCAGGTTTTCAATGACCTCCTGCGCGATTGAAAGATCGGTGTGGACGGACGCTGACACCGCGCGCAGATCGCGCAGGGTGGCGAGCTCTTCGGCGGCTGAAGTCACGATGCCGTGCACGACGATCTCGTTGTCGTGCTGCTCGATCTGCAAGCCGTCGATACGGTGCAGCGCCAGGCATGTGCGCACACGTTCCAGCAGCGGTATCGGTGCCGTGGCGGCGGAATGCGCGGCGGAGGATGTTTCGCGCGTCGATGCCAGCAGCAGTGCGCACGGTGTCAGCAGCGCGACTGCCGTCACGCCCATCCAGCCTTTGCGTGCGCGGGGCCGGGTGGGCGTGGGGGTGTCGGCGGCAGGAGCTTGCGCGGCGGCAACGCCGTGGATGCCAGGCTCTGCGGCTGCGGGCGATAGCACGCGCTCCAGGAGTGCAAGGTCGGATGGCCATGCCTCCCCGGCCGGGCCGACGCACAGAATGATCTCTCCAAAGCGGCGGGGGGTCAGGTCGTCCCAGGTGCTGCCGCCGTCGTCGGATTCGATCAGGACGCCGTGTTCTGTATCGACAAGCAGCGCGAGCGGATCACCCGCCCAATCGGAGATGCGGATGCTGGCTTGTGCGTCGGGGCCTACCGTCCAGCGGCCTGGAGTCAGGTCGAGGCATGCGCCGGCATGCGCGCCTGCCAACACGCGAATGTGCTTATTCATGGTGATTGCGGGGAAGGATCAGGAAGCGGAGGCAGGGCCAGACCCAGCCCCGCCCGGTAAGACCAGAGTTCGGTTGTCCAGCGGCGCGCGACGGCGCTGCTGCGTGCGATGCTTTCGGCTCGCTCGCGGCCAATGCGCGGCCGCGATGGACTCAGCAGCAAGAGCGGAAACAGCAGGTTGAATGTTTTTTCGCGATCGGTCAGTGCGTGGGCGGCAGCGTGTTGTGGCGTGGTGTTTGCCAGCAGCCGGTCTTTCACAGCGGCCAGCGTGCCTGGCGTGCCTTCGACCGGCGTCTGTTTCAGATAGCTGCGCAGGATGTCGAACGCCATGCGCAGCGGCATCGGGTGGCCTGTATGCATGGCGTGCCGCACGGCAAGCAACTCCTGTTCAAGCCGCTGATAGCTGGGCGACTCCATCTCGGGCAGCAGCGTGTCGGCCGGCAACGCGGTGGTCCCGGCGCCTGCGGCCTTCTGCGGTGCGGCGGCGGCGGGCTCGGCGGCTTGTTCCTGCAAGTACTGCAGCAACAGGGCACGGCGGCCCTGGGCGCTGCGGTGGTCTCGCGACTGTTCGTCATCGCCGTCGCGTTGGTCTTGCCGGGACGGCAACCCAATCACCATGGGCTCGACCTTGCGCGCATGCTCCTCCAGCATGAGGAGCAATTCCTCGAACGTGCTGTCGGTGATCGGCTCTTCGGGCGAGCCCGCACCAGTGCGTTTGCCCGTGCGCGGCCGGCGCACGCGTTTTGCAACCTGTGCGACGTGCTTGTGATGATGCAGTTGATCTTCTACCAGCTGCTCGGCCCAATGGTCGTGTCCATGCGCGCCATGTCGATGATGCTTGCGATGGTGCGGCGCAGCCGTGTTCTGCGGTGCCTGTACCGGATCGGGCAACGAGAGAACGTTGGGCGTTGAGGCGGAGATGCGTGTCATGACACCGTCCTACTGGAAGAGCGATTGCAGGATCGTGTTGCCGAACTGGAGGATCGACGCGGCTCCCCAGGGAGCAGCCACCACAATCACCACGGACACGATGATGAGTTTCAGCCCATGCGAGATGCTGCTGTCCTGCAGCGAGGTCACGGCTTGCACGAATGAGATCAGCAGCCCGGCAATGGCCGACACCGCCACAGCGGGTAAAGACACCAGCAGGCACAGCATGAGCGCCGTGCTGGTCAGGCGCGTGATGTTGTCGTAGTCCATGGTGGCCCCTTTAACGATACGTGTTGACCAGGCCGTGAATCAGCACAGACCACCCGTCCATCACCACGAAGAGCAGCAGCTTGAATGGAATGGCGACGTTGCTGGGCGTCACTTGCGACAGCCCCAGCGCCATCAGCAGGTTGGCGATCACGAGGTCGATCACGATGAAGACCAGATACAGCAGGAAGCCGATGCGGAATGCCGCCGTCAGCTCCGTCAGCGTGAAGGCTGGCGCGAGGATGATGAGGTCGTCTTCCTTGAGCTGTGCGGCTTTGGCCGGCGGCCAGAGTTGCTGCGCAGAGCGCATGAAGAACGCTTTCTCGCGTGCGTTGGTGTGCTTGTCCAGGAACTGCCGGAACGGCTCGCGCGCGGCATCGAGCAGCGGCATGACCTGACTGACGTTCGCGCTGGAATCATTGAGCTGCATGTGGGCGCGCTGCATGGCCTCCATGCCAACGGGGGCCATCACGAAGCACGACACGATCATCGCAATGCCGTTGAGCACCATGCTGGGCGGCACCTGTTGCACGCCCAGCGCGTTGCGCAGCAGGCCGAGCACGACGACGATCTTGGTGTACGACGTGACCACCATGGCGGCAAACGGCAACAGCGCAATGGCAACCGCCGCAATGATGAGCGAGGCAAATTCAATGTTCTGCATGGCGCGCGCTCATGGCAGAGATCTGCAAGCCGAGATGCTCGCCCACCGCCACGAGCTGGCCGTGGCCCAGCGTCTGGCCGTGGCAGACCAGACGTACCGTGGCATCGCGCAGCAAGACGGGCAACTGCAAGACATGGCTTGGAGCCAGCGCAGCCAGCTCGGCCAGCGGCAGGCTCATCACGGCCACCTCAAGGTGTACGGGTACCTCCAGTGCTTCCACTGCGATGCCGTCTGTGCTGTCGTGTGTGGTGTCGCGTGCCGCGATCGTGTCGTCGTCAGTGAGCGTAGGAACATCGAGGATCGTCACGGTGCCTTCCTTGTAGTGAGCATGGGCAGTGAAGTGGGCGCGCCGGCTGTCGCCGCATGTCAGGCGTACGGCGCCTGCATCGGTGTCGGGGCAATAGGCGTGCTGGCCCCAGCCGAGCAGAACGTCGCCGGGTGCAAGCGAAGAGAGGGTGTCTGTTGCGCACCGCCGGCTGGCGATACGCACGCCCACCGGCAGGCCCACTACGCCGAGTTGTGCAAGCACAGCGTTGCGATCGGCTACGGGCGGTGCAGGCGGCGCGGCAAGCCAATCGAGCGCGGCGATGCGGCATGGCGTTTCACCGTGTGGCCCATCGAGCCTCATCGGCAGTTCCTGCTGACCGCTGCGTTGCGCATCGTTGCGTTCGGGCGCGAACGTTGCCAGGGCGGCATCTCCCAACCCGGCGGCAGACAGCGTATCGAGCATCGGCGTCAACCAAAGCCCGGCAAGCGCCGTGCGGCGTTGCGCATCAGCTTCGTGCGCGATGGCGTGGAGCGCGGGGTGGTTGGCGCCCTCAACAACAACGTCGACCGCACACAGCGATGAACGGATGCCCAGTCGCACGGGCGCCTGCATGGGCGCGGCGTGGTCTACGGCGCGCAGTTGCCAGTGGCGGTCATCGTCATCCGGGAACGGCGTGCCGATCAGCCGTGTCAACGCGGCCTGGGCCGGCGTGAAGGCACGCAGATGCGCATCGAGCGGGGATGGCGTGAGCCCGGTGTTCATAGCGAGTCGGCGGGAGGTGTCGGGTGGGGTGTGGCAGCGGTCACCACACTTCGAGTTCGATATCGATGCGCTGCTCCAGCAAAACGTGAATGCGTTGGCGCAGTGCATCGCCATGCTCGGAGAGTAAGTCGCGCGCCCGCGGGTGTGCCGCCAGGAAGCGAAGCCATAGCGTGTGGGGCGAAAGGCGCAGGGTGAGGCGGGTGTCGGGCAGCACGCGCGGGTCGAGGTCCAGCGTGACCTCCCAGCATTCGCTGTTAGCCTTTACAACGCGGGAGCCGCAGAACCTGGAAAGCAACTGCGCGAGATGCTCCGTCACGGTGCTCCCCACGCTGATCTCCGAGCACGTGCGCACCAGGCGGCTGGCCATGGCCGAGGTGTGAAGCGGCGGGGCCTCGGGCGGGGCATCATCGGGCTGCGTGTCGGCGTCGGCGTGGTCGTGCGTGGGCGGCTCGTGCTCGGCGGTGTCTTCGCATGCGGCGTCGCTGTACGCATCGAGCGGTATCCAGGCGGTACTTGCACCCGCGCAGGACTCGGTCTGCATGCCGGTTCGCCCGTCTGCGCTGCGTTGCGCTACGGGGCGCCGGACGGGTGTGGTCGGATGGACGATGGGCGGGGCTCGCCACAGGCGTACGGGTGTGGTCATGGCGGCTTACAGCGTGAGCTTGCCCACGGGCTGCAGATCAACGTATGCGCCCAGTTCCTGGAACGAATACACGTTCAGCGCCTGCAATCGCGGCTCGATCATGCGGCGGACATAGCGGCGGATGTCCATGGACGTGACAATGGCAAGCGCACCCGCCGGCGCTGCTCCCGATTGCGGTGCGGTGCGGCTCATGTGTTCCAGCCGCGTGACGATGGTGTCGACCTGCTGTGGATCGAGCGTCAGGAAGTTGCCTGCAGGCGTGGGTTTGATCGCCTGGCGCACCGTCTGCTCCACCGATTGGTCCAGCAGAATGGCGGGCATCTTGCGTGAGCCGCACGTGGCCTGGTGTGCGATCTGCCGCCCCAGATCGCCGCGCACGTACTCCACCAGCATCAACGTGTCTTTTTCTTTCGGGCCCCAGATGACAAGGCTTTCCAGGATCGCGCGCATGTTGCGGATGGGCACCTGCTCTTCCAGCAGGCGGCGCAGCACGTCGGCCATGCGCTGTGCGGGCACGGCCTTCTGCGCCTCGGTGACCAGACCCGGGTACTCGGTGGTCACGCGTTCCATGATCCACTGCGTTTCCTGCAGGCCGATGAACAGATGCGCGTGCTTGCGCAGCACGTGCACGACGTGATCTGCAATCACCTGTTCAGCGTGAGGCGCGGTATCCGGGGCCGCCTCCAGTTGTGCGCGCATTGGTTCCGGCAGGTCGGATACCGATACTTTTCCGTCGGACACCGCCACCGGCTGACCCGGGATGTCGTGCACCAGCACTTCATAGGCGTCTTCGGGTTGCGCGGCGCTCTTCCATACGGCAATGCCGGGGAAGGGCAGGCCTAGCTCTTCAGCCAATGCGTGCCGCCCGCTTTGGAATGCAGCATCGAGTTTGGGAATGTCGAGTCCCTCTGCCAGCCGCGTGCCCAGACGAACCCCCAGGGGTGCCGTGAATGACGGGGCCTTGTCGGCGATGGTCGGTGCCTTGTCTTTGGACCCTTCGCGCAGCAGCGCGGGCAGGGTATCGGTGTCGGCTGTGCTGCCCGTGTTCAGGCGCTTGCGCAACGTATAGCCAAAGGCGAAGACCGCACCTGCCAGCGCGATAAACAGAAACGACGGAAACCCCGGCACCAACGCAAAGCCTGCCAGCAACGCACTGGCGGTGAACATGGCCCGTGCACTGGTTGAAAGCTGCCGCACGATCTCCTTGCCGAGCGAGCTTGGCTTGGCGCCGTGGTCATCGTCAGACACGCGCGTGATCATCACGCCGGCCGCGACCGAGATCAGCAGCGAAGGAATCTGCGACACCATGGCGTCGCCGATCGACAGCACGGCGAAGCGGTTGGCAGCTTCACCGGCCGTCATGCCGTGATACGTGATCCCGATCACGATGCCGGCCAGGATGTTGACCAGCGTGATGACCAGACCGGCAATCGCATCGCCCTTGACGAACTTCATGGCGCCGTCCATGCCGCCGTGCAACTGGCTTTCCATGGCAAGCAGCGCGCGGCGCTTGCGGGCCTCGTCTGCGCTCAGGTGGCCGGCGCGCAGATCGGCGTCAATGCTCATCTGCTTGCCGGGCATGGCATCGAGCGTGAAGCGTGCACCGACCTCGGCCACACGCTCGGAGCCCTTGGCAATCACGATGAACTGCACGGTGGTGATGATCAGGAATACCACCATACCCACCACCAGGTTGCCGCCCACCACGAGCTTGCCGAAGCTCTCGATGATGTGGCCGGCGTCTGCGTGCAGCAGGATCGATTTGGTCGACGCGATGTTCAGCGAGAGCCGCAGCAGTGTGGTGAATAAAAGCAACGATGGAAATGCCGACAGCGATGTCGCCGCGGGGATGTACATCGTCACCATCAGCAGCACGACCGATAGCGTGATGTTCAGCCCCAGCAGTGAATCGATCAGGACGGTGGGCAGCGGCAGCACCATCAACGCGATGACGGCAACCACCAACGCGGCGATGCCGATTTCGCCGCTGAATTCAGAGACGGCGGTCTTCTTGGCCATATCGGATGCCTCAGTTCAAGATGGAAGGGCTTGCGCCGGTGTGTCTGGCGCCGGTGTCTTTCGCGCCGATCTCGCCCACCCAGGCGAGGACTTCGGCCACGGTTTCAAACAGCGCTTCGGGCACGGGATCATTCAGCTTCACGAGGTACAGCGCGCGTGCCAGCGGCGGGTTGCCGATGATCGGAATGCCCAGCGCCTGCGCTTCTTCGCGCAACCTCAGGGCTTCGTCGTCGACGCCCTTGGCGGTGATGCACGGCAAGCCGCATTCTTCGGGCGCGTAGCGAATTGCCACGGCGTAGTGCGTGGGGTTGACGATCACGGCCTGTGCGCCGGCTACGCTCTGTTTGGGCTTGGCCTCGTCCACCATCTGGCGCGCGAGCTGCTTACGCTGGCCCTTGATGTGCGGATCGCCTTCGCTGTTCTTGTGCTCGCGCTTGACTTCGTCCTTGCTCATGCGGTGGTCGCGGATGAAGAGCCAGCGCTGGATGCCAAAGTCCACGGCGCCGAGCAGCAGGAACAGCAGTCCGCCCGCACCCAGCAGCTTCACCAGCATCGACATGCCGATCTGCGCGATATCCATGACCGGCTGATACGGCGTGCCCACAATGGTCGGCAGCAGCATCAGGACCAGCTTCCACAGCGCAGCCCCCACGGCGAGCGCTTTCACCAGCATCTTGAGCAGGTCAATCATCGAGCGCATGGAGAAGATGCGCTTCAGACCCGACGCGGGGTTGATGGCGCTCATCTTCAGTTCGAGCGGCTTGGTCGATAGCACGATGCCCGTCTGGCCCCACGTGGCAATCCATGCGACCAGTGCAAACACCAGGCTCAGCGGCAGCGTCATCAGCGCCAGCTGAAGCGCGACGTGGCCGAGTGTCTGCTTGAGCGTCATGGCTGGATGCCGGCTGTTGTTCACATCCAGCGCAAGGTCGACCAGCGCCCGCCAGCGGTCGCCCAGCAGCGATGCCGTCATGGCAAGCAGCAGGCAGCCCGCCAGCAGCACGACGGCGGCGATCAGGTCGGCACTCTTGGCGGTTTCGCCATCTCTGTGCGCGTCTCTGAGTTTCTTGTCTGTGGGCTCTTCGGTTTTTTCGTCCGACATGGCGGTGCCCCGGGGGTGTCGACGGAGGAGGCCGCGGCGTACGGTGCCGTAGCGATGCGACGCATTGTGCTGACGCGGACGCTACGCGCTCGGCGCCTGGGCGAAGGCGGATGCGCCGTTCCGAAACCGCGGGAACAAAGGACAAGGGCAAGGACGAGGGCGAGGCGAGAGCGGGCGGCTTTGCCTTGTGCGTACTGGCGCACAGGGCCTTGCCGACTTCGGGGCCGGGCGCTCTTTTTCGGGGCGGCTGGCCGGCGCGCGGCATGCGGGCGTCTATGGTTCCACCCGAGGTCGGCCGGTCCACCAATGCCGGCATCGACATGACCCGACACGGAGAACCCTGCGATATGGAACCGATTCAATGTAGCAACCGCCTGCTGGGCGGGCTGCTCGAAGTCCTGATGTACGCAACGCGCAGCGGGCAGTTCGACAACGCGCAAGCGCTGCTGACTGCACTGCGCACGCTGCGCCCGAATTTTCGCGAACTCGACCTGGTGGAAGGCTGGCTGCTGGTAGGCCGGCATCAATACGCCGACGCCGCACGCATCCTGCGTGAACTGCACAACGGCGAGCGTGCCGAGAGCGTGGTGCCGTTTGCCTCGGCCATGATGGCCCTGTGCCTGAACGCCCTGGGCGATCAGGAATGGCACGTGTATGCCAACGAGGTGCTCGCGCGCGACGAAGACCCCGATTCCGTCGCGCTGGTGCGCACGCTGATCGGTGTGCAGGAAGAAATGGATGCCGGCACGTTCGGCACCCCCACCGCGGCGCCCGCCGCAGAAAGCGTGGATTTGAGCGCGTACCACAGCGCGCATTACTTCACCCGCGCCTAACCATCCGCCCGGAGCCCATCATGATCCAAGGTCCGACCGCCATTCCGCCGGTGACTGCCGGCACGCCGGGTACCGGCATCGCACCGGCTGAAGCCGCCACGCCAGCGCCCGAGCTTGTCGCTCGTTTCGAATCCATGCTGCAGAACGCCAAGCACGGTCAGCACCACAGCAAGGCGCCTTCGGCCGTTGGCGAACTGGTCAAGAAGGAAGATGCCGCCGTGCAGGCGTCGATGGCGCGTGTGGAGGCCATGACCGAGGCCGAACGCGGCATGTCGGTGCAGGAAGTGGTGGCCGAAGGCGTGCGCGTGCAAATGGAGTGCGCAGCCACCATGACGAAGATCCATCTGGGCAGCACCATTGCGCATTCCGGCAAGAACGCCGTGCAGACCTTGATGCGGAACCAATGATGCGGACCGCGCTTCCCTCCTGCCGCATGCGGCGCGGCGCGCTGGCACTGCTGTTTGTGCTGACCACGCTGCTGGCGGGCTGCAACAAGCAGCTCTTTGCGCAGCTGAGCGAGGCTGACGCCAACGACATGCTGACCGTGCTGCTGCAGGCCGGCATCGACGCGCAGAAGAATTCGCCAGACGACGGCAAGACCTGGACAGTGATGGTCGACCAGGATGCCTTTGCCCGCGCGATGGAAGTCCTGCACAGCCACGGCCTGCCGCATGAAAAGTACGCGAGCCTGGGCGACATCTTCAAGAAAGACGGGCTCATCTCTACACCCACGGAAGAGCGGGTGCGTTTCATCTACGGCGTATCGCAGCAGCTTTCGCAAACGCTCTCGCGCATTGATGGCGTGGCCGTGGCCAATGTGCAGATCGTGCTGCCCAACAACGATCCGCTGGCCACCGTGGTCAAGCCATCCAGCGCATCGGTGTTCATCAAATACCGCCCGAGCGCCAACGTGTCTTCGCTGGTCCCCAGCATCAAGAACCTGGTCGTGCATAGCGTGGAGGGGCTCACCTACGAGAACGTCAGCGTCACGCTGGTGCCCGGCAGCGTAGATGCGCCCACCGCCGATGCCGCGAGCCGCACGCCTGCCGGCGTGTCGTGGGCCACGCTCGCGGCCGTGGTGGGTGCGCTGGGCGTGATCGTATTGCTGTGGCGCGCCGCAACCCGGCTGTCCGCTGTACGGACCCGGCTTGACGCAGCGCGCGCGCGCCTGGAAGACAAGTTGCCGGCACGCTGGAAGAAGCGCGCGACAGCATGAACCACACCAGCGCCGCCCCCGATCCGGCCGCCGCCATGATCCTGCGCATGTTGCACGCGTATCAAGAACGGCTGCATGGGCTTGCGCACGTGCGCGATGCATCGGGGCTGGCCGCACAGGCAACCGATGTGCCGGCGGGCGCAGCCAAAGACTGGCGGCAGGTGTGTATCGCGCTTGGTGTGGGCCAGGTGGGCTTGCCGACATTGCTTTCGCATGCGCATCGTCTGGCGGTGCTGGATAAGGACGACCTCCAGCGCGTGCTGGCCGCCCGCATGCTGATCGGCAGGCGCGCCGCGCTAGCGCGATGCATTGACGGCGCTTATCTCGCCGGCGTTGCCGGTCTGTTGGGGGAGGCAGCCCTCACGGCATTGACGCAACGGGAACACTGGGCGCCAGATCCCGGTGGGCCGTTGCCCGCACTCGACTTGGCGCAGCTTGCCGAGGCCGGCCTGCATGCCCTGATTGCCGACGGTACGGTGTCGGATCCGTCGCTCGCGCAACTGATGTGCCTGACGATCGGCATGCAGGCTGCCGTGCCGCCGTGCGCAGGTACGCCAACCGCTGAAACGCAAGCCGAATCCTTCATGGCTGCGTTGCCTGTTCTCTTTCCGGAGTTGTCATGGTTATTTGGTTGAGGCGCGATGCTCCGCTGGGCATTGGCTCGGACGTGATCCGTGCCGAAGATTACCGGCACGTGGTGGAGCTGGATGCCGCATGGCAGGCCGTGGAAGAAGCGCGCGAGGCTGCATTGGCGCAGGCTCACGCCCAGGCTGAAGCCATCGTGGCGCAAGCCCAGGCCAATGCAGATGAGTTGCTCAGGCAAGCCGAGCAGCGCGCGCAGCGCAGCGCCAAGCTTGGCTATGCCGCTGGTCATCGACGTGCGTTGGAGGACTTTCACGCGTCCATGGCCGCGCGCGCGTACGACGATGACGAAGCCACGCGCCGCGAGGAAGACCGCCTGATCGCCACGGTCATGCAGGCGGTCGAGCACGTGGTGCTGGAATCCGATCGCCAGGCGTTGTTCGCGCGCGTGGCCGCCACGCTCGGCCGCGTGCTGCAAAGTCAGGCGCGCCTGACGGTGCGCGTGTGCGCAGACGAGATCGAACCGGCCCGTGCCGCCTTCGCCAAGGCCGTGCAGACGGGCTCGCTCAATGCCGCCTTCGAGGTGCTGGCAGACGACCGCGCAGAGCCCGGACATTGCCAATGCGAATGGGACCACGGCGTGGCAGACGCGAGCCTGCGCGTGCAATTGGCGGCGCTGCGTCAGGCGCTTTCAGCGCGCAGGCGCAAGCCTCTTGAACATGCCGATCCGCACGAAGACTTTGCAGATGACGACGGTGGCTTTGACGAGGATGCGGCATGACCAAGGCCGCGCTGATCGACGCCATGGACGAGGCGATCCGTAGCGTGGCGCCCGTCCAGCGGCTGGGCAAGGTCGTGGAAGTGACGGGCACCCTGCTGCGTGTGGGCGGCGTGGACGTCAAGCTTGGCGAGCTGTGCACCTTGACCACACCGGATGGAACGGAGCTTCAGCAAGGCGAGGTGGTCGGCTTTAGCGAGCACTTTGCATTGCTGGCGCCATTTGGCGGCGTGGTGGGCTTATCGCGCTCGACCCGCGTGGTGCCGAGCGGGCGCACGCTTTCGGTCGGGATCGGGCCCGGCTTGCTCGGCCGCGTGCTCGATGGCCTGGGCAGGCCCGCCGATGGCGGACCGCCGCTGGATGTGTATGACTACGTGCCGGTGTTCGCGCAGGCGCCTGACCCGATGTCGCGCCGCTTGGTGGAGCAGCCGCTGGCCACTGGTGTGCGCGTGATCGACGGATTGGCCACCTTGGCGGAAGGGCAGCGCATGGGCATCTTCGCGCCGGCCGGTGTGGGTAAGAGCACGCTGCTCGGCATGCTGGCGCGCGGCACCGAATGCGACGTCAACGTGATCGTGCTGATTGGCGAGCGCGGCCGCGAGGTGCGCGAATTCATCGAGCAGATCCTGGGCGAGGAAGGCATGCGCCGCTCCGTGCTGGTGTGTGCAACGTCCGATCGATCGTCCGTGGAGCGCGCCAAGGCCGCGCACGTCGGCACCGCCATCGCCGAGTATTTCCGTGACCAGGGCCTGCGTGTGCTGCTGATGATGGACTCGCTCACGCGCTTTGCTCGCGCGCAGCGCGAGATCGGCCTTGCCGCGGGCGAGCCGCCCACGCGGCGCGGTTTTCCACCGTCGGTGTTTGCTGAGCTGCCGCGCCTGCTCGAGCGGGCAGGCATGAGCGCCACGGGCTCCATCACCGCGCTGTACACCGTGCTGGCCGAAGACGAATCCGGCAACGACCCCGTGGCCGAAGAAGTACGGGGCATTCTGGATGGCCACCTGATCCTGTCGCGCGACATTGCCGCGCGCAATCGCTATCCGGCCATCGACATCCTGAACAGCCTGAGCCGTGTGATGACGCAAGTCGCGCCGGCCGACCACTGCGCCGCTGCCGGCCGCATGCGTCAACTGCTTGCCAAGTACAACGAGGTCGAGACCCTGCTGCAGATGGGCGAGTACAAGGAAGGCAGCGATGCCGTGGCCGACACCGCCGTGCAATGGAACGGCTGGATGGAAGACTTCCTGCGCCAGCGCACCGACGAGTGGTGCAGCCCGGATGAGACGTATCGGCTGCTGAGCGAGGTGGGCCAGACATGAAGCGCAAGCGCTCCGCGGTATGGCACACGCTGATCGAAGCCAAAACGCGCCAGCGCCGTCGTGTCGAAGCGGAGATCGCCGTCGCACAGCAAGCCGTGGCGGATGCACAGGCTGCTGCGCAAGACACTGAAGACGCGTGCGAGCGCGCGCACGGGCGGCTGCGCGGCCATATCGGCCGCATGGATGAGCTGATTGCCGCCCCCGTGCTGCTGGCTGATGCGTATCTGCGCTACGACGCGTTTCGCGGCGAGCTGGACGATGCGGTTGTGCAGGCCGAACACGACGTGGCGGCCGCGCACGCCGCCGTAGCCGAACGCGAAGCCGAACTCAAGGCGCGCCGCCAGGCCTTGGCGCGGCTCGATGCCATGCTCGATCAATGCCGCAAGACTGCAGAGCGGATCGACCAGCAGGAAGCCACCGAGCGCGAGCTTGCCACCGAGGAAGAAGCCGTCGAGGCCATCCTGGCGCGTCCGCGCCCACGCGCAGCGGCTTGATGGCGAAACATCCCGACGACATTCACGCATTCATATGGAAGCTATCGATACTGTTCTGCACGCCTGGTTTGATCTTGATGAAAGCGCGGAGGTCATCCTTGCGCTGCTCGCGCTGTCGTGCGTGCGCATCATGACTATCTTCGCGATCCTGCCGGCCACGAGCGACCAGTCCGTGCCCGGCACCGCGCGTAATGGTGTGGTCTACACGCTCGCCATCATCGTGGCGGCGGCGCAGCCACCCGCCGTGGCGGAACACCTGAGCGCGGCCCGGTGGTTCCTGCTGGCGGGCAAGGAGATTTTTCTGGGTGCGTGCCTTGGCTACGCGGCGTCCACGGTGTTCTGGGTGGCGCAGACGGCGGGCACCATCGTCGACAACATGGCGGGCTTCAACAACGTGCAGATGAGCAACCCGTTGCAGGGTGACCAGAACACGCCCATCGGCAACACGCTGCTGAATCTGGCCGTGACGCTGTTCTATGCAGCGGGTGGCATGCTGTTCCTGCTGGGCGTGGTGTTCGAGTCGTTCCACTGGTGGCCGCTGGGCGCCACGCTGCCTGACATGAGTGCAGTGGCCGAGAGTTTTCTGCTGCAGCAAACCGATTCCATCTTCTCCACCGCCGTCAAGCTGGCCGCGCCGGTGATGATGACGCTGTTCCTCATCGACGCCGGCATCGGGCTGCTCTCGCGCGCGGCAGACAAGCTCGAGCCCGCGTCGCTCGGCCAGCCCATCAAGGGTGCGGTGGCCATCCTCATGGTCACGGCGCTGGTGGTGGCCATGTCCACCCAGGTGCGGGACACGCTTACATATAGCCAGTTGCTGCAGCGGGTCAAGAACGGACTGGTGGGCGATGGCACGTCGTCAAAACCGAAAAATATGCGGTGAGGATTGTTCAGCGCCTGACGAAGCTTTGTTGAGATTGTCGGTGCAGCGATTTCTTAGGATGTCCTTAGGAAATCCAACACCAAGCGGCCAGCCCTTCGCCAGCCGCAATCTCTGACACGGGAGCGTCGACATGCTGGGAAACATCTACTTTGCCTTGGCCTCCGGATTAGCAGCGCGTGAGCGTCTGCCGGACTATGCGAAGGCCGTCTTCGCGGAGGATTTCGACCGCGCGTATCAACTGGTCGATGATCATGCCGGCCTGCACGGCAAGGAGGCGGGCGACTACGCCGGCGTGCTCGCCATGGCCGATGCATCGATGCTGTTGGAGTGCGATGAAGACGCCGAAGAAGCGTTCCGCACCGCGCAGCGTCTGATTCGCCATTCGGATGATCAACTGCGCGTGGTCTCGTGCCGCAACATGGGCTGGCAATCGCTGCTGCGCGATCGTTATTCGGCTGCTGCGGGCTGCTTCTCCCGCATGGCCGAAGACGATGGCGCGACATGGCTGCAGCGCGTCGAAGGCATGATGGGCCTGGCCCTCGTGCACCACCAGCTTGGTCAGCAGGACGCAGCAGACGAGGCGCTGCAATCGGCCCGCGCCATTGCAACGGAGCGCAATGATGCCGGCTGGGTCACTACGCTGGATCTCGTTGTGTACGAGTTTGCGGTGCAGGCTGGCATCCGATGCTCCAACCGCTTGCTGGAACACGCGTTCTGGCAGTCGGCCGAAGTGGGTGCCGCGATGCTGCACCACCATGGCGGCCGCGACGGATGGGCCCCAAACGGTAAGCACGATGCGAGTGTGCCCGCGATGATCCATCGCCGCGCCGAATATCTGAGCCTGCTGCGCCGCATGGCAGATGGCGATCGCGCTGCAATCGACCCGCTCATGGCGATCATCGGGCAGTCCCGCCGCATGGGCAGCCGTCTGTTGATGCAGACGAAAGTGGAGGTAGTGCTGGCAGCGCTCAGCGGCGAGCAGCACGACGTGGCCGGCAAGGTGTATGACCAGATCTGCAATCGCGATACGTCTTTCGGCGCGCGCCGCTGGAATTTCGACTACCTCTACTGCCGCGCCAAGATGGCCGCGCAGCGTGGCGATGCTGCTGGTGCGCTCAAGTACTACACCGCCTATATGCAGGACGCCCTGCGCTGCCTGCGCACCGAATCGCCCGGCGTGCGCCGCGTCAGCCAGACCACGCCCGCTGCGTCACGTGCGTCGGATGATGTGAGCGCGCGGCTGTCTGCCAAGTATCGCCGCGCCTATCACTACATCCTCGACAACATCGAACGCAGCGACCTGACCACGCGTGAGGTGGCCGCACACATCAACGTGACGGAGCGTGCGCTGCAACTTGCGTTCAAGAGCGCAGTGGGTATGTCGCCCAGCTCGGTCATCCGGCGCCTGCGTCTGGAGGGCATCCGCTCCGACCTGCTGGACGAGGGGCGCGGGCCGTCGAACATCATCGATACGGCATCGCGCTGGGGCATCCGCAGCCGCTCGGCGCTGGTCAAGGGGTATCGCAAGCAGTTCAACGAAGCGCCCTCGGAAACCATCTGGCGTTAAGTCGCGGGCGCTGTATCGCATGGCCGCGCGCTGGCGCGGTCTGTCTTCTTCATTCTCACGAGTGCAACCATGCATCTGACTCGAATTGCGGGCCGGAAGGGTCGCGTGCTGGCCGCGTGCCGGTGCTTGATGGCTGCGGCCATCGCGGTGCTGTCGCTGGCCGGAAGTGCCGCTGCGGCGGTGATCCCGTGGCAGTCGCAAAAATTTGAATACGTGGCCGACCGCAAAGACGTGAAAGATGTCTTGCGAGACCTCGGCGCCAGCCAGCACGTCATGACGTGGATATCGCCGCAGGTCGAGGGCAGCGTGACGGGCAACTTCAATGAAACGCCGCAGCGGTTTCTCGATCGCATGGCCGCCACGTTCGGCTTTGCCTGGTACTACGACGGCGCCGTGTTGCGTGTGACGGGCGCCAACGAAGCGCAGAGCGCCACCATCGCGCTGCAGCGCGCGTCTACCGCGCAGGTCAAGCGTGCGCTGACGCGCCTGGGGGTGACCGACCCGCGCTTTCCCGTGCTGTACGACGACGAAACGGGCAGCGTGGTCGTATCCGGGCCGCCGCGCCTGGTCGAGCTCGTGCAGGACATCGCACGCCTGATCGATCGTGGCCGCGAGGATGCCAACCGCACCGTCGTGCGCACCTTCCCGCTGCGCTATGCCTGGGCCACGGATCACACCATGCTGGTGGACGGCCAGTCCATCACCATTCGCGGTGTCGCATCCATCCTGAACAGCATGTACGGCAACAACGCGTCCAGCACGGAGAACACGCCGCTGCGCAGCGGTGACCGCCGTGTCGACAGCGTCGCCCCCGGAGAGTCCAACGCAGGCCGCGCCGGCACGCGCGCGCTGTCGGGCCTTAACGGCAACGATCGCAATGGTGGCAAAGCGCCGCTGCCGCCAGGCGGTATCGGCCAATATGCCGGCGGCGGTTCGGTGGCACCGCTGCCCAGCGGCGAAGGCCGCAACCGCGCGGATGCTTTTCAGGAAGACGGCGGCAGCGCCCCGATCATCCATGCAGACCCGCGCAGCAATTCGGTGCTCGTACGAGACCGCGCAGACCGCATGGCGGCCCATCAATCGTTGATTGAATCGCTGGACACGCGCCCGGCTGTGCTGGAGATCAGCGCCAGCATCATCGAGATCAGCGAGAGCGCATTGGAAGACCTCGGCGTTGACTGGCGTCTGCACAACAGCCACGTCGACATGCAAACCGGTTATGGCACCAACACGCAATTGTCCAATCCGGGCTCGCTCGATGCGGTATCCACAACGGCCAATGCCGCTGCTGCCATTGCCGCCACGCCGACGGGTGGTGTGTTGACCGCTGTGATCGGTGGGGCATCGCGTTACCTGATGGCGCGTATCAGCGCGCTGCAGCAGACCAATCAGGCGCACATTACCGCGAGCCCCAAGGTGGCCACGCTCGACAACACCGAGGCCATCATGGACAGCAAGCAGAATTTCTATGTGCCGGTGGCGGGGTATCAGTCGGCGGATCTGTACAGCATTTCGGCGGGTGTGTCGCTGCGCGTGTTGCCGATGGTGGTCACCGATGGCGGCACCTCGCGCATTCGCATGAACATCCATATTGAGGATGGCCAGATCACCAATCAGATGGTGGGTAACCTGCCGGTGGTCAACAAGAGCGAGATCAACACACAGGCGCTCATCAACGAAGGCGAGAGCCTGCTGATTGCCGGTTACTCGGTAGACCAGCAGACCAAGGGCGTAGATGCTGTGCCCGGGCTTTCGAAGATCCCGTTGCTGGGGGCGCTGTTCCGGCATGACCAGACGACGGGCCAGCGATTCCAGCGGTTATTTCTGCTGACACCGCGCGTGGTGGCGCTGTAGTGCTTTTGCCGATGTCGTCACGACAAAGCCTCCCTAAGGGAGGCTTTGTCATTCGTGCCCGCCAGCCGCGCGGTCAGGGGCGGTTTGACGGCCCCGCGGTGCCTTCCTGCACAAGCGTATTCCAGTGGTGCTGGGCGATGGGAAGCAATGCCAGCGCAAGACCTTCGCGGCGTTCGTCTGCGGTGCCGTGCTGATCCTGCCGTGCCAAACGGTGGAGAGCCTGCGCATTCGGGTCGTGCGCAATCCGCGTCGCCAATTGCGGCAGAAGACGCCTGAGCGTACTCGTTCCTTTGGCGCCTTCGGCCACTTTGCTGAGGTCCAATACGAATTGGCGGCCAGCTTCTGATGCCAGCAGCGGTTTCAGTTCGGTCTGCAACGGCTGTGCAAGCGCTGTGAGTGTGGCTTGCGCCTGCGTGGCGGTCCACAACTGCTGAACAATCGGCACCAGCTGTGCAGCGACTTGGTGCGAAGGGTGGGTCGACGGATAGCGCCGTGCCTGCTCGCGCAACTCCTGGATCTGCGCGTGGCTGGCAATCTTCTGCGCGAATGCCGGAAGCATGTGTTGCAGCCGGCTGGACCCGCGCACGCCGAACGCGCCTTCGCCAATGGCGATCACCAGCTGGCGCCCCGCGCTGGAGGCCACCAGATCGGCAAGTTCATGCTGCAGGGCGCGCGGCAGCGCACGCGCGGCGGTAGCCAAACGTGCGGACACCTCGCGATCGGGCTCCACGTTGAACGCGTTGGCCAATGCCTGCCGCATGGCGGTAGACGATTCGGCCTGCACGGCCGTCGGATTGCGCAGGGCCTGATTCCTTACTTCGGGTAGCCGGTCATGGGCATTCTTCAGTCGAAACGCGACCGAGACCAACTGGCCGTCATTCATGCCGCTTGCCGAACCGAAGACGGCATTTTCCATCTCTTCGTTCTTGCGCTCGATGTCGGCGTGCAGCAGTTGAAGGCGAGGCGCGTTTTTCATCGCCCATTCTTCACGCACCTTGCCGATTTCGGTGCGCAGATGTTCCGGAAAGTGCACCTTGCGTCCGGGCATCGGGGTGATGAGCGATTTTGGCAGGCCTTGCATCGTGAGCCCCGTGCAGCCACGCAGATCGATGGTCTTGAGTTGGCGCAGGTTTCCGACGGACGCCGGCACGGCGCGTAGTTGCGGACAGTGCGAGAGGTCGAGCGTTTTCAGATGACGCAGCTGCCCAATGGAATCGGGTACCGAAGTCAGGCCCACGTTGTCGTGCAGGTTCAGTTCGGTGAGCTTCGACAGATTGCCGATGCTGCCCGGCACCTCGCGCAGGTAGGTGTGTGCCAGAGACAGCGTTTTCAGCTTGCGTGCATTGCCAATGTCGCGCGGCAACTGGGTGAGCGGTGAATGCTGGATGGCAAGGTGCTCCAGGTTCGCCAAACCGTGCATGGCCGGCAACTCGCGCACGCCACTTCCCACGATCTCAAGATGTTTCAGGCTCGACAATTGCCCCAGCGTATCGGGCATTGCGTGCAAGCGTTGGTTGTCGTGCAGCTTGAGCGTCTCCAGCATGCCAAGGTTGCCCAGATCATGCGGCAACTCGCGCAGATCGCAGTCCGACAGGTGAAGGGCCTTCAGGTGCGCGATGTCGGAAACGAGATCCGGCAGATGGAGCACGGGCGTTGTCTTCAGTTCAATCTTGTCTGCGGGGTCACGACGCCCGCGCGCTACGTCTTCGATGTGCGTCAGTGCAACGTCGAGCTGTCGTGCCGCATTGAAGTGAGCAGGCGGATTTGCCGGGCGGTAGTCCGCTATCCGGGCACGCATCTGCGCGTGCCATGCTTCCAGGGCCTGGCGGACACCGGAACCGGCGATGCGCGCATTCACGGCGGCCTCACCATGCAGCGGGATTTCGGGTGCCGGGGCACGTGCATGGAGCGGGCTGTTTGGCGCCGTGCGCGATGCGCCAGTTGGTGTGCCGGCACTGATGTTGGGGCGTGCAGCGGGAGGCCCGCCGGCATTGGCAGACGAGCGGCGCAGCCCGAACAATCCGGCAATACCGCCGCGCCGGGGCTGCCGTGCCGGCTCTTGCCGCGGGGGCGTGGCGTAGGCAGGGACGTTGCTGCGCGCTGGAGTGGAATCTGCGGCCGGAGCCTGCGAAGTGCGGCGGAATGGATTGATCGAAGGCATTGAAATTCGAGTCGGGGAGGCGCGACAGTGGCGTCGCACCGATGGTGGAAAACAACGACCCCACGCCAACATCGCGTGGGGCCGAGGTGAAACAAACGCACGCGGTGGCTTATGCGGCCTTCTTATGCGTCGACGTGCTGACGTTGGCGCTAGCGCTCACTTGGCTCGAGCCGGAGGACTGCGGCGCCGATACGGGGGCCTTGGAGGTGACGTCGTCGCCATCGTCATCATCGTCGTCGTTGCCGTTCGACTTGATGGCGTTCAGCATGCGTTGATGCGCGGACTGCTGTTGCAGAAGTTGCAGCTCCAGAAGCGCATCCTGCCCGGTGGGGTCGGCGCCGTTGGGTTGAGCCTTGTTGCTGCCGTTGCCGTTGCCGTTGCCGTTGCTGGAGTCGACTTCGGCCTCGTGCTTCTTCTTGCCCTTGCGGCTGGCGCCTTCGTGGTCGTCCGCGACGGCTTGATGTTGCGTGCCGGTGTGGTGGGCTTCAGGTTGCATGGCGTGACGGGTCTTGCGCGAGGCATGGAAGTCTCCCGCCACGCCAGCGCCCGCGGCAGCAGCGCCGAGCAGCATGCCGCCGGTGCCATTGCCGTTGTCGCTCACCTTGTCGAACAGTTTCTGTGCCTGTACGCCGGCCTCGGCCTTGGTGCCTTCCTTGGCAGCAAGCTTGACCGCATCCTTCAGGCCGCTGCGGCCGCCGGTCAGAGCGCCTTCCACCACAGAGTCGACCACCGTACCGCCCAGGTGCGTCTTCTGCAGTGTTGCCACGGCAGCGCTGGCGGCGAGGCCCTCGGGTGTCAGGTCCGAGGCCAACTGTGCGGCGTTGCCAGCGGCTGAGCCGATATCGCCCAGCGCTTCACCAAAGTGACCATGCGCAGCCGCTTTTGCGGCGGCAATGCTGCTGTCCGCGAAACCGTTGACGCTGTCACCGATGCCCTTGACCGTGCGGTCGGCGATGTCGTTGACGAAACCGCGGGCCTTGTCGACCTTGCTCAGGGCCTTGTCCAGCCCCTTGCTCAGATGGGCGTTTTCCAGCGATTTTTCAGCCACGTCGAAGGCCGCGGTATTCAGATCCCGCAAGCCCTTGAAGGTGGCTTCGCCAACGCCCACGGCGTCGTGCAGCGCTTTTTGAATGCGCAGATGAACCAGATCGTTGGTCATGGCTGCCGTTTGCTTGGCAACGGCTTCCACGTCGTGGACGAGGTTCTTGCCTACGCTCTCGGCGGCGTGGGCGATGCCCTTGCCGACCTTGGCGATGTCATCGCCCAAGTGCTGAAAGGCGTGCTTGATTTTGCTGAAGATACTCATGGTGAGTCTCCTTGCTTGGGATAGCAAAAATGACGGCCGTTGCCGGCCGTCGGATTGACGAGCCTGGCCTTAGGCGCCTTGCACGTGGTTTTGCTGCTGTTGCGCGCCGCCGGCTTTTTGGGCTTGCAGTTGCTCCAGCACCTTGATCATGTCTTTGAGCAGTGTCTCGAGCCGGGCCATGGGGCTGTTGGTGCCATTGCTGCTGCCGTCTGCGCCGTTTGCGCCATCCGTCGTGGAGGTGTTCGGCGTGCCGGATGCACCGGACGCGCCGTTTGCCCCGCCGGCTGCCGTGCCGCCCGCTGCGCCACCTGCACCGTTTGCACCACCGGCCGCACCAGCGTTGCCTGCGCCACCCGCGCCAGCGCCGCCGCCTTGCGTCTGATCGCCGCCAAGCGCCTGTTGCTGTTGTTGCGCCAGCATCTTCAGCAGATCGTCCAACACCTTCAGCAGTTGTTCGATCATGGAGTCGTTGCTCTTCTGGCTGCTGGCCTCGGCACCGTTGGCGTTGTCCGCGCCCGTTGCGCCATCGGCTGCGCTGGAGCCGTCGGCACCGTTTGCACCGCCGGCATCGCCCGTGTTGTCAGCGCCGTTGGCGCCACCGGCATCGCCTGTGCTGTTGGAACCGTCGGCACCGCCAGCGTCGCCAGCACCGGCGCCGCCATCGGCACCACCTGCCGCGCCCGCGCCGGCGCCGCCATCAGCACCACCTGCCGCGCCTGCGCCGGCACCACCACCAGCACCACCTGCCGCGCCCGCGCCAGCACCACCATCGGCACCACCGAACGCGTTCGTCATCATCTGCTGCTGCATCAGTTGCAACGCGTCGTCGAGCATCTGGAGCATGTCGTCCATATTGAGGCCCTTGCCGCCGTTGGCACCACCTGCGCCATCGACGCCCTTGGCGCCTTCGCCCGTGTCGAGCTTGTGCTGCATCTGCTCGCTGAGCTTCATGAACTTCAGCAGGTCTTCCAGCAGTTTCATGAGCGCTTGCATCGGGTCCTGGCTACCGGAGTCGCCCCCGTTGTCATCGCCAACTTGCTGGCCCTTGCTGGCACCCTGCGCGCCTTGCGAACCCTGGGCGCCTTGCGCACCTTGGCTTGCCGACGGGCCATGCGCAGCACCCGCGCCCGGGGCGCCACCGCCGGCTGGGCCACCCGAGCCACCGCCGGCACCTGCATTGGCGCCGCCTTGTGCGGTGGCGTTGCGCAGCATGGCTTCAAGCACCTTCAGGATGTCTTGCACGAGATGCTGCAGCGGGCTTTCGGCCTGGTTCTGTTTGCCGGGCTGATCCAGTTGGAGCTGGGTCGAGATATTCAGTGAAGCGTTGTCTTGGACCTTCATATTCATGTGTCACCTCAGTGGGCAGGCGTGATGCATGGCACCGCCCAGGCCGCTGACTGGACGCATGCCGATACAGAGAGGAGAGAAACGCCGCACGACCGACGTCTGCAGAGAAACGGCGGCACGGCAATCGCTTCCGATTCCGGTTCGGGTCGCGGGGCCGGCATGGCCCTGCGCGTTCTGCCCGTGCCGGGCCGCGCAGCCCTGGGCAGCCGCGTGCCGGCACGCCGATCGCAAAGCGAAATGGCATGTCGGGCGACTTTGGTGGAACGTTAGGGAATGTCGGCCATCAGGCGATGCAGCAAGGCCGAAGCGCTGATCACCGAGACGAAATCGCAGGCCAGAGGGAGGTGAGAGAAGGCAAAACTCACGCGCGCGCCGCCGTGTTAGGGCATGCGGCGGACCAATCGACAGTGGGTTTCAGAAGTTGTGCGTGACGCGCAGCGCCAGCGTGCGGCCAGGCAGGATCGGGATGTAGCTGCTGCTGAGCGTGTTGCCGTACGTGCGCACGTTGAACAGGTTGCGGGCAAAGACGTCGATGCGCCAGTCCTTTTGGTGCCAGAAGAGACTACTGTCGACGCGCACGGCGCCGGGCACCCGGAAAGAGACATCCCCATGGGCATCGGCCCGGCCTTGCGCGCTGATGCCAAGCCCCACGCCGGCGCCTGCGATCACGCCGCTTTGGATGGTGTACGTCGTCCAGAGTGAGGCGTTTCGGGCTGGCACGCCTGGTACGTAGCCGCCCGGTAGCCTTGCCGACATACGAGAGGCCGACAACCACAGCGACGCCTCCCAGCCGCGCGCCACCGTGCCCTGCATCGACAGTTCCACGCCCTGGTTGGTTTGTTCGGCCAGTTGCGTGTAGTAGCCCGGGTGCGACACGTCGGCCAGGCTCACGTTCTTTGCGTCGATCCGGTAGAGGGCTGCCTGTGCCGTCAGCGTGTGGTGGGCGTTTTCCCACCGCAGGCCGGTTTCGACCTGGCGGCTGCGCTCGGGTTGCGTGCCGGTGCCGTCATAGAAGTAGCCGGTGTTGATCTGGAAGCCACGCATGTAGTCGGCAAACCACGCCGTGCTGGGGGTGAGCTTGTAGAGCACGCCCACGGCGGGCGTCCAGGCAACCCCTCGCAATTGCGTATGGGGCAGCAGGGCGACGTAGTTGTTCGCGCGGATGGACCCCGACACTTCCCACCTGTCGCCAATGGAGACGTGGTCGCGCAGCCGGAAGATCGATTGCCGCAACGTTTGCGACAACCGGTTGCCCGGAATGAACGTTGCCGCCGGCAGCGGTACAGGCGCAAAAGGGTCTTGCGTGACTTGTGCGACCGACCCCGGTTTGATCAGGTTCTGCCGCTCCTGAATCTCTTCCCAGCCGAGGGTGAACGTGTGGCGCACGGCGTGGTGCGACAGGGTGCCCGTCAGCTCGTTCGACATGGCCCAGAGGTGGCTCTCTGTGTGACGCAGCCCGCAGATCGTGTTGTTGGGCATGACGTTATACGACGAGGCCGATCCGAGGTCCCACTGGGCCGATTCCTCTCTCACGGATTCATAGCTCGCCCGCGAATGGATGGCCCAGTCATCGGTCAAGTTGCGCGAGGCCGTGTAGTAGACCCGCGTGCCGCTGCCTTCCACACGGTCGTCTACGTTGCCGAAGGGAAGCTGCACGGGCACGCGAGCAGGTGCGCCGCCCAGCGCAAAGGTGGCGAGCGGCACGGGCTGCCGGCTGGTGAGCGATTCGATGCCGGCGGTAACGCTCGTTGCGCTGTCGTTCCAGCCCAGCGCGGCGTGGCCGTAGCTGACGCGGTGGCCCGCGTATCCGGCATCGCTGTCGGCCGTCGTGTCATTGAGCCCGACGATGCGGTAAGACAACCCGTTGGCCCCGATAGCGCCGGCCAGGTCGGCTACCACCTTACGTTCGGTGTGCGAGCCGATCTCCATGGCGATGCTGCGCTGCGCGACGGCGGTTGGCGCCTTCAGGCTGGCATTGATGGCGCCGCCAGCCATGGTGACGCTCGCCACGTCTGCGTTCGGCCCTTTGATGACGTCGATCTCTTCCAGTGCGTCCACGGGCCGCAGCGAGGCGAGCTTGTCAGGCAGGCCATCCACCGAAATTGTGTTGGTCAGGTAGCCGCGGATGGCGTAGAGGGGCGGTGCTGTCGGGTCAGCCAATACCGATGCCACGCCGGCCTGCGCCAGTGCCGCATTCAATGAGGTCGGTTGTTGGCTGGCCAACAGACCACGCGTGATCGTATTGACGGCGTGCGGCATGCTCGTCATCGGCATTTCCACGCGGGTGATGGCACTGCTGGAGAGCACTGCGAACCCTGTATCGCCTGCGCCATGGACTTCCGATGGCGGTAGCGAGCCGATGTCGCGCGGTTGCGAGTCGGGGGTGCCAGCGTTGCCGGCCGCCACGACGGTGAGCGTGCCGTCAGGCAGCACGGAGAGCGCGAGCCCGCTGTTTTGCAGTGCCAGCCGGGCGGCATCTGCTGCCGTCATCGTGCCGTCGATGGGGCCGGCCATGCGGTCCTTCACAAGGCTGGATGCGAACGACACCGGTTGGCCGCTCAACCGTGTGATTTCCATCAGGACATGCTCGAGCGTTGATCGCTCGATACGCAATCGCTGGGGTTCGTCAGCCGCCAAGGCATGCGCCTGCTGCGCCATCGACAGTCCGATCAGCACGGCGGCCAGGCCAGGGAGGCGGAGCAAGGTAAAAGGCAAGGGCGTCATGAGGGACAGCGCTGTCACTGTGCGGCGAAGGTCTGGAAAGGACGGAGAACGAAACGCGTCCGCGCAACCTGCGCGTGAATTTCCAGGGCGTTCTGCGGTATCGCAGAAGGGGGGGCGGACCTGACGGCTAAGCGCGCTCCCGAAAGCAGACGTTCACCGGCGACACGATGTGCCTGGCGCTCAGAGCGGCACGATGGATGCACATGCTGTCGAGCAGGCCGTCGCTGCTACGGTCAAGGCAGTACCGCGATGTGTCCGGAAAGAAGCCTCGGTTGAGCGCGGATGCGCCCCACGGCTTGCGCGCTGTCTCAGTACACCCATGCCGAACTGGCGTGCGCATTTCGCCAGCGCGATCGACGGGATCCGCTTCTTGTTCATACCCCACCCGTATTTTTATTGTCGTGAAACGGACGCGAATTACGCAGGAACCGTGCCACGTTTCCCCTCCGAAGTGGGGGGTGGATTCCTGCCGAGACGCTTGACGCCAGTTCCTCGGCGCAGCTCAACGCGGCGACAGATCGGGCGACCTTTTTCCTTTGCGAAAGGAATTCGATTGGCGAGACCCGTTTCGCCTCGCAACGGTTCGTTTCGCGCCGTGGCGCCGCCATGCGGCGGCCAGCCGCTATGGTTGTCGCCGTCCGTGACTCGTTCTTCCGCCGTGGTGCTTATGCTGTCATCAACGTTTTGCTCTGCCGATGCGCTGACCGATCGTATTCGCTCGTCACTCCGACAGGCAGCCCAGACGAGCGGACTTGCCGCGCGGCACGAGCGCTTCTACGACGCCGCGCAGGCGCTGCGCTCCGAAATTCTGGAATTGGTGTCCGAAGAACCGGACGACCTCGCCGTGCTGACGTGCGCTCAGGCCTTTCGAGAGGAGACGCAGGCATTCAAGCAGACGTACGCCATTGCGCGACTCGCGTATTCGCCCGAGGTCGACTGCCGCTATCCGTTTCGCGATGAAATGGAGCAGCCCGTTCTCATCACCACGCTGGAACCGACCGGGCGATCCAGAGACCGCTTCGAGCGTTACCCGGCAGACGCCGTATGGCCGTATCTGCAGGCCGATGTGGTGCCCAGTCTGCGTGGCGCGCTTTACCAACGCACGCTTGTGTGCCGGCGGATGCAGCGCGCTGACCTACGCGACGCGCGCGAGGAGGCACTCATTGGCGAGCGTGGTGTATTTGCCGCCCGGGACATTGCCGTGGGCGAATGCCTTGGCGTCTACGGTGGCCGGCTCCTGACGCCTGCCACTTATTACACCTGCCTCGACGATTCCTTCGTGCTGAGCACCAGCGCTGGCGGCATCGATTCGTGGGTCGACGGTGAAAACATCCTGGCGATGGCCAACACCATCTTTGCTTACGAACGCGGCAAGGCGGATCGGCAGGCGGAGTCCGGCTACAACATGGAGGCTGTGGTGTTTGAAGCGACTTCGCGTTGCGGACGACGCTTTTCCATCCGCGCCTTCTTTGCGACAGAACGCGTGCCCGCCGGTGCCGAGTTGCGCTGGAATTATCGCTATCCGCCGGAGCTGATTCGCCAGCGGTTTGGTGCGCACGCTGCCGTCTAAGGGTAGGACGCAGCGTCCCATCGCAGCATCTGCGGCGTCGGTATTCCCTAATACGCTTGCCGACTTCCTGTCCAGGGGCTGCGTGCCGAATCAGCCAGGCGACGGGCAAGACCGCTTATTGAAATGGACATGAAAAAGGGCGCTCTACCGAATCAGAGCGCCCCAGCGTGCATCGATCAGCGACGAGCCATCACGGCTCGTGGCGCAGATACCCTTCCTTGCTCGGGTCTGGCATGAAGTACGTCACGACGAAAGACACCGCGCACAGCGCCGTCACGTACCAGTAGAACGTCGATTCGGTGCCGGCCTGCTTGAACCACAGCGCCACGTATTCCGCAGAGCCACCGAACACCGCGTTGGCAATCGCATACGACAGGCCCACACCCATTGCGCGCACTTCCGGCGGGAACATCTCGGCCTTGATCAGCCCGCTGATCGACGTATAGAAGCTGACGATGGCCAGCGCCAGCGTGATGAGGCCGAAGGCCGCCAGCGGGCTCGACACCGTGGCCAGTGCCTTCATGAGCGGCACCGTCCCCAGCACCGAAAGGGCCCCGAACAGCAGCATCGAATTGCGTCGACCGATGCGGTCGGACAGCGCGCCAAACACCGGCTGCAGCACCATGTAGACGAACAGTGCACCCGTCATCACGTTGGAGGCGGTCTTGGTGTCCATGTGCGCCGTGTTGACGAGGTACTTCTGCATGTACGTCGTGAACGTGTAGAAGATCAGCGAGCCGCCGGCGGTAAAGCCGAGCACGCGCAGGAACGCACCTTTGTGCTGCCAGGCGCCGCGGATCGTGCCCGCGTGCTCGGCCTTGCGTGCCGAGGTGGTCTGCGTTTCGTGCAGCGATTTACGCAGGTACAGGGCGATCAGCGCCGTCAGCGCGCCAACCACAAATGGAATCCGCCAGCCCCAGGCTTTCAGCTCGGCCGTCGTCAGCAGTTGCTGCAGGATCACCAGCACGAGCACCGCGCACAACTGACCGCCGATCAGCGTCACATACTGGAACGAGGCAAAGAAGCCGCGCCGACCCTTCAGCGCCACCTCGCTCATGTAGGTCGCGCTGGTGCCGTATTCTCCGCCCACCGACAGGCCCTGGAACAGCCGCGCCACGAGCAGCAGGAACGGGGCCAGCGCACCGATCTGCGCGTACGTTGGCAGTACCGCGATCAGCAGCGAGCCGCCGCACATCATCAGCACCGAGATCATCATCGCCGTGCGCCGGCCGCGCTTGTCGGCAATGCGGCCGAACAGCCAGCCGCCAATCGGACGCATCAGGAAGCCAGCCGCAAACACGCCCGCCGTGTTCAGCAGTTGCGTCGTGCGGTCGCCGCTGGGGAAGAACGCCGGCGCAAAGTACAGCGAGCTGAACGCGTAGACGTAAAAGTCGAACCATTCGACGAGGTTGCCCGACGACGCACCGACGATGGCAAAGATGCGGCGGCGTGTGTCGTGCGGGTCAACCGCATGCGGGGTTGCAGTGCTATCCATGAGGGCGTCTCGGTGTGGTTGTTCTGTGGGCAGCCTAAGCTGACCCTCAGAATTGTAGCGACATGTCGCGGATTGTCGCGCCCCGGAATTGCCCCGATGGATGAGATGGTGTGTTGCGGGAGGTGTGGAACGGGGGTGCTGAGGTTACGCAGAAACGGGTACGCTCAATGCGCGTACCCGGCCGATTCGGCTTACCGCGCCCCCTGCCGCGCGTTGAACACCACGCGCAACCCGAGCGCCACCAACGCAGCCGCCGTGCAGAACGCCATCAGTCCGGTCCAGCGCGCGCTTGTCCACGCCAGGCTCGCGCCATACGCGCCCACCGACATGCCGATGAACAGCGCCGTCATGAATACCGCGTTGATGCGGCTGCGCGCTTCGGGTGCCAACGCATAGATGATGGTCTGGTGCGACACCAGCGCTGCCTGCACGCCCACGTCAAAGACGAGCGTGCCGATCACGATGGCGATGAGCGATTGCGGGAACAGCGACATTGCGGCAAACGTCACTGCCATGAGCAACGCGCCGCCCGCCGCGATGTGGCCCGGCGCAACGCGGCCTGACAATCGCCCCGCAATGCTCGCACCCAGCGCGCCCGCTGCGCCGGCCAGGCCCAGCAGACCCGCTTGCCCCGTCGACAGGCCGAGCGAACCCGTCAGATGCAGTGTCACGGTCGACCAGAAGCCCGAGAACGCAATGCCGATGAACGCCTGCGTGATGGCCGATGCGCGCAGCCGCGGGTGCTGGGCGAACAGCGTGCCGAGAGAGCGCAGAAGCGTGAGGTACGGCTGCCGCATGGTGGCGGAGGGCGGCGCCACACCAAAGTGGGCGGCGCGCACGGCAATCGCCAGCCCGACAATCGCCACCGCCGACACGCCAAATGCCGCGCGCCAGCCGAAGTGGTCCGCCACGATGCCACTGAACACGCGCGAGCTGACGATACCGATCAGCAACCCCGTCATCACCGTGCCGATGTTGCGGTTGCGGTTGTGGTCAGTGCTGATGGCCGCAGCGCTGGGCACGAAGTCCTGCGCGATGGTGGCCGACAGCCCCACTGCAAAGCCCGCCGCAGCCAGCACTGGCAGGTTGGGCGCAAGGCAACTGGCGATGAGCGCCAGCGTGAGCAGCACCGCCTTCCACAGGATGACGATGCGACGGTCGTACCGGTCGCCCAGCGGGCCGAAGAAAAAGATGCCGCTGGCATAGCCCGCCGCCGTGAGCGTCGGCAACACGCCCAACGCGTGCGGCGCGATGGCAAGGTCGCGGCCAATGAGGCCGAGCAACGGGTGGTTCAGGTAAATGCATGCCACGCTGATGCCCGCACCGGCCGTGAGCAGGCGGATCAACCCTTGGGTGTCAGGTGCGGCTGGAGCGGTGGCGGCGGTGGCGGGCGTTGGGGACGCAGGCGAGGTCGACATGGAAACCTCATGGAGGAAATTGCTGCATCGCAGCGAAGCGGCGATGCTAACAACTTTCCTCTGGGCTTGCTGGCGGCCAATAACCTTGCTGGGGGTGGTGTCAGGCGCGCTGTCCGGCGGGGTTGGGCGCTGAGGCAGGGGCCTCTTCCACGTCTTCGCTGTGGCCGCCCTGCACGTCGTGGCCGGCGTTGTCGATCCACAGGCGAGCGCGGTCTTCGCCCACGCGCGACAGCTCCATGCGGTATTCGTAGCGGTCTGGTCGGTAGAGGCCCTGCAGCAGTTGCACGGGCCGCCCGCTCATCTCGCGCACGATGCGCTGAACGGACAGCAGCGGCGCACCCACTGTCACATCCAGATATTGCGCCGTCGCCACATCGGCCAAACGGGCAGACACCACCTGCGACGCACGATCGATCCGCACGCCCGAGCCCTCGATCAGCCGCAGCAGCGACTGGTTTGCCAGGCGGTCCAGCGTGAGCTTGCTTGTTACGTCTAGCGGCAGCCACGTGGTGATCAGCGCCATGGGCGTGTCTTCCAAGTGGCGCACGCGCACGAGTTTCTTGATCGGCGTGCCGGGTGCGATTTCCAGGCATTTGGCCTCGTCGGGCGGGGCCAGCACGTCTTCAAATTCGACGACGACGGCGGAGGTGCGCTCGCCCACGTCGATGATGTTCTGCAGCAGCGTCTGGGCGCCGCCGCCCATCGTCAGCGGGTCATCGGGTTTGACGACAAACGTGCCCATGCCGCGATGGCGGCGCACCAGACCTTCCTTGACGAGGTAGTCGAACACGCGCCGCATCGTGACGCGCGAGGCTCCGAACTGGCGGGCCAGCTCGATTTCGCCCGGCATCGGGCCGTCACTGAACCGGCCCTCAAGAATCTGTTGGCGCAGGACGACGTAAATCTGGTGGTAGAGCGGTACCACGGCATCAGGCATGGCGGTCGTGGTTCCGGACGTGAGCAGCGAGGTCGAGGGCGAAATCAGGAGGGGCGGCCATCAAGCGATGGGGCAAGGCGCGGGATGCGTTGGAAAGCCGGGCCGAACGCGGCCATTTGCCCATTCATCCGCGACGATAGGGCGTTTTTCCGGGCCTGTAAAGTTGTGTGTTACCCGTTGTCTGACGGCGTATCCGCGGCCTTGGCAGCAGGATTTCCCACCTGCCCATAACGGGGATTGCGCTCACGCATCGAGTTCTTGGGTGCAACGGGCTCGCCCAGCGCATTGACCAGCGCCACGTGGATCGGCGTGCCGCTTTCGCGGTCGCGCAACAGCATGGGGCCCTCACCGTCGGGCGTGAGGTAGCGGTCGCCCCATTGCATCAGCGCGACGATGGCGGGCAGCAGGTCGACGCCCGCCCGCGTGAGCCGGTAGGCATCGCGCACGCGGTCGCCCGGTTCCTGATACGGCACGCGACGCAGGATGCCGTACGTCACCAGCGCCTTGAGCCGCGACGACAGGATCGCCGACGAGCACCCCGTGCGGCGCAAAAACTCATCAAACCGGGTCACGCCCGAGAACGCTTCGCGCAGCACGAGCAACGTCCATTTCTCGCCGACGATCGACACGGCGGCCGCGATGGAGCAGGGCTCTTCCATCGACGTCACAAGCTCCGACGCCGCTGGGACGGGGAAGGGTTCCGGAATTCTCATGGCAAAAGCATAGTCAATTCTGACTTTACTTGCAAAAGTCAGGGTTTCTGCTAATCTAGCTTCAAATTAGAAAGTCAGGCGGTGATCCCGTGCTGGCGGTCAATAACAACGATCCATCGCGTGAGGAGATCCCCATGCTTTACACCATCCACCGTTACCCCGCCGAATGGATCGACCGCTGGACCATGCACGACGGCTCCATCGCCACCGTGCGCCCGATTCTGCCGCAAGACGCGCCCCTTGAGGCCGCTCTGGTCGAAGGGCTGTCGTCCGAGTCGCGTTATGCGCGGTTCCTGGTGGGCGGGGGCCGGCTGACCGACGAGATGCTTGCCGCCTATACGCAAATCGATTACGTGAACCACATGGCGCTGGTCGTGAGCGTGGCGCGCCCCGACGGCACCGGCGAAGACCTGATCGCCGATGGCCGCTTCGTCGTGGAAGACGGTGTGGCCGAATTTGCAATGCTTGTGGCCGATGCGTGGCAGGGCAAGGGCGTCGGGCGGCGTTTGTTCGCCACGCTGGTCCGTGCGGCCCGGGTGTCCGGCGCGCGGGAGGTCTTCGGTGAGGTGCTGTCCATCAACCGCCGCATGATCAGCCTGGCGCGTGATGCGGGTTTCCGCGTTGCCAATGTGCCGGGCGATGCCACCGTCTGCACTGTGCGCCTGCCGCTGGCCGATGTTGAAGCGGTCATGACGCCGTTCGTTTTCGCCTGAATCGTCCGAGTTTTGCGTGTCTGCACCCCATGCAGGCGCGCCTACCGTGTGTCTCTTTCGCCGCCGTTGAGCGGCGTTTTTTTTGGTCAATCAATCGATATTGATGGTGCTCAGTGCGAAAAATCATCGCTTTTGTGGATGAATGGATACGCATAGACTCATCCGCGTGGCCTGGTGCGTGGGTGCCCCCCACCTGCGTGCCGGTGCCGCCTTGTTCAATCACTGCCGCCTTTGCCCCCACACCATGAGCGACGTCACACCCGTGCTTGCCCCGTTTCACCTGGCTTTTCCTGTACACGACATTGCCGCGGCGCGCGCCTTCTATGGCGACATCCTCAGTTGCCCGGAGGGGCGCAGTTCGCCGGACTGGGTGGATTTCAATTTCTACGGCCATCAGATCGTCGCCCATCTGGCGCCGGACGAAATCGGCCATCGCAAGACCAGCGCCGTCGACGGCGACAACGTGCCCGTGCGCCATTTCGGCGTAGTGCTGTCGATGCCCGAATGGGAAGCTGCCGCCGACAAGCTGCGTGCCGCCGGCATCGAGTTCATCATCGAGCCGCACATCCGCTTCAAAGGTGAAGTGGGCGAGCAGGCCACGATGTTCTTTCTCGATCCGTCGGGCAACGCGATGGAGATCAAGGCGTTTGCCAACATGGCGTCGCTGTTTGCCAAGTGAGCCGGCGCGGCGCGCGTATCCTTGCGCTTCTCCATTGACGCGCGCGCTCCATGCTTCGAGAACTCAAGACCTTCATCGCCGTTGCCCGGCACGGCACCTTTGCGGGCGCGGGCGATCGCATCGGCCTGACGCAGTCGGCGGTGAGCGCGCAGATCCAACGTCTGGAGGCCTCGCTCGGCTTCCCGCTCTTCGATCGCACGGGCCGCTCGGCAACGCTCAACGCCGCGGGGCGCGATGCGCTGGCGCTGGCCGAGCACATCGTCACGCTGTACGACCGTCTCGGTGACCAGGCCGGCGGCAACGAGCAGCGCGGCCTTGTGCGTATCGGGGCGATTGCTTCGGTGCAGACGTCGTTCCTGGTGGATGCGCTGGTGCAATTTCGCAGCGAATTCCCGCATTGCCGCGCACGCATCCTGCCGGGTGTCTCACTTGACCTGCTCGGCCTCGTAGATGCCGGCGAGATCGACCTGGCCGTGCTGATCCGCCCTCCGTTTGCGGTACCGGCCGATCTGGAATGGCGCACGCTGGTGGCCGAGCCGTTCGTGCTGCTGGTGCCCGCCAGCATGCCCGGCGACGACTGGCGCGCGCTGCTCACGCGTGAACCGTTCATCCGCTACGACCGCCGCTCGTTCGGCGGCCGTCGCGTCGATCAGTTCCTGCGCGACCAGCGCATCACCACGCGCGACGTGATCGAACTCGACGAGCTGCAAGGCATGACCCAGCTCGTCGCGCGCGGGCAGGGCGTCGCACTTGCCCCGCAGACCGCCGCGCAAGCCACCTGGCCGTCCGGCACACGTGCCATCAGCCTGGGCGACGACACGTTCTACCGCGAGATCGGTTTAATCGAACGCCCCCGCCACAGCCGCCAGCCCATTGCGGGGCGGCTTGCCGATTGCATTGGCGAAGCCGCGCGAGCCGATCGCACCTGAAGCCGCATGACCAGAGCGTGATATCCGGCATTCAGGTAGCGCATTGACCGAGCGTTATATCGACTCGTATATTACGGCCGGTCATCCATCCACTTTCCCGGGTTCTTCATGCAACGCTTCTCGCTGCGCGCGCACGTGCGCGCCATTGGTCTGGTCGCTGCGCTGGCGCTGGGTTTGGCCGCGCCCGTTCATGCGGCGGACCTGGTTGTTTCAGCGGCCGCCAGTCTGACCAACGCCTTCAAGACGATCGCGCAGCAGTACGAAGTGCTGCACCCGGACACCAAGGTCGTGCTCAACTTTGGCGCGTCGGACGTGCTGATGCAGCAGATCGTGAAGGGCGCCCCCGCAGACGTGTTTGCCTCCGCCGATCAGGAGGCGATGAACAAGGCCGTGGCCGAGAAAGTCATCAAGGCCGAGACGCGCCACGACTTTGTCGCTAACCAGCTCGTGCTGATCGTGCCCGCCACGGGCACGGTGCCCGTGCATGCGCTGGCCGATCTCACGAGGCCCGAAGTGAAACGTGTGGCGATCGGCAATCCGGCGTCGGTGCCGGTGGGCCGCTATGCCAAGCGTGCGCTGGAAGCGGCCAAACTGTGGGAGCCGGTGGAGGCCAAGGCCGTGCTGGCGCAGAACGTGCGGCAGGCGCTGGACTATGTGTCGCGAGGCGAGGTTGAGGCCGGCCTGGTGTTTTCCACCGATGCCGCCATCGCCGCTGACAAGGTGAAGGTTGCGAGCCCCGTGCCGCTGAATGTACCGCTCACGTACCCGATCGCCGTGACCTCGGGCACGAAGCAGCCGCAACCGGCGGCCGACTTCGTGGCGTATGTGCTGTCGCCCGCCGGCCAGGCGGTGCTGGCCAAGTACGGTTTCCTGAAACCTTGATTACGCGGTAGCTGGCTGGCCCGCGCGCTCGGCATCCTGCTTGGGCGTGCGGTGAATGCGCAGCACCAGGAAGGCGCCCGCCACGCACAGCCCGCCCGAAATCATGGAAGCGAGCGTGTAGTTGCCCAGCGAAGCGCGCATCATGCCCGCACCCAGCGTGGCGAATGCCGCGCCTAACTGATGCCCCGCGACGATCCAGCCGAACACGATGGGCGCCGCGGCCTTGCCGAACACGTCGTTGGTCAGGCGCACGGTGGGCGGCACGGTGGCAATCCAATCCAGACCATAGAAGATTGCGAACACCGGCAGGCCGAAGAACTCGAAGCCGAACGCATACGGCAGGTAGATCAGCGACAGGCCGCGCAGGCCGTAGTACCAGAACAGCAGCACGCGGCTGTTGTAGCGGTCGGACAGCCAGCCCGACAGCGTGGTGCCCACCAGATCGAAAATCCCCATCGCCGCGAGCAGGCTCGCGCCCTTCACTTCAGAGAACCCGTGGTCTGCGCACATGGCGATGAAGTGCGTGCCGATGTAGCCGTTGGTGCTCGCACCGCAGATGAAGAAGCTGGCAAACAGCAGCCAGAAATCGCGCTTGCGGGCCGCCTGCACGAGCGTCTGCATGGCCAGGGTGATCGGGTTGGCGCGCGGGCCTGGATCGACTTCCGGCGCATCGGAGGGTTCGCCATAGGTGCGCAGACCGACGCTCTTGGGCGATTCCGGCAGCAGCATCCACACGACCGGCAACAGCAACGCCAGCGCGCCGGCCACGATCAGCACCACCGGGCGCCAGCCGTAGCTCTCGACCACTGCGGCCATCATCGGCAGGAACACAAGCTGCCCCGTGGCCGAGCTGGCCGTCAGGATGCCCATGGCCAGCCCGCGATGCGAAGTGAACCAGCGATTGACCACCGTCGCGCCCAGCGTGATGGCCGCCACGCCCGTGCCGCCGCCTACCATCACGCCCCACAGCAGCACCATCTGCCACGGCTCGTGCATCATCGCCGAGAGTGCCGTGCCGGAAATCAGCACCGCCAGCGCGCCGAGCACCGTCGGGCGGATGCCGAAATACTGCATCGACGCCGCTGCAAACGGCCCCGTCAGCCCATACAGGGCAATACCGATCGAGATGGCCAGCGAGATCGTGCTGCGGCTCCAGCCGAATTCGTGCTCGAGCGGCAGCATCATCACGCTGGGCGTGGCGCGCGTGCCAGCCGCGCATAGCAGGATCAGGAACACCACCGCCAGCGCAAGCCAGCTGTAGTGAAAACGGGGGGCGATGAGGCGGGCAAGTCGCTGCATGGGCTGTCCGATTCTTTCGATTCTTAATTCTTGTTGGGGCGACAATATCGCATTCGTTACCGGTCGGTAACAACGTGGTTGCGATAGTAGGTACCGGTCGGTAACATGTCAAGCAGCATTCGAATGACACCGGCGTGGCTGGGGGTTTGTGCCCCACCGCGCTTGCAGGAGCACCACCATGGCCACCCTCAATCGTCGCGGACCTCGCGCGCTTTCCACCACCGTTGAGCAACCCAAGCCGACGCCGCGTCGCATCAGCGGTGAGGACGCTCACGCCAGCTTGCTCGAAGCGGCTCGTCAACTGTTTTACTACGAAGGCGTGCGGGCCGTGGGCGTCGAGGCCGTGGTGGAGAAGGCCGGCGTCAACAAGATGAGCCTGTACCGCCAGTTCAAGTCGAAGGACGATCTCGTCATCGCTTACCTGGAGCGCAGCGACGAGAGCTTCTGGGGCTACTTCAACGCGAGCGTGGCCAAGCACCCGGACGATGCGCGAGCGCAATTGCTGCAGTTCTTCATCGATGTCTCCGAGCGCGCTTCGCGCCCCGGCTACCGGGGCTGCCCATTCGTGAATGTGGCGGCGGAGTTCCCGGACCTGACGCATCCGGCGCGGCAGTTTGTCCAGCGCAACAAGGCGCTGCTGCTCACCCGCCTGCGTGACCGCGCCCGAGCCGCCGGTGCGAGCGATCCCGATGCGCTGGCCGACGACCTGGCCTTCCTGATCGAAGGCGCCTACACCGCCAGCCAGACCTTCGGCACCGATGCGCCGCGCCTCATCAAGAGCCTGCCGCGCACGGCACGCGTGTTGCTCGATGCGGCTATCCCCGCGCGCAAACCGGACTGATGTTGTAGCGCACTCACGCACACGAGAGATGGGCGCGCGGGTGTCGTGCGATGCCGCTACACTCGCTGGCATTGTTGCTTCGGCCGCACCTTGATGACGCCCAACCAAGCCCCGCTGTCTCCCGTTCGTACGACACCCGCTACGCTGCTCACGTTGCCGGCTGCGCTGTCGCAGGCGCAACGCGCGCTCGATCGCGTCGTGCTCGGCAAGCCGCTGCAGATTCGCCTGGCGCTGGCGTGTCTGATCGCACGCGGGCACCTGCTGCTGGAAGACCTTCCGGGCGTGGGCAAGACCACGCTGGCGCATGCGCTGGCCCGCACACTCGGGCTGCAATACCAGCGTGTGCAGTTCACGAGCGATTTGCTGCCGACCGACCTGATCGGCGTATCGATCTACGTGAAAGAGAAGGGCGCATTCGAATTCCACCCCGGGCCGCTGTTCGCGCAGGTGGTGCTGGCCGACGAAATCAACCGCGCCACGCCCAAGGCGCAGAGCGCGCTGCTCGAAGCCATGGCCGAAGGGCAGGTCACGCATGACGGGGCGACGTATCCGCTGCCCGAGCCGTTCTTCGTGATTGCCACGCAGAACCCGCTGAACCAGATCGGCACGCATCCGCTGCCGGAATCGCAGTTGGATCGCTTTACGATGCGGCTGTCGCTGGGTTATCCCGATCAAAGTTCGGAACGTGCGTTGTACCTTGGGGGTGGTGCGCCGCAAGACATTGAAGCGGTGCTGACCGCCGCGCAGGTCATCGCCTTGCAGACGACCGCCGATGCCGTACACGTGGCGCCGGCGTTGGTCGACTACGTGCTCGCGCTGGTGAACGCCACGCGCATCGACGCACAGGTGCAGATGGGTCTGTCGCCGCGCGCCGGGCTGGCGTTGCTGGCGGCGGCGCGTGCCTGGGCGCTGATCGATGACCGCGACGCCGTGCTGCCCGAAGACGTGCAAGCCGTATTCAAGGCCGTGGCGGCGCACCGGTTGTTGCCCACGGGCGGCACGCTGTCGGCCACCGCGCTGGCGCAGCGGCTGCTCGACACGGTCGCTATTCCCTAAGTACGCGGCGTCATGGCGCGGTTCACGTCTCTGCTGTTGGCGCCGCTGCGTGTGCTCGGTGCGGGCCTGGCGATGCTGCCCGGCGTGCGCTTTGCGCGCTCGCGTGTGCAACGCTTTCTGCAACGGCCGCGCAAGCCGCGCGAAGGCCGCATCCGCCTGGACCGCAATCACGTCTACATCCTGCCCACTGCGGCCGGCGGCGGCTTTGCGTTGCTGCTGGTCGTGATGCTGCTCACCTCGCTCAACTACAACGTGAGCCTCGGTTTTCTGCTGACCTTCGTGCTGGCCGGCGTGGCAGCGTCCGCCATGTGGCAGACACATCGCAACCTCGTTGATCTGGAAGTGCGCGGCGCGGCGGGCGATGCCGTGTTTGCCGGACATGCGTTGAATGTTGGCGTGGCATTGGCCAATGTCACGCCATGGGCGCGTGTGGGTGTGGATGTGAGCGCCGCGCAAGCCGCCGCGGTGGAAACATCGCTCGACGCGCAAGACGCCATCGTGGCCGCGTTGTCTTTCGCCGATCAGCCGCGCGGTTGGTTCAAGTTGCCGCGCCTGACGGTGTCGACGCGTTTTCCGCTTGGCCTGTTTCGCGCGTGGAGCTATGCCGATGCGCCGCTCACGCTGTTGGTCTATCCCGCACCGGAACCTTCCGCGCCGCCGCTGCCCGCCAGCTTTGCGCCCGACCCTGGCGACGAAGACGACACGCGCGCCGCCCGCACCCATGTCGAAGAAGCCGCAGACCAATTGCGCACGTACCGCCCCGGCGACGCACTGCGCAGCATTGCCTGGAAGCACAGCGCGCGGCTCGACACGTGGATGAGCCGCACCGGCCAGCAAGTCCGCCACGCGCAATGCGTGCTCGCGTGGGAAGCGCTGCCGCCCTCGATGAACGTGGAACAACGCCTGTCGCGCCTGTGCGCGTGGGTGCTGGCCGCCGAGCACGCCCCCGCCGGCGATGAACCCGAATACACGCTGAGCCTGCCGGGCACTGTCATTGGCCCGGCGCGGGGTGTTGCGCATCGGGACGCATGTCTGCGTGCGTTGGCGTTGTGGGGTAAGCCTGCGATGCCGGAAGAGGGGCCGGCATGAGCAGTAAGCAGGGGCCCCGCGCAGCGGGGATGCGCACGGCCGCGAATGCCGCCGGCCACCGACACCACTCGGCTCGGATGATCGACATGCGCGGGGAGGTGGCCACATGACCACTGCCACCATCGGCACCGAAGCGGCCGCCTTCGGTTCGGCCCGCGCGCTGACCCATCGCGAGCACGGCTGGCTGATTGCGCAGCTTGCTGTCGTGCTTGTGCCGCTGCTGCGTGCGCTGCCGCTGGTGACCTGCGCCGTGTTCGGCGTGCTGCTGCTCTGGCGCGCGCTGCTGTGGGTGCGGGGCGCGCCGTTGCCGGGCAAGTGGTTGTTGGGGCTGACGGGCGTGGCCACCCTTGTCGTGACGCTGGCACTCGCCATGCGCACCGGCGGAAACATTGGGCGGGACTTGTCGGTGGCGCTGCTTGGCGCGTTTCTCGTGCTCAAGCTGATGGAATCGCACACCGTGCGCAACGGCGTGCTCGTCACGCAGTTGTGCTGTTTCCTGCTGCTCTCGCAGGGGCTGTTCGACCAGCCGCCCTGGCTGGCCGCCACCATGCTGGCGACCGTGGCGCTGCTGTTGCGCAATTGGCTGTTGCTGCTGCATCCGCAGGCGCGTACGCGCGTATCCCCCGCGCGTGTGCTGGCGCGTTTGGTGCTCATGGGGTTGCCGTGCGCGGCGGTGCTGTTCCTGCTGTTCCCCCGGCTGGATCATCCGCTGTGGCGCCTGCCGCAAACTGCCGACACCGCCGTCAGCGGCCTGTCTGACCGCATGGCGCCCGGCTCCGTCGGTCAACTGATCCTCTCCGACGATCTTGCCTTCCGTGTCGATTTTGCCGGCGTGCCGCCACCGCTCGACACGCTCTACTGGCGCGGCATGGTGCTGTGGCGTTTTGATGGCCAAGCGTGGACGGCTGCGTCGATGCGGCAACGTCCCGCAGCGGAAAGCGTACCCAATTCTGCGAACGCAATGAGCGGCGCGCCGGGCGTATTCGACTACAACATCACACTGGAACCGACGCGCCAGCGCTGGCTGTTTGCGCTCGATCGCGGCCAGTCGATCGAGGCGCGAGACGGCACCGGCCGCAGCATCGACGGCGAATTCATCAGCACGCAACCGCTCGACCAGCGCGTGCGCTATCACGCGCGCTCGCGGCTGCCCGAGCGCAATCGCGCGGACGACGCCCGCCCGCTCGACCCGCTTACGCAGCAGATGGCGCTGGCGTTGCCGCCGGGCAACGGCCAAGCGCGTGCGCTGGCAGCGCAATGGGCCGAGCTGCCGCCGCCTGAGCGCGTATCGGCGGCGCTCAAGCTGTTTGGCCGCGCACCTTTTGCCTACACGCTTGAACCGGAGCCGTTGCAGGATCAGCAGATCGATGATTTTCTCTTCCGCACGCACCGTGGCTTCTGCGAGCACTACGCGGGCAGCTTCGTCTTCCTGATGCGCGCGGCGGGCGTGCCGGCGCGTGTGGTGGTGGGCTACCTCGGCGGCGAGGTGAATGCCATGAGCGGCGACATCATCGTGCGCCAGTCCGATGCACATGCCTGGGCTGAGGTGTGGCTCGACGGACGCGGCTGGGTGCGTGTGGACCCAACCGCCGCCGTCGCGCCGCAACGCGTTGAACGTGGCTTGGCTGCCGCCGTGCCCGCCAGCGAATTCCGCTCGCGCCGCGCAGAAGAACCGGGTTGGCTGCGCAGCGTGCGCTGGGGGCTGGATGGCCTGATCAGCGGCTGGAACAGTTGGGTGCTCGGCTACGACCGCAGCCGCCAGGCGCGGCTGTTTGCGTGGCTTGGGTTGGATGCAGCGGACCCCCGCGCGGTGCTGTGGGGCGTGTCGGGTTTGTTCCTGCTCGCTGCGCTGCCGCTGCTGTGGCAGCAGCGCAAGCCCAAGCCTGACCCGGTGCAGGCCCAGTGGCAGCGCCTGTGTGACCGGCTGGCAAGGCATGGTTGCGCGCGCGGTCCGGCAGAGGGCCCGACGGCCTATGCCGAGCGTGCCGCCGCGCAGTTTCCGCACGCGGCTCAGGCGTTGCGCAATGCAGCCGCCGGTTACGTCGCCCTGCGCTACGGACGCGACGATGGCGATGCGCAAGCGCGTGCCCAGCGGTTCACGCAATGGCGCGAAGCGGTTGCGCAAGTTCGCCTGGGCTAACGCGCAAGCTGTTGATCGGCTTAGAAAACGTGCCCCAAATGCGGGCACCCACGTGGTTGATCGAGGGTGCTGGTCATTCACCTGTGATGGAATATTTTCCGATCCAAGAATTAAATATTTCGGATAGATAACTTGGGCAGTGGAATAACTGCACGCAGTTTCCCGATTGCAGATAATCGGTGCGACAGAGTCGCGCAGGGCGTGCGCATTATCGGTGCATATTCGATCCGATTTGACGTCGATACCCTCACTGGCACAGCGGGAACCTTTCTCATACGATGGTTTTCGTAACGTTTCCGCTGCACTGCAACGTTGTCGCGAACACCCGCCCAACTGGGTTTCCGGCCTGCAGCGGTCTCGCAGATTCCGCAGGAGCCATACCAATGCATCGACCGAAACGCATGCTTGTCGAGAATGTCGCGTGGGCGCACGAAACTGCCACACGTGATCCCGGATTCTTTTCACGTTTGGCCCAAGGCCAACAACCCCAGGTGTTATGGATCGGCTGTGCAGACAGCCGTGTGCCCGCTGAAACCATTACGCATTCCAACCCGGGCGATTTATTCGTCCATCGCAATATCGCCAATCTTGTTTGTCCGGCGGACGACAACACGATGAGCGTGCTGGAATATGCGGTGCGCGTGCTCAAGGTCGCGCACGTGATCGTGTGCGGGCATGACGGCTGCGGTGGCGTACGTGCATCGCTGCTGCCGCCGCCCGATGGTTTGCCGCACGTGGCGCGCCGCATTGCGCCGCTGTGCGCGCTGGCCGGCCGTCACCGTACAGAACTTGATGCCGTGTCCGATCTGGATGCACGCGTCAATCGCCTGGCCGAACTCAACGTGCTCGAACAGGTGCGCTGCCTGCGCGAGAGCGCCATCGTGCGCGAGGCAGAACGCCCGCCACGCATACACGGCTGGATCTTCGGCCTGGCCGATGGGCACATCCGCGTGCTGGCTTCGGGCGATCCTGATGCGGAACACGCCACCCGCGGCGACATCCTGATGCCCGCCGAGGCCATCGCTTAACCCGATCGGCGGCGGCGTTTGCGGCCGCCGCTGTTTCCCGACGTTTTCTCTCCTCACGCATGCCGGCGGTGCCCCGCCCGCAGGCAGGCGTTCGCGCGTGCGCAATTCATACAACTCCAACAACCATGCAAACACCAACCTCACCGGCATTCTTCCCGCGCGACATGCTCGCCGGGCTTATCGTGTTCTTTGTCGCCCTGCCGCTGTGCCTGGGTATTGCCAATGCATCGGGCGTTGACCCGCTTGCCGGGCTGCTCTCCGGCATGATCGGCGGCCTGGTGGTGGCGCTGCTCAGCGGCTCGCAACTGAGCGTGAGCGGCCCGGCTGCGGGCCTCGTCGTGATCGTCGTGGACGGCATTGCCAAGCTGGGCGGTTTCTCGGCGTTTCTGATGGCCGTGGCGCTGGCGGGCGCGTTGCAGTTTGTGTTCGGCATGCTGCGCGCCGGGCGCTTTGCGGCGTATGTGCCGTCGTCGGTCATCAAGGGCATGCTCGCGGCGATCGGGCTGCTGCTGATCATCAAGCAGGTGCCGTTGGCGCTTGGGCTGGCAGGGGCCGATGGTGCGGCCGGCGCGGGCACGGTCGCCACGCCGTTGGGGTCGATGTCCTTGACGGCGCTGCTGGTGACGCTGTTGTCAGCCGCCGTGCTCATCGGCTGGGATACGCCGATGCTGCGGCGATTCACGCTGGTCCGCGCGCTGCCTTCGCCGCTGGTTGTGGTGGCACTCGGCATTGGCGTGACATTGCTCCTTGAGGTGGTGGCGCCGGGCATTGCAGTGCCGGCCGAGCATCGTGTCGATCTACCGTCGCTGGCTTCGTTCGGGGCGTTTCTCGATGCGCTTGAGTCGCCCGCACTCGGGGCACTGGGCAATCCCGATGTCTGGCGCGTAGCGATGGCACTGGCCATCGTGGCCAGCCTCGAGACGCTGCTGTGCCTGGAGGCCGTCGAGCAGATCGACCCAAAGAAACGTGCTGCATCGCCAGATCGCGAGCTGAAGGCGCAAGGCGTGGGCAACCTGGTGGCAGGCCTGTTTGGCGGGCTGCCGATCACGTCCGTCATCGTGCGCAGTTCGGCCAACGTGCACGCCGGCGCGCAGAGCCGCTGGTCAGCCGTCGTGCATGGTGTGCTGCTGCTGGCGAGCGTGTTTGCGCTCACCACCATCGTCAATCTGATTCCGCTGGCGTGCCTGGCCACCATCCTGATCTTCACCGGCTACAAGCTGGCCAAGCCGTCGCTGTTCGTGGCGGTGGCGCGGCAGGGGTGGGATCGCTTTGCACCCTTCATCGCCACCATCGTCGGGGTGCTGCTGACGGACTTGCTGATCGGCATCGTGATCGGCATTGCGCTGAGCATCGCGCTGGCGATCCGCGCCAACCTGCGCCGCACGATTGTCATGGCGCGCCATCACGACCACTTCCTGCTGTCGTTCCGCAAGGATGTGTCGTTCATGGGCAAGGTGCCGCTCAAGCGCTATCTGGCGCAGGTGCCGGACCACGCCACGCTCATCGTCGACGGTGCCCGAGCAGATTACATCGACCCCGACGTGCGCGAGATGGTCGAGCACTTCATCGAGGCGGCGCCGGCGCGCGGCATCGTGATCGAACGCCATCACTTTGATGCGACCGTGCCACAGCGCGCTCCGGGGCTTCGCATGCCGCGCCTGCCATTTTTGCGTACCGCAGCCAGATAACGTGTGTTCGCCGTTTAACCCATTTTGGGTAATTTGGAGTGTTGCCTCCAAACATAATCCGGAAATCTTGCTGCAAGGCGAACGTTTGCGCCACGGTGGCACTTCGTCTGGCGGCGATCCCCTGGGCCTAGTTGGCTTCAGACCAGGGATCGCCGGCGTTTGACAATGTTTGCAATTGCCATCGACTCGGTTAATAGACTTAATTTGAACGCGCTATCCAGTGATTCGGATGGCGCACCGATAAAGGATCGAATCAGGCAAAGCGCGCATTATCAAGCGCATTTTTAAAGCGGGAGGCAGACATGAAGGCATTGCAACGAGGAACACTGGTTTCGGCGGCCTTGGTAGGTCTGCTTGTGCTGGGCGGCTGCGCCAGCTCCGGCTCGGGTGACATGAGCGGTACCACCGGCAGCGATGGCAGCTCTGCCAGCAACGGCGGCGGCTCCGGTTCCAACGGCTCGGGGGGTACGACAACGACTGCGTCCACCACGCCCACCGGCGACATCGCCTACAAAAGCGGCGGGGTGGTGACGGCCACGGGGGACGCTATCAGCAGCCTGGGGTCGACGGTGGGCGGCAGCAATCTGCCGGGTGCGTCGGCGCTGGGCAACGTGGTCGACAACGTGGGCAATACGGTGTCGGCGCTCGGCACGGGCGTGCAATCGGGCCTGGGTAGCATCGGCACCAGCTCGAACCCGGTCGGCACCACGGTGTCGAGCACCGGCAACGTGGTGACGCAGGTCGGGAATACCGTCGATGCAACGGGTGGCCTCGTGAGCAGTCTCGGCTCCGGGCCGTTGCAGCCGCTGTCGCCGGTCACGTCACCGGTGGGTGGCGCGGTTTCGCAGGTTGGGCAGGCAGTGGCGGGCGCGGGCGGCACGCTTGGCACGGCCTTGTCGACGGGGCCGGTGGAGCAGGTCACGCAGCAGGTCAGTTCCGCTGTGGTGCCGCTCACCTCGCAGGTGACCACTGCCACGCAGACGCTGGGCAACAGCACCGGCCTGGGCGCGCCTGCCAAGAACCTGTTGGAGACGGTGGGCGATGGTGTGGCCAACGTCGGTACGTCGCTGACCGCCACGAATGCCCCGGGCGTCTCGGGCCTGGGCGGCGTGGTCACGGCCACGGGCAACACGGTGGCAGCACTGGGCGGCCCGCTGTCTGGCGGTAGTGCATCGGGTAGCCCGTTGGCGCCGATCACGAATGCCTTGGGCGGCGTAGGAGGAGGCAGCAGCCCGCTGGGTGCGGTGACCGGCGCGTTGGGCGGTACGCCGACCGCTGGCGGCACGGCGCCGATCGGCTCGCTGGTCACCAGTGTGGGCACCTCCGTCACGTCCACGGGCGCCACCACGCCGCTGGCACCGGTGACAGGCACGGTGGGCGGCGCACTCACCACCATAGGCGGCGCCCTGACGCACTGATGCACTGACTGCGTTCCTGCAATGCAAATGGGCCAGCAAGGCTGGCCCATTCTCCAAGCCGTTCTGCACGATGCTGAACGGCTTTTTCTTTCCTACTCCCTCTGGCTCAAGCCCCTGGCACGCGCACCCAGCCTTCCATCAGCACACGTGCGCTGCGGCTCATGATGGCCTTGGTGACGGCCCATTCGCCGTCCACCAGCTTGGCCTCCGCGCCCACACGCAGCGTGCCCGACGGATGCCCAAATCGCACGGCATTAGGCACCGCGCCACGTTCTCCGCCGCCAGCCGCGAGGTTGACGAGCGTGCCCGGAATTGCCGCCGCCGTGCCAATGGCCACTGCCGCCGTGCCCATCATCGCGTGGTGCAGCTTGCCCATCGACAGCGCGCGCACGAGCAGATCGACATCGCCCGCGCCGACTTTCTTGCCGCTCGACGCCACGTAGTCTTTTGGCGGTGCAACGAACGCCACCTTGGGCGTGTGTTGCCGCGTGGCAGCTTCGTCGATGCTCTTGATCAGGCCCATGCGCACCGCGCCATGCGCGCGAATGGTCTCGAACATTGCCAGCGCCTTCGCATCGCCGTTGATGGCGTCCTGCAGCTCGGTGCCGGTGTAGCCGATGGCCTCTGCGTTGATGAAGATCGTCGGGATACCCGCGTTGATCATCGTCGCCTTGAGCGTGCCCACGCCCGGCACGTCCAGGTCGTCGACGAGGTTGCCGGTGGGGAACATCGCGCCGCCGCCGTCGCCATCTTCTTCCGCCGCCGGGTCGAGGAATTCGAGCCGCACTTCGGCCGCCGGGAAGGTCACCCCGTCGAGTTCAAAGTCGCCCGTTTCCTGCACCGCGCCGTTGGTGATGGGCACGTGCGCAATGATGGTCTTGCCGATATTGGCCTGCCAGATGCGCACGATGGCGGTGCCGTTCTGCGGCACACGGCTCGCATCGACCAACCCGTTGCTGATGGCGAAGGGCCCGACTGCTGCGGAGAGGTTGCCGCAGTTGCCCGACCAATCCACAAACGGCTTGTCGATGGAGACCTGGCCGAACAAGTAATCCACGTCGTGGTCCGGGCGCGTGCTCTTGCTGAGGATGACGGTCTTACTCGTGCTGGACGTGGCGCCGCCCATGCCGTCGATCTGCTTGCCGTATGGGTCGGGGCTGCCGATCACGCGCATCAGCAAGGCGTCACGCGCGGCGCCGGGTTGCTGCGCGGACTGCGGCAGATCCTGCAGACGGAAGAACACGCCCTTGCTGGTGCCGCCACGCATGTAGGTGGCGGGAATCTTCACTTGCGCCGGGTGGCTCATGCCGCCTCCTTGTTCGATTCCAGGAAGTCCTGCGCAAAGCGCTGCAGCACGCCGCCGGCTTCGTAAATCGAGACTTCTTCATCGCTGTCCAGGCGGCACGTAACGGGCACTTCCACGCGTTCGCCGTTCTTGCGGTGGATGACGAGCGTCAGGGCTGCGCGCGGCTTGCGTTCGCCGACCACGTCAAAGGATTCGGTGCCGTCGATGCCCAGCGTGAGGCGCGTGGTGCCCGGCTTGAACTCCAGCGGCAGCACGCCCATGCCGATCAGGTTCGTGCGGTGGATGCGCTCGAAGCCTTCGGCCACGATGACTTCCACGCCGGCCAGGCGCACGCCCTTGGCCGCCCAGTCGCGCGAGCTGCCCTGGCCGTAGTCGGCGCCGGCAATCACGATCAGCGGCTGCTTGCGCTCCATGTAGGTCTCGATGGCTTCCCACATGCGCGTGACCTTGCCTTCGGGCTCGATGCGCGTGAGCGATCCCTTCTTCACGGTGCCATCGACCACGGCCATCTCGTTGATGAGCGTGGGGTTGGCAAACGTCGCGCGTTGCGCGGTCAGGTGATCGCCGCGGTGCGTGGCGTACGAGTTGAAGTCCTCTTCCGGCAGGCCCATCTTGGCCAGGTATTCACCAGCGGCGCTGCTCGCCAGGATGGCGTTGGACGGCGAGAGGTGATCGGTCGTGATGTTGTCGCCCAGCACGGCCAGCGGGCGCAGGCCCTTGAGCGTGCGCTCGCCAGCCAGCGCGCCTTCCCAGTACGGCGGGCGGCGAATATACGTGCTCTGCGGGCGCCACGCGTACAGCGGGCTCACGTTGGCAACGGACTCGCTGCGCTGCTCGAACATCGGGATGTACACCTTGCGGAACTGCTCCGGCTTGACCGATGCACGCACGATGGCGTCGATCTCTTCGTCGGTCGGCCACAGGTCTTTGAGCAGGATCGGCTTGCCGTTGGCATCGGTGCCGAAGCTGTCGCGCTCGATATCGAAGCGCACCGTGCCGGCAATCGCATAGGCCACCACCAGCGGCGGGGATGCGAGGAACGCCTGCTTGGCATACGGATGGATGCGGCCGTCGAAGTTGCGGTTGCCCGACAGCACGGCCGTGGCGTACAGGTCGCGGTCGATGATCTCTTGCTGGATCTTCGGGTCCAGTGCGCCGCTCATGCCGTTGCACGTGGTGCACGCAAACGCGACGATGCCGAAGCCGAGCTTCTCCAGTTCGTGCTTCAGGCCGGCTTCTTCCAGATACAGCTCAACGGCCTTGGAGCCCGGCGCAAGCGAGCTCTTCACCCACGGCTTGCGGGTCAGGCCCAGGCGGTTGGCATTGCGCGCCAGCAGCGCCGCGGCAATCACGTTGCGCGGGTTGCTGGTGTTGGTGCAGCTCGTGATGGCCGCGATGATGACAGCGCCATCCGGCATCTGGCCCGGCGTTTCTTCCCACTTGCCGGCGATGCCCTTGGCGGCCAGGTCGGTCGTCGCCACGCGCGCGTGCGGGTTGGACGGGCCGGCCATGTTGCGCACCACGCTCGACAGGTCAAAGCGCAGCACGCGTTCGTATTCCGCATGCTTGAGCGTGTCGGACCACAGGCCGGCCGTCTTGGCATACGTCTCGACCAGCTTGACCTGCTCGTCGGTGCGGCCGGTCAGGCGCAGGTAGTCGAGCGTGTTGTCGTCGATCGAGAACATGGCGGCGGTGGCGCCGTACTCGGGGGCCATGTTCGAGATGGTGGCGCGGTCGCCCAGCGTCAGCTTGGATGCGCCTTCGCCGTAGAACTCGAGGTATGCGCCCACCACCTTCTGCTTACGCAGGAATTCGGTCAACGCCAGCACGATGTCGGTGGCGGTGATACCGGGCTGGCGCTGGCCCGTCAGCTCCACGCCAACGATGTCCGGCAGGCGCATCCACGAGGCACGCCCGAGCATCACATTCTCGGCTTCCAGGCCGCCCACGCCGACGGCGATCACGCCCAGCGCATCGACGTGCGGCGTGTGGCTGTCGGTGCCGACGCAGGTGTCGGGGTAGGCCACGCCGTCGTGCGCCTGGATGACGGGCGACATCTTCTCCAGATTGATCTGGTGCATGATGCCGTTGCCCGCTGGGATCACGTCGACGTTCTTGAACGCAAGCTTCGTCCAGTCGATGAAGTGGAAGCGGTCTTCGTTGCGGCGGTCTTCAATGGCGCGGTTCTTGGCGAAGGCGTCGGGGTCGAAGCCGCCGCATTCCACCGCCAGCGAGTGGTCGACGATCAACTGCACCGGCACCACCGGGTTGACCTTGGCGGGGTCGCCGCCCTGGTCGGCAATCGCGTCGCGCAGGCCGGCCAGATCCACCAGCGCGGTTTGGCCCAGGATGTCGTGGCACACCACGCGCGCCGGGAACCAGGGGAAATCCAGATCGCGCTTACGCTCGATCAGTTGCTTGAGCGAGTCGGTGAGGGTGGCTGGGTCGCAGCGGCGGACCAGGTTCTCGGCGAGGACTCGGGAGGTGTACGGGAGCTTGTCGTAGGCGCCGGCTTGGATGGCTTCGACGGCTTCTCTCGCGTCGAAGTAGTCGAGCGTTGTGCCGGGGAGGGGTTTGCGATGTGCTGTGTTCATGGTGTGGGTGCATCCCTTGTTTCATCCCCTGTCGGGGGCGGGCGGTTGTGGTCCATCCCGGGTATCGTCCCCTGCCGGGGCCGACTCACTTTTCTTTGTCTTGCCAAAGAAAAGTAAGCAAAAGAAAGGCGCGCCCGAGATGGCGACTTCCCCTTGAATTTATGTAACCGGGCGGAGACGGGAAAAACTCGCTTCGCTCAAACAGTTTCCCGTCTTCTTTCCGCCCGCTTACAAAAATTCAAGGCGCCATCTAGGGCAGGAACGTCAACGGCCACACCATCTACGGTTTGGGGTTGACGTTCCTTCTCTTGCGGTCTTACGGGCGCTTGCCGATCGGTACGAACTTCAGGTCGTCGGGGCCGGTGTAGTTGGCGCTCGGGCGGATGATCTTGTTGTCGATGCGCTGCTCGATGATGTGCGCTGCCCAGCCCGACGTACGCGCGATCACGAACAGCGGGGTGAACATCGCGGTCGGCACGCCCATCATGTGGTACGACACGGCGCTGAACCAGTCCAGGTTCGGGAACATCTTCTTGATGTCCCACATCACGGTTTCCAGGCGCTCGGCAATGTCGAACATCTTGGTGTTGCTGGCTTCCTTCGACAGCTTGCGCGCCACTTCCTTGATGACCTTGTTGCGCGGGTCGGACACGGTGTACACCGGGTGGCCGAAGCCGATCACGACTTCCTTGGCTTCCACGCGGCGGCGGATGTCGGCTTCGGCCTCGTCCGGGGTGTCGTAGCGCTTCTGGATCTCGAAAGCGACTTCATTGGCGCCGCCGTGCTTCGGGCCGCGCAATGCGCCAATCGCCCCGGTGATGGCCGAGTAGATGTCCGAGCCCGTGCCGGCAATCACGCGGCCGGTGAACGTCGATGCGTTGAACTCGTGCTCGGCATACAGGTTGAGCGAGACGTGCATGGCGTCGACCCACGACTTCGGCGGCTCCACGCCGTGCAGCAGGTGCAGGAAGTGGCCGCCGATGGAGTCGTCATCCGTTTCGACCTCGATGCGCTTGCCGTTGTGGCTGTAGTGGTACCAGTACAGCAGCATCGAGCCGAGCGATGCCATCAGGCGGTCGGCGATGTCGCGCGCGCCGGGGGTGGCGTGGTCGTCCTTCTCTGGGAGCACGGTGCCCAGCACCGACACGCCTGTGCGCATCACGTCCATCGGGTGGGCGGAGGCGGGCACCCACTCCAGGGCGGCCTTCACGTTGGCGGGCAGGCCGCGCAGGGCCTTCAGCTTGGCCTTGTAGGCAGCAAGTTCTGCCTTGTTGGGCAGCTTGCCGTGCACCAGCAGGTGGGCGACTTCTTCAAACTCGCACGCGCCGGCCAGGTCGAGGATGTCGTAGCCGCGGTAGTGCAGGTCATTGCCAGTGCGGCCAACGGTACACAGCGCGGTGTTGCCGGCGGTGACGCCCGACAGGGCCACGGACTTCTTCGGCTTGAAAGCGCCGGCGTTCGGCGTGCTGTTATCGGCTTCGCTCATGGTGTGGTCTCCTTGGATGCGTTGAATTCGTAGGCGTTATTTCTGTGCGGCAAACAGCGCGTCGAGCTTGTCTTCGTACGCGTGGTAGCCGAGATATTGGTACAGATCGGCGCGCGATTGCATGGTTTCCACGGCCGCCTTCTGGGTGCCGTCACGCATCACGGTTTGATAGAAGTTGAGCGCCGCAGCGTTCATCGCACGATAGGCGCCGCAGCAGTACAGCGCGATATCCACGTTGGCGCTGCGCAGTTCGTCGGTGGTAAAGAGCGGTGTGCTGCCGAACTCGGTCAGGTTGGCCAGGATGGGCACCTTCACGGCGGCCTTGAAGCGGCGGTAGTCGTCCAGCGTCTTCATCGCCTCAGGAAAGATCATGTCGGCGCCCGCTTCCACGTAGGCGACGGCGCGCTCGATGGCGGCGTCGATGCCTTCAGAGGCGGCCGCATCGGTGCGGGCCATGATGACGAAATCGTCATCGGTGCGGGCATCCACGGCGGCCTTCACGCGGTCGACCATCTCGTCGATGGAAACGACTTCTTTGCCCGGGCGATGGCCGCAGCGCTTCTGGCCAACCTGGTCTTCCAGGTGCACAGCGGCCACACCGGCCTTGATGAACGAGCGAATGGTGCGCGCAATGTTGAAGGCGCCGCCCCAGCCCGTGTCGATGTCGACCATCAGCGGAATCTGCACGGCATCGGTGATGCGGCGCGCGTCGATCAGCACGTCTTCCATCGTGCTGATGCCCAGATCCGGAATGCCCAGCGAGTTGGCAGCCACGCCGCCGCCCGACAGATACACGGCCTTGAAGCCGGTCTGCTCGGCCATCTTGGCAGCGTAGGCGGTGATGGCGCCCACCACTTGCAGTGGTTGGGATTCAGCCACGGCGGCACGGAATTTGGCGCCGGCGCTGGTCGGGTGTCGTTGGGTTGTGCTCATGAAGGCTCCAGAAAGAACGGCATAAAAGAGCAGGAAGCGGGCCACCTGTGCGAGCCGACGTAACCCCTTGATTTGTATGGATGTGACTTTACCGCTCGCGCGCACATCATTTCAGAAATGAAATTTTCAATTTCAATGTGGAAACGCTCGGCGCATAATGTCGAGACCGCTGTTTTTTCTGGCCGCACCGCACCATGAGCCCCACTGCACCCGAGCTGACCGACCGCCCCCGCATCTGGGCCTGCGGTATCAGCCGCCTGAGCGATCTCTTTCTCGACATTGCCGCCGAGTACAACGACCGCGCCGAGCTGCGCGTCATCACGCGCGGCTTTGAGGACATCGTGCGCGAGATCGAGGCCGCCGGCACAGAGCGGCCCGACGTGGTGGTGGCGGGCGGGTCCAACGGCGCGTATCTGAAGCCGCGTCTGTCGCTGCCCGTGGTCGTCATCAACCCGACGGGTTTTGATGTGATGCACGCGCTGGCCCGCGCCCGGCGCGATGCGGAATCGGTGGCGCTCGTCACCCACGGCGACACGCCCGAAGAGGTGCGCCGCTTTGTCGCCGCCTATGGCATGGATGTGGTGTTTGCCTCGTACACCTCGCGCCAGGGCGCGGAGAGCTGCGTACTGGACCTGCGCGACCGTGGCGTGGGCGTGGTGGTCGGCCCCGGTTTGGTGACGGATCTGGCAACGCAGGCGGGCATGAACGCCGTGTTCCTGTATTCGCGTGACTCCGTGCGTGCGGCATTCGATACCGCGCTCGAAGTCGTGCAGGCCACGCGCCGTGAAACGCTGCGCCGCCAGCGGCTGGACAACCTGCTGCAGCATCTGCGTGACGGTGTGGTCGCGCTGGATGCGCAGGGCCGCGTGGAGGCCATCAACCAGCGGCTGGCCACTGCACTGGGCATCGAGGCAAAACAGGCAATCGGGCAACCGCTGCTCAGCATCGCGCCCAGCCTGCTGGGCTTGCTGCCCGATGCCGACGGCGACACGCTGGGCACCGTGCGGGGCGTGAACTACGTCATCCACCGTGGCCCGCTGACGAGCACCGGCGCCGGCGCGACAGAAGGCACGGTCTTCACCTTCCAGGAATCCCGCGCGGTGGAGCGGCTGGACCGCACGCTGCGTTCACGCCAGCGCCCGCAGCAGTTCAGTGCGCGCTACCGGCTGGAAGACCTGGTGGGCGAATCGCTGCCGATGGAGCGCGTGCGCACGCTGGTGCGTCGCTATGCCAAATCCGACGCCACCGTGCTCGTGCTGGGCGAATCCGGCACGGGCAAGGAGATGGTCGCGCAGGGCATGCATCAGCTCAGCGCGCGGCGCGATTTTCCATTTGTCGCCATCAACTGCGGCGCATTTCCCGAGGCGCTGCTGGAGAGTGAGCTGTTCGGCTACGAAGAGGGCGCTTTCACTGGCGCACGCAAGGGCGGCAAGACCGGGCTGATTGAAGCCGCGCACCGCGGCACGCTGTTTCTTGATGAAATCGGCGAGATGCCGCTGCCGCTGCAAAGCCGCCTGCTGCGCGTGCTGCAGGAGCGCGAGGTGGTGCGGCTGGGCTCCACCGAGCCCACGCGCGTCGATATCCGCGTGATGGCCGCCACGCACCGCGCGCTGACGGACGCGGTGGAAGCCGGCACCTTCCGCGCGGACCTTTACTACCGACTCAACATCCTCAGCATTGCGCTGCCCCCGCTGCGCGAACGGCCCGACGACGTGATGCCCCTGGCCGCTGAACTGCTTGTGCAAGCTGCCCGCCGCGAACCGCGCCTGCTGCTGCGCATTGCCGATACCGAGGAGGCTGCCCGCGTGCTGGCCGGCGTCGCCGAGCCGCTGCGGCGCTACGCCTGGGCCGGCAACGTGCGCGAATTGCAGAGCGTGGTCGAACGGATTGCCGTGGAGCTGGCATACACCGAAGACGCCAGCGCCGTCACGCAAGATGTGCTGCGGCTGATTGCACCGGAAGTGTTTGCCCGCGCCACGCCCGGCAAAGCGGCGGTATTGACGCTGCGCGAGCGCAGCCGTGGCGTGGAAGCCGAAGAGATACGCGCAGCACTGGCAGCCCACGACGGCGATCGCGACGCCGTATGTGCGGCATTGGGCATCAGCAAGACGACGTTGTGGCGGCGGTTGCAGGCGGGGTAGATCAAAAATGACCCGCGTAGGTGGTTGCGGTCGACTGGCGCGCTGACTATCGTGCAATCCTCCATCGAGCCTCCCTGCGTGCTGGCAGGCGCGCTACCAAGAAGGTCAACACCATGGCACAGCAAAGCCGCCCCCACATCATCCTCGCCAGCCTGACGCTTGCTGGCGGGTCGCGCTATCCGTCGGCTCTGGGCCATCTTGTCCGGACGGCCGCTGTTGCGGCGTACCTGGCAAACGTTTTGGAGCTGGACGACGCCGAGCAAAGACGCATCTATCTTGTGGCGCCCGTGCACGACATCGGCAAGCTGGGCATTCCGGATGACGTCCTGCTCAAGCCCGCCTCCCTGACCGACGCGGAGCAAGAGGTCATGCAACGGCACTCGGACATCGGTGCCGACCTGCTTGCCGGAACGCCCGATCCGATCCTGCAATTGGCAGCGAGCGTTGCCCGCCATCATCACGAGCATTTTGACGGCAGCGGCTATCCCGGTGGCCTGGCGGGGGAAGATGTCCCGCTTGCTGCGCGCATCGTCGCCATTGCTGATGCCTTTGACGCCATGCTGGAGCCGCGCGTCTACCGCCAGGGGATGGCCGAAGCCCACGCGCTGGATGTGCTGGCCGAGCAGAGCGGCGGGTATTTCGACCCGACCCTGGTCGAGTGTTTCCTGAAGAAGGTGTCCGAGGTTCGACGCGTCCGTGCTGCTGCAGAAGGCCTGGTGCAGCAGTACGGCGACGTGTCGGGTGTCATCCGGTTCTACGGAGCGCGAGGCGAATCCCCTTCATTCCTGAGGTATATCCAGACGCTTGGATAATCGGCGCCCGGTGCAGCGCGTCATTGCTGGCGGCGCACGCCCGCTCGGCGAAACGCCATGCGCGGCGATCCTGCCAATTGGGGTCACGCTCTTCGCGTAGATGCTTGCCGCGACACCCAATTTGGCGAGCCTTAGCCGTGCAGCGCAAAGCCCACACAACCCTTTGGACGGCTTTTCGGTCGGGCCGGAACCGTGGAGAATCGCGCTCCAATCCTGCTCGCCAACCTGTAGTTCGGAATGACAGAAAACAATCCCTCGGAGACCGCCCGGCACGCCCTCAAGCTGCTGGCCTCACGCAGGTTGGCGCCCACGCCAGACAACTTTGCCTCGATCTATTACGAAATCGCCGGCAGCAAGCCAAACGCAAACGGAGACGCCCAGGACGCCGATCGGATGGCACTGGTGCGGGAGTTGTGCGAACAACTCGCGCGCACGGTGGAATGCTGCCTTCCGGTGCTCGGTGAAGACGATGCCAGCATCGGCCCCGCCGCGTGGGCGCTGATCCGGGCCTGCCGCTCCGAATTCGAAAGCCTTGCCAACCTGAACGTCAAGCTCTCGACGTTCAACCACAGGCTGTCGCTCGCGGCCGAAGACCAGGGCGAGATTCGCCGGGCGCTGCTGGGCCTGCTGCAACTGGTGTTCGAGAACATCGGCGAGCTGTCATTGGACGACCACTGGCTGCGCGGCCAGATCGAAGCCCTGATGAAAGCCAGCGAGGCCCCCGTGAGCCTGCGCCGGCTGGATGACCTGCGGCGTCGCCTCATGGAGGTGATCCAGAAGCAAAGTTCGCTGAAGTCGAAGTCGATCGAAGCCCAGGAAGAGATGAAGCGGCTGCTGGCCGCCTTCATGGAGCGCCTGTCCGTTGCCGCCGAAACCTCGGGCGAGCATCACCGCCAGATGGAAGCCTGCGCCAAGAAGATCGAATCGGCCAACAGCATCGCAGAGATCGCGCCGGCCATTCAGGACGCGCTGTCGGCCACCCGCTGGATGTCGGTGGAGTCGGCCCGCAATCGCGACGTGCTGTCGGCGATGAAGGTCAAGGCCGAAGAGGCTGCTGCCGAAGTGGCGCAACTGCGCAAGGCACTCGACATGGCATCCGCTTCAGCCCGCCACGACCTGCTGACCGGTGCGCTCAATCGCAAGGGTCTGGAAGAGGCGCTGGAGCGCGAGGTTGCCCGGGCCGCGCGCCAGAACACCACGCTCTCCATCGCGTTCCTGGACATCGACGACTTCAAGTCGATCAACGACACGCACGGCCACGGCTTTGGCGACGATGCGCTGTCGCACCTGGCCCAGGTGGCCCGCGAATCGATGCGCCCGCAAGACACGCTCGCCCGCTTTGGCGGCGAGGAATTCGTGATCCTGATGCCGGACACGCCGTTGGAAGAGGGCGTGCAGACCATCGTCCGCCTGCAGCGGGCGCTCACGCAGCGCTTCTTTGCGGCGGGCGACACGCGGCTGTTCATCACCTTCTCTGCCGGCGTGGCGGAAGTCGGCAAGGACGAACCGCCCATGGCGGCCATCCATCGCGCCGACCGCGGCATGTATCAGGCCAAGCGCGCCGGCAAGAACAAGGTGGTCAGCGCCTGAGGCACGCCGAGCCCCTGCTGTGATTACTCCAGCAGCGACAACGCTTCTGCCAGCGACAGCACCGTCGTGCGCGATTCAAACGCCGTCGCAAAAAGATGGTCGTGCACGATCGGGTCCGGGTCGTAGCAGCAGTCCTTCACGGTGAACAGGCGGTAGTCCGCATCGCTCGCGTGGGCAATGGACGACAGCATCACGCCCGTCGACGCAACGCCCACCATGATCAAGGTATCAATGCCCTTGGCGGATAACCGCACCTGCAGATCGGTGCCGTAGAACACGCTGGCGCGGTGCGCGATGACGATCGACTCATCAGGCTGCCGGCCGAGTTCCGGCGAGATGCGGTCTTCAACGAACAGCCCCAGTTTCTTGACGCCTTGTCCGTTCTTGTTCAACGGGCTGACTTCCGGATAGCCGGGGCTGAAGTGGAACTTCGCAAAATAGACGCTCACGCCCTTGGCCCGCGCGGCGTCGCACAGCGTGCGGGTGTTGGAGAGCAGCGTGGGTGCGACGGCCGGAAACAACGCCATGATGTCGGTCTGATAGTGCATGACCAACAACGCCGTTTGCTCGGGAACAAGCGCGAATGTCGACATAGGGCTACACGAACCGGGAGGCGATGGCGGACGACTCTATCACGCGGCATCGCCGCCTGCCGCGTGCGATCACGGTCGCAAGATGAGGCCGCAAGACGAGGCCGCACAAAGAGGCCAACTCACGTCGGGTCCTATAATCTCCGCTTCCCGGACCCGACACCCCAGCCCCATGTTTTCTCCTCTCCACATCGCAGATCAATCAGTGCGTCGGGCCAGGAGACTCTGGGCAAACTACGGCATCTTCTGGCTCGGTGCCGTTCTCGTGGGTCTGGTATCCGTCGCCTACGCCAAGCTCATCGATTTGGGCTTCGAGCTTTTTCGAGGCATGGTGTCGCACGCGTTCTGGCTGCCGATCGTCATTACACCGGTAGGTGCGGCGCTTGCCATTTGGCTGACGCGCCAGTTTTTTCGCGGTGCCGAGGGCAGCGGCATTCCACAGGTGATTGCGACGCTGGAGGACGGGCGGCTATCCAGTGCGCTGCTCTCCCTGCGCATCATGTTCGGCAAGATCGTGGTCTCGTTCCTGGGCATCCTCTGTGGTTTTACGATTGGCCGCGAGGGGCCCACGGTGCAGATCGGGGCATCGCTCATGTACGCCATGCGGCGGGGCTATCGTCGAAGCAGCAAGCACATCGACCGGCAACTCGCCCTGGCGGGGGCAGCGGCCGGGCTTGCGGCTGCGTTCAACACGCCGCTGGCGGGCGTCGTGTTTGCCATTGAAGAACTGACGCGCAGTTTCGTGGCGCGCAACAGCGGCACGCTCATCACCGCCATCATTTTTTCCGGCGTGGTCGCCCTCGGCCTGCAAGGCAATTACCTGTACTTCGGGCGCATCCAGGCCATTGGGCAGTTTCATCTGGCGCTGGTGCCTGTGGTGATTTCCGCGAGCGCCATCTCGGGCGTGGCAGGCGGTGCGTTCTGCTGGCTGCTGCTCAACATACCCCGCTGGATGCCCGCGCGGCTGGTTGACATCAAACAAGGGCAACCGGTGTGGTTTGCCTTCATGTGCGGTATCGCCATCGCACTGATCGGCTTGGTTTCAGGCGGCACCACGTTCGGCAGCGGTTACGCAGAAGCGCGGGGCCTGCTGGAAACCCATCAGGCCCTCTCGCCGTTCTATGCGGTGCTCAAGTTCTGCGCGCTGATCGCGTCGTACCTGTCGGGCATTCCGGGTGGCATTTTTGCGCCGTCGTTGGCAATTGGCGCGGGGCTGGGCAACGTCATGTCGCTGGTGACATCGGCGATACCGCTGCCCAGCCTTGCCGCGCTCTGCATGGTCGGCTATCTGGCGGCGGTCACGCAGTCGCCCATCACATCGTTTGTGATCGTGATGGAGATGATCGACGGCCACGAGATGGTCTTGCCGCTCATGGCCGTGGCGTTGTTGTCCAGCCAGGTATCCAAGGCGCTCACGCCGTCGTTCTATCACACGCTTGCGCATCGGTTTCGTGCGTCGGTGCCGCGCCCAGTCGCGCAGTGAGCGCGCTCGTCTAACGGCATAAACGCACTGGCTTTGCAGCGGCACGCTGACCGGCGCGCCGATCCCCTCACTGGCCAGCTAGGCTCAACCGCGCCGCGCCGCCTCGATCGTGGCAATGTCGATCTTGCCCATCGTCATCATCGCGTCGAAGGCGCGCTTGGCCGCTGCGCGATCCGGATCAGTAAATGCTGCAGTGAGCGCGCGCGGCGTGATCTGCCACGACAGCCCCCACTTGTCTTTGCACCAGCCGCAGGCGCTTTCCTGGCCGCCGTTGCTGACGATGGTGTTCCACAGCCGATCGGTTTCGGCCTGGTCGTCTGTCGCAATCTGGAACGAGAACGCATCGCTGTGCTTGACGTGCGGGCCGCCGTTCAGCCCAAGGCACGGAATGCCCGCCACGGTGAACTCCACCGTCAGCACATCGCCTTCCTCGCCGGCGGGGTAGTTGCCGGGCGCGCGGTGCACAGCGGTAACTTTGCTGTCTGGGAAGGTCTTGGCGTAGAAATTGGCCGCATCCAGCGCGTCGCGGTCGTACCACAGACAGATCGTGTTCTTGCTGACCATGCGTGTCTCCTGAAGAGCGGGCATCGGCATGTGCGGTCGAGGCATTCCACAGATTGCGCGTGCCCGTGATGTGACGTGGATGCCGTTGCCGTGGCTTGCACTCTCGCACATTCCTACGGCAGAGGCGGGTACTGTTTCTCGTAGGTTTGACGCATGCGTCATGCCGGCTCGGGCAGCTTTGCGATCACCTTGATCTCGAACTGGAACCCTACGCAATAAACGTATAGTTCGTAGCCACGAAACGAAACCTGTTTGCTGAACTGAAAGAGGGAATGGACGCGCTTGCCGCAGAACGTGAAGGCAAGGTGACCCCCCGCGAGGCCAAGGCACGAGCGCCTGAGCCGGTGGACGTGAGTGCCGATCCGGAAAGCCCGCAGAAGCCAGAAGCGCTCTAATACAGCGCCCCAACAAAAAAGCCGCCCCAAAGGCGGCTTTCTTTTTGTGTAGCGGCAATTGGCGCGTGCGTCGCGTTCAGCTTGCGCCGCCCGTTGTCGAACCAGCCGGTTCAGACGCGGGCGCGGTGTTCGGCGCCGGCGCCGGCGTCGTGGCTGCAGGGGCCGATGCCGGTGCAGCTTCAGCCGGCGCCTTTGAAGCCGGCGCAACCACAGGCGCCGCTGCAGGCGCGGAAGCGGGTGCAGCAGCCGGAGCCGAAGCCGGCGCCGCCACCGGCACAGGCGGCGCGGCTGGTGTGGGCACCACCGGCGTGGTCATCTTCATCGGCTCGCCCTGCGGCGTGGGAGCGGGCTCGGGCAGCGGGGCCACGTGTTCCTTCTCCGCCGCCTTGGCGACCTTGCGGTCATGGCGGGCGGGGTCGATCTTCAGGAAGTGGTCCACCAGGTTGAAGTAGCGCTCGTAGAACACCCCGGCCGGAATCGTCTCGCTTGCCACCTTCACCATCGAATCGTCACCCGAGCCGATGGGCAGCGACACCGAGCCCAGGATGCTCAAGCCCACGCTTGCCGACGTGCTCGTCTTCTTGAGCGTGTAGCGGTCTTGCACCGCGTTCACATAGGCCGTGCTCGACGTGCCCTCGGTATTGGCCTCTGCGCACACCACGTGGAACGAGATCACCACGTGCGAATCGTTGCTCGGCTGGAAGTTCTTGCTGCCGTCGATCGTGTCGGGGCGGGGTGAGCTCGACACATAGCCCTGGCTCAGCAGCGCCCGGCGCGCCGCCTCGCACGTCGCGTCAGACTTGGCGTGGAAGGTGCGCGCATAGGGGCTTGCCGCCGCATCAAACTGCTCCTGCTGATAGAGCGGCGTGGGCGCAGAGCTGCACGCGGCCAGAGCGGCGGCGATGCTGGCAGCAGCGCACAAAACGGACAACGGACGGAAGCGGTAGGGCATGGCGTTGGGCAAAAGGGCTCGGCCGGGTGATGGTGCGGCGGCGGCACCACTGCGTGTGCGGCGCAAGTTTTGTGCGCGGCGGGCGGTGGCGGCGTAGGCGGGTGGCCGGGCGACATTATAAGTTTGTCGGGTGACGGGACACACCCCAGCCATGTGCTCGGTCATTCGCTGTTGCAAACTGGCCAAGGCACCGGGACGGGCGTGGGAACAACCCCTCCCGGTTCCGGTGCAGTGACAGTCGGCGGCGGTCTTGCTGGCTAGCGTTGTATTGACACGTCGCTGACGGTGTAATCCCACGTGCCGTAGTCCTTGGATTCGGCGTGAATGGCAACGAGATAGCGAAGCTCTTCGATGTAGTAGTCGACGTTCCGATCGCCTTTGTCGTTCAGACAATCCATTGGCCATGCCCGCCCACTGAATGCCGAGTGGATTCGGCTTGCCTCAATGGGTTGGCCGATTGTGCAACGGTGCCCGACCCGGCTCGGAATTTCCTGAGTGGGGATTGTGCGCATGTCTGCGTGGTATGACAGCCGCGCCCCCGGAGCCCATTTCGGCGCATCCACTTCCAGCGACTCTGTGACGGTGACATCTCGGCTGTTTGCGAAACCGGAGCGCATTTTTGACTTCAGCTGAACGATACCCATCATTTCCCGATCGACGGTGAAATCTGAGCTGTAGATCTCGCGTACTCGTGTTGTGCCGTCTTTCTTTGGTTCAACCTCATAGACGCTGCTCTCCTGAGGTTGTCCGTTGCGCTTGGCCGCAACAGTGATTCTTGCAAGCGACACAGTTTGCGGCTTAGGCATAACCGACGCCAGCTTCTCCGCTATCGCTAGGACGGCGGGCGGAGTCGTGACATCGCCCATATCAAGATCCCGCTGTAGGGGCGCCTTCATACGGAGCGTTTCTCCACCGATCCCCGCGTAGGTGGCCTGATCGATCGGTTTGCCGCATGCCACCTCGCTGATGGCAATGGCGTAGTCATCAGTGGAGTCGAAAGGTGTTGCCAGGTCGCTCTGCTCGACGATTCCGTCAGTGATGGCTCCTTCTGGAGTGAAGTCGTAGCCAACTGTGATGCCATACGTTTTTGCGGCGCAATTCACCCGAACAAATTCACGCTTCGAATCGTATGGAGCGTTGTACGGTGGGTCAAAGGTGATCTTTGGGTAGTCGTACCTTGTCCAGAACGATGCCGTGGTGCCCGTCTTAGAGAAGCTGCTGGCGTCCATTTGAATCAGCGTCCCTTTGTCTACGCGACGAAGGTTCACCAAGCGTTCTGGTTTAACGGGCAGTTGGCACGCCCAGTTCAATATGGATTCTGCACCGGGCATGTTTTGCGTCGGCACGAACCCTGTAGCGGTGTAGCGGCCGGATGCACGACCGGGTATCCCATACGCCCGAGGAAGGGGCTTGCCATCCAGCGTTCCGTCCGTCCATGCAAAACGGAGAGCGTGGCCGTCGCAGTCGAACTCGATTGGAGTCTGATATTTCATCGCGCCTTGGACCAAGGCGGATGTCCCTCTATGCATGAGATAAACGTGCGTCCCGATCCGGTGCACGGAGTCTATGAGGTACTCGAGACTGGGTTTGACAGGTACCGGCGCCCATCCTGTAGAAGGGGCTGCGACGCAGGGCAGATAACAGCTCAGAGCAAAAATTCCGGCGACGGTGTGTTTGAACATTCGGTGAGTGCGTGAATTGAATAACGGCAGTGTCGTAGAGAGCCACAACTGGTGCTGGAGAATACAGCGTCCTGTAGAGGTTCTTTTCTTCTCGTATTTCTCGTACGGCGCTGCGTACGTCTCATACGACGTGAAGATTTCGATGATGAAAAAGCTGATCCAGTTGGCGGTTCCCAGCTATTGAGCAGAGGGAGCGACCGGCGTTTGATCGCCATCTGTTGAACTCGCATGGCCCGCTGCAACCAACGCCCGCCGCCGCAGCAAGAACACAATCGCCCCAACCGGAATGCTGAAGGTCAAGATCAGCGGCGCATACGGACCAGCCGCAAAGGCGCCGACGCCTGGGATGGCGAGGTTAAAGAGTTGGAAGCTGAGGTCGCCGGTCGTCCAGTTGAAGAAGAACCTCGTAATGCCGAGCGCAACGAACAGCAGCCAAAGCCACTTACGCTTGGCAATCGGTGTGCGGAAGCAGAGCACCAGTACGTAGAGCTGGAACAACGCGATGCCAATCACCAGCCCGAGCACGAAATAGTGCAGGAACCCCTTACCTGCAAACTTGAAGGCATTGGTCTCACGCAGTGACTGCTTTTCGGGATAGGCATGCATGCCGATAATCCGGAGCTGCGCATCCTTCCTTTGCAGCATGACGTTCGTGAGCATCCACGCGTTGGGGTACTCGTATTCGTAGGTCAGGTTGTAGGTCGTGACGCCGTTGCGCATGTTGGTCTGTGTGCCCACGAGGCTGATGCTCTTGGGCTGGGCCGATGGAAACGCATTGGCCATCTTTTCTAGTGTGTCTCGCGTGTCTGGCGTTTGAAGGCTGGGATCGAGTTGACTATCGAGCGAGCCGAAGTCTTTGGCGATCAGCTCAGAAAGTGCGCGCTGAGCGATGGCGGATTCCTCTTTTGGGGCGAACTTTTCGAGCATGGTTTGCTGGTTGCAGCCAGCAAGCAGGGCGAGAGCACTGAATACGAGTAGGAGTTTTTGGTAGAGGCGCATATCGAGTTTCTTTAGTCTTTTGCCCTGCCAGTGCGCAACGCAACTGCCCAATCTGGCCTGCCGCGCTGATTCGCAATTGCCGCTGCATCGTCCCACGCGTACTCAACCGCACGGAACTCCGCAGTCCATTCACCTTCCTGTTCAGTGACGATGGCATAGCGCGCATGCGGGCTGCCGGTTTCAATCGTGTGGGCGAAAGGATGGGCATCGCTGTAAGCCTGCAGGCCGACACTGCCCGGGTTGACGATAAAGCGGCCATCCATCAGCTTCATCGCGCGTGGCATATGGGTGTGGCCGCACAGCACGAGCTTGGCGTCGGCATCTTCGGCACGGGATAGCACTTCATCGTGCGTCGCCGCGCGGCATCCTTTCTCAGAAAGCGATTCCAGAAAATAGGTCTGGTCGTGCTTTGCAGACCCGTGCACGAGCAGCACATCGTCTTCGATGTACCGAAGCACGGGCAGGCTGGCAAACCACGCGAGCTGATCCGGCCGCAATTGCTCAAACGCATACTGGTCCGACTCGCCCATGCGCGACGGGTCGCCAGCAAGAACCTGCCTTTCATGATTGCCGCGAATGGTTGGCAGGTTCAGTGCCATCAACCGATCCACCGTTTCGCGCGGTTGCAGCGGGCCAGACGCAATATCGCCCAGGTTCACGATCAGATCGACACCCTGGGCCTGAATGTCTTCCAGCACGGCGTCTAGCGCGGCCAGATTGCCGTGAATATCGGAGAGGGCGGCGATTCTCATGGAGCGGGAGAGCCATGACGATATGGGAAATAGGTGCCGAATCGTACCGGAGAGTCTTTTCGTGAGTAAGTGCAAAAAGGACCGGTACCCGCAGCCACGCAGCGCCGCGCGCCACCACCGCGCCCAAGATATGCCCATCTCTTAATTCAGATTTTCGTCAAACATAAATCAGCACCCCGGTTTCGATCTTTATCAACCACCACCCAAAAAAACCTCCGAAGACCCCACCAACGGGGGCAGCGCAATCCCGATGCATCGCCTATGCTGTTTCCCAATTAAAAACCGGCGCCCTGATTTGAATCGGATTATCAGAGAAAGCGCCTAGTCCTAAATATCTAAAAGCATTAGGCCGGGGGCGGTAAATGGGACGGAGGAGAAAACAAGCATCCACCAGCGATGTGCTGTTGGCGCTGCCGTGGTGGATGCTGGCGATTGGCTCGGCAGCCAGCTACCTGATTTTTCACAACATCCTCCCAGCCGCGTTTGCGGCCAACCCCATCTTGAGCGGCCTCGGAATGCTGGCGCGCGGGCTGGCCTGGATGCCCGCGCTGCTGCTCGCCTTCTTTGCCGTGCTGTCGTACCTGCGGGAGCGCAGCCAGCAGGCCGATGCCCGGCTCGGCCCCCCGCGCACTGAACCGACTGGGCGCACCCGCCCGCCGAAGGCACCGCCCCAGCCCGCCCGCAACGCAGCGGGCAGCAACACGCCCAACCCCGCCCGCAACACCACCACACCCCCGCAAGCCCCCACACCGGCAGAGCCCGCCACGCCCCAGAGCTGGACGCTGGAGGCCATCCAGTCGCTTGAGTGGAAGCGGTTTGAGCTGCTGTGCGTGCAGTACTACGAACAGATGGGGTTTGCGGTGAAGACGGTGCCGCACGGCGCAGACGGCGGCATTGACGCCACGCTGTACAAGGCCGGCCAGGACGCGCCCGTGGCGGTGGTCCAGTGCAAGGCGTGGACTAAGCCCGTGAAGGTGGAACAGGTGCGGGCGCTGGGCGGCTCCATGCTGGCGCACAAGGTCAAGCGGGGCGTGTTCTGGTCTTTGTCCGGTTATGTCGGCAACCCGGTGCAGGAGTTTTCAGAGCTTGCCGGTATCCAGCTATTGGACGGGCCGGCGGTGCTTGAGCGCATCCGCGCGCTGGCCGAAGACAAGCAGGCCGCGCTGCTGGCGAAGGTGTTTGAGGGGGATTACCGCACGCCTTCGTGTCCGGCGTGTGGGGTGAAGCTGGTGGCGCGGAATGGGAGGAGTGGGGCGTTTTGGGGGTGTAGCAATTACCGGACGGGGTGTCGGTATACGTTGCAGATGGGGCACTTGAAGTCAGCATGACGCCAATGAGCAGGGCGCGTGTTGTATTTCGGGATGACGCGGGCAGTGAACGAGTTGCTGATGACGGCCGATCGGGATTCCGAATTTGCGTCTACGGTGCGTGAGGCTCGTGCGAGGTCGGGGGCGTAAATCGACGACGAGCGCGGCTTGTGGTGCGTGCTTACGACAGCGCGCAGTTCAATTCAGTCGGGGAGGAGTCTGTGGAAAAACCTTTCAATGGGGCGGTTGAATCCGGGAGCTTGGCAAAGCAGGTAAGTCAATTGTCTGCACTGCATAGCATTCTGTCGTGGTCGATCGCGAGACCCGTGTGGCAGAGAGACGCTTTGCGGCGCATTGTTGTGAATGGCTCCTTGGGGCAATCCGATATGGAGGAACTTGAGGCACTTCTCCGCAATGGAGTCAATGCGAAGACAGCGAGTGGCACCTCAATCGTCGCTATCCCTCTAGCCAATGAAAATATTCCCGCTTCGTCGACCGAGGTAGAGGCAATCTCGCTACGAGAAATATCGCAACTCAAGAATGTCAACCGACTACTCGCAGGCCAAGCTATCAAGTTCGGTGATCATTTGACCGTCATTTACGGGGACAACGGTGCTGGAAAATCTGGCTACGCACGCGTTATTAAGCGAGCGTGCAAGAGTCGGGGCGCTGCTCCTACTTTGCAGACAGACGCATTCTCCAGCTCGCCTTCTGCGGGTACGCGTGCAAGTTGTGAGATCGCGATTACCTCCTCTTCCGGAGCGCAGGCAAAAATTGCTTGGTTAGATAACGGACTCCCCGATTCTCGCTTGGGCCGTATTTTCGTGTTCGATACTGCGACCGCATCGAACTATCTAGCGGCCGATGGTCCCTGCATGTTCACGCCATACGGCCTTGACGTACTGCCAAAGTTGTCAACAGCGTGTGATGCATTAGCTAGATCGGTAAAGGGGTCCATAGCTGCTCTGGATGAGCAGTCGACCAAAGCGTTACAGGTTTTGCAAGGAAGCCACAAGACCACAAAAGTCGGGGCTGCGTTAGCTAAGCTTGGGCCGGCAACAAAGAAGGCCGATCTTCAGTCTCTCGCGCAGGCAGGCGCAGCAGACAAGGAGCGTCTGGCAGAACTTAATGTCCTCCTTACGGTGAACCCAAAGGCGAAGGCCGGTGCGACGAGAGCGAGCCGAACCAGGGTGAGTTCTTTCAGAGTTGCCATGGAGACGCGAAGCTCCCTCTTGTCGCCGACGACAATTTCCGCACTCAACATCGCGCGAGACCGAGTCCGCACTTCAGCCGCTGCGGCGGAAGCCTTCTCCAAAGACTGGAAGGAGGCAGATGCGCTTTCCGGCACCGGAGGGCCCTACTGGGTCGCGCTATGGGAGGCCGCCCGAGAGTTCTCGCTCAAGAGTGCATACGTTCAGACTGAATTCCCAAATGTCGTTGAGGACGCGGCCTGTGTTTTATGCCAGCAGAACCTTGGTGAAGCTGCACGTGCGCGATTGCTGAGATTCGAGGAGTTCTACAAGAATGACCTCAAAGCCCAATCGGATAAGGCATCCGCTGAATTTCAGAAACTCTGGGCAAGTTACGAAACTATTTCCCCACTTAAACCGAGCTTCGAGGCTATCGATTCTGATTTGGTTCTGCTGAATGAGGAAGAGCGCAAAGCGCTTGACGCGGAAGTGATACGGCTTGACAAAAACTTGACCAATTTAGTGACGGCAGTCGCGGCTTCAGGTGGAGTTCTGGTTGGCGAGCCGTCGTCATACTCGACGGAAGTTCTGTCGGATCTTGAAAATAGTCTTGAGGCGCGCGCAAAGACTGAGGAAGGCGCGGATGATCCAGCTACCAGGGCCAAGCTACAGCAAGAGAAATCGGAGATTGAAGCTCGTCAGTGGTTGGCGACAGTCATTAAGCAAGCGGAGGAGCAGGTAGATCGCTTTATCGAAAGAGATCGCCTGGTCGCTCTTGTTAAAGAGGTAAGCACATCAGCAATTACTCAGAAAAGTACAGAGCTTACGAGGCAACTGATTACAGATAAATTCTGTAAGACTTTTGGTGAGGAACTCAAGGCCCTAGGGATGAAGACTCTCCCAGTTGAGCTAAAAAGCGTGCAAGGAGCAAAGGGACAAACCAGCTTTGGCTTGAGATTGTCGTCTGCAGTGCAGGGTTTGCCATTGAGAGACATTGCGAGTGAGGGCGAACAGCGTTGTATGGCTCTCGCGCTATTTATGGCAGAGTTAGCCGCTGCCTCCCATAAATCTGGACTTGTGTTCGATGATCCGGTTTCCTCGCTCGATCAAAATCACAGATATCTAATTGCCCAGCGCTTAGCTAAAGAGGCATTGACGAGACAGGTGGTCGTTTTTACACATGATGCTGTCTTTGTGAATGATCTTAAAGAAGGAGCGGAACGCATAAAATGCGACGCAGAATTTAGAACAATAAAATGGGGGCTTACGACTGAGAGTGGGATGACGAAGCCTGGCGCCGTGGCAGAAGGTTTGCCGTGGCTAATGAAATCCATTCCAGATCGAATTGATCAGCTTAGGAAGGTCCAAGGATTATTAAAGGAGAACTGGGGGTCCCCCATGCCAACCCCGGAGCAAATTGAATCGATAGGTAAGGCATATAATCTTTTGCGTGCAACCGTTGAGCGCCTCGTTGAGCAAGAGGTGTTCGCAAATGTCGTATATCGTTTTCGAAGCTACATTAATTTAAAGAACCTCCACAGGGTGGTAGGATTTACGAAGGGCGAAAATGACAGAATTAGGGCTCTGTTTCAGAGGGCGTGTGATATTACTGATGCGCATGATCCTGCGGCCGGCAACCCGATACAGCCGCCGACGCCGAATGAGCTTTTGAATGATATTGATGAACTGCAGGCCGTGTTTGAGTACGTAAAAAAACGAGCCAACGCAAATCCTTCGCCCTAGGGGTAATCGCAAAGTGGCTTTTTTTAATAATGAAGTCGCTCTTGCTCTGGTCTGAGCCCCCCGCTAAACTTGCCCCCGCTGCGGCAACAACCGCAGCCGGGACTGCAATCCCGAACAAGTATTTCCCGTGAGTGCCGATATAGCCCTCGCGTGTCGTCGTTCGCCCCTATGGGCGGGCCTCGGCAGGGAGGGCCTCGGCCCTGCCGGTTCTTGGAAACACTTGTCGGTATTGCAGACCTTGTCGTGTGCCCGCCCACCCTCACCGGTGGGTGGCTCCTCACTCAACCAGAGGCAAGACAATGGATCAAGCGACCCAAGCTGTACCCATCCCACGCGGGCGTCGCCCCGCAATCTGTCACCTTCCCGGCATCGTGCAGCGTCCTCCGTCAGGAGGTGCCCAATGAGCCTTGAAGACGAAATCCTGTACTCGCAAGGCGCCCTGAGCGCGCGGGATTATCTGCGGCGCACGCAGATGAACATGAAGGTGCAGCGGCAGTTCAACCCCCAGACGTTGCGCTTGGAGTATCAGATTCGCGTCAAGGACAAGGCTCTTGAATACCAGGCCGGGTTTCTCGATGCGATTGGCGCCTTCATGCTGACCTCGCTGGATGGTGTGACAGTGGACTTGTACCGGTGGGAAGTCCTGCACGTGCTGGCACGTGCGAACAAGCAGAAATAAAAAAAACAGCAGTAAAAGCGAACCCGCGACGGGCGGGGGCGCCAGGCCAGGGCACAACGCCCAGCCCTCTACGTGCCGAGCCCAACTGGCCGAGCACGACACCCAAAGGCCCGACCGCCACGGTCTGAGGCCCAAACGCCGAGCGCCAACACCCACGCGCCGCTCGCAGACATTCAAATTTTCGAGCTGAAACACTCGCGTGCCGAGGTCAGAGGGTCGACTGCCGAGCTAAAACTGTCGACTGCCAGCCCCAGAGGGCGAAGCGCCAATGTCCGAGGTCCAATTAGTCGGAGCTTTGAGAGCCGGGCGCCAGCCTCAGAGGGTGGAACGTCGCTCTCAGAGGGTGGAGCGCCAGCCTTAGAGGGTGAAACGCCAGCCTCGGAGGGTGGAACGTCAGTGTCGGAGGGTGGAATGTCAGCCTCGGAGGGTGGAACGTCAGTGTCGGAGGGTGGAACGTCAGTGTCGGAGGGTGGAACGTCAGTGTCGGAGGGTGGAATGTCAGCCTCGGAGGGTGGAACGTCAGTCTCGGAGGATGGAACGTTGGCCTCGGAGAGTCGAACGGGGCCTGTCAGGATTTCCGTGTTCAAGGCGGTGTTGAGAATCACACGGCCGAACGAATCGATCCGCAAAGCCAGCAGGGCATTGCGCCCGAACACTCAACAATTCTCACCGTTTGGCCATTTGCGTTGACGCGCCTTCGCGCGCTGACCTACGGTTGCGCCATTAAAAAAAGATGGTCGGGTCAATACATGATGAAAAAGTCCGTGGAGCGCGCGAGCCTCAACGCGGTGCCTAATCCTGTGCGTCGAGCATTGTCATTGGGTCTGGGGCTGTTCCCCCTGTTGCCGTTTTTGCCGGGGTGCGGCGGCGGTGTCGAAGACGCCTCCGCTGCGGGGCTTGGCCAGCCGCAAGAGAAGACAGGCGGCGCGGCCCAGACGGCTCCGGCCGCTCCGGCCACTTCAGCACCTGCCACGGCTGCGTCGGCGTATGAGAGTGGCGTCTTCCGCCACCCGGCCCTGCTGGTGACTGAAGACGCCTTCACCCGCATCCGCGCGCATATCAAGGCTGGCGATCAGCCGTGGACAAACTGGTGGAACACGCTTGGCGTCGATCGCTTCGGCACGCTCGACACCAAGCCCTTCCCGCTGCCAGCCGTCTACCGTGCCGATGGCAGCAAGAACAACTTGTACGTCGATATCTGGCGCGCGTGGTCTCTGGTGCTGCACTGGAAGTTGTCCGACCCGCAAGACAACCGCTATGCCGACAAGGCAGTGGAGTTCCTGGACGCGTGGGCGAACACCTTGAAGGTGATCGGAACGGTGCCGCCGGGTTCGACCGCCCATGACGACCACACCTTCATCATCCTGGCCGGCATACAAGGCCACCAGTTGGCGCAGATTGGTGAAGTCCTGCGCACCTACCCCGGCTGGGCACCCGCAAGCCTGAAGCGCTTTCAGGACATGCTGCTCAACGTGTTCGCGCCGATCTGTTCGAACTTCCTCAGCGACGGGCGCATCGGCTCGCATGCCAACTGGGACATGGCTTCGATGGCAGGCGCCATGGCCATCGGCGTGTTCTGCGATCAGCCGGATCTGTACCGGCTGGCCTACGACTGCTACGCGGGCAACAACCGCGGCAAGCTGCGCAATTTCGGCAACGGCTCCATCGTGCACGGCGTGTACTACATGCACCCGGGCCATTTCGGGCAGTGGGAAGAAAGCGGCCGCGACCAGGGCCACTCCACGCTGGGCATGTCGCTGGGTGGGGACTTGATGGAGATGGCCTGGAACCAGGGCGACGATCTCTACGGGCTCTATAACAACCGCTTCCTCTCGGCGGCCGAGTACGTGGCGCGATCGAACCTGCTGGACGAGAACGGCAAGCCCTACGCGATGCCCTATGCGCGCGAGCAGAACCCCACCGCCCCGCACCCGACACCGTGGACGGAGGTGAACCAGTCGTTCCAGCACCGCCGCAACGCGTGGGAGCCCATCTACAACCACTATGTCAATCGCATGGGGCTGGCGGCGCCCAACGTCGCGCGCATGGTGACGTGGTGCGAGCCGAACTACGGCGGCAGCAGCGACGACGTGATGTACCCCACGCTCACGCAGCGTCTCTCGCCCTATGCCGGGCCGATGAAGCCGCCGTCTGGGCTCACGGCCCATTTGCGCGGCAACCATGTCGTGCTGTCGTGGTGGGGCAGCGTGGGCGCCACCTCGTATGCGGTCAAGCGCGCCAGCCAGGCCAACGGCCCCTTCAGCCTGCTGGGCACGGTCTCGGCCAGCGAGCTGCTCACCTACAGCGATACCCCGCCCAACGGCATCTGGTTCTATCAGATCACCGCCCAGGGCAACGGTGCCCCGAACACGGGCTCCAACGTGGCGCGCATTGCCGTGCCGGGAGAGACGCGCCTGTCATTGCCGCTGAACGACCCGAACGGCACCGGCACAGTTGGCGCGGTGCTGACCGCCGCAGGCACCACGGCCTTGGTGCAGGGCACGCTGCTGGACGGCGCAACCTGGGGCGACGGGCGCGTCAACGACAAGGCCATCGCGTTCGATGGCCAGAAGGCAGGCCTGCAGTTGCCGTCGGGGCTGTTTGCTGACCTGGACGACTTCAGCATTTCTTTCTGGGCCTACGCGAATGGGCTGCATTGGGATAGCTGCATGTTCTTCGCTGGGCAGGACGCGAATGCAGCCATGGCCATCGCACCGCAGTCCGGCTCGGGTGTACTGCGTTTCATGATCTTTGGCGCAACGTTCAATGATGCGCAGGTTGTGGAAGCGCCGTGGCCTCTGCCGATTCGCCGCTGGGTCCATGTGGCGGTCACGCTGCAGGGCAACACCTGCCGCCTCTACGTCGACGGCACGGAGGTGGGGAAGAACGACAACATGCTGCTGTCGCCGCGCCAGGTGGGGGATCAGGTCACCTTCCTGGGCCGCAATTGGGCGCATCCATCGTTCAACGGGCACATTCAGGGCTTCCGCGTTCAGGCGGGTGCATTGAGTGCTGCGGAGGTTGCGACGCTGGCGCGCTGATGTAACGCCACTTCGCAAGGTTGCCGAACAACCCGTCGAGCCCGAAGGGTGCGCGCATGGTGCGTGCACTCGCAGTGCAGGCAGTGTTGGTTGAATCGGCGCGCGTTGGGTGCTCGGGCAGCGCCCAATGGAGTCACATGCGGCAATCGGCCATGTGATGACCCTGCCAGCAGGCCGGACTAAGCGTCAGCGGCCGCGCTGTGCTCTACATCAAAACGCATCGCACGCGAAACGTCGCGCCATACAGGTGGCGCTTGGCGCGCCTTAGCGCGTGCGTTGGTAGATCGTGGCCAGCTCTGTGCGGTTGCGTGCACCCATTCGCACGAGCAGTTGGCGCATGTGCGTTTTGACGGTCTCGACGCTGATATGCAGGCGTTCTGCAATCTCGGAGTTCGACCGGCCGCAGGCCACCTCTTTAAGGATGTCGCACTGGCGCGGGGTGAGGGGCTTGGGCTCCGGCGTGGTGGACGATGGGCTGGGCTCCATGCCGCTGGCCGGCTCAAGCGATTTCAACGCGCCGCTCAGCATCTGCTGCACGTCTTCCAGCGCCATCGGCTGCAGCGTGGGCTGCGAAGGCAGCCAGGTGGAATCGTTGAGCAGCGATGTATCCAGAAAGATGACGGCCAGCGATGTGGCAGCAGCATCCCAGCGCGCAACCATGGCGGTCGATGGAAGGCCAGGAGGGCATATGTCTGGCGGACTGGTCGACGGTGGTGTTCGCGCTGGCATGCGGGTTCCTCTTTGAAAAGCACGGTGCAACCTGACTGAAGGCAGGCAGTGGCCGGTGATGACGGCTCGCAGCCGCGGCAACCAGCCTTTGTCAGGCGCACTATCGCAAAATCGGGCGGCCTGCAACCATCGCTATGGATAGCGATGGTCAGTGCGGTGCACGTGCGTTACGCGGTTGGGCCAATCTCAAGTGCACCAGCTATAGGGCTGGGCCGTTGTGCCGATATACCTGTTTGTATTTGTATTGATTGGCGCGCCTGGAGCCCCACGATGAATTTTCAGACTCAACACCAGTGGCGAGCCGCCCAAGCGATCGATGGACCTCTCCACAGCTGAACTGCGCGCACTGCTCGATATCACCGGGCATTTGCATGAGGCATCGAGCAGCAGCGTTCTCGACCGTCCGGAAGTGGCCGAGAAGCTGGGGTCACTCCTGCATTTCGATCTTGCGGCGCATATCCAGTGGGGGCGCGACGGTAGGCATCAGACACGGCCAAGCGCGCTGTGGGGCCGAGACCAGGCCATGCGCGGTGAGTATCAGCAGTACTTCCATGGGGTCGACTCGATTGCGCAGTGCCTGACGGGCAGCTTTGAACCCGTCGTGATCGAGCGGAAGATCTGCCGCTCTGAATGGGGCAAGTCTGAATACTTCACAGATTTTCTCTGTCGGCACAAGGCGTATCCGGGCATCAGCCTGCGCCTGCCCGATGCCAACGGGATGCTGCTGGACTATCGGTTCAGCACCAGCGATCCAAACAAGCGTTTCGGTGATCGAGAGACATTGCTGCTCAGCCTCTTGAAGCCGCATCTGCTGAATGCGCATCAGCTTCGCGTCATCCAGGAAGTGGGGGAAGTCGGCGCTGCTGCTGATGCCGGTGCGCATGTGCCGACATTCATGCTGGACGGCAAGTCACCGCCTCTGCCCAACGCAAAGGCGCGCGCCATCGTGATTGGGCTTTGCATGGAAGAGCGTGACGCGCTCTATCAGCAATTGACAGAGGCGGCCAACGGATCACGCCACGGGCAGTGGAAAGGCTTCGGGTTTTGCGTGGAGCGACTGGCCACCCACGACGGCCCTGCGCTCGGTTGCCGGATTCACCTCGTCGCACGGGGCGTGGGCTCATCGGCCTGGTTCCAGCAGCAGTTTGGCGTGACCGTGCGCGAAGGGGAGGTCTGCCACCTCATGCTCAAGGGCATGTCAGACAAGCAGATCGCCCTGGCCCTGAACATGAGTTACTGGACGGTGCGCACCCACGTGAGGCACATCATGAAAAAGATTGGTGTGGACTCACGCAGTGCGATCGGCCTTGCCGCGCTTGAAGCTGGCGGATCGCTGAAGTAATGCACGCGCGCGTGGCCATCTGTGCCGCGCCGGCAACGGTTACGTTGCGCGAATTTCAAACATCCTCAAATCGCTTGTTCTGAAAAGACGTTGATCTGGTGACGGTGCGCCGGTCCTCGGGCGAGCCATTGCCAAAGACCGGCGAGCTGATGCTGTGCCGCAGCGTTAGGCGCTGAGCCGGTCAATCCTCGTCTGAATATGCAATGGACGCCGGATCGATGATCTTGACCGGCACCGCCGTCCCTTTTGGCAGGGTAACGATCAAGGGAATCGACCTTTCATCGTCTGAACGTATCGCGTCGAAGAAAACTTTGCCGCCGCCGGCTCTACGGAGGTCGCCCAGTGTCATCTCGACTAAAGCATGACCATCCCGCGCATACTGCAGCGCGCCTTGTGCTGCAACGCTGCCCCACATCACATTCAATGTGGGATGCCCCAGATCCTTGGCCGGGATTTCAGCGGGTTTGTAGGGCTGTACCGTGTGCGCAATGTTGTAGAGGTACTCCGTTTGCTCAACACCAGGGTTGTGATGGCGGTTTGGCTCCACTGCCTCGTGATGCAGAACGGAGGCCATGGACTTCGGGTTGCCGCGAATACTGCCTTGACCAACCCATTTGGACTCCGTCACACGATAGAAACGCGAGTCATTGGTCAGGCCGAGCGATTGCACCGGGTCATAGGTTGCAAGCAGCGCTGTCTTGACGGCTGCATCTACCGAATCAATGGATTGGTAGTGTCGGCCGCCAACCTTGATGCTTTGGGCCGGTGATGCCGCACTCGTTCCCGGCAATGTGGCGCGACGGCGGTTGGATAGGGGCGAGGCCCCTCTTGTAGCGGCGCTATTCCGCTGTGGGAGATCTCGTAACCCGTGGCTGCGATCGCGCGCTGGGGTTGAGTTTGTGGAACCCGGCGAACTCGGGGCCGTGTTGGTTCGAGTGGCTGAGTAGTCGGTGTGGCCGTGCTGCGGTGCATGTTTGGAGACAAAGCATCCCATGTTGGTCTTTCCGTTACTTGTGCAAATGCACGCAGCGTAAAAGATCGGGGGAATCCTGCTGGTGTTCGCCAGAAAGCGTGCGGACCGAAGCGAAATCGCGCATGGCAATGCAGGCTTTGCGTAACCGTGGTTGGTGTGATCGCTGTCGCGCGGCGGTGATGGGCGCCTCCGCTTTGAACACAACCATTTGCGCAGGCCCGCGCTGGAGGTGAGGAGGCGAACCCTTCGTTCGCCACCCCGGCCGATAGGTGATTGCTGCCTACTGCGTCGATCACGTATGACGTAGGCACGCAGGTTTACCGGTGTACCTCATTCACAACCGTTGCCATTCCCTCCAGAGCTTCGATTACGACCCTCTCCGGGCTGACGCGCCTTCCTCCCAAGAAAGACGCAGGAAGGCGACTGGCCTCACCAACAGGCGGGGCAGGCGGCAATCCGTGCCGTTGCAGCGCCCAATCCATGGCAAGACGGGCTGTGCGGCCATTGGCGTCCTGGAAGGGGTGCAGGCTTGCCAAGCGTTGGTGTAGTTGGGCGGCAAATTCGACATGGCCCAGTGCATCACGACCATGCGATTGCTGCTCACTACGTTCCAGCCATTCAGAAAACGCCGCCATTTCGTCCTTCAGGCTCTCTGGGGGCGGATACCGATGGTTCGTCCATGTGTTGCCATCTGCAGCTTGTACGTTGACCTCGCGCAGTTGGCCGCCGATTGCGTCTTCATCATCGTCTTCCGGAATCAGGAGCTGGTTCAGTTTGCAGATTCGGTCAAGCGTAATTGGCCCCCCTTTTTCCGCCCAGCTGCTGACCTTGTTCGCGGCGGTTCTCCACGCAGACGAGGCCTCGTGATCCTCACTGGAGAGCGTGGTTGATGCGCCCTGACGCAGTTGATCCACCCGTGCTTGTGCGTTTGGCGATAGATGGTGCGATAGCGCGCTCCATTGGTCGCGCAGCACAGCGGCGTTGTAGGACAGCGTCTGCCTGGTCTCGGGGTCGAATGTCGGCGCCTTGAATACGCGATTCATCAAAGCCAACCGTGTATTCGTGCTGTACACAGCCACCTGTTCCAGGTCGATCTGGTGCGGCAACTCGCGCAATTCCGGATTGGATGCAACATCCAGCTTGTTTAACTGCGCCAGATTGGCAAGGCTGGCAGGCAATCTATTGATCTTGCAACCGGGTACTGAAATCGACGCCAGGCTGCTGCACTGGCCGATGGAATCGGGCAGGGATCTCAGTTCATTGAACGCGAGAGAGATTTCTGTCAGGTTCTTGAGGGCGCCGATTTGTGATGGCAGCGCAGAAATGGAGCAGTCGTCAGCGGTGATCCGCTCAAGGTTTCTGCACAGACTCAAATCTTCGGGCAGGCGCGTCAAGTTGTCGTTACCTGACACGTCGAGGTTGCGCAGGTGCGCAAGCCGATGCAGCCCGGGCGGCAACTGCGACAGGTTCAGGTTCTTAAGCGCTAGGTGCGTTCCCGCCTCTCCCGCATCCAGGCAACGGAGAACACGCTCCATGGCTTCGCGGCGCTGCTCTCGGCGGCCACCTACCGCTGGAGGTGCGGCGCAACAGCCCAGTTTGGCAAGAAGAGAGGGTTTTGTCTCAGTCCGCTCGCACCAAGCGGCCAGCTCTGAGCGCAGGCGCACGCTTTCTCCACTGGGCAAAGCAGAACGCCGCTGGCGGCCATGCTCGCTGGTGCGTGAACGGGAGATGGCGGCAGGGGGCGTTTCCTGCAGGTTTCTCAATTCCTGAATCTCAACCGAACGCGCAGAGGACGATCGCGCGGAGCGTTCCGTTTGCGGGCTGCCGTCGGGAGTCTGCGTTGGAGGGTGTTCCGCTAGGGCGCCATATTGTTGGCTGAAGGCGCTCATATCCCACGGATTTAAATTGGTATGCATCGAAGAAACTCTTAGCTTTTATATCGAGCTAAAAGTTAATCGAAGAAAAAATCGAGCCCCGAACAGCAATGCGAAGATTCCGCTTCTGGGGCGAATCGCCCGCGTGCTCAAGGGCATGTCAGACAAGCAGATCGCTGCAAGCACGTTGGCGTTCTCTTCTCAGCCGCAATTGACGGTTCACCACTTCGGATGCCGCGCCGTGTTTTCGGGCAGGCAGCCGCTCCCGACGTTTCCCACTCTTACGCTGGCCTTCCAGGCATCCGCGCGCAATGCACGGGCCACTCGTGCCCACTTGGCCAGCGCTGGTGCGTTGCTGCGTTGCCGCGTTGAGTTGGTGGGCGGTTGAAGGGAAACGCAATCCGTACATGGCTGACGGCACACGGGATCCGCGCGTGATCACGAAACATCGGCCCTGCCACAGATCGCAACGACACATTCAAGTGGAGCAGGTATGTCCGTTCACATGTCTTCATCTAACACTGCCAGCCGCGAGGCGAAGCACGCAAGCCGGAGCGATATGGCCGAAGCGGCCGTCGATACCGCAACGACCATCGCCGGCATGGGCGGTTTGCCAGGCCAGCAAGGTCAACAAGGCCCAACAGACGAAACGCAGTTGAGCCTATACCAAGGGATCAGCGCCAAGCTGGCTGCGTCGCTCGCGTCAGAAAACAACGATGACGATGATGACGATGACGACGACGTCACCCAGAACAGTGGCAACCGCCCTGCGGCGGCGCAGCCCCACGCGGCACCCCCGCAGTCCAACGCGGCATCGTCACAGCAGGCCCAGTCGCCGCAATCCACCGTGACGTGGAACGGTGGCACGCTCAGCCAATCGGAAGTGCAGATCGTGTCGGTGCTGGACCGGCATAAGGACCAATGCCCGATCAGCTGGGATGGCCTTCAGGACAAGATCAACGACCCTTCAACGCCGCCGGACTTGAAGGCAGCCCTGCAGGGGCTGGCACAAGACCAGCGCCTGTTTACCGCCATCGGCTCGCAAGGTGACGGCCGCTGCGGCGGCAAGATCAAGGCCAAGGATCTGGATGCCTTCACTGCGGAGCACGCGCAGGTCAGCGCGTTCAACGAGCAGCAGGCCAAGAGCTTCGAGCAGAACTACGTCCCGTCTGACGGCAACACAAATGGTCAGCCTTCTGTCATGTCGGAAAGCGATGCTCTGCGCGAGCTCTACAAGTATTCCGACAACCTGACGAAGAATCTTGGCAAAGACGAGTTCCAGCAAATTGTTGATGGTGACGCCAAGACGGGCAAAACGCCCCCGCAAGTCATCGCGGCGGCGCAGTACTTCCTCGACCATCAGGACGCCTGGAACCGCCTGACCGGCGGTGGCGAGGTCAAGAAGGCAGACTTCCTGCAAGCCGCGTCGTCATCCATGAGCCTGACGCAAACCGAACTGAACACGCTCAAGACGATGAACGGCAACCAGGCGGCGTTCTTTGGCGATGGCGACCTCACGCGAGACAGGCTGACGAGCATGGCCAACAACAAGCAGCTCGACCCGAACGTTCGCCAGGCAGCAACGCATCTGCTGCAAGACCCGGTGTTGTTCAGCCTGATGAACAACGCCATCACGGGTTACAAAACGCACCACGGCTTCTTTGATTTCGGCGGCGGCCATACGGTGGATTCCGGCAATATCGCGGGCCGCGATTTCCAGAAGTTCTACGGCAACCTGTCGCAGGCAAACCAGACCGTTCAGAAGCCGCAGACCCACACGCCCAAGACCGATGCCGACAAGACGGCCGTCGCATGCATGCTGATGGGCACGGCCGACCAGCCCGAGATCAAGTCGCCCAAGCACAACGGCGGTTTCCTGATGCACGCCATCGATGCCGCCCTCAAGGTGGAAGGCAAGCTGCTGGATTGGGCGTCCATGGCGGTCGGGGCGCTGAGCTTCATTCCAGGCATTGGCGAACTTGCGGACGCGGCATCCACGGCGCTGGAGGCCGAGTCCCAGGGCTGCAACATCCTGCATGCCATGGTCAGCGGCGGCAACGTGAAGAAGGCGCTGGAAGAGGCGGGCCTGAACCTGGCGGCTGCAGCCATCGGCAACATCGGCGGCCCGGAGGTTCGGCTGGCAATGAAGGAGGGCATCACCAAAATTGTTGCCGAGAAAGCGATCAACGCCGGCATCAACCTGGGGGTGTCAGAGGCGCAGGACCATGCCGAGAATTACCTGGCAGGCCTGAAGGCGCGTCTGGAAGACCCGTCGCAGTCGCCTGCTGGGCAGGATGATTCACAGGAAGTGGCTGAGGACAGCGCGATGGCGGAACCGCCGGTTGCGGAAGTGCCAGCACCGTCCAATGACGAAACCGAAGAGGACACCGTGGTGTGATGCCGTTCGGCGTGTCCGGATGAACTGCCGCGTTGCTCCGCGGTGGGGCGGTGAAGGCGCGTCCAAACATGGACTGTTGCCGTGATCACCGCCGTTGTTGGCCGCTTGGCGTTCGGATCTTGAATACCGATCTGGCGCCGGGGTCGCCGATGCAGGCATTGCCAGGGATGAGGGGCGCGATCGTTCGGCGATGTGTGGCCGTCTGGCCCGCCTCAAACAATCGGCAACCGCTTGGTCGACTTCACCTGACGAAGCGAAATATTCGAGCGTATGCCAAACACACCGGGCAGTTTTCTCAGGACCTTTTCCACGAAGCGGCTGTAGTCGTCCAGATCGTTGGCGACCACCTGGAGCAGGTAGTCGGCTTCGCCGGTTGTGTTGTCGCAGGCCAGGATGTTGGGGCTGGCCAGGATGAGCCGTTCGAACTCCGCCGTGACCTCCTCGGTGTGTTGGGTGCACATGATCTGCACGTAGACCATCACGCCGAGCCCGAGCTTGCGCCGGTCGAGCGCGGCGTGATAGCCCTCGATGAGGCCGGCATCATCGAGGCGCTTGAGCCGCCGCCAGCATGACGCTTCACTCAAGGAAAAGCGCTCCGCCAGCTTGGCATTGGAGACGCGTCCGTCCTGCTGGAGTTGATCCAAAAGGCCCAGATCGATGGTGTCCAGTGCTTCCATGAAATCTCCTTTCCACGGCGTGTCTGAATCAGAAAGAGCGCTTCGAAAGACTCCAGAAACGCCCTGAAAATAGAAAGATACTTTCGGCGACTGCGGCTTATATTGCAACGCTCATCCGCTCTGCGTTGAAATCATGAAAGCCATAGTCTACGAAGCCTTCGGCGCCGTGCCGAAGCACATGAACGTTCCCGACCCGACTCCGGCAACGGATGGCGTGGTCGTGCAGGTGATGGCCAGCGGCGTGTGCCGCAGCGACTGGCACGGTTGGATGGGCCACGACGCCGATATCGAGCTGCCGCACGTGCCCGGTCACGAGCTGGCCGGCGTTGTTTCGGCGGTCGGTGCGGATGTGACGCGCTGGAGGGTGGGTGACCGGGTGACGGTGCCGTTCGTGGCCGGCTGTGGTCACTGCCCCGAATGCCACGCGGGGCACCAACAGGTGTGCGAACAACAGTTCCAGCCTGGCTTTACGCACTGGGGCTCGTTTGCTGAATACGTCGGCATTGGCTATGCCGACCTGAACCTCGTGCGCTTGCCCGATGACCTGGACTTCACCACGGCGGCGAGCCTCGGTTGCCGCTTCGTGACGGCGTTTCGTGCCGTTGTCGACCAGGGCAAGACCACTGCCGGCCAATGGGTTGCGGTGCATGGATGCGGCGGCGTGGGCCTGTCGGCCATCATGATTGCCAACGCCATCGGCGCGAATGTCGTGGCCATCGACATTTCAGACAGCGCGCTGGAGCTGGCGCGTGCGTTGGGGGCCGTCGCCACGGTCAACGCATCGCGTGAGTCTGATGTGGTTGAGGCGGTGAAGGCCATCACGCAAGGGGGCGCGCATGTGTCGCTCGATGCGCTGGGCCATCCGACCACATGCTTCAACTCGATCAGCAATTTGCGCCGGCGCGGCAAGCATGTGCAGGTCGGCCTGATGCTGGGTGATCACACGACACCCGCAGTCCCCATGAGCAAGGTGATTGCGCATGAGTTGGAGATTCTGGGCAGCCATGGCATGCAGGCCCATCGCTATGGCCCCATGCTCGACATGATCCGCACGGGCAAGCTGCAGCCTGGGCGAATGGTCCGCAGGGAAATCAGCCTCAGCGCCTCGATCGAGGCATTGACGAACATGAACCGGTTTGAAGGCACCGGCGTGACGGTGATCACGGATTTCGCATCCTGAACGATGTCACGGGCCGACCCTGCGTGGTGTCGACCGCATTACCTGCGGACCGCGTCACCTGTGCCGCCGCTGATTGTGCGCGGTCGGTCGCCCCCCGGTCGCCGCATCGCTAGTCATAGCGATGGATGAACACACTGTGAACGCTATGCTGTTGCGAAACATAACAAGCGGGGTAGACGTGTTGATCGACCCCGCGCCGTCGGGGTGCTTTGCCATGAAATTTGCCGTACTCACCACCAACCCAGCGAGCTTTGCTTATGTAGCGGCTTGCCTGTCAGCGCAGGGCGTGACGTGCGTGCGATTCGACGACGCATTGGCCCTGATGCGCACCGGGCACACCGAGGCCTTCGCGTTGCTGATGATTGATGCGCAGCAGTTCAGTACGGCCGCCCGACTGCTGCTCACGGGGCGCGAGCGCAACGCCAATATGTGCCGGCCAACGTTGGTGTTTGGCGACTTTGCCGGCCGCCACGAGATGCTTGGTGTTTTCGATGCCGGCATCGACGACATCATTTCCGGCCACTTCACCGCCGAGGAGTTGTGTGCGCGCGTTCGGCGCATCCTGCGCGGGGCCGGCAAGTCGACGCAGGTTGCCCTCGATACGCAGGTGGTGGCCGGGCCCTACCGCCTATGTCGGCTGACCCGCACGGTGACATTGCACGACGAACCGATTCGTCTGACCGCTCGCGAATTCGCCACGGCTTGGCTGTTGTTCTCTTCGTCCGGGGCGTTTCTGTCGCGCCAGCAGATCGCCTCTGCGGTATGGGGTACGGAAGCCAGCGTTGCAGAGCGCTCGATCGAACAGCACATCTACAAGCTGCGCAAGAAGCTGGGCTTCGGCCCAGCGACCGGCGTTGAACTCAAGACGGTCTACTCGCGCGGCTATCAGTTGACCGTCCAGCCGGCAGGCGAGCAGCCGCAGAGCCTCGCCCCGAACGTGAAGCTGGCAGCCTGACGCATGCATGCATGCCGGCCCGCTCGTCGCGGGGTCTTGATGGTGTCTTCGGCTGTGCCCGTTACCTCAGCAAATCGATGGCGTCGAAGGCATAACCGGGGCTGAGAAAGCCTTCTCCGGCCGGCCCTATTGCTTCGCCAGTTCCCGGCTGGCGCGCGACACGAGATGCGCCATATTTGCCACGGCTTGTGGTGGTGCTCCATCCAGATAGGCGATCGCACGGCCGATCATCGAAATACGCTTGTGCTCGATCGAAGTACTCAATCGTGCTGTTTTCGTCGGAGCGACCGGCATGGTTGCGTTGGGGTCTACGCGTGCCAGAACCTCGCGTTCCGTAAGATGCCGGCTCGTTCTGCTCTGCAGGGTCTCGTTGCGCTTGTTGACGGGTGTCATCGACTGATCCGGATGACTTGCAACGTAGCGCTCGACCGAACTGCCGGCATGGCTGTGCTTCATCATCCTGGCGTCGATCAGCGGTGCCCCGTCCAACACAAGCAACGCACCCAGTTCTTCTGTTGTCTTTGCGCGTGACACCAACGGCGTCGGGTCTGTCCCGGATCGCAACGCATCATGCAGCGCCGAAAAGTCGCCTTCGCGCGCGTGCATTTTCAAGGCCAGCGACATCGAGAAGATCCGGCAGCCAAAGGCAGACTTCTGCAAGTCCACTGGGATGAACGCACACTTGGCGTGCTCACCCGCTTCACTGCTGACGTTGTCTGCGTACTGATCGTACTCGGCTTCGTCTTCTTCCTTGCGTAAGGGGTCGACCACGATCACGGTCGTTCCTTGCGCGTCTTTTCGGATATCGGCCGCTCTGGTGTGCGGGCCGTCATTGACGATGGCCCCGTATCGCCCGGGTGGCGCTGACTCGATAAAGGCCCCGAAGTTGTGTGAATTCACCAGGGGTGGCAGATCGTCTTCGTCGTCATCGAACCCGGCTTCTGCCGTGTCCATGTGCAGGGCAACGAGGTTCAGCCCCGGATTGCGCGCGTTTTCCGCCGCCATCAGCAGCGGCGCAAGCGCCCAGTCCACCTTCTTGATCGGGAACTTGACGATCTCCAAATCGAGATTTCTGTCCAGCGCCTGCTGCAGCTTGGTCAGTGGCCCTTGCAGGGTACTGCGCACCTGCGACCGGGCATGCTCAATGGCGGCCTCTTGAGACGGCGTCAGTTGGGGACCGCTGGCAGTCTGGCTTGTCTGGCCCGTGCCGCGCTCGTGGACGACCGGCTGCTTGCCGGCGGCACGGGCAGTGTCCGGAGGATCGCCGTACCACGAGTGCCCCAACAACGGGTGCTCGATGCCCATTTTTTCCAATGTCGGACGATTGTCCAGCAGGGGCTCGGTGGCGTCGGTGGCAGCCGAAGTGCCCGCAGCATTGCGGGCCGGTGCGGTAACGCTGGCGAGTTGAACGCGGCGGAATTCCGGCTTTCCAGAAGCGGTTGCCGTATTCAGCCGTTGCCTGCGAGGCGGCGGCATATCGGGGGCATCGGCAGGCGCTCTACGCCGACGATCCAGTGCGCCGATAGCGGGTGCACCAGAGGTGCTGGGGGCGCTGCTGGTTGGCACTGCTGCACTGTGGGAAGCGCTGGTGTGATTGACCTTCATGCGGGCTGGCTGTGGCGTTGTGGGCTCGATCACGCCGTAAGAAGCGTGACAGGCGACGTACGCAATGTCGCTACCGCTTCAGCATAAGGATTCGCAGCAGCGCCGGGTGCCCCCGCCCGAACGCATGACGCTTGCTCCGAAGGGCCAGTCGATGGGAAGGTGCTCCGCATTGACGAAAAAAAGCCCCGAGGTGGTCAATCCCGGGGCTCCCGACCATCTTTTCACGAAGGCTCGTGAACCATGGCTACGCGCCAGTCTACCCACGTGACCTCACACCAGCAGTGCTGGTGAGAATTATTGAGCAATGCGTGCGCCGCGGCCCTCACCAGATGCAGCGCCCCTCGCTTCACCCGATATTCCACTGCGGCGCAATCGCCAGCAGTTGCCGCCGGAGGTTCTCGATCTCGTTGGCAAAGCCCTCTGCAAGCGCGCTTTCCACCGTTGGCGAGCTGGCCGTGGGGCTAACCTCGGCGGGGTCAGACGCGCGCGGTCGTGCCAGGCGCGCCACCGTGCCGAACCGCAATGCCCGTGACATGCCGATCAGCGTGTCACGGATGCGCCGGGCGCCCACGCCGGGCAGGGCGCCTGCACTCGGTGCGCCCAATGCCCCCTGCGTTGCATTGAGCAGTTCCAGCGTGCTGATGCAGATGCGCAGGCTGCGCTGGATGTTCTCCAGCCGCTCCACGGGCACGTCAATCTCTTTGGAGACGGACGGCATGAGCGAGCGCAACTGCACCAGCAGCGTATTGAGCTTGCCGAGGTGCTTGCTGCGCTCGCCGGGGGCTTCACCGGCGCGGCCGAGGCCGGCATATGCCCGGGCGCATTCCCGCAGCGCATCGGCCAGCCGGTAGCGCCACGAGTACGTGGCATACAGCGGCAGCGCAAACGAGAACAGCAGCGCTATCGCAATCCCCACCAGCACGTTGAGCGTGCGCCAGGCGCCGTCGAGCAGATTGTTGTCGCCATGCCCCACCACGATGACCAGTGTGATGGCGGCCAGCAGCGCGATATAGCCGCCCTTGCCGATGGCGTGATACGCGCAGATGCCGCACGCGATGGCCGTGAGCGCGTACGTGAGCGGCAGGTGCCCAAGCCACGTCTGCTGAACGATGATCAACAGGCCTGCCACCGCGCCGATCAGGGTGCCCCAGGCGCGCTCGGCCGCGCGTTTGCGGATGTTGCCGTGGTGCTGCAGGCCGGCAATGACGATCAGCAGCGAGATGGTGGCCCACTCGCCATGCGGCCAGCCGAAGCCCGACGTGACGGCAATCGACAGCAGCACGCCCAAGCCAACGCGCGTGGCATGGATGTACCGCGCATGCTGATAGCGCCGATGCGGGTCGCGCACGAGGCGGAGCAGGGAAAGGAAGGGGGCAGGTAGTTTCACGGTGCGGGGCGCACGAATGGAAATCGACATAAGCAAGATCGTTGCAGATTCTAGGGCGCGACGGCCCCAGGATGGGCGCCACGTTGGTGCCGATGCCTTGTTGTGGTGCGCGCCGGGTGCAAGTGGCGCGTCAAGACTTCGGGTTTCCCCTAGGTATTGCACAAAGCTTGCCATGGGCGGGTGAGCTTTTTTGCGTATTGCGTAAAGGGCGGCGCTTCAGAGCACGCGAGATTGTGTCGATTACGATGCATAGCCCGATAGGCAACGCTCCGGGCTGCCCGGGATGTTGCCGATCCACCTCGAACAAGATCCAGTCTTATGACGACGCAGACGCTATCGCCCTGGCTGAGGTTGCTGAGCGCTGCCGAGCGCATCGACCGCGGGCCGTATTTCATTGCCGTTCGGCGCGGGCTGGCGCTCTCTTTGCCGCTCATCATGGTGGGCGCGCTGGCGCTGCTCTTGCGCAACCCGCCCACCGCCGGCATGCGCCACGCGCTGCTGAATACCTTTGGCACGCGGCTGGATGTCTTTTGCGACAGTGTGTTGGCCGGAACGATCGGCATCGGCGCGCTGGTCGCGCTCTTTGGGTTTGCCGAAGTGCTGGCGAAGCTGTACAACCAGCGCGCCGGGCATCGCGTGGTCAACCCGACCGTGGCGGCGGTGGTGGTGGTGTCGTGCTTCTTCACGCTCATTGCGCCGGATGCGGATGCATCTTTGATGGCATCGCTTTCGCTGGGGCGCGGGCTGTTTGGCGCCTTGCTGGTTGCGTCGCTGGGCGGCAGCCTGTTTCTGAAGCTGTGCGGCATCCGCCGTTTGCGCATTCCGTCCCATCACCTGAGCAACGATCTTCTGGTGGGCGATGTGCTGTCGGTCATGCCGGCCGGCATGCTGACGATCTTGACGTTTGCGGTGCTCAAGGTCGCCATGGCCTGGGCGGGTTGGCCGCAGCTCATGGCGGCATTTGGCACGCGGCTGGAGGCGCCGTATTCGGAGGTCTCCAACAGCCTGCTGTTTGGTCTGGGCTACGAAACCGCGGCGCAGGTGCTCTGGCTGTTCGGCATTCATGGGCCGAACGCGCTGTATGCCATTCACCAACACATACTGGAGCCCGCCACGCAGGCCAATGTGGCGGCGGTTGCCAGCGGTGGCCAGCCGCAGTTCATCTTTACGTACCACTTCTTCGCGGTGTTCGCGCGCATGGGCGGCTCGGGCGGCACGCTCAGCCTGATCCTGGCGCTGCTCATGTCCAGGCGCACGCTGCGTGGGCGCAAGATGGCGCTCGTCGTCATGTTGCCGGCGCTGTTCAACGTGAACGAGCCATTGCTGTTCGGGCTGCCGCTGGTGCTGAACCCCGTCTATGCGATTCCGTTCCTGCTCACACCGCTGGTGCAGATTCTGATCGCCTATGCGGCCACCGTTGCTGACCTGATGCCCAAGACCGGCTACAGCGTGGCGTGGACCACGCCGGCGCTGTTCAGCGGCTACGCGGCCACCGGCTCGGTATCAGGCGCGGTGGTGCAGCTCATTGGCTTGGTGGTGGGGGCGGCAATCTACCTTCCGTTTGTGCGCATGGCAGATGTCTTGTCCGCACGGCGCAGTCAGGACGTACTGGCTTCTCTGCTGCAGATTGCCGAGTCGCCCGAGGTGAGCCTCAAGGGCCGGCGGTGTCTGGACCTGCCCGGCGACGAGGGCCGCATGGCGGTGGCGCTGGCCAGCGACCTGGAAGGCGCCATCAAGAAAGAAGGCCAGATCTTCCTGGAGTTTCAGCCGCAGGTGGATTGCGCAACCGGGCGCGTGTTTGGCGCCGAGGCGTTGCTGCGCTGGCAGCACCCGGTGCTGGGGCGCGTGGCGCCGCCGATTGTCGTGGCGCTGGCCGATGACATCGACCAGATCGACCAGCTGGGCCTGCGCATCCTGTCGCTGGCGTGTCAGCAGCGCGCTGCGTGGCGCGATGTCTTGCCGGACGATTTCGTGGTCGCTGTCAATCTGTCGCCACGGCAGTTGCTGGACTATGCGTTCCATCGAAACGTGATCGACATCCTGCACCGCGAAGGGTTGTCACCAACGCAGCTCGAACTGGAGATCACCGAAACCACGATGCTGCTGCCGGACATCAACGCCATCGGCAACCTGAAGCGGCTGCGTGAGGCCGGCGTGAAAGTCGCGCTCGATGATTTCGGGATGGGCCATACGTCGCTGCACTACTTGCGCGAGCTGCCGCTGGACACCGTGAAGATCGACCGCTCTCTGGCAGATGTGAGCGCGGGCAGCATCAACGAACACATCGTGCGCAGCATCGCGAGCCTGAGCCGGACGCTGAACCTGTCGACGGTGGTCGAAGGTGTGGAGACTGAACAGCAGCTCAAGCGCCTGTCGGCCCTGGGGTGCGACCGTTTTCAGGGGTACTTCTTCAGCCGCCCGCTGGCGCCGAGCGTGTGTCAGCAGTTTGTGCTGGATGCCAACCTGCAGCCGTTGGCACGCGCGCTTTGAAGGCGGGGGCGCGCTGGCTTACCGGTACTTGCCAACGAAGTTTTCGCAACGACGGACGCGATCAACCTTCGCGGCCCATCGGTACAGGCCTTCCACCAGGCTCTTGCTGACCGTGACCGGTTGACCATTGATCTGCCCCGGCACCTCAGATTGATTCGGGTAGGGCTTCTCAAACAGCAGCTTCATCTCGCTGCCGCCGCCAAGCGCCATGTAGATGGCCTCACGAGGCTCGAACTGCAGCACGAACGAGTTGCTGCGCACGCTGGTGCGCTCGATGGAATCCGCAAAGTTGGCGATGAGCGCGGCGTCTTCGGTGCTGTATTCGCAGCCAGCGTCTTTCAGTTGGGCCTCGTCCACGGCCTTGAGCGATGCCACGGCGGGGTCCATCAAATACAACGTGATCGCACGCGCCTTGCGCATCCGCGCGCTCAGGCCTTCGGCTTCCCAATAGCTTTGTTCGACCTTGACGAGGGGCTCCGCTCTTGGGGCGGGCTCGGGGGCAGGCGCTTCCGCTTGCGGGGCTTCCGGCATGGGCGCTTCCGCTTGAGGTGTGCCCGCTTGCAGGACTTCCGTCTGGAGCGCTTCGCTTTGCGGCGCGTCTGTCAGGGGCGCTTCCATTGAGATTTGTCCGAAGGCCGCTTGGCTCATGCTGCAAGCGCAGGCCAAGACCAGCGAGATGATCTTTTTCGACAACTCCTACCCCTTCTGAACGTACGTTGTTGTGTTGTAAATGCTAAGCCGCCGATATGACGGAACCAGCCGGCGGTGTCTATTGCGTCGAACGCGGTGCCGGCCATCGCCGCATTGCGCCGGGCGTTTCGGGCATCTGCTGCAGTGGTGTTTTCGTCAACACGTAATAGTGATGCCGCCCGCTGCGGTCAGCAATGTCGAAGAGATAGCTGCCTTGCGGAACCACCATCGTCGTGAACGACGGTGGCATGGTGCCGGAGTTCACCGGGTCTGGGTTGGCCTGCCGCACCAGAGAGAAGAAGTTGACCTCGCCCGTCAACGCATCGCACTGCATGGCGGTGTAGCGTTGGTTCTCGGCGTACCACCCTCGGCAGTCGGACCCGGCCAGCGTTATTGCGCCGGTGGCCGGGCCTACCAACTGCAGGCTGAGCTGGTCTGAGCCGTCTTGCTTGCTGACGATGGCTTGCGTATAGCGGCGGCCATCGTCGTTGCGGCTGTCTGTGATGGTGTAGCTGCCGGCCAGTTCATTGGCGGCCCGCTGCAGCGCGAGCTTCTGCTGTTCTGGCGTGCGCGGGTCTTGATAGCTGACGCACCCAGCGAGAGGCGCGATGGCGCAAAGCGTTGCGATGGTGCGAGCGAGCATGGTCGTGGCGGGTTCCTTGGCGAACGGATTTTACGCCGGGCCTGGAATACCAAGCGCGAGGTTCCGAGGCCTAAAACGTCGAGCCCGGACCGCGCTCTAGCCCCGCAAATCACACGTCATGCCAGTGGTGGAAGGTCGCGGCTTGCCCGTGGTACACGCCATCGCTGTCGATCAGATTCCACACGGTGCCGCCCTCAATCCAGAACCGCCTTTCGGAGCGCGAGATGCGTACGCCCCGATAGCCGGTGGCGAATCCGCGCGTGCGTACCGACTCAAGCAATTGCGCACGTTCCTCCCGGTTCGGTTGCTCTGCCGAAAAACGCGACCGTAACGCCGTGATGCCATTCCAATCGTATTCAAAGCAGCGCTGCGCAGCCCGGTTCGCATAGATGAAGCGCGGGTCGGCGTCGGTGTTGTGCGCCAGCACGCAGAAGGGCGCGTCTTCATAAAGCCACCGGGCCGCATCGGCGGGCGCGATACCGTTGTCGATCAGCGGCGTGCCAACGAGCCGCTGGTGGCTATCGGCCAGCAGGTTGAAGAACTGCGGGTCCAGGCTTAGGGATACCGTCATCGCGTTGTATCGGTGAGCTTCAAGAAAGAGACGGTGACTTTATCAGCCCGCCCCCACCAGCTTGAACACCGACACGACGTCTTTCAGCTTGCCCGCCTGTTCCTCCAGCGATTGCGCAGCCGCAGCAGCTTCTTCCACCAGCGCGGCGTTCTGCTGCGTCACCTCGTCCATCTGATGAATCGCGGTGTGGACTTGCTCAATGCCGCGCGTCTGCTCGTCCGACGCGGCGGTGATCTCGCCCACGATGTCGGACACGCGTTTGATCGCGTCTTTCACCTGCCCGATGGTGGAGCCGACGGCCAAGGCTTGCGTTGCGCCGTCCTGAATCATCGACACGGATGCTCCGATCAATGTCTTGATCTCCTTGGCGGCGGACGCAGAGCGCTGCGCAAGGCTGCGCACCTCGCTAGCCACCACGGCAAAGCCGCGGCCTTGCTCGCCGGCACGCGCGGCCTCCACCGCGGCATTGAGCGCGAGGATGTTGGTCTGGAACGCGATACCCTCGATCACGCCGGTGATCTCCGAGATCTTGGTCGAGCTGCCGCTGATTTTTTCGATGGTGCTGACCATGCCTTGCATGGCGTCGTTGCCGGCGTCTGCTTTTTCCGTGGCGAGTGCGGCGAGTGTATTGGCCTGGCGCGCGTTGTCTGCGTTCTGCTTCACGGTTTGCGTCAACTGCGTCATGCTCGAGGCGGTTTCCTCAAGCGAGGCAGCCTGCTGCTCCGTGCGCGAGGACAGATCCACGTTGCCGCTGGCAATCTCGCGCGATGCCACAGACACCGATTCCGTGCTCGTGCGAATTGACCCGACCACCGCTGCAAGGCTGCCCTGCATTTGCACGACCGCATGCAGGATGCTCTGCCGGTCGGTGGCGCGCGTATCGACACGTGTTTGCAGGTCGCCACCGGCAATTTGCGCAACGACGCGCGCAACCTGCGCGGGCTCGCCCCCGATCTGCCGCACGATCGATCGGGCAACGGCCAGGCCCAGCGCAAGCGCGATACCCACGCCCACCGCCGCGCAACCCACAATCCAGCGCGTGACCCCGGCAACGAGTGCGACGCCCGCTTCGGCGCGTGTTTTGGCCGAGGCATCGCGCAGGTTGGAGAATTCGATCAGGATCTTGCGGATCTTCACGTGTAAGCCATCCGTGTTGGCTTGCATCTCGGCAAGCGCAGCGGGCTGGTCGCCTTGGCGCGCCAGGGTTTCCACCTTCTGCACGGAAGCAAGATAGACCGGCCAGGTGGCATCAAAATCCGCCAGCAATTGCCTTTGCCGATCGTCAAACGGGTGCGCACGTTCATAGTCGAACGCGGCGATGATGGCGGCCTCGCCACCCTTGTTGAAGGCCAGCGTGTCTTCGCGGCCCTTCGGGTCTGTCTTCACAACGTAGTCGTACAGCCGCCGATAGTGCGCAGCCGCTTGCCATGCGGCGGTGCCAATCTGCCGGATGGGCACGACTTCGCTCTCATACATCGTGGTCTGCATGGTGGCGAGCTCGCGCACCTTGACGGTACCGACCACCCCAACAACCACCGTGGTGGCTGCGCAGAGCAGCAACAAGCCCATGAGCTTGTGACCCAATTTGAGACTGGCGAACCATGGCATGGGGGCACTTCCTCTTGTGTTGTATTCGTTCTGATATATCAATCCCGCTGCGCGCTGGCCTGCCGAGATTGTCTCCACTATCAGGTAACGGCGGTGGCGCGCGGGTTCTTTAGCGCGCGTTGGCGGCGGTGTGGGAGTAACTCTTCCGAGGGAGGCGATCGGCCTACAACGCCCGTCACCCAAAACGATGTGCCCGCCGCCGGATTGAACGTCTCCGGCGGCGGGCGGGCGTCAAGCCGTTGAGCTTACAAGCCGCGCATGGCTCAGCCGACCAGGTGGCCGTTGCTGCCGATCATGGTGACGTCGACGTAGTCGAGCCCGGCGTGGTTGTTGCGGTCGTAATGGACGCGCACGCCGCCGAAGTCGCGCGTGCCGAAGCCTTCGAGCGCCTGGATGAACGCGTCGCGCGTGGGGTTGCTGCCGCAGGCCCGCAGGCCCTCCACGATGACGCGGGCGGTGAGAAAACCTTCCACCGCTTCGTAGGTCTGGTTGCTGTGGTCGCCAAACTTGTCATTGGCCTCGCGAAACGCGCGCACCAGCGGCTGGGTCCGCACGTTGGGGCCGGGCATGACCTGCGTGACAGCCACGCCATGGGCCAGCGTGCCGGCTTTCTCGAACACGGTCTTGGGCGTGGTAACGGACAGGATCCACGGCTGCGGCAACGGCACGGGGCCGTGCTTGGCCTGGTAGCGCATCAGCATGTCGGCCACGGAGGTGGGCGACGTAAACAGCAGCGTGGTCTGCGGGTTGGCGGCGGCAATCTTGTCGACCACCATGTCGATGTCGTCGCCTTTGGCGTTGTGCGGGATGAGCGCGACGATCTGTGCGCCGAACTTGCTGGCGGCAGCCTTGGCGGCGTCGGCATTGCCGGAACCGAATGGGTTGTCCTGGTAGACCACGGCCACGCGCTTGAGCCCGATTGTGGTGGCGTGCTGCACCATCTTCGTGACTTCGTCGGCGTAGCTGGCGCGCGTATGGAACAGCGGTGCGCTGGCTTTGCGCGCTGCGGTGGCGCCGGTCATGGCGCCCACCATCGGCAGGCGGTATTGCTCCAGCAGCGGCAATGCGGCGATGGTGTTGCCGGTGCCGCCCATGCACACCAGCCCGAACACGCCTTCCTGCATGAGCGTCTTGACGTTGGCCACGGCCTTCTCTGGCAGGTAGTTGTCTTCCAGCCGCTTGACGACCAGCTTGCGCCCGGCCACGCCGCCCTGGGCGTTGACTTGCTCGAAGCCGGCCAGCAGGCCATTGGTGTAGTTCTTGTACAGCCCGCCCCACACGCTGTCGAACCCGACCGTCTGCCCAAAGACGATCTTGTCTGCAAACACGCCGGCTTCCGCCGCGCGCGCCATGGGCGACAGCATCATTGCGCCGCCCAGTGCTACCGAACTCCGTACGAATTGCCTCCGGTCCATACCTGTCTCCGCCCCTTGTTTTATTGGTGGTGTGGCAGGAGTGTCGAAAAGGTGAGCGCCGGCCGAAATGGCGGATAACCCTGAGGCGAGAATTTTTGAGATACCGGATGCGCGGGCTGCGGACGGTGGTGTCGTGCGCTAACGGGCCGCGACGAGGGCGCAGCCGCACGGCAGCACAAACGCAGCGCCGTTGTGCCCGGCCAACTCAAAGTACACGCTGCCCGGGGGCAGCAGATCGAAGATGCGGAACGCGCCCCCCGCATTGAAGACGATGGCGTGAGACACCAGCGACACCACTACCGACCCATCTGCATGGCGTGCATTGGCGGGGTCGGACAGTGCCGGTAACGCCCAGCCGCTCAACCCGGCGCGCGCCATGGCCGCGAGGATGTGGGCATGGGCGTCTTCGGCACAGGCCGGTGGAGGGTCAATCTTGCTGAGTTCTTTGCGCAAGCGGTGCAGGCGCTGCCGCGTTTCCAGCGTCCGCAAGGGTTTGACCCGGGTTGGCGCGGCGGGCTGGCGTGCAGCGGTGGATTTAGGCAGTTGCGCCAGACCCGGACCGGGCACCCTGGGTGCGCAGTCGGGTGACGGTGCAACGCGCGCCGGCAGCCCTGCAAGCCGCCCGCCGGGCGGGCTGTCATGCCGTGGCGGGATACCGTTCGCGCTGCTGATCTTCGACATCGGGAGTGGATTGCACTGAGTGGCGGTCAGGGGTTGACGCTCATGCACGCGGTGGTGCGCATGAGCGTCGGGCCCGGCATGACCACTTGTAGCGACCTGCCGAGAGGGCGGCATCTTAGGTAACCGCCGCCGCCGCGTCACCCTCCAGCCTGGCGATACGGCTTTGTGCATTCGTAATTGCGGACACATCTTCGGCGGCGAAACGCAGATCGGATGGCCCCTCGACTGAATTCTCAACTTTCCTCACTGATATACCAATTAGTTTGCTCTGATATATCTTGAGCCGAGGGTGCGGTCTGCCCAGGTGGCACCGACACGCTGCCGTTGCGGTGCCGAACACCAAGACAGGAGTGAGACATCGATGAACATGCAAACCAAGGTCGGGTTGATCCTGACCGCATCCTTGCTGGCCGCTGGCTCCGCCGGGGCGCAGACATTGGCCACGGGCGATAGCCGCACCGTCACGCAGCCGGCGTATCCGGGCGTCTGCAAGACGATCAATGCGCGGTATTCAAGCTCGCAGCGCGCGTCGCCGCCGTCGTCTTCGTCGGACGACACCAGCGTCATTCAGCAGGCTCTGACCGACTGCAAGGGCACCGGCAAGAGCGTGGTGCTGGCCGCATCGGGCTCGAATGACGCGTTCTACACGGGCAGCCTGTCCATCAGCGGGGCGGGTCTGGTCATCAATTCTGGTGTGACGCTGTTCGGCAACGACAGCTACAGCGGCAACGCCAACCTGCTGTCGTTCACGGGCACCAATGCATCGCTCATGGGCCCGGGCACGGTGGATGGCCGTGGCGACATCATCTCCGGCACGCCGCGCCTGGTGCAGGCGAGCAACATCAGCAACTTCATCGTCTACAACGTCACGCTGGCGCAGGCCGCGCACCCGAACCTGTATGTGGAAGGCGGCAACGGCTTTACCGCGTGGGGTGTGTCCATCCGCACGCCGGCCACGCGCAAGAACGCAGACGGCATCGACATCGACAGCCTGACCAACGCCACCGTCACGCAATCCGATATCGAGGCCGGCGACGACGGCATTGCCGTCAAGACCAACTCGGGCGACATCTCCAACGTGACGGTGTCGAACACGCGGCTGCACGGCACGCATGGTCTGTCCGTGGGCAGCATCGACAAGAACACCGTGTCGAACATCCTGTTCACGAACAACTACGTGTACGGGAATGACCTGAGCGGCACGCAGTCCACCAACAACAACGGTATCAACGTCAAGACGGGCCCATGCTCGCTCACCGTCAAGCAGGTGAGCTACGTCAATACCTGCATGACCGGCGTGAAGCACCTGATCGTGATGGACACCAATTACAACGCGTGCACCACGGGTGGCAGCCCGTCGCTGTCGAACATCGTCGTCAACGGTGCGTATTCCACGCAATCGGTGTCGGGCGCGTACACGAAGATCGACGGCCGCAACGCGAGCTTCCCGGTCAATGCGTACCTGGCCAACGTCAGCCTGGATGCCACGGCGCAAAGCGGTGACCAGTACGCCAATGTCGGCCTCTACAAGTCCAATGATGTGCCGTCGGGCACCGGCGTGACCACGTCGAGCTTCACGATGTCGGGCAGCGTGCCGAGCTGTTCGTTCTGATCGGCTGCACGTACCTCGCCATGCTGCGGCGCCGTACGGCCCTGCATGGCGGGGGCACCGTTAATGCGAATCCGAACTGAAACCCTGCGCGACGGGCAAGGCCTGTATCTGTGCGCTGCTGCGGCCCTTGCGGCCGTCATCGGCTTGTCGATTGGCGTGTTCTCGACGCCGCTGCCTGAATCGGAAAACGCCGCTGCCGCTGAGTCGCACACATCAAGCGCCGCTGTCTTATCCGCCCAGCCCGCAAGCGCGCCGAGCACAACATCGTCCCGCGTGAGCATCGCTCCTGCGCTCGCTGTCACAGAGCAGCAAACGCTGGTTGTGGATACCGCATTGCTCAACGTGTTCAACACCTTCCTGCTCAAGCCTGACGGTGACCGCGCTGAACAGTTGGCGGTCTATCTCAAAAGCAAACTCCCACCCACCGCGCTTGCGGAAGCCGTACAACTGGCCGCGCGGTATCAGGCATACATGCAGGCGCATGACGAGCTGCTGGCTGCCCAGCACCTGAACGGCAACATACAGGCCGCCACCGTCGATATCGATCGCATCGCCATCTGGCGCGAACAGCGCGACCGCCTGCGGCAACGCGTGCTGGGCGATCGCGTGGTGCAGGCCTGGTATCAGAACGACGATGCACAGCTCGATCAGGTGCTGCAGGAATGGCGGCAGCGGGTGGCGGATGCACAGGGCGTGACCTTGCAGGGCGAGCGGTATCCGGTGCCGCATTGGAGCAATCCTGCGCAGGAGGAGATGCACCGGGAGTACATGGTGGGGGTGTTGCGCGGGGTGGTTAGGGGGTATGCGGAGCGGCGGATGAAGTAGGACTGAAGTGTCACTGCGCTGTCCACGCGCTCCGTCGCATTCCCACCCACACTTCGCTCCACACCAAACCGTTTCCCGCACGACCAAAGCCCATCCCCGCTACGATCCTCCGGTACGAAATTGCGGCTGCAGCCGCCAAACAGGAGGGCACTCCGTGCCGCACACCGACACGCCCCCATCCGGCCACGCTACCGATCTGGCCCTGCTCCTCACGCTGTCGACCCTGTGGGGCGCGTCGTACACCTTCATCCGGATAGGCGTGGAGACCATTCCGCCGCTCACTTTCATTGCCGCCAGAACGTTGATCGCAGCGACGCTGCTGTTGCTGTGGATGCGCAGTCGCAACGTCCGCATGCCGCGCGACAGGCGAGTCTGGATGCGCTTCGGCGTGCAGGCGCTGCTCAATAGCGTTGTGCCCTTCACGCTCATCGCGTGGGCCGAGCGCTCGGTTGGGGCAAGTCTGGCGACCATTCTGAATTCGACGTCGCCCGTGATGGTGTTTGTGGCGACGGCGTTCATCACGCGGCACGAGCCGGTGTCGTTGCGCAAGCTGATCGGCGTGATTGCCGGGTTTGTCGGCACATGTCTGGTGATTGGCCCGAGCGCGCTCGATGGGCTGGGCGGGCAGCTTGTTCCGCAACTGGCTATCGTGGCGGCCACGGCCTGCTATGCAGGTGCGGCGATCTACGGCAGGTCTTTCAAGGGGCTGCATCCTGCGGCGCCGGCTACCGGCTCATTGCTGGTGGGGGCGTTGGTGCTCACGCCGGCGAGCCTGCTTGTTGATCATCCTTGGGCGCTTCAGCCTTCCGTGCGTTCGTTGATGGCGTTGGTGGCGCTGGCGGCGTTCTCCACGGCGCTGGCCTTTGCCATCTACTTCCGGCTCATCCAGACGTTGGGGGCGATCGGTACCACCGCGCAGGCCTATTTGCGTGTGCCGATTGGCGTGGCGATCGGCGTGGTGTTTCTGGGGGAATCGTTGCCGTCTTCGGCGTGGATCGGGCTGGCGAGTGTGGTCGTGGGGGTGGCGGCGATGTCGATGCCGGGCAGTGCCATCCAAGTGCGGCGGGTGTAGCGCGGCGTCACCGCATCACTGCATCACCGCGTCAGCCCTTCCGATCTCCAACATTGCTCGCCGCCAGCCGTCTGAGTTCCGCCCGCGCCGCTGCCAACCGGGAATGCAGCACCGTGTTCTCGATCAGCAACAGCAGCAGCACAAGGCTCGCCCCCAACAACCCGAACACGCGGCCGGCATAGAAGCCGAGGTCATATCGCCCGCCGTTGAATACGGCGCTGAGCGCGACATCGCAGATCCACACGCACAGCACCACCATCAGCCAGATGTCGAGCGTCAGGTGTGGGCGGCTGCGCCAGAGCACGACCAGCGCGACCACGCAAAAACACCATGTGCCGCCCGCCACGATCCCCATCACGGGCGTGTAGCGGTTGGCCGCCATGATGGCGGGCAGCAGATGTTCGCCGGCGGTGGCCAGCGCCACGCACGTGGCCGCTGCGCCCAGCACGGCCGCCACGGTGCCCAGCGCCGTTTGTCGCGTCAGCGTGTGGATTGGGAAGCGGCCGGGCTCGCGCTCTTCCCGCCCCTTGAGCACGGCGTAAGCGATGACAAACAGCGGAAAGCCCGCGTGCCAGAACATGTAGATCCAGGCAGTGCTCTGCGGCCCGGCGCCCAACAGGCCGCGTGATGCGAACAGCCCCGGAAACGATAGCAAGTGCCCCACCGCCGTGGCCGCCGTGAACAGGTAGCCGCTGGCGAGCGCCAGCATCGCGCGCGACCGCGTGATCGCGAACTGCCCGAAGAGCAGCGCCGCGGTAATCAAGTCATTGAGGATGAGGGCCGACTCGTAAATCGGCACGAACGACGGAAGTTGCGCCAACTGCACCTTGGCGAACGGCACGGCCGACACCAGTACCACGAGCGAGAGCAAAGCCACCGCTTGCGCCATCCAGTACGTCCGGCGTCCTGGAGAGAGGCTCAGCAACAAGCCTCGCTGCATGTCCAGCGTTTCCGACATCACGTTGGCCCCCTTGCGGTGACTGTGTCACGCGTTTGCTTGTGGTGTGACTTGCTGTGCGACTGCGATGCGATTGTGCTGCCAGGCGGCGGCCCGCGATGGTGCGTCCGGCGCATTTTTGCGGGGTGCCGATGGCTGACGTCTTATAGACGCGTGATAGTCAGCAGCCTGCCCAATGTCAAAGCGGCGAAGGGGTAGGCCTTTCAGGTCTGGCGCGCCGGCCCGGGGTGGCGGCCGACAGCCAGCCGGCAGCTACTGGCAACGCCTGAGTGCGGCACGCATCCAGCAGAGATAGACTGGTGCCCACCCCAGGGCACCAGCCTGCAAAGGAGTGCGCATGCAACCTCACCCCACCACCAACACCGCCACCGAGGCACCCGTCCTGCGCGATGACCGCGACGGCGTTGTCACCCTGCGGCTGAATCGGCCCCTGCAGTTCAACGCGTTATCAGAAGCCATGCTTGATGCGCTGCAGCGCGCGTTGGACGACATTGCGCGAGATGCGGCGGTGCGCTGCGTGGTGCTCGGCGCCGAGGGCAAGGCCTTCTGCGCCGGACACGACCTGCGTGAAATGCGCGGCACGCCCGAGCTTGCGTATTACCAGGCGCTGTTTGCGCGATGCAGTGTGGTGATGCAGGCGATTCAGGCGCTGCCGGTGCCGGTCATCGCACGCGTGCATGGCGTGGCAACCGCTGCGGGTTGCCAGTTGGTCGGCAGTTGTGACCTCGCCATCGCCTCGGATGCGGCGCGGTTTGCAGTGTCAGGCATCAACGTCGGCCTGTTCTGTTCGACGCCTGCGGTGGCGCTGTCGCGCAACGTGCTTGCGAAGCGCGCGTTCGACATGCTGGTGACGGGCCGCTTTATCGATGCGGCTACGGCCGCTGACTGGGGCCTCATCAACGAGGCCGTGCCGGCTGCCGAGCTGGATGATGTGGTCGCTCGCAAGGTGGCGGACATCGTCTCGAAGAGCCCCGTCGCCATCCGCTACGGCAAGGCGATGTTCTATCGGCAACGGCAGATGCCGCTTGCCGATGCCTATGCTTACGCAGGCGATGTCATGGCACGCAACATGATGGAAGAAGACGCGGGCGAGGGCATCGACGCCTTCCTGGAAAAACGCCCCGCCCGCTGGCGTTCTTAAGCGCCGTCGGGGCGGGACTTCTCCCGCAGCCTCATCACGCAGGCTTCTGCGGCTTGCGGTCTGCCAGCAGCTTCTGGATGGCGGCTTCCGTCTCGGCGTAGCGGCCTTCGCCAAAGTGCTGATAGACGATGCGCCCATCGGTATCGATCAGGTACAGCGCCGGCCAGAACTGGTTGTGGAAGGCCGACCACGTTGCATAGCTGTTGTCCTGCGCGACCGGGTAGCGCACGTCCAGGCGCTTGAGCGCTTCCTGCACGTTGGCGGTCGATTTTTCGAACGCGTATTCCGGCGTGTGCACGCCCACCACGACCAGGCCTTGATCCTTGTATTTGTCGTACCACTGCTTCACGTGCGGCAGCGTGTTGAGGCAGTTGATGCACGAGTACGTCCAGAAATCCACCAGCACGACCTTGCCGCGCAGGTCCTTCATCGACAGCGGCTGCGAATTCAGCCACTGATTGATGCCGGTGAATTCGGGTGCCGCCGCGCCGGTCGCGGCGGTCTGGCTGAAGGCGGGCGCGCCAGTCCCGACAAAGTAGACGGCGCCGATGGTGAGTGCCGCAAGGGCGGCGCGGAGGGTCGTGCGCATGATGTGGGTTCCCTGAAAGATTGCTGGTGAGGGCCCGCCAGCCGCTGGCGGCGGGCCATGCGAAGCGTCAGACCAGGTTCAGCTCGACGTGGATATTGCCGCGCGTAGCCTTCGAATACGGGCAGATCTGGTGAGCCGCTTCCACCACGGCCTGCGCAACTTCGCGGTCCAGGCCGGGCAGGCTCACGTTCAGGCGTGCTTGCAGGAAGAACGCATCGTCGGTAGTGCCCAGGTCGACTTCGGTGTTCAGCGACAGGTCGGCCGGCAGCTTGATCTTCATCTGGCTGGCCGCGCGGCCCATTGCGCCGATAAAGCAGGCCGACCAGCCCGCGGCAAACAGTTGCTCGGGGTTCGTGCCGCGGCCGCTGCTGCCCGGGGGCGACAGCTTCAGGCTCAGGCGGTCGTCGTCGCTGTGGGCCTGGCCGTCGCGGCCGCCGGTGACGTTGACCTTGGCGGTGTACAGAACGTTTTCGATGCGGGTCATGGTGATCTCCTTTTGATGAAGGGGAAAGACTGGGGGTTGGATTTGCGTTGTTGGCTTGTTGCCGGGGCCACGAGACGTATTAAAGAGGGCTGACGTATCCCCGAAGTAGCACGGAAGGGCCTTTCTGTCTGGGCGTGTATCGCTGTCGCGGCTGGATACAAACGCGTACAAAAACGCCGCGCGCATAGCGGCGTTGGCGGCGGCATCAACCGAAGGTGAAGGCGTAGGCATGTGCCCCCGCATCAAGAAAGCGGATCTCGAACGTGTGCTCGCCCACCGTGCTGGCCTGGCGGACGAGCTGGTAGAGGCGCGTTTGGGTGATGGCGCCGTTGCCGTGGGCATCGGTATCGGCGCCGTGGCTGTCGCCGGGGGCCTTGCCGTCGATCCTGACGGTGAAGCGCACGGCGCGGCCGTCAGCAGCAGGCCCGAGCACGAGGTGCAGATCACGCGCGTGGAATCGGTAGACGATGCTGCCGTCGGCGCGGTCGAGCGTGGCTTGCTCGGCATCGATGGTCCATTGGCCAGACAAGCCCCAGTCGTTCAGGCCGAGCTTGCCGACGCTGTATGCGTGCGACGTGCCGATCTGCACACCGCCCGGCGATGCAAAGCGTGCGGCTTGGGCATAACCGACGTACGTTTCCGGCGAGCGGACGTTGTCCAGGTCTGGTGCAGCCTGCGCCCCGGGGCCATCGGGCGCGACCACGCCGCCTGCCACCTGCTTGTTGCCGGCCTCGGCCAGCAGAGCCTGGATGACGCGTTCAGAGGCGGCGTAATCGCCCTCGCCAAACTGGTGATGCCGGATGTTGCCCTGGGCATCGACAAAGTACGCGGCCGGCCAGTAGCTGTTGTGGAAGGCGTTCCAGATGCGGTAGTTACTGTCGATGGCCACCGGAAAGTTGACGCGGAAGCCGCTGACGGCGCGGGCGACGTTCTCGGGTGACTTTTCGAAGGCGAATTCCGGCGTGTGTACGCCCACCACGGTCAGGCCCTGGTCCTTGTACTTGTCGGCCCACGCGCGCAGGTAAGGCAGCGTGCGGATGCAGTTGATGCACGAGTACGTCCAGAAATAGACGAGCGTGACCTTGCCGCGCAGTTGGTCGCCTGTGAGCGGCGCGGAATTGAGCCACTGCACCGCGCCGTCGAACGACGCCACGCGGCCCTCCACGGGCAAGCCGCTGGGCAGGGCCACGGGTGCAGCGTTGGCTTCGGAGACCACGTTCAGGTTCGCTTGCGGCGCAGGGCGGCTTACGCCCGGGCCGCCCAGCCCGCCCAGCCCGTTCACCAGCGCCTGTTCAAGCTGCGTGGTGCTGCCGGAAGACAGGCGCGCCAGCAGACCGGTATCTGCCCCCAGCCCGATGAGTGCTACGCCGCCCAGCACGCTTGCGCCCATGATGCGACGCGCCCATTCGCCCAGGCCCATGGAGCGCTTCATGGCGGCAAATACACGCCCGCCCAGCCCCAGCGCTGCCGCCAGCGATGTGGCCGCCCCCGCGGCGTAGGCCGTCAGGGCCAACGCGCCGGACACGCTCGCCCCATTGAGCGCCACGCCGGTCAGCACCAAGCCGAGGATCGGCCCGGCGCAGGGCGCCCACAGCATCCCCGTGGCCACGCCCAGCAGCAGCGAGCCCGCTACCGAAGGCTCGGCCGATGTGCCGCCCGTCGCCGCTTGCCCGGCCAGCCGGTTGCCCAGCGCCACGGCGGGCCGTGCCATCAGATCGGCCAGCCTGGGCCACAGCAGCGACAGCCCGAACACCGCCAGCAGCGCAAGCGCCGCAAACCGGCCGACCTCGTTGGCGCGCACTGCCCACGCACCGCCGGCTGAAAGCAGCGTGGCAAAGCCGGCAAAGGTGAACGCCATGCCGGCGAGCATTGGCAGCTTGCCGCGCACAAAGGGCTGGCCGGTGCGGCTCAACACAAACGGCAGGACGGGCAGGATGCACGGACTCAGGATGGTCAGCGCACCGCCCAGGTAGGCGAGTATCAGCAGGCTCATGATCGACATTCCTTCGCAAGGGATCGGGATTGCCTCCATCAGACGCCGCGCGCGTAGCTGGCTTGTATCACCGCAGGGGCGACTTTGTATCGGACTGTACAAACGCGTCCGCCAGATGCATTCCGATACAACACGGGCCCGCTGCGTCACACCGAGAGGCGCAAAATAGCGCCTTCCTTCCACCTTCCATCGTGCCGAGGTCACCCCCATGGACGCCCACGTCGACCACATCCTGATCGTCGATGATGACCGCGAGATCCGCGAACTCGTTTCGACCTATCTCACCAAGAACGGGCTGCGTGTGACTGCCTCGCCCGATGGGCGCCACATGCGTGCGTTTCTGGAGGCCAACACCGTCGACCTGATCGTGCTCGACCTGATGCTGCCCGGCGACGACGGCCTGGTGCTGTGTCGCGAACTGCGCGCTGGCAAGCACAAGGCCACGCCCGTGCTGATGCTCACCGCGCGCGACGATGAGACCGACCGCATCATCGGCCTGGAAATGGGCGCTGACGATTACGTGGCCAAGCCGTTTGCCGCGCGCGAACTGCTCGCCCGCATCAAGGCCGTGCTGCGCCGCACGCGCATGCTGCCGCCCAACCTGCAGATTTCCGAAGCGGGGCAGATGCTGGCCTTTGGCGATTGGCACCTCGATACCACCGCGCGCCACCTGATCGATGCCGAGGGCACCATCGTCGCCCTGAGCGGTGCGGAATACCGCCTGCTGCGCGTGTTTGTCGACCACCCGATGCGCGTCTTCAACCGCGATCAACTGCTCAACCTCACGCAGGGCCGCGAGGCCGAGATGTTCGAGCGATCCGTCGACCTGCTGGTCAGCCGCCTGCGCCAGCGCCTGAATGACGATGCGCGCGATCCGGCGTACATCAAGACCGTGCGCAGCGAGGGCTATGTCTTTGCCAAGCCGGTGGAGATCAAGGAGCCGCGCCAATGAACACAGCAACGAGCGCGCGTGCCTGGGCATGGCCGCGCACGCTGGGCTCACGCCTGTTCGTGATCCTGCTGGCGGGGCTGGTGGTGGCGTATGCGCTGTCGTTTGCCGTACTGTTTTCCGAGCGCTACATGAGCGCGCGGGAGGTCATGCTGGGTACGCTTGAGACGGATGTGTCCACGGCCATCGCCATCCTTGACCGCCTGCCTGCGGACGAGCGCCCGCAGTGGTTGGCGCGCCTGAACCGCGGCAACTATCAGTACATCCTCGGCCCAGGTTCGCCGGGCGTGCCCGAGATGACGCAGCGCGGCAAGGACATCGCCGCGCGCATCAGCGAGGCCAGCGGCGGCCGTTTTCCCGTGACAGTGGAGTCGATACCGGGCGACGACAAGCAACTGCAGGCGCACCTCACGCTAAGCGACGGCAGCACGCTCACCATTGATGTGCACCCGCGCATGACGCCCATCGCGCAGTGGCTGCCGTATGTGCTGGTGGTGCAATTGCTGTTGCTGATCGTGTGCTGCTGGTTTGCGGTGCGATTGTCGATCCGCCCGCTGGTGGCATTGGCCGACGCTGCCGATGCGCTCAACCCCAATGCGCAGACGCCGCCGCTGGACGAGACCGGCCCGACCGAACTGGCGCGCGCCGCACACGCCTTCAACGCCATGCGCCAGCGCATTGCCCGCTTTGTTGAAGAGCGCGTGCAGATTCTGTCCGCCATTTCGCACGACCTGCAGACGCCCATCACGCGCATGAAGCTGCGCGCAGAAATTGCGGAAGACTCTGAAGAGAAGCGCAAGCTGTTGAGCGATCTGGCCGAGATTGAAACGCTCGTGCGGGAGGGCCTGGCCTATGCGCGCAGTGCGCATGGTGATGGTGAAAAGCCTTCGCGCATCGACGTCGGGTCGTTTGTCGAAAGCCTTGTGTACGACTACCAGGACACCGGCAAGCCCGTCACGCTGGAGCAGCACGCCGCCGGCGCCATCGTCACGCGCCCCCACGCGCTGCGCCGCGTGCTGACCAACCTCGCCGACAACGCCATCAAGTTTGGCGGCGCGGCGGAAGTCGATGTGCGCCGCGACGGCGAAGCCGTGGTGATCGAAGTGCGCGACCGCGGGCCCGGTATTCCCGAAGACAAGCTCGATGCCGTGCTGCAGCCGTTTGTGCGGCTGGAGAATTCACGCAGCCGAGAGACGGGCGGCACGGGGCTGGGCCTGGCGATTGCCCAGCAGCTGGCAGTGGCCGCAGGCGGCGGGCTTACGTTGCGCAACCGCGAGGGTGGTGGGCTGGTGGCGGAAGTCAGGCTCGGTCAGGCCGCCCTGTCAGCACCACGCGAATAAGGGCTGGAAACGCTGGGGGTAGCAGTTGGCACATGCGTTGCCTCGTCCTCATGTAAGTTGTTGCGCAATGCGCCCGTTGCGGGATAACCGAGTGGGTTTTATATTGCAACCACATTGAATGTGAGGGCGCACGGTATGCGCGATAAAGATGGTCAAACGTACGAGCCACGCGGATTCTCTTTGCGGCGTTGCCAGGCCGCTGGACGCCATTGGCGACTGGTGGTCGTTGCTGATTGTTCGCGATGCGTTTGACGGCCTGCGCCGCTTTGGGGAGTTTCAGCGCAGTCTCGGGCTGTCAAAGAACATCCTGGCGGTGCGGCTGCGCAACCTTGTGGCGCACGACATTCTCGAAACGGTGCCGGCGGCTGACGGCAGTGCGTATCAGGACTACGTGCTGACCGAGAAAGGGCGTGCGCTGTTTCCGCTGCTGGTGGCGCTGCGGCAATGGGGCGAAGCGTTCTGCTTTGGGCCCGATGAGGCGCACGTTGTGCTGGTTGAGAAGGCAACGGGTAAGCCGGTGCCGCGACTTGAACTCCGCGCGCAGGATGGGCGAGCGCTGGCTCCGGAGGATACGGTGGTCGTCCACCCGACGGCCGTCAAGGAGACGAAGCGCCAGCGGGCGAAAGCGGGCTGAACGCGGTAGCGCTCAGGCACGGGCCGCAGCGCCAGCACCCCGGAAGCGAAGAAGTTGGCCAGCGCCGGCACCGCCGTCTCGTCACGAAAGCGCAGCATGTGAGTCAGGTAACGCGGTCCTTTGACCGCAAAAACGAAGCCGTCGGGCGCGGTGTCATGCCAGGCCTGCCAACTCGTGATCGATTGCGGCGAGTAGTGCGACCCGTTGATCTCGATGGTGTCGAACCGGCGCGACGCATATTCCAACTCGCGGCGCTGCGCCAGGTCTTCCGGATAGAACGCGCCGCGCCACCCTTCATAGCGCCACCCTGAAATGCCGATGCGCACGGTCATTGCCGTGCCCCGCGCGGGCGATGTCTTCCATCAGACGCGGCGGCCATTCGGTCAGGGCGGTGCGGTGGCGTTTGCGCGCCCTGCGCGTCACTGATGCGGCGCATTCACCTGCGCTTGCACGTGCACAAGGCCACTTTGCGGCGCTAGCAGGCCCAGCGGCTCGTCCGTCAGATCGCGGGCAAGCGAATAGGCTGTAATCACGGCCAGCGTAACTCCCACGATGGCCAGCATTTCCCGAGTGTCCATGCGCGTCTCCTCCTTGGTTCCTTACGTTCCTTGTTTCGGCCCCCTCTTGTTGGTGTCGGGCGGCGTCGGGGTGCGGACGCAAAGTTCGAGCCCAATACGGGCAAATGGCGGAGCGACGCGGGTTAAATGGTGTTACCGGTCGCGCAGGGAAGACGGCGGCACGCCCAACAGGCGCTGAAAACTGCGCCGCATGCGTTCGGTATCGCCGAAACCGCACTCGGTAGCAACGCGCTGCATGGAAACCGCACCGCTTTCCAGTGCGGCGCGGGCTGCCTCCACGCGCAGTTTTTCCACGGCCTTTGCAGGAGTGAGACCCGTTTCGACTTGAAACGCGCGTGCGAAATGGCGCGGGCTCATGCAGGCGTGCTCGGCCAGATCGCCTACGCGATGCGGTGCACTCAGGTTGCGGCGCACATGATCCAGCAGCGGTTTGAAGCGACCGCGTGCCGAATCCATCTCATTCAGCGCTGAAAACTGCGACTGATCTCCGGGCCGCCGGTAGTACACGACAAGCTGCCGTGCCACCGCGCGTGCCAGGCGCTCGCCCAGGTCTTCGGCGATGAGGGCAAGCGCCAAGTCGATGCCGGCGCTGATGCCGGCGCTCGTCCAGATCGGGCCGTCGTTCACGTAAATGTGGTCGGGTTCGAGCTGCACTTGCGTGAACGTGCGTGCGAACTGCTCGGTGCGGCTCCAGTGGGTGGTGGCGCGCCGGCCGTTCAACAAGCCCGTGGCGGCCAGCAGCAGGCTGCCCGAACACACGCTGGCCACGCGTGCGCCGCGCGCTGCGCAGCGCTGTACAAAGCGGCGCGTGCGCGCATCGGCCATGGCGGCGTCCACGCCGTCGCCGCCGGCAATGAGCAGCGTGTCGACCTGGCTGGCCGGGGGCAGGGCGTCGGCATCCCAGCGCACACCGGAAGAACTGCGGACGAGGCCGGCCTGGGCGGCAATCATGCGCAGCGCGTAGTGATCGTCCCGATATCGGCTGGCCACTTCAAATGCCGCCACCGGCCCGGCGGCGTCGAGCAGTTGGAAATCCGGAAAGATGAGCACAGCGATGCGATGGGCCATGGCAGAAAAAGTGGGAGACTGGTCATTGCTGCCAACACGATAGAGCGCGATTCTGTGAAGCGTCAACCCACCACCGCATCACACTCAGGAGAGCCTAACCATGACGACTTCCCCGTTCATCGTTGTCTTTGCGCTGTACAACCGTGTCACCCAGCTTGATTTCACCGGCCCGCACGAAGTGTTCTGGCGGTTGCCCGGCGCACAATGCGTGGTCGCCTCGGCGGCCGGCGGAGAGATTCACGCCGACGGTGGCCTCACCATCTCGAACGTGCAGCGGCTGGTGGATATTCCGCATGCCGATCTCATCTGCGTGCCCGGCGGTTTTGGCGTGATCGAAGCCATGGAAGACGCCGAGTTTGTGCGCGAAGTCCGGCGCCTGGCCGATGGCGCGCGCTATGTCACTTCAGTCTGCACTGGCTCTCTGGTGTTGGGCGCGGCAGGGTTGCTGCGGGGCAAGCGCGCGGGCTGCCACTGGGCGTGGCGCAACCTGCTGTCGGCGTTTGGCGCCACGGTGGACGAAGCCCGCGTGGTGCGTGACGGCAACCTCATCACCGGCGGTGGCGTGACGGCCGGCATCGACATGGCGCTGACGGTCATGGCGGACATTGCTGGTGTCGAACACGCGCAGGCCGTGCAGCTCGGTATCGAATACGCTCCCGCGCCGCCGTTCGATTGCGGCCGCCCCGAGCGCGCAGAACCGGAGATTCTCGAAGCGGTGACGTCGCGGCTCGATCGTTTGCGTGCGGATCGCCACGACGCCGTGCAACGGGCGGCGCAGCGCCTCTGAGCCACGGCGCCGGCGCGCGCCGGATTGCGGCGACAATGGCGTCTTTCGACGTATCCACGCCTCAAGCCGGCGCCGCATCCTGCATGAACACTCCGTCTTCCCAGCCCAACGCCCGTGGCCCGATTGGCATCGTTGCTGCCCTGCATGAAGAGATCAACGAACTGCTGACGTGGCTGTCCGACGCGCAGTGCATCCACATCGGCAGCCGCGATTTCTGGACGGGCGAGTTGGACGGCCACGCGGTCGTTGTGGTGCTGTCGCGCGTCGGCAAGGTGGCAGCGGCGTCCACCACCGCAGTGCTGATCACGCAGTTCAACGTACGCGCCGTGGTGTTTGCTGGCGTGGCCGGCGCATTGGCACCGGGCGTGGCCGTGGGCGACGTCGTGGTGTCGGAAGAATTGCTGCAGCACGATGTCGATGCCTCGCCGCTGTTTCCGCGCTGGGAGATTCCGTTGACCGGCATGGCGCGTTTTCCTGCCGACGTGTCGCTCGCCGGCGGGCTGCTGGAAAGCGCCGGTGCTGTGCTGGCCGACCCGCACGCGCTGCTGGGTCCAGATGTCATGCGGGCCTTCGGAATTGCGGCGCCGCAGGTGCATCGTGGGCTCATCGTCAGCGGGGACCGCTTTGTCTGCACCTCGGCCGAGAGCGCCGTGTTGCGTACGGCATTGCCGGACGCCCTGGCCGTGGAGATGGAGGGCGCCGCCGTGGCGCAGGTGTGCCACGAATGGGGCGTGCCGTTTGCTGCCATCCGCACGATTTCCGACCGCGCGGATGACGCGGCCAGCGTGGACTTCGCGCAGTTCATCGCACAGGTGGATTCACGCTACAGCGTGGCCATCCTGCGCAACTGGCTGTCGACGACCGCCGGGGCCTGAGCGGTTATTGCCCCTTCGCGGCCAGATACTTGTCGAGTGCGTTGGCGCGTTCGCTCAGGCGGAAGACTTCGTTCTCCAGGCGCTGCAGATCGTCGAGCTTGTCCTTGCCGTAGATGGCGGTCTCAAGGGCGGCCGTTCTGGTGTGAAAATCCTGCCACGCCTGCTCTGAACTCGCCAGGGCGTCTTTCGCCTTGCCGTTCAATTTGCTCGAGAGCGTTTGGTACGCGCGGTTCAGGCGCTCGTCCTGCGCGGTCTTTTCTGTGGAGAGACATGCGCCGATTGCGTCCGGATTGTCCGGCGCCTTGTCAACGCAGGCATAGAGCTTGGTGGAAATGCCCTGCGGTGCGCGGCGCTTGACGCCGTTGGCCAGGCTTTCGGCTGCGAACGCCCCGATGCTGTGTGCCAGCAGCGCAACGGCAACGGGAAGGGCCAGCGTCTTCAGTGTCGTCAGCGTGTTCAAGAAGTGACTCCTGATCGCGTGTCTGCGATGCGTGAAGGGGCCGTCCAGTCTATCGGCTGGCCAACGCAACCGCGATCAGCCAGGCAGGTGAGGCCGCAGGTTGCGCAGGGCGTTTTCCACGTAGGCTTCTTTCTCGCCGACGGGCGCCAGACGATTGCCCGCAAGGCGCTGGTTGGCCTGACGCTGGTCACGCATCCTGCGTCGTACTTTGTCTGGCTGGCGCTGCCGCCCGAGGTCTGCGCCGACCGCGTGGCCGTGGCGCTGCAGGAAGATGGCATCTCCGTGTCGACCGCGGAGCCGTTCGCAACGTCAAAGCAGGTGCCGCACGCGCTGCGGCTGGCATTGGGCTCCGTCGTGCTCGACCGGCTCGATGCCGCGCTGCAGACTGTCAGGCAGCGCGTGGAAGCACAGCGGTATCGATAACGAAAACCGTGCCAAACCTCGTGCGCTTGCCTACACTCTCGTCGCAACGAAATGGCCCAATTTGTCCACAGGAGACCTCATGAAGAACTGGCTTGCAACGATGGCCGGATGGGCGCTCTGCGCATGCGCAGCTTTCGGCGGTGGCGCCCATGCGGCTGACACCGCCGCTGACGGCACGACGCTGACTGTCAACATCGGCACGCAGCACCGCACGTTGTCGCGCGATGCATTGCTGAACGATCCGCACCTGACCAGCGTGACGGTGGAAGACCAGAACCTGAAGCGCCGCCTGACCTTCAAGGCGATCCCGGTGACGGAGCTGTTCCGTGGGCAGACTGTCAGCCCGGATGCCAGCGCCACCACCGCCGCCAGCGACGGCTACGTTTCGCACTTGCCGATGCGCCTGCTACTGGGGGATCGCGCCGACGGCCCGCGCGCGTGGCTGGCCGTGGAAGACCCGGCCTCGCCGTGGCCGACGCTCAAGGGCCAAGACATCGGCCCGTTCCGCCTGATCTGGACGGCGCCGCCGGCCAAGGCATCGGTGGTGAATGAAAGCCTGTGGACTTACAGCATCGTGCGCATCGACATTGCCGCGCTGCCCGGCGAGCGCTTTGCGGCCATCCGCCCCGCGGCGGGGTTGCCCGCAGATGGCCCTGTCATGCGCGGTTTCGCCACCTTCCAGCGCGTCTGCTTTTCGTGCCACACGCTCAACCGCGCCGGCGATGCCAACCTTGGACCCGACCTGAACATGCCGTACAGCCCGGTCGAATACCTGGGCGATGAGAAGTTGCGCCGCCTGATCCGCGATCCGCAATCGCTGCGCTGGTGGCCCAACGCCCGCATGTCGGCCATCGACGAGAAAACGCTGTCCGATGCGCAACTCAACGATCTGCTGGCGTACTTGCACCACATGACCAAGCGCAAATCAGCAGCGCAATGACCGGCGCTAGTCGGCTGCCCAGTCGACCAGTGTGGCGATGGTGTTCATGTTGCGGGCCGTCCCCGTCTTGGCGGCGGGGATCTTCAGTTTGGAATCGGCCATGCCGTCGCCGTAGTGCACGTAGATTTCGCGCGTGCCCAGGGCCATCTCTTCCGTCCGGCAGCCGGTGGCGGCGGCCAATGCATCGGCTGGCGGCGGCGTATCCAGAAAGATGGCGACCGTCCGGTTGGGCGCGGTGGTCTTGAAGGGATTGTTTTCCAGCACCGCCGCCAATTCCGCGCCCGTGCGCACGAGCACGCCCACGGGTTTGCCGGCGTAATCCTCCAGGCAGCGTTCCAGCTTCGCCTTGACGGTCGCTTCCGCCAGCCGGCTCTGAAAGACCACGTTGCCGCTCGCAATGTAGGTGCGTACGCCGCTCAGGCCGATCGATTCACATATCGCGCGCAATTCGGCCATGGGCAGTTTTCCGGTGCCGCCCACGTTCACGGCGCGCAGGAAGGCGATGTAGCTGGGCATGGGTTCTCCTGTTCTGTCTGTCTTATTAATGGCTTAGGGGTGGGCTCGGATTGGCAACATTCTGTTACGAGATTGACGAATGTGTTTAACCCGCCCTGCTGCGTGACTTGTATTCTTCGCCCCGAACTCATCGAGCCCGGACCGGCCTCTCAGTGCTGGTTTGAGTGCCGTATCCTGCATTTGCGCATAGGAGAACACCATGTTGAAGAAAATTGCACCGGCCCTGATTGTGGCAACGCTCGCCGGCCTGACGGCTTTGCCCGCTGCGGCGGATGACTTGCGCAATGCGCTGGGCGGCGCGCTGGGTGGCGCAGGCGGGGCGGCCGTGGGCGGCGCGCTGGGCGGGCAGACTGGCTCGGTCATCGGCGGTGCTGTTGGCGGCGGCGCCGGCGGCGCATTGACGGCCAACGGCCGGGAGCGCAAGGGCGCCATCGTGGGCGGTGCGCTGGGCGGCGGCGTGGGTGCGGCTGCGGGCAATGCCATGGGCGGCCGTACGGGCGGCATCGTTGGCGCGGGCCTGGGTGGCGGCGCCGGTGCGGCACTCGGCGGCAACGTACAGCGCAATTCGTATTCCGACCGCGACGACCGCGGCCGCGGCTACCGTCGCCACGGCAAACACCATCACCACCATTGATCTGATGCGCCGTTGCGCTCGCCACTGAGCGCCACGGCCGCTTTCTTGCTTTCCTTCCCGCGACGGCGCTGTCCGCGTGCGTCGCCCGCTGCGTCGGTAAAACCTGTCGCCGCGACTCGCCGTTGCCACGTGCGCCGCCTACCATACCGAGACGGCCGCGATTGGCCCGCACACGAAGGAGAGCGCCATGACGCAACGCTTCGACGCAATCATCATCGGCACCGGACAGGCCGGCCCGCCACTGGCGGCGCGCTTGTCCGGCGCCGGCATGAAGGTGGCCATCATCGAGCGCGGCCGCTTTGGCGGCACGTGTGTCAACACCGGCTGTATTCCCACGAAAGCGATGGTGGCCAGCGCCTATGCGGCGCGCATGGCGCAGCGTGCGGCTGAATACGGCGTGGTGATCAACGGCGGCGTCACCGTCGACATGCAGCGCGTCAAGGCACGCAAGGATGAAATTTCCGGCCACTCCAGCCATGGCGTCGAGCAATGGGTGCGCGGCCTGGAGCACGGCACCGTTTTTCAGGGCCACGCCCGCTTCGAGAGCGCGCGCACCGTGCGCGTTGGCGACGCACTGCTAGAAGCCGAACGCATCTTCATCAACGTGGGCGGCCGGGCGTTGGTGCCACCAATGCCAGGGCTCGATCAGGTGCCGTTTCTCACCAACTCCACCATGATGGACGTGGATTTTCTGCCCGAGCACCTCGTCGTGATTGGGGGAAGTTACGTCGGGCTGGAGTTCGGCCAGATGTTTCGCCGCTTCGGTGCGCGCGTGACGATTGTCGAGAAAGGGCCGCGCCTGATTGCCCGCGAAGACGAAGACGTATCGCAGGCGGTACGCGAAATTCTTGAAGCCGAGGGCATCGACGTGCAGGTCAACGCCGATTGCCTGAGCGTGCGGCGTGACGGCGCCAACGTGGTGGTTGGCCTGGACTGCAGCAGCGGCGCACGCGAGGTGTCGGGCTCGCATCTGCTGATGGCGGTCGGGCGCGTGCCCAATACCGACGATCTTGGGCTCGACAAGGCCGGCGTGGAAATCGACAAGCGCGGCAATATCCGCGTGGACGAGCAGTTGCGCACCAACGTACCCGGCATCTGGGCCATGGGCGATTGCAACGGTCGCGGCGCGTTCACGCACACGGCTTACAACGACTACGAGATCGTGGCCGCCAATCTGCTCGACCGCGACCCGCGCAAGGTGTCGGACCGCATCCAGGCCTACGCCATGTACATCGACCCGCCGCTTGCGCGCGTCGGCATGTCGCTTTCGGAAGCGAAGCAATCGGGTCGCAAGCTGCTGGTGGGCAACCGCCCCATGACACGCGTCGGCCGTGCGGTGGAGAAGGGGGAGAGCCAGGGCTTCATGCGCGTGGTGGTCGATGCGCAGACGCACGAGATTCTGGGTGCGTCGCTCCTCGGTGTGGGTGGCGACGAGGCCGTGCATTCGATCCTCGACGTGATGTATGCCAAGGCGCCTTACACGACCATCAGCCGCGCCATGCATATTCACCCGACGGTGTCGGAGCTGATTCCCACGTTGCTGCAGAGCATGGGGCCGGTGCAATAACGCCGGGCATTGCGCTCAAAAAACAAAGGGCGCCCGGCGGCGCCCCCAAACCTCGACCCGCTACCGTGCGTGCCGCTCAGGGCACGATCGAGAGAAACAGATACGACGCAAAGATGGCCAGATGCACGACCCCTTGCAGGATGGTCGTGCGGCCCTTGCCGAGCGTGAGCGACGACACGATCAGCGTCAGGAACAGCAGGACCATTTCCTTCGGGCCCAGACCCAGTTCGAGCGGGCGGCCGATCCAGATGAACACGGCCGCCACCGTCGGGATGGTCAGGCCGATACTCGCCAGCGCCGAGCCTAGTGCGAGGTTCAGGCTGGTCTGGATGCGGTCTGCATTGGCGGCGCGCAGGGCGGCCAGGCATTCCGGCAACAGCACCAGCGCGGCGATGACGATGCCGACCGTCGCGGGCGGCGCCCCGGCATTCAGGATGGCCGCTTCCACAGAAGGCGAAAGCACCTTGGCCAGACCGACGACGGCCACCAGCGACACCATCAGCAAGACCCCGCTGAGCGCTGCCACGCGTGCGGGCGGCGGCGGGGCGTGTACGTCTTCGTTAGCGTTGTCGACGAGAAAGTAGTCGCGGTGGCGGATGGTCTGCACGATGACGAAGCAGCCGTACAGCACCAGCGATGTCACCCCAGCAAAGCCCAGCTGCGACGAGGTCATGACAGGCCCCGGCGTGGAACTCGTGTAGTTGGGTAGCACCATGGTCAGCGTGACCAGCGCAGCCAGCACGGCCAGCGCGGCGGTGGCGCCCGGCGCCTGGAAGGCTTGCTCGCGGTGGCGCAGGCCACCCACGAAGAGGCAAGCGCCCACGATTCCGTTGCAAATGAGCATGACCGCGGCAAACACGGTGTCGCGCGCCAATCCCGCTTTCTCCGGACCGGAAGAGAGCATCACCGAAACGATCAGCGCGACCTCGATCACGGTCACGGCAATCGCCAGGACGAGCGTGCCGAAGGGCTCGCCCACCTTGTGCGCGACGACTTCGGCATGGTGAACGGCGGCAAAGACGGCGCCGGCCAGCGCAAGCGCCATCAGCGCGATCAGCCACCCGGGGGGCGTCATGAACGCGCCGCCAACCAGGACCACCCACGCCAGCAGCGGAGCAGCGATTGTCCAGGGGGGCAGCTTGTTGGAAGAGAGGGCCACGGAGTTCTCCTTGTTGTTGCCTCAACGCCGGCGGGCGGCGAAGGGTCGATGCAGTGTGGCCCGAATATAAAGCATGTGCGGAGCATCAGCCCGCACATGCGGAGTGCGTCATGCCAGCGCCGTCACGGGGCAACCGCTACGGCGGACACCTCCTGGCTCCAGTAAGTCGGCAGCGCGCCGTACGGATTTGGCAGCGTCTTGTTTGTGATGAACACGGTGGAAGCGCCCTTGCTCGACGCGTTGCGAACGAAGGTTTGCATTTGCGTGGCCGACGCAGCGTAGACGATGTGCGCAAACCGGGCGGTCGGATAGCTGGCCTGCCACGCCAGGGGCGCATAGTTGGCGTAGTGCTTGGCGCTGTCTTCAAACACGACGAGCTGGTCTGCCACCGGCAGGCTGGCATAGATCTCCGGCACATTGGTGCCCGGGTTGCCCGTGACCGTGTAGTTGGGTGACAGCCCCTTGATGTAGTTGTAGACCGATTGGTAGAACTGGATGTGTGCGGTTGTGCTGTCGGCGGTCATCTCGTCGATGAAGAAGCCGTCGACCTGATACAGCGCCTGGTAGGTGTTGATGTCTTGCACCACCGCCGACAACGATCGGTTTGCGTATGAACTGGACACATATCCGATCACCTTGCCGCCAGCGGCATGCACTTTGGCGACGGCGGCAACGTAGTTGGCGTCCTGTGTCGTGCCCGGGCCGCTGTTCGGGTTGAGGATGACCGTCGTCGGTACCGACGTTGCCGCCGTGGCCAGCGCATTCCACTGCGTGGCTCCCGTGCCCGACGGATAGATGTAGGACGGCACCAGCAGCCCTTCAGCGCTGGCATGCGGTGCACCCATCAGCGCGCCGGACACAAGCGCGAACGCCGCACATGCTGCGCGCGCGAACCTGCGCTTCGCGTTGCCCAGTTGCGATGCCACGGCCACCGTGGCGGATGCGGGCAAACGCCCCCCCGTTTGTATCGTTTTCATTATGTGCCCCCGACCACGCAGTTTGTTGCGTGTGACATCAGGCCCGCGCCCCTTTGTGGGTTGGCGGGCAACTGGCTGACTTCGTCTAGAGAAGTCCCTGTAGCTTTGCGTCGCCGGATCACTCCGGTTTTGCCCAGACCTCTGGGTGTGAACCCATTGGGGAAAGACTCTACCGGGGCCGCGCCAGGCCGGCAAACGGAGATTGCGCAAACGCGCCGGCCGCCGCATGAAGCGTTGTCGGGACCCCACGTTGCGCGCTGCCATGGCAATCAACCGTCGACGTCAGTGAAGCACGGGCGTCTGGTCGCCATTCCTCCCATGCCGCGTTTCCCCTGACTTGCGCCAGAACCTCTGGTGCATTCCGCCGCCGCAGAGCCCGCCCGTATCGTCAGTCCACGCAGCGCTACCGGTTGCCGCTGTGTTTTTTGTCCACGTATCTGACTGAGGAGAACCTGCAATGAACATCCGCTCGAATGTGCTTGTCATCCGTATCGTGCTGTTGGCGGTGGTGTCCCTGATCGCCTCGCTGGTGGCCACGGCCGCGTTGGCTGCGCCGCCCGCGACCGTCGCAACATGCGAAGGCATCAAGGATGCGTACCCGATTCTCGGCACGCAGTGCGCCAATCATTACGCCAAGATCAACCACGCGCCCGCCACAGCGGCCGAACGGCGCGAGACGTACTCTGCACGGATCGCGGTTTTGGAAATCTTCCGCAAGGCGCTCCTGTGCAACGGCATGTACGGCGCATCGAAATCGGCGCAGCAGCGCTTTTCAAGCGGCGAGGCTGGCCACCTCCAGGCCTTGGCGATCCTGAACGCGGCAATGACGGGTGCCGGCGACCCTAACGTGCCGGCGCTATACACCGCCGCCGACTTGAATGACGTGTCGATCAACAAGCAGCAGTGCAAGTAGGGGCAGGGCGGGTGGCGGCAGAGGTGCCGCCGCTGCCTTGCCGCCCAGGCCGACGCTGGCCCCGTCGGCGTGGCAGAATCGCGGTCTGCATCTGTGAACGTCTGCGCCCACAAAAGGAGACTCCCGATGACTGCATCTGCCGCCGTATTTGCCATTCTCGTTGCGCTGTTGCTGGGCGCCATGATTCCCGGGCCGAGTTTTGTTCTGGTGGCGCGCAATGCCATCGGGTTATCGCGCCGCGACGGCCTGGCCACTGCACTTGGCATGGGCGCGGGCGCCCTGTTCTTCGGTGGCCTGGCGCTGGCGGGGCTTTATACGTTGCTGCAAGCCGTGGAGTGGCTCTACATCGGCCTCAAGATTGCCGGTGGCGCGTATTTGACCTACATGGCGTGGAAGATCTGGCGTGGCGCCAAGCTGCCCATGGTGATGGACGATCGCCTGACGCAGCAAGCCGGCAGCGCGCGCAAGTCGTTCTGGACCGGCATCACCACGCAGATGAGCAATCCCAAGACGGCCATCTGGTACGGCAGTATCTTTGCTGCGCTGCTGCCGCAGCATCCGCCGGTGTGGTGCTACTTCGTGCTGCCGCCGCTGGTGTTCCTGGTCGAGTTCGGGTGGTACACCATCGTCGCGCTGTGTTTTTCGAGCCGGGTGCCGCGTGAGATGTACCTGCGTGCCAAGACCTGGGTCGATCGCGTGGCGGCCGTGGCGATCGGCGCGCTCGGGCTGCGTCTGATCTTCACTGCACCCAAGGTCGGGCTGTAGTTTTTTCCATGATGGCGTTGGGGGCGGCCGGTTAGACCGCTCCCGCAATCACGTCTCGCAGCCACTGGTGCCCTGGGTCTCGATGCATGCGCTCATGCCACAGCATCGACATCTCATACCCGGGCACGTCCACCGGCGGCTCAACCACCTGTAGCGCACTGGCCCCGCGCACCAGCCGCTCGGGCAGCATGGCAACCATGTCAGTGCTGGCGACCGCGGTCATCACAAAAAGGAAGTGCGGGACCGACAGCACCACGCGCCGGGCGGCACCGGCCGCCTTCAGGGCTTCGTCTGTCACGCCGAAGAAGCCACCGCCATCGGGCGACACGATCACGTGATCCAGCATGCAGAACTGCGCCAGCGTCGGCTTGCGTTTCAGGCGCGGGTGTCCAGCGCGGCCGATCAGCACATAGCGCTCAGTGAATAGCGCACGACGGCGCAGGCCGGGTGGTGCGCCGTCTGTGGTGTGGAACGCGAGATCGATCTCCCCTTGCTCGGCTTGCTTCTCGATACGCGTGGGCACCAGTTCCAGCATGGCGAGCCGTGTGCCCGGCGCGCTTGTGCGCAGGGTGTTCAGCGCCGGCAGCGCGATCGTGGATTCGCCGTAATCCGTGGCGGCCACGCGCCAGGTGTTAGTGGCTCGGGCCGGGTCGAACGGGCTGGCGGGCGCGACGGCCTGTTCCAGCGCTTCCAGCGCCAGCCGCAGCGGTTCGCGCAAGCTTTCAGCGCGCGCGGTTGGGCGCATGCCGCGCGGGCCCGGCAGTAGCAGCGGATCACCAAAGATGTCGCGCAACTTGGCCAGATGCACGCTCACGGAAGGCTGCGAGAAGTTCAGCCGCTCCGCTGCACGCGTGACGTTGTGCTCGGTCAGCAGCACATCGAGTGTCACCAGCAGGTTCAGGTCCAACCGCCTGAGATTATTCATGGCTATGCCTGGAATATTGATAATTCATTTCCAATATACCTGGGCGCGCCGCATTCTGGAGCTATTCCTTATTTGGAGTTGCCACCATGAATGTCCTGATCGTCTACGCCCATCCCGAACCCAAGTCGCTCAACGGCGCCCTCAAGGACTTTGCCGTCCAGCGCCTCGAAGCGGCCGGCCACACCGTGCAGGTATCGGACTTGTACGCCATGCAATGGAAGGCCGCGCTCGATGCGAGCGACAGCACCGTCGGGCCGATCGGTCCGCATTTCCACCCGTCGCTCGATTCCAAGCACGCGTTCGAGAACGGCCTGCAAGCCGACGACATTGCTGCCGAACAAGCCAAACTGCAATGGGCCGACGCCTTGATCCTGCAGTTTCCGTTGTGGTGGTTTTCGATGCCGGCCATCCTCAAGGGATGGGTCGAGCGCGTCTATGCGTACGGCTTTGCCTACGGCGTTGGCGAGCACTCCGACACCCACTGGGGCGACCGCTATGGCGAAGGTAAGCTCGCCGGAAAACGCGCCATGCTCATCGTCACCACGGGCGGCTGGGAGTCCCACTACAGCCCGCGCGGCATCAACGGCCCGGTCGACGACATCTTGTTCCCGATCCAGCACGGCATCCTGTACTACCCCGGTTTTGATGTGGTGCCGCCATTCGTGAGCTACCGCACCGGCCGCATGGACGAGGCACGCTTTACGCAGACCACCCAGGCGCTGGGCGAACGACTCGACACCTTATTCACCGCCGCGCCGATCCCTTTCCGCCAGCAGAATGCCGGTGAATACGAGATCCCGGCGCTTACGCTGCGGGCCGAGATCGCGCCCGAGAAATCCGGCTTCGCTGCGCATCTCGCCTAGACCTTGCCCGGCGCGGCAAGCGCTACAATTTCACATTCATCTCCGGCGGCGCGCTGTAGCAGATACAGCGCGCCGCCGCGTTTCTTTCTGCTTTCTTCTTCTTGTCGGCATGACGTCTCACGCGGTTCTTACGGGCCTGATCAATTTGCTGCTCGGTATGGGGCTTGGCGTAGCGGGCGGCTTGCTCGGCATTGGTGGGGGGCTCATCGCGATTCCTGTGCTCGGTTATCTCTACGGGCTGGACCAGCACCTTGCACAGGGCACTGCGCTGGTGATGATTGCGCCCAATGTGTTGATCGGCTTCTGGCGGTATCACCAGCGGCATCCGGTGCATCTGCGCTCCGTCGCGCTGATCTGCGTGTTCTCGATGGCGGCCACCTACGTTGCTGCGCGCTTTGCGGCGGGGCTGGACGCCCATCTGCTGCATACGGCGTTTGCTGTGTTCCTGATCGTGCTGGCGGTGTACTTTGCCTCGCAGCTCAAAGAGAAACCGAATGCCGGTAATGCCGCGCACGCTGCCCCACATGCCATGCCGGCCGCCGCGCTGCCATTGATGGGCATCGCCAGCGGCGCAATGTCGGGCATCTTCACGGTGGGCGGTGGGCTGGTGGTGGTGCCGGCGCTGGTGACGTTCTTCGGCATGCCGCAGACACGCGCCCAGGGCATGGCGCTCGCACTGGTGGTGCCGGGCTCGCTGATCGCACTTGCCACGTACGCGCATGCAGGCCATGTGGATTGGGGTACGGGCATTCCGCTGGCGGCCGGCGGTGTCGTGAGCGTGTCGTGGGGTGTGGCCCTGGCGTATCGGTTTTCAGCGCGGCGTTTGCGGCTGGCGTTTTGCGTTGTGCTGCTGGGTACGGCGCTGATGATGTTGATGGTCAAACCAGCCTGATCGACCTGGTTTTTCAAAACGGAGGAGGGCATCGTGTCGGAACAAGACAAGCAGGCCGGCCGCGCACGCCGTGCGCAGGTGATGGGCGGCGCATTTGTTGAACGTGCGATGAGCGGATTGGATGCGTTCTCGGCACCGCTGCAGGATTGGCTCAACGAGCACGCCTGGGGCAGCACGTGGCAGCGTGACGGCATCGACCTCAAGACGCGCAGCCTGTGCACGTGCGCGATGCTGGCCGCGCTCGGCCGCAGCACTGAACTGAAGGGCCACGTGCGCGGCGCGATCAACAACGGCGCAACGGCGGTGGAGATTCGCGAAGTGCTGCTGCATAGCGCCATCTATGCCGGCGCGCCGGCGGCCGTCGAGGCGTTTCGTTCGGCGCGTGAGGTGCTCAATGAACTCGGTATCCAGATCGAAGAGGCGCGGTAGTCGGGGCTGGGCTATGCGAGCTGATACCTGATCGACATGGATGCCTTCGACGACGATCTGACGCGCTTTGCCGCCCACGGTGCTGGACCACTGCCGGCCGCCGTTGAGCAAGGCCATGTCGAGCACGACGGTGCCCGCATCTGGTATGCAACCTTCGGCGCCGGCACACCTGTGATCCTGCTGCATGGCGGGCTTGGCCATAGCGGCAATTGGGGGTATCAGGTTCCGGCACTCATCAGGGCGGGCTACCGCCCAATCGTCATTGATAGCCGTGGGCACGGCCGCAGCACACGCGACGCACAGCCTTACGCCTACACGCGCATGGCATCCGACGTGCGGGCCGTCATGGATGCGCTGCAGATTGACCGTGCGGCGTTCATTGGTTGGAGCGACGGTGCTTGCGTTGCGCTCACCCTGGCCATGCAGACGCCGGAACGCGCCGCGGGCGTGTTCTTCTTCGGCTGCAACATGGACCCGAGTGGCGCCCAGCCCTTTGCGCCCACGCCTGTCATCGATCGCTGCTTTGCGCGCCACCAAAAGGATTACACCGCGCTGTCATCCACGCCGCACGACTTTGATGCATTCGTCGCGGCTGTCACCGAAATGATGCAGACGCAGCCGAATGCAACAGCCGAAGCGTTGGCGGGGACCCGTGTGCCGGTGACCATCGTGCAGAGCGAACACGACGAGTTCATCCGGCCCGAGCACGCGCAGTATCTCGCGCGGACCATTCCTGATGCGCAGTTTGTGTTGCTGCCCGGCGTGAGCCATTTCGCGCCGTTGCAGCGGCCGGCGTTGTTCAACGACGCCGTGCTGGCGTTTCTGCACGGACTCCCTCTGCCCTGAGTCACGTGGAGGTCTGGCGCGTTTGCGCAACACTGCGCCGCGCGTTATCCACAGAATCGGTGGGTAAGCCTGTGGATAACGATGCCCGATCGCGATACTACGCGGTTCGCAGTCCTTTGCTGACTGCGTAGGCAGGCAGCTCAGTTGCTCGAAACTGCCGTGCTGTAGGTTGCCTTGATTGCCTTGTGCCGTGCTTCCATTTCCTGACGCAGCGTGCGGCGCTGCTGCGCGGCTTCGAAGCGTTCCTTTTCTTCGGTGTTGGCGGGCGCCAGCGGCGGCACGTCGGCCGGTTTGCCTTCGTCATCCACCGCCACCATCGTGAAGTAGCAGCTGTTGGTGTGACGCACGACCTGGTTGCGGATATTCTCCGTCACAACCTTGATACCGATTTCCATCGACGTGCGGCCGGTGTAGTTGACCGACGCGAGGAACGTCACCAGTTCACCCACATGAATTGGCTGGCGAAACACCACTTGGTCCACCGACAGCGTCACGACGTAGCGGCCGGCGTAGCGGCTCGCGCACGCATACGCAACCTGATCGAGAAACTTGAGGATGTGGCCGCCGTGTACGTTGCCGGAAAAATTGGCCATGTCGGGCGTCATCAGCACGGTCATGCTGAGCTGGTGGGATTGCGTATTCATGGGGGCGTTGATGCTGGAATGATGGGAAAGCAGTGCGCGCAGAAATGGGTACGCAGCAGGCCGTCATTGTGCCGCGCTCGACTCATCTTGTGCTGCGTTGCGCGAAATTTGATGGCATCGCGCTACACTACCGGGTTTCCGCGGCAAACGATTTTCAGCCCGTCCTGTCTTCCCATGCACCGATTGCTGACCCGCCTCCTGCTCTGGCTGGTTGTCCTGGCACTGCCCCTGCAAGGGTTTGCCGCGACGGCCATGATGGCGCGCGGCGGTGCAATGGGCGATGCGATGGTTGCCATGGCAATGCCGGATGACGGCGCCGTCATGTCTGACGTCTGCCATGAGCACGAAGACGCCATGGCTGCCGACAGCGAGCGGAATGCGCCGGCGCAGTCGCACTGCAAGACCTGCCCGATCTGCGCGGCCTGTTCGCTCGGTTCGGTCGTCCCTCTGGCCGCCAGTCTTGGCGTGCTGCCGATCAAGCTGCCGGCCGCTGCGCCGCGTGGCCTTGCTGTTTCCTTCCGCAGCTTCATTCCCGAAGCGCTGCAACGTCCACCCTCGATTCGCGTTTGACGCCACCAGTCCGTCCATAGAACGGGCTGGCCTCTGGTTCTGCGGCTCCGTGCACCACACGCGGCCGTACGTCATCACGCTTGATCGAGGTTTCTCATGTTTTCCACACGATGGTTCTTGGCCGCCGCACTGCTAGCGCTGACGCTGGCGCCGCCATGGGTGTTGGCGCAGGGTGGGGCGTCTGCGCAGGCAGCTCCTCCGGCTGATCCACTGAATGCGGACGCGGCTGTGCCGGTTGTAGCCGCGCCGCGCACATTCGACAGCTACCACGCGTATCGCGATACCGGCCCCGCACCCTGGCGCGAGACCAACGCTGCCGTGAGCCCCAAGTCAGACGCTTCTGCGGAAGGCGGCCACGCAGAGCACGCCATGCCAGCGAGCGCACCAGCCGCCACCTCCAACAAGCCTGCCGGCGGGTCCATGCCCGGCATGCACCACCACTAGGAGGCGCCGTGCTCAAACCATCCACACGCCGCCTCGCCCTGTGCGCGCTGGCCGCCACGCTGCTGCTGGGCGGCTGCGCCACCATCACGCAAGACAGCGGGTTCAAGACCGTTGCCGATGTGGCGCGCGATAGGCTCGGCAAAGACGCCACGTGGCAGCGTTCACCAGAAGCACGCGACAGCGCAGCGCAACGCACGCGCGAGCTGCTCGCCCAGCCGCTGACGATGGACAGCGCCGTGCAGATCGCACTGCTGAACAACCGTGGCCTGCAGGCTTCGTATGCGGAGCTGGGTCTATCCGAAGCCGCGCTCGTGCAGGCCAGCCGCCTGCCGAATCCCGGTTTCAGCTTCAAGCGCACACGCAGCGGTGATGACCTGTCGATCGAGCGCACGTTCTCGCTGTCGTTCCTGAACCTGCTGACGCTGCCGATGGCCACGCGCATCGAAAGCCGTTACTTCGAGCAGACCAAGCTGCTGGTTGCCAACCAGATGCTGCAGGTGGCGGCCGATACGCGCCGCGCATACGTCAATGCCGTGGCGGCGGAGCAATCCGCGCGCTATGCCGAGCAGGTTCAGCAAGCCGCCGAAGCCGGTGCCGAGTTCGCCAAGCGCCTGGCTTCGGCCGGCAACTTCAGCAAGCTTGATCGGGCACGCGAACAGGCCTTCTATGCGGAAGCCACTGCCACCCTCGCGCGCACGCGCCAGCAGGCGCAGGCCGAACGCGAGGCGTTGATTCGCCAGCTTGGGGTGTGGGGCGCAGATACCGGCTTCCAGTTGCCGGATCGGCTGCCCGACCTGCCGAAGGATCGCCCCGAACTGCAGCAGATCGAGGCCTACGCGCTGCGCAACCGGCTCGACATCCAGGCGGGCAAGTTGCAGGTCGATGGCTTGGCGTCGTCGCTGGGGCTCACACAGGCAACGCGCTTCATCAACGTGCTCGACCTCGGTTACGTGCGCAACAGCAAATCGAACGAGCCACGCGAAACGGGCTACGAGATCGGCATCGAGATCCCGCTGTTCGACTGGGGCGGCGCCCGCGTGGCGCGTGCGCAGTCGATCTACATGCAGGCCGCCGATCAGCTTGCCGACACGGCGGTGCGTGCGCGTTCCGAAGTGCGCGAATCGTACGTGCGCTATCAGACGGCATATGACCTCACGCGCCACTACCGCGACGAGGTGGTGCCCGTGCGCAAGACCATCTCCGACGAGATGCTGCTGCGCTACAACGGCATGCTCGTGAGCGTGTTCGAGCTGTTGGCCGATGCGCGCGAGCAGGTGAATGCCGTCAACGGCTATATCGACGCGCTGCGCGGCTACTGGATTGCGCAGACCGATCTGCAGATGGCGCTGGGCGGCAAGTTGCCGCCGGCCGAAGCAAACGCGACTGCCCCTGCGCCCAACTCTCCTCAAGGACACTGAACATGGTTTCCCGACGTCAATTTCTCGGCGGCACGGGCGCGGCCATGCTGGGCGCGGCGATGGTCTCGCGCGCCGGTGCGGCCTCGCTGCCTGAAGCGCCGCTGCAATCGAAGCCCGCCACACAGCCGCCGCTCGCGCCGCCAAACGGCCGGCCCTACAACCCCGTCGTCACGCTCAATGGCTGGACGCTGCCGTGGCGCATGCGCGGCGGCTGGAAGGAGTTCCACCTCGTGGCCGAACCGGTCGAGCGCGAATTCGCGCCCGGCATGACGGGCCACCTGTGGGGCTACAACGGCCAGAGCCCCGGCCCGACGATCGAATGCGTGGAAGGCGATCGCGTGCGCATCTTCGTCACCAACAAGCTGCCCGAGCACACCACGGTGCACTGGCACGGCATGATCCTGCCCGCCGGCATGGACGGTGTGGGCGGTCTCTCGCAGCCGCACATCCCGCCCGGCAAGACCTTCGTCTACGAGTTCGAGATGAAGAAGTCCGGCACCTTCATGTACCACCCGCATTCCGACGAGATGGTGCAGATGGCGATGGGCATGATGGGCTTTATCGTCGTGCATCCGAAAGACCCGGCGCAGCATCGTGTAGACCGCGACTTTGTCTTCCTGCTCGCCGCGTACGACATCGACCCCGGTTCATACACGCCCCGCGTGGCCCAGATGACCGACTTCAACATGTGGACGTGGAACAGCCGCGTCTTCCCCGGCATCGACCCCTTGCCCGTACGCCTTGGCGATCGCGTGCGCATCCGCATGGGCAACCTCACGATGACGAACCACCCGATGCATCTGCATGGCCACACCTTCGAAGTCGCCGGCACCGACGGCGGCTGGGTCCAGCCCAGCGCGCGCTGGCCGGAGGTGACGACGGACATTGCTGTGGGCCAGATGCGTGCCATCGAGTTCATCGCGGATAACCCTGGCGATTGGGCTTTTCATTGCCACAAGTCGCACCACACGATGAACGCCATGGGGCACAACGTGCCGACCATGATCGGCGTGCAGCAGAAGGATCTCGCCAAGAGGATGAACGCGCTGGTGCCCGACTACATGGGCATGGGTCAGGCCGGCATGGCCGACATGGGCGAGATGGAGATGCCCCTGCCCGACAACACGCTGCCGATGATGACGGGGCAGGGCCCATTCGGCGCCATCGAAATGGGCGGCATGTTCACGGTGATGAAGGTGCGACGCGATCTGCCGCGCAACAGCTATGCAGACCCCGGTTGGTACAAGCACCCCAAGGGCACTGTCGCCTACGAATACACCGGCAGTGGCATCGACGACTGAGCAATGCCGGAACCCACATCCAATACGAGCCCCAACATGCAACGCTATCTGATCCGCTCCACCCTCCTGGCCGTGCTGATGTCGACGGCCGCCATCGCTCACGCATCCGGAAGTCACGCCGGCGGGCATGACCATGGCGACGCAGCCATCGGTGAACCCGGCGACGCCGCCCATATCACACGCACCGTGCGCGTCGACATGACCGACACCATGCGCTTCACGCCCGCGCAGATCACGGTGCAGCGCGGCGAGACAATCCGCTTCGAGGTCGCCAACAGCGGCCAGGTGCGGCACGAGATGACGCTTGGCACGCCGGCTGACCTCGTCGCCCACGCCGAGCAGATGCGCAAGCACCCCGAGATGGAGCACGACGACGGCAACGCCGTCACCGTTGACCCAGGCCAGCGCGGCGAGATCGTCTGGCACTTCACGCGCACCGGCTCCGTTGAGTTTGCCTGTCTGCAGCCCGGACATTTCGAAGCCGGCATGCGCGGCGCCGTGCAGGTGCGCGGCAACAAATCCTGATCTCTCTCCAGCCACGTCTTTCGACAAGGAGCCCACTATGTTTCGTCATGCCCTGATGCTGACCGCGCTGCTGGCCGGTGCACCGTTTGTTCACGCGGCTGGAGATGCCCCTTCCGCCCCTGCGGCTACCGCTGCCGCCCCAATGTCAGAAGGCGAGATCAAGAAGATTGACACCGCCGCCGGCAAACTGACCATCAAGCACGGCCCGCTTGAGAACCTCGGTATGGAACCCATGACGATGGTCTTTCGAGTGCAGGACCCGGCCACGCTGACCAAAGTGCACGTTGGCAGCAAAGTGCGCTTTGTCGCCGAGAAGGTGAACGGCGCATTGACTGTGACGGCGTTGGACGCGCAGTAACACGAAGGCGGGCGGACTGCCGTCTGCCCGCGCAATCGATGCCGTGGGCGGGCGGCTCGGGGCCAAGAAACACAATGCGCTGAAAGATACTTACGGTAAAGTGAGGGCCGCTGCAGATGCGAGTGGCAAGCTGAGTCGATGTGCTGCCTGATAGGAGATGCACGATAGACCGTACCGTGCGTCAGCGGCGAGCAGGAAGCGGATCGTGCGCCACTTGAATCTGCGTGTTGGGGGCTGAAACATTTCGCTCGAAGAGCGACGCCCTGGGTTTAATTTCCGCGGCATCTTTTGGTTCATGCGTCATCTCAAATACCGCTTGAGCAGAGTCTCTGCAAAAAAATTCTGGTATTACTTTTCGAATGCTTCAAGCCATTTCCTGGCCCGCGCTACCAAAAATGGAAGAGCTGAGGCGCTTCTGAAAAGAAAAGGTGGCCACGGGGGCATGCAGGACGTCATTGATCGATTGAGTTATTACAACTCGATTTCGGAGTCATTCGACCCGAGCCGCAATGCCGTGGAGTATTCGAACTTCTTGTTGAAATCCTCAACAAGCACCATCGTCGACAAGGATTGTGAAATAGGAAGCACCTATTTTTATGATCTTGTCGACTTGATGGATTATTTTGGTCCGGGCTATTGCTTTGACTACGACTGCGGCGACGTCACTGCCGAGCCGAATCACCCGGCGTTTGTGAAGAGCCGTCCCATCAAGAGCAGCTCCCATAACGGGGTTCTCTTGAAGTTGGACGCCATCCGGCATTTTTCGCTGGCACGCGACACGATCGATTTCCACGACAAGAAGCCCATGGCGGTTTTTCGTGGCCCTTGCCATCAGGAACATCGCAAAGCGTTTGTCGAGCGCTGTCACGACTTGGCAAACGTTGACATCGGCGACACTCGAAAATCGGAACTTGGGAAGGTGACTTACAAATCGCCCATGACGATTGCCGAGCAATTGCAATACAAGTTCATTGTGAGCGTCGAGGGAAACGATGTTGCGACGAATCTCAAATGGATCATGTCCTCCAATTCGCTTTGCTTCATGAGGCGGCCTCGTTATGAGACGTGGTTCATGGAGGGGAGACTGATTCCGGATGTGCATTATATTTTGCTGAAGGACGATTATTCTGACCTTCAGGAAAAAATGGAGCATTACCGGAAGCACCCTGGCGATGCACTGGCGATCGTTCGCAACGCCAATCGATGGGTGGCGCAATTCATGAATCGCGATCAGGAGCGCTTGCTCGGTTTGATGGTGATCGCAAAATATTTCCGACTGTCGGGCCAACAAGCCTTTTGGTAAAGCCCGACCAGGACAACGCGCATTGCGTTTGATCCTGAGCAGGCCAGTCGTGGGGCGGGTCTGCAACGCATACGGCGGCGCGTTACACTCGTTGTCTTTCGCCGTCTCCGTACGCTTTTTCCACCATGTCCGCGTCTGCCCCCACCGCTACCCACGCCCACCCGCTTTCCGACGAGCAGCAAGCCTTCTTCAAGGAGCACGGCTACGTCGTGTTGCGCGGCTTCGTGAGCCAGCAGGTGAGCGCCGCGTTGCTCGCGGCCGCGCAGGACGGGCTGGCCCGCGCCGCAGCGCCGGTGGAGCTGGAAACCGACGTCGGCTATGCCGGGGCACCGCTCTCGCGCGACGCCGAGGGGGGCCAGACCGTGCGCCGCCTGCTCGACGCCGATTCACGCGGCACACCTTATACGGAATGGGCGCGCGACCCACGCGTGGCCGGCGCGATTGCGCAACTGATTGGCAGTCCCGTGCATCTTTCTCTCGCGCACCACAACTGCGTGATGACCAAGCACCCCGCGTTTGGCACCGCCACGCATTGGCACCGCGACAGCCGCTACTGGTCGTTCGCTCGCAACGAGCTGGTGTCGTCGTGGCTGGCCCTGGTGGAAGAGACGGTCGACAACGGCTGCCTGTGGGTGATTCCCGGCAGCCACACGCTTGAGCTGCCTGCGGACCGGTTCGACGCGAAGCTGTTCCTGCGCCAGGAGCTGCCAGAAAACCGTGCGCTGATCGACACCGCGCGCCCCGTGCCTCTGCTGCCCGGCGATGTGCTGCTCTTCCACTGCAACACCTTCCATGCGGCCCGCGCCAACCAGACAGGCGCCGTCAAGTTCTCGGCAGTGTTCACGTACTACGGCCCCGATAATCATCCGCTGCCTGGCACGCGCTCGTCTGCACGGCCAGATCCGCTGGTCGGTTGAGGTGCGCCCTCCCCCATTTGTAGGTGAGCGGCGGACAGATTTGTGTCACGTGCCTTTGCTAAGGTGGTCTCCCAACGATCACGAACGGGGGAACCACAATGGCGATTCAGGAAGTGACACATGGAACGCATGTCATCGTCGTTGATCCGCTGCAACGCGACGATCATCGGTGGACGGCCCGTTTCCAGGTCTGTCGCGCCGGCCACATCGTGTGTGACTGGGAAGACATTGAGATCCCGGAGGGCTTCATCTCCGCTCAGCTTGCCTTGAGTGCGAGTGTGCTGCTTGCCGAGCACCGCTTGTCGAGCTTGCAGCATTAGCACCACCCACAAAGCGCCCGCCGACCCCGCGGGCGTTTTGGTCAGCACCTCTGGCGTGATTCCTCCAAGCTGCTGTGATGCGCTCATCGCCCGCAAGCGCCCGTTTGCGCCGCGGTATTCGCACTTCGTCGCATCCGCGCTGACTGCCACGAAGTCTGCGCCTACATTGCCTCCTGACCGCCGGCCTGCCAACGCATCGCCGGCCCCTCAGGAGACGCTCATGACTGCCATGTTTTCTCTGCCGCGCCTTGCGCTGGCCCTGACGCTGACAGCACTTGCCGCAAGTGCATCCGCCGCCACCCTGACTGTGGTGGTGGAAGGCGCACAAGGGCGCCAAGGCGCGGTGCGTGCGGCGATGTTCCGCGACGCTGCGGGCTGGCTCAAGCCCGATTCGGCCATCCGGGCGGACATCGCCGCGCTCGATAGCGTGTCCGGCGCAAGCGTCACCTTCGTGTATCCGGATTTGCCGGCGGGGCGCTACGCGTTGTCGGTCTTCCATGACGCCAACAACGACGCGAAGCTCGGCACCAACCCGGCCGGCATTCCCGTCGAGCCTTACGGTTTTAGCCGCGATGCACGCGGCCGCTTCGGCCCGCCCGCATTTGACGATGCTGCCATCGACGTGCAGGGCGACCAGCGCGTGACGATTCACTTGCATTGATGTTGAGCGAGGCCCCGTCATGCAACGCCGATCCTTCATTGCGGCCTTGGGCGCCGCACCGTTTGGCTTGACTCTGACCGATGTAATGGCCGCCACCCCGGACCCGTGGGCTGCGGGGTTTGCAGCGGCGCGCGCGCAGTATCCGTGGCTGGCGGGTTATCAGGGCGTCAGCGCCGACATGCCGACTCGCGCGCTGAAAGTGGAAGGCAGGTTCCCGCCCGCGTTGCGCGGCGCGTTCTATCGAAACGGCCCAGCGCGGCATGAGATCGGCGGCGTGCGTTACCACCATCTGTTCGATGGCGACGGCATGATCCAGCGTTACGACATCAGCGAGCAGGGCGTAACGCACAGCGGCGTGTTCGTGCGCACTGACAAGTTTGTCGCCGACACCGCCGCCGGCCGGCCGTTGCGCGCGACGTTCGGCACCGCCAACCCCGACATGGAGCCGGTTGCTTCGCCCGACAGCATCAATGTGGCCAACACCAGCCTGGTGATGCATGGCGACGAGATGCTTGCGCTGTGGGAAGGTGGCTCGGCCACGCGCGTCGATCCGGATTCACTGCGCACGCTGGGCGTGCAGACCTGGCGCGACGACTACAAGGGCATGCCGTTTTCCGCCCACCCCAAGGTCGAACCCGACGGCACGCTATGGAATTTTGGCGTGAGCAGCGCGGCCGGTCTGCTGACCGTCTACTGCGTGGGCGCGGACGGGGCGCTCAAGCGCGTGGAATCGGTCAAGGTTCCGCACGTGGCGATGGTGCACGACTTTGCCGTGACGCAGCGCCACCTGGTGTTTCTGCTGCCTCCCTTCGTGTACGACGTGGAGCGCTCGCAAGCAGGCATGTCGTTTCTGGATTCCCATGTCTGGCGGCCGGAGCTGGGCATGCGTGTGCTCGTGCTCGACAAGGACGATGCCACGCGCATGCGCTGGCTGCAGTTGCCGGCGGGCTTCGTCTTTCATCTCGGCAATGCATGGTCGTCGCCGGATGGGCTGGAGGTTCATCTCGATTACATCCGCTCGGACGATGCCGCGGTCGTCACCACGTCGCTGCGTGAATTGATGCGCGGGCAGATTCGTCCGTCGCCCGGCGCTCGCCTTACGCAAGTGCAGTTGAACCTGCGCACTGGCCGCACCGAGCAGTTCAGCACCGAGCATGTGGCCGAATTCCCCAAGATCGACATACGCCGCACCGCGCAGCGTCATCACGCGTTGTTCATGGTGGCCCACACGGCGCCTTCGTCCAGCGGCAGCCCCCAGTCGCTGAACGGTTTCGACACCGTCATGCGCGTCGATGCGGATTCGGGGCGGGTGCAACAGTACCGTTTTGGGCACCGCACGCTGGTGGAGGAACACGTGTTCGTGCCGGCCTCGGCCAGCGCCCGTGAAGGCGAAGGCTGGCTGATCGGCACGGTATTCGATGTGGACGCCGGCTGTACCAGACTGACGGCGTTCGATGCACAGAATGTCGCCGCAGGCCCTGTCGCCATGGCAAGCCTGAACGGCGTGGCGCCGCTCGGGCTGCATGGGCTGTTTCGCGCGGCTTAACCGTGGTGGCGTGTCAGAGCGGGTGCGTCAGCAGGCCGTAGATCGTGCGCACGCCGCTGACGTAGTTGCCCATCCGGAGGTTCTCATTGGCAGCGTGCTGGTTGTTATCGGCATTGACCAGGGGAATGATCGTGAACGGCACCTGCAGCACGCCGACGATTTCTGCGGTGGGCACGGTCCCACCCATCATGCGGATGCGAACCGGCGCTGGGTTGGCACCAAACGTGTCGGTCAGGGATTTGTAGGCCCATGTGCCCACTGCCGAGTCGATCGGTGAGCCCGCAGCGTCTGCACCTTCGCTCTGATACGTGAAGGTGGCCAGTTTGTCGTAGCGGCTGCGCTCTTCATCGGTCGGGGCATTTTTTACGAGGTGGTAGCCCTGGCGCTCGACGTGCTGCTCGATCAGCTTGCCGAGGTAGGCCGCGCTGGAGTCTGGCGTGGTTCGCAGGTCGAGCTCTGCGACGGCCTTGTCGGGCACGATGTTCGCCACCTTGTCGCCCACGGCCGCAGACGCCATGCCACGCACGTTCAATGACGGGTACTGCATCGCCTCCTGGTAATTGGCGCCGACCTTGTCGGCATGCGCAATGCCCAGGCGCTTATTGAGCGCCACCTGGTCGTCGGGCACGGCCGCCATGATCTTGCGGTCAGCGTCGCTGATCTTCACGTGGTCGTAATAGCCCGGCACCGTCACCCGACCCTCGTCGTTCTTCATCGATGCCAGCAGGTTGGCCAACTGCTGGGCCGGGTTGCGAGCGTAGTTGCCGTAGTGCCCGCTGTGCAGCGGCACCTTGCCGCCATAGACGGTGAGCCTGGCTTCGGCCGCGCCGCGGTTGCCAAAGACCAGGGTCGGTCGGTTGCTCGCGTGCATGGGGCCGTCGTGGATGACGATGGCGTCGCAGCGCAGCAGCTCGCGGTTTGCCTGCATCACCTTGCTGATCGACGGCGAGCCTTTCTCTTCCTCGCTGTCGAGAATGATCTTGATGTTGACGGCGGGCTGGGCCCCGCTGGCCTTCAGTGCGTCAACGGCCGCCAGCATCATCATGATCGGGCCCTTGTCGTCGGCAGACGATCGGCCGAAGACACGCCATTCCGGATCGAGCGGGCCGCTGAACAACTGCGCGGAGTCGATCTCTTCCCAATTGCCCTGAGCGGTCTTGTGCTTGAGCACGGGTGTCCACGGACTCTTCTGCGCCCACTGCGCGGGAATCACGGGCTGGCCGTCGAGGTGCATGTAGAACAGCACCGTCTTCCGGGCAGCATCCGGGTTCGGCATTTCGGCATAGAGCATTGGCTTGCCATTGTTTGCCAATTGCTTGGTCGTGAAGCCACGCTTGCGGAACGCCTGCTCCAGCCAGTCGACATTCTTGCGAACGTCTTCCGGCGCGATGGCGTCGTTGGGCAGGGAGAGCAGTTGAAAGTATTCGCGGTAGGTTGTCTGGGCATGGCGTTCGGCGTCTGCCGCAGAGAGTTCAGCGGCACCGGCCAAGCCGGCGGCACCCAACATGAGAGCCGGCACCAGCGCCCGAAGGCGATGGGATGCGCGGGACGTGGCAGGTTGACGGGCTGCGAGCTGAAGGTGCATCTGGACACTCCGCTGATCGAACGGTTTCGCATGAGTCTGGGCACGCCCTACCTTTTTGACCATTAGAATTTTCTTGGGATATCTTTGCGTTTTCTGCAAAGCAAAAGGGCCTCGCGCCCACGTCGCCTATGCCATCTCATCGCCTGCAGGAGACGTCCCTCCGCTATTTTCTGGAGGTTGTGCGCAGCGGCTCATTGACGGAGGCGGCCGCGCGCCTGCACGTCAGCGCATCCGCCATCAGCCGGCAAGTGGCGATGCTTGAAGAGCTGCTGGGCGTGCCGCTGTTCGAGCGGCAACCGCGTGGCATGACGCCCAGTGCAGCAGGCGAGCTGCTTGCCGCGCATGCACTGCGCGGGGCGTTGGAGGCAGAGCGCGTGGTCTCTGATATTCAGGGCCTGCAAGGGCTGCAGCGCGGGCGCGTGCGCATTGCGTGCTCCGATGGGTTTGCGATTGAGTTTGTTCCACGCGCCATCGTGGCGTTTCGCGAGCGGCATCCTGGCATTCAGTTCGACCTGCGCGCGGACGAGCCCATGCGCGTGACCGAAGCGGTCCTGCGTGGCGACGTTGACATTGGCTTGACGTACAGCCGTGCCGCCGTGCAGGGCATTTGCGTGGCATATCAACAGCGCGGCTCGGTGTTTGCCATCATGCGGCCCGATCACCCACTGGCGAAGTTCAACAGCGTGACGCTTGCGCAGATGCACCCGTTTCCGATTGCGCTCTCGGGGCCCGACAACACGGTGCGCCAACTGTTCGACATGGGCTGCAGCCATCGCGGGCTCGTGTTCGAGCCGGTGCTCGTCAGCAATCGCTTCGATGGGCTGTTGAGTTTCGTGCTGCACGGCGGCGGCTTGGGCATCGCGGGGGAAATCACGGTGCGCGAGCGCGTACAGCGCGGTGAGCTGCATGCCGCGGAGATTCGCGAGCGCGGCATGCGTGGGCGAACAGTGGAGCTGCAGACCCTGGCGGGCCGAACGTTGCCCGAGGTGGTGCGCGTTTTTCTGGACTTCCTGCGCGAAGCGCTGCCGGAGCAGCGCCCGCACTAACCCGCACCAACCCGCACCAACCCGCACCAACCCGCGCTATCGGAACGCAGGCTCGTCAAAGCTGCGCAGCTTGCGCGAGTGCAGCGCTTCAACGCCGTTTTCGCGCAACAGGCGCACGGCCTCCATGCCGATGTCCAAGTGCTGGCTCACACGCTGGCGATAGAACAGATTGGCCATGCCGCGCAGCTTCAGCTCGCCGTGCAGCGGCTTATCCGACACGCACAGCAGGGTGCCGTAGGGCACGCGCAGGCGGAAGCCGTTGGCGGCAATGGTCGCGCTTTCCATGTCGATGGCAATGGCGCGCGACTGGTTGAAGCGGCTGTACAGCGCCTGGTACTTCAGCTCCCAGTTGCGGTCGTCGGTAGAGACCACCGTGCCGGTGCGCATGCGCGATTTCATATCGGCGCCAGACAGCCCCGTGATGCGCGCCACAGCCTCCTGCAACGCCACCTGAATCTCGGCGATGGGCGGCACGGGCACCCACGGCGGCAGGTCCTGGTCGAGCACGTGGTCGTCGCGCACATAGGCGTGCGCGAGCACGTAATCGCCCAACTGCTGCGAACGGCGCAAGCCGCCGCAGTGGCCGATCATCATCCAGCAGTGCGGACGCAGCACGGCCAGATGGTCGGTGATGGTCTTCGCGTTGGACGGGCCCACGCCGATGTTCACCAGTGTTACGCCCAGGCGGTCTTCGCGCACCAGGTGGTAGGCGGGCATTTGCGGCAGGCCCTTGATGCGGTGCGAGTCGTCCGGCGCGGGCGTGCCGAGTTCGTGTTCGGTGTCGCCGGGCTCGACAAAGCGGATGTAGCCCTCGTCGTTGCCGTCTTCCATCAGCTTGCGGCCGAGGGCGGCAAACTCATCGACGTAGCGCTGGTAGTTGGTGAACAACACGAAGCGCTGGAAGTGTTTCGGGTGCGTGGCGGTGTAGTGGTACAGGCGCTGCAGAGCCAGGTCGACCCGCTCGCCGGTGAACATCGACAGCGGCTGCGGTTCGTCGCCGATGGGGCGGTACGTGCCGTTGGCAATGGAGTCGTCGATCTGCGCGAGGTCGGGCAGCGTAAACGCACCGCCCAGCGCACGCGCCTGTTCGGGCGTGATATCCACGGTGGACGCTTCCACCACGAACGGCAGCGGAATCGGCCGGTTGCTCACGCCCACCACGACGGGGCTGTTGTGATAGTGCAGCAGCCGTTCGATCTGCACGCGGTAGTAATCGCGGAAGAGGTCGGGCCGCGTGAGCGTCGTACCGTACACGCCCGGATACGCCACCGTGCCCCACGCCGGCCGCGCGTCGCTCACCAGCGTTTTCGGGTCGACGGTGATGCCGAGGTAGGGGTAGCAGGCGGAGAGGTCTTCGCTGCAATCCTCGCCACGCGCAAAGGCGTGGAAACGATCGCGGATCGCTTGCGCGGAGCGCTCGTAGATGGCGGTGATGCGCTCGACGGCGGTGTTGGCGTCGGTGCAGATCGCCAGGTCGTGCGCAGGATAGAGATGGGCTGTGGCGCGGGTATCGGTCATGTGTTCGATGATACCGACGTTTTGTGAAGCCAAGATAGCGGTGTCGCTCAAGTCACGGCATCTGAAACGGGACGTTCGCGCCAGGGCAAAAACGTTGCCCGGCCGGCCTGTGGCAGGGGTCGTCCGGAGGGCTTGACGGCCCCCATTTTTGCGACGCTCCAATCCCCCTCTGCATCGCGGGAAAGCGCAGCACGGCCTCCGCGCCCAATACCCAAAAAACACGGTGCGCATGACACCTCCGAGCTTTTCGGCAGTCAGCGCGAAGGTGATTTCTACGCCGCGCAAACGAATTCCTCGGCAGCTCGATATGCACCTCTCAGCACGCACAGGCCGCGCCATGCGCCGCAAAGCCGCACGGGCCTTCAGTTTTTACATTTCCTGCCGATGGGAGGGGAAGGTGATCGGGTGCGCACCACGCAGTCAATCACACGGCAACAGTGGCCGATACACTGCAAGAACAACGGACGAACGGGGAATACACGTGGACCAACAGGCTGGCGTCGTCATTCGCCGGCATCGCCATGCGCGCTGGACGTGCCGATCATGCTGATCGCTGCACTGGCTTGCGCTGCACTCGTTTCGATCGCGCTGATTGGCCTCTCATGGCCCCGCCGCGATGACACGGAGGTCTCCGCCTTCATGCTGTTGGCGCTCGGTACCGCGCTCTGGAGCGGCGCGCGCCTCATGGAAGTCGTCAGCTTCGACATGCCCGTGCGCGTGGGCTGGGCCAAGGTCGCCTATCTCGGGATCATGATGGTGCCGGCCGCATGGCTGCGCATGGTCGTGGGCCTCATACGGCCAGAACTCAATGCATTGCTGATGGTGCGCGTTGGCTGGGTGCTGGCGCTGCTGGTGGCCGCTGGCTTCATCGGGCTGGTCGCCACCAATGAGTTGCACCATCTGGTATGGCTCGATGCGCGTTTCGTCGTCATCGACGGCATACGGGGCGCAGTGTTCGAGCACGGGCGCATGTTCTGGGTGGCCACCGCCTACAACTACGTGCTGCTGGCCATCAGCCTTGTGCTGTTGGTGTTGCCCATCGACGAAGTCACCTCCGGGCTCTATGTGTCGTCGCGCACGCAGGTACGGCTGGCGCTTGTCATCGGGCAACTGCTGCCGCTGGTGACGCATCTTGCCTATCTGCAGCATTGGACGACGGCGCTCGGCGGCGATCTCACACCCGCCACGTTTGCCGTCAGCACAGCATTGCTCGGCTGGATCGTCTTGCGGCCGCGCTTGCGCGATACGGCCGCTTATGCTCGCGGCAAGATCATCGAATCCATGCGTGATGGTTGCATCGTGCTCGCCCGCGATGGCTCCATCGCCAGCATCAACGCCGCCGCGCGCCACCTGTTGCCGACTGCCAAGGTGCATGCAATGCCGCCCGCCGTGCTGAACGTGGCCGGCATCCTGCGCGAGTTTGAGCGTACGCGCCTGCCCAACCGCCATCAGGTCTGGCTGCCCGACACGGGCCGCACGCTGGAAGTCACCCTCGAAGGCTTAAGTGACGCGCGCGGCCGGCATGCCGGCGTTTTCCTGCTGCTGCGCGACGTGACGGTCGAGCAGTTGCAGCGTGCCGGCATGGCCAGCGCCCAGGATGCGCTGCGCGGCGAGCTGCAGCGAACGCGGGCCTTGCTCAGCGTGCTGGAGAACGACGTCAACCGCGACGCACTCACGCAGCTGTTCAATCGCCGCTTTTTTGAAACGCAGGCCCCGCGATTGTTCGACCACGCCCGCCGCGACAATCGCCCAGTCACGCTGGCGCTGTTCGACATCGATTGCTTCAAGCAATACAACGACACCTACGGCCACCTGCGCGGCGACGATTGCCTGCGCATGGTGGCCGACACGCTGGGCACGGCGTGCCGCCACCCCGATGACTTCATTGCGCGCGTGGGCGGCGAAGAATTCGTCGCCATGCTGTTTGACCTGGATCGCGACGAGGCCCGACTGGCCGTGGCGCGTGCCGTGGCCATGGTGGCCGAACGGGCCGAACCGCACGCGGCGTCCGTTGCCGTGCCGTACGTCACGCTGTCAGCGGGCGCCGTCACCCTCACGCCCGCCGACGAACCCCTAGACGTACTGTTGGAATGGGCCGATGCGGCGCTCTACGATGCCAAGCGCAGCGGGCGCAATACGTTCCGCTTTCATCAGAGCCCGCCGGGGCTGCGGAGTGTTGCGGGCGGGGAGTAGGCCGCCCGTTCGTAGGGCTACGCTATTGCCTTGTTACGCAACGGCAAGTGCATCGGAAGAATGGACACATGCGCGGGACCACCGCGCATGCGCGGCTGCCGCCAGCAGCCAATTCCATTCTTGGAGTATGCGATGCCGACAGGCCAATCCATTGCCACAGTCGTCAACCACTATCTGCGCAATGCCGAGCTGCCCGAAGCCATTTCCGCGCAGCAGACGTTCCAGCACGCCTTCGATGTCTATCTGAAGGATTCCAACGCCTACGCCAACACGTATTTCGCCCGGTATTTCGAGTGGCAGGGCGTGGTGCGCGAGCGGTGGTTTCACGAATGCATCGACGCAGACCTGCTCATGAGCGGTCGCGTGATCTTCGTGACCAAGCTGGCGCATCAGGAATTCGTTGAAGAGACATTCCCGTTTCAGCGCGTGGAATGCCACCTGAATACATTCCGGGTACAGCCATGCTCGTTCTACATGGTGTTCCGGTTTGTTTCGGGCGGGCGGCTGGTGTCGCTGGGGTATCAGCAGGTAGTGTGCGCCAACGCCGAGCGCGTGATTCAGCGTCTGCCGGAACACGTGCGCCTGCGTGTGAAGGCGTACGAGCTGGACACGCTGCCGGAATTGGCGCACGTGTCCTGACGTTTTGAAGACGTGAACGTCAGATAGAAGGAGGTTGGGGAAACCGCATGGAGAACAGCGTGTATTCCCCAACTACGGATTCGCACTGGATGCGCCCGCCAAATGCCTGCATGACGCGGCGGCAGAACGTCAGCCCCACGCCCGAGCCCTTGCCGACATGCTTGGTGGAGAAAAACGGGTCGAACATCCGGCGCTGCACGCTGGGCGGAATGCCGGTGGCGCTGTCGCGCACCACGAGCACATAGCTGTCTCCATCCTGGCGGGCGGAGATTTCGATGTGCCCCTTGCGCGCGATCTGGATGGCGTGCAGCGCATTCTTCAGCAGATTGAACAACACGTAGACGAGCAGCGTATCGGAGCCCACGAAGCGCCAGTCGGCGTTGAACGGCTGCACGTGCACGCGTTCGCGCTCACCGGCCTGGAACGGATACTGCGCCACGGCCGTCTCTACGCATTCGTGCAGTGAATGGGCTGCGAAGGTGCGTCTGTCCAGGCGCTCCAGCGTGACGGAGGCCAAGGCCATCTCGATCACGCTGTGTGCGGACGCGACTTCCGACGTGATGGCTCCCGCCAGTTTGGACAGGCGATCCAGCATGGCCGGATGCTGCGGCGGTTGGCACAGGCCGTTGTCGATGGCGAGCTGATAGCCGCGATAGACGTCTGGCCAGGCGCGGGCGATTTCGGCTGCCTGCAAGCGGATGGTGGTCAGCGGCGTGCGCACTTCGTGTGCAACGGTGGCTGCCAGTGCGTAGGGGCGCATCAAGTCAAACTTGACCACGCCCACGGCGATAATGCCGAGCGCAATGGCCAGGGGCAGCACGCCAGGCGGGTAGAACGCCATGCCGTAGTTGACGGCGTAGTCAGCCGCCGCCAACGAAATCAGCCCCACGCCGAACAGGCAGGTCAGCAGCCGTTTTCGCTTCTCTGCCGTGGCATGCCGCTGCTCGCGGTAGAGCACCCACATGCCTCGCGTGACCAGCGCGGCAGTCTGGGCGATATGCACGGCTTCCAGCATGCCCGCCTTCGGATAGAACCCGAAGTGGAACTGATACACGCCGTCGATGACGAGATTGGTGGTCAGCAGCAATGCAATCAGCACGGCGTCCAACGTATAGGCAGCCATGAGCCAGCGCCGCTCACCCGGAGCCTCGGCCACCTCCACGGCAAAGTGGTAGAGCATGGTCGGCATGATGAGGATGGCGAGCCAACCGAGTTTGGCGAGCACCTGGGCGGTGCCAACGTCTTGGGTCTGGAACAGAAACGCCCAGATGCCTTGCCATAGGCACGTGAGCGTTGTCATGCCGAGAAACGCCAGGCTCGCGCGCGTGCGGCCGCGCGTGGTCACGACGTAGACGCCGTAGAACAGGAAGAGCGACGAGACGAAGGCGGGGAACAGGGCGTACATGGAAATCGGAAGTCGGCGCAGTGGCCGCGCGCCAAGGCCGACCGGAGTCGGCGGTAACCCGGAAGGCTACCGGCAACGCCGCGTTCGTACACGTGTTCCGATATCACATTTTTTTCATTCTGGATTAAGCGAAACCGCGAAAATGGCGCCGCATCACGCCACCCCTCCAACGGGTGTGACAAAAAGGATGAGAGGGATGAAGGCGCCCAAGCCGCTCACATGGCTCAGGTGGCCTCGATCAGCATCGCGTCGATGGCAAATGAATGGTCGGGCGCCACGGCAAAGTACGTGCGCGCTTCATCGGCCGCGCGGTCGAACAGGTCGCGGATGGCATCTGCGCGCACCTGCGGGGTGCGGATGCGGGCGATCCAGCTGTCGAAGGCCATCGTCAGCTTCCACGTGAGAGGGGTGCCGGGCTGGAAACCGGCCTCGGCCAGCATGGCTTGCCATTCGGACACGCGGTAGTCACGAACGTGCGACGCGTCGCGCAGCACCTCGGCGGTTTGCAGCAGCGTGTCGAGCAGCGGTGCTTCCGGCGCGAAGATATCCACGATGACGAGCTTGCCACCGGGTTTGAGCACACGGCGCGCTTCAGCCAAGCCCTTGCGCACGTCGTACCAGTGGTGGGCAGAAAATCGCGTGGCAACGATGTCGAACGCGGCGTCGTCAAAGGGCAGGCTCTCCGCGCGGCCGGCTTGCGTGTGCAATTGCGCAAGCCCACGGCGCGCGGCTTCGGCGGCCACCACGCTCAGCATGTCTTCCGACAGGTCGTACGCCACCATGGCGGCCACGTGCGGCGCCATGGCAAAGCTCACATGCCCGCCGCCGCAGCCGAGATCAAGCACCTTGGCGTGCGGCACCGATTGCGCCAGCGTGGCCAGCGCATCCAGATCGGCGCCCTGCGCGTGCACTGCACTGGTCAGGTAGGCCTGGGCGACCTGGCCGAATTGCTGGTCGACGAGTCGATGCTGCTGCATGGCTGCTCCTTACGGCGTGTGGGGATGAGGAGCGGCCAGTGTAGGAGCGCGGCCCGCGCGGCGAAATTCGTGATTCGCGAAATGGGGTATCGCGCGGGGGCGCTGCAGCAGTTGTGCGTTCAGACGAAGCGGAACAACTGCGCGGGCGTGTCGACCAGCACCTGCTTGCGATCCGCTGCGTTGGGCAGCAGCACGCCGGCGAAGGCCCACATCTTGTCGTAGTTGATTTGCGATTCGAACTGCGTGTGCGGCCAGTCGCTGCCCCAGACGAGGCGGTCCAGGCCGAGGGCATCTTTCAGGCGCGGCATGGCGGCCTGTGCGATGGCTTCGCCGCGTCCGTTCGCGCCGTTCCGGTATGCGCCGGAAATCTTTACCCACACGCGACGCGCGCGGCCGGCGGCGAGCAATGCGGCAAAGCCCGGGTCGTCCACGCCGAGTGCAGGATCGGGGCGGCCGAAATGGTCGACCACCACGTTCACCTGCGCTTCCAGCAGCGGCTGCAGCAGCGTGGGAAGGCGGCGTGCCTCGACATGCAATTCCACATGCCAGCCGAGCGCATGCAGGCGCGCCAGTGCGGCTTGCCACACGGGCGATTTCAATTGCGGGTCTGCCGCACCGATCAGGTTCAGACGGATGCCGACGATGCCCTCGGCGTTCATCTGCGTGAGCAAGGTCTCGGGCGCAGCCGGGTCGATCACGGCCACACCGCGCAGGCGCTGGGGCGCTTGCTTGAGCGCGGCCAGCAGGTAGCTGTTGTCGACCCCGAGGAAGCTCGGCTGGATCAGCACCCCGTGCGACACGCCATGCGCGTCGAGCTGCGCAAGGTAGGCCGACAGCGGTGCGTCATACGTGGGCGCATAGCGGCGGGCATTGGCCAGCGGCAGGCCGCGTTCGAACACATGCGCATGCGTGTCGATGGCGGTGATGCGCGCGGGGCCCCCGCGCGAGACGTCGCTGCTACCGGTGGCGGCGCAGCCGGCAAGGGCGGTGGAACCTAGCATGGCAAGCAACCCTGTGTTGAAGGCGCGGCGGGTGGGCATGGGGTCTCCTGGCGGCGACGGATCAAGTGCGTCGTCATGGTGTTGTGTTGGGGGTTCAGACGGTGACGGCAGCGAGGTCGCGCCCCTTCGTCTCGGGCAGCATCAGCACCGCCACCGCGACGATTGAATACGCGATGGCTGCGTCAATGCCGATGGCTGTGCCCAGCGACATCGATGCGCTCATCTTGCCCACCAGCACCGGGAAGGCGGCAGACACCACGCGGCCGAAGTTGTAGCAAAAACCCACACCCGTGCCGCGCACGCCCTGTGGATACAGCTCGTTGAACAGTGCGCCCATGCTGGCCGGAATGCCCGCCGCAAAGAAGCCCAGCGGAAAGCCCAGCACCAGCATCGCACCATCCGACAGCGGCACCAGCAGATACACCAGCACCGTCACCACGCAGCAGCACGAGAACAGCATAATGTTTCCGCGACGGCCAAGCACGTCCAGCAGCCACGCGCTGGCCACGCAGCCGCACCAGAAGGCGAAGATGATCACCGCCAGGTAGCCGCCTGTGCCGAGCACCGACAGATGGCGCTCCGTCTTGAGATACGTCGGCAGCCACGTCATCAGCGCGTAGTAGCCGCCGTGCGCGCCCACCCCCAGCAGCCCGCCGATCAGCGTCATGCGCAGCACCTGCGGGCGGAAGATATCGAGCAGGGGGAAGCGCGAGATCGGCATCGCATTGGCGTTCGCATCCGGCTTGGCGGCCGGTACGGGTTCCTGCACGCCACGGCGGATGTAGATGATCAGGAGCGCCGGCAGCAACCCCGCAGCAAACATCACGCGCCAGGCGAGGTCCGGCTCGATAAAGGAATACGTGAGCGCATACAGCAACACCGCCGCGCCCCAGCCCACCGCCCAGGCGCTTTGCACAGTGCCCATGGCCTTGCCGCGGTGGCTGGCGCGGATGCTCTCGGCCATCAGTACGGCGCCCGCCGCCCATTCACCGCCAAAGCCGAAGCCTTGAATGGCCTTGAGCACTAGGAACTGCTCGAAGTTCTGCGCGAAGGCCGAGGCGAACGTGGCCAGCGAAAACCACAGCACCGTGAACTGCAGGGTGCGCACACGGCCGAAGCGGTCGGTCAGCGCGCCGGCAATCCAGCCGCCCAGGGCCGACGCCACCAGCGTGACGCCCGACACAAGCCCGGCCTCGGTTTTGCCGATGTGCCAGGCCGCGATGATGGTCGGGATGACGAGGCTGAACATCTGCACGTCCAGCGCGTCGAGTGCCCAGCCGCCAAAGCAGGCCCAGAACGTGCGCTTTTCCCCTTTCGAAATCTCTTTGAACCAGCCGAACATGCGGTCTCCTCCGGGTGACGTGAGCGACGTGTTCATCACGATTGCTCTAGTCATCTATATGAATAGAGGAATTCTAGGGCGAGCAAGGGAGTGGCGCAGCCGGTGTTAACCCGTGCGAATGCGTGACGGGGTGATCAGGTGTGCAGCAGGGCGACTGGCAGATGCGCCAGCACTTGGCCCAACGCCAGGCGGGGGCTGTGCAGCGTCTGGCCGTCAAAAGCGCTCTGCAGCGGAGCGTGCGACAGCGCGGACGGCAGACAGACCGTGGTGTCCCGCCATGCACCCTCCGCAAACGTTGGTGTGGCGGCATGGAGCAGGGCCGAGGCATGCAGCGGCACGATCGTGACGACCGCCTGGGCGCCATGCGCACGCGCAAACGCTAGCACGTGCTGTGCGCCGCTACCGGTCACGGCCAGCGGTTGGTAGTCCCCGGATTCAAACACGGCTGGCAGCGCGGCACGCAGGGCCAGTGCACGCGCCAGTACGGCTTGCTTGATGCGCCCGTCGGTCCAATGCGCGAGCAGCGACGCGAGGCTGTGCCCAGCATGCATGTGCAATGCCCGCAATGCGCGATGCCGCGCGGCATAGTCGACGGGCCGGCGGTTGTCGGGATCAACGAGGCTGGTGTCCCAGAAGTCGGCGCCCTGGTAGAGGTCGGGCACGCCGGGCAGCGTGGTGCGCAGCAAGGTCTGGGCGAGGCCGTTGATGGCGGCGGCCGGCGCCACGCTTTGCACGAAGGCGGAGAGCGAGGGCAGGAAGGTCGAGGCCGCCTCGCCCGTCAGCAGCGTAAAGACGAAATCGCGGCTGGCCGCTTCGTAGTCCGCATCGGGTGCGAACCAGTCAGTGCGCAGCTTGGCTTCGCGCTGCGCTTTTTCCTGCCACTGCGCGACGCGCTCGGCCAGCTCGCGCACGGCATCGGCGTCATGCCAGTCCAGATCCGCCGGCCAGATGCCCACCAGCGTTTGATACAGCATCCACTGCGCAGCGGGCGAAGGGGCAGGCCCTGTAGGCAGTGGGCGCACCCAAGCAGCGTGTTCTGTGCGCCATTGGTGTGCGGCGGCCAACCATTGCGTGGGCCGCTCCGACAGCACGGCCAACCGCGCTCGCACGTCTTCGCCGCGCTTGTGATCGTGCGTGGCGGTGGTGAGCATCGCGTGCGGCCAGGTGTGGGCGCGCGCTTGCATGGCGTGATGGAACGCGTTGGCGCTCATGGAAAACGCACCCGGATCCGCGCCGACCTCGTTGCGCGACAGCAGCCGGCCGTAGCGATAACACGCGGTGTCTTCCACCGCCTTGGCCGCCACCGGCGACGACAATTGTTGGCACCGGCGCAACGCCAGTTGGCCCAGCTTGTCTTGCCCTGCCGGTTGCCCGCCCAGCCATGCATCAAGCCAGCCGAGCACAGGCTGGTCGACGCGCCGCAGGCAGGTCGCCGCGCCGGACATGGCGGTTTGCAAGATCGCCGAATCCTGCGCATCGCGTTGTTGCGCATTCGCATAGGTTCGATACACCGGGAAGTGGACGATCACCTCGGCCAGCGCGCGGCGGATGGCGTGCCACGTCACGTCGTGGCTGTTGCGGTTCTGCTGTGCCACCGCGTGCAGCGCCGACGTGGCTGCATCGAGTTCTGCAGAAAAGTGCGCATGCAGGACCTGACGACGTGCGGGTACAGCCGTGGCTGAGAACGGCGCTTCAGCCGCCGGTGCACCAATCCACTCAAGCCAGCCCTGGGTGAGCGCGGTCTCGCCGTGCGCATCGTGCAACAGCGCGCCTACCTGGTTCATGAAATCGTAGCCGCTGGTGCCGTCGACGCCCCAGTCGGTGCGCATGGGTTCATCGCTGGCGAGGATCTTTTCGACGACGATCCAGGGGCGACTCGTGAGCCTGTCGGCGGGGCGTGCAGCGTGTTCGGCTTGCAGGCGGCGGCGTAGCTGGCGGCAGTAGGCGGCCGGGTCGGCCAGGCCATCAACGTGGTCGATGCGCACACCGTCAATCCAACCCAGGCGATAGAGCCGGAACAGCAGCGCATGCGTGGCTTCGAACACCTCGGCACGCTCCATGCGCAGGCCAGCCAGCGAGCCGATATCGAAGAAGCGGCGCCAGTTGATCTCATCGTTGGCGGTGCGCCAGTGGGCAAGGCGCCAATGCTGCCGTGCCATCAACGCGTCAAGCTGATCGGGTTGCGCGTTGAGCAAGCGCACAGCCTCGGCGATGTGTGCGGCACCGGCTTCCGTGGTGGCGAGGTTGCGCAGCGCGTCGCGTGCTTCGTCGGTGCGTTCGCGGCGCGTGCGCAGCGAGCGGATCGTGCCGAGCGCGACAAAACGGTCGGCCACCGCGTGGATGGCGGTGTCTGTGTTGCCCGTGCGGAGCAGCGCGGCATAGTCGGCCAACGCGATCGGGAAACGGTGGTCGTAATACGCAATCGCCAGCTGCGCGGCCGTGTCGTTGTAGGTCAGCTGCAGTCGGCCGGTGGCGAGTGCGTCAGCGTAGTTTTCGCCCAGGAAGGGCGCGAGCACCTTGTTGCGCAGCGCTGGGTTGGGCGGCTGCCAGTCGATATCAAAAAAGTTGGCGTAGGCGCTGTCTGGACCGGATTCGAGCACGTCCAGCCACCACCCGTTGTGCGCGCCGCCCACGCCCATGTGGTTCGGCACGATATCGACGATGAGCCCCATGCCGCGCGCATGCAGCGCATCCACCAACTGTTCGAGCGCGCGTTCGCCGCCCAGCTCGGGGTTCACGTGTGTGTGGTCGACCACGTCATAGCCATGCGTCGAGCCCGGTTGCGCCGTGGTGATGGGCGATGTGTACAGATGCGAGATGCCGAGCGCGGCGAAGTCATCCACCAACGCGCGCGCATGGTCGAACGTAAAGTCGCGGTGCAATTGCAGCCGCACCGTAGCGCGCGGCACACGCTGGAGGGCGACAGGCGGGAGGTGTGTGGTCGATTCGCTCATGGCGTGTTGATGCGCGCGTTGGCCAGCGCGGACAGGCGCACCTGCACCGTGGGCGCGTCGAGCAGCGTGTCGGACGGCCCAGGCAGGCGACGCCGCCAGTTCGGGTGGGTGTCGATCGTGCTTGGCAGGTTCGGCTGCTCGACAAGGCCCAGCAGGTCTTCCAGCGGCACCAGTGCAAGCGGCGTATTGGCAGCGCCGGTGAACGCGGTGGCCGCCGTGGCAAAGTCCTGCGCGCTGGCTTGCAGGATGACTTCGGCTTGCGCCGCGGTGGCCACGCGCGCCTGTTCCACCGCAGCCAGCAGGGGCGCTACGCCGATCATCGGCACACCGCCATCGGCCAGCACCAGGCGGTTATGTTCTGCAAAGGCCGCCACCAGCGTGGCGCGATCGTCCATGCGGCGTGCGTGCGCTTCGCCCTCGGTCATGCCGGCGGGCAGCAGGCCGAGCTGGGCTTGCCAGCGCAGATCGTTGCCGATCCACCAGCCGACGAGCGTGGGCAGATCGTGCGTGCTCGTCATCGCCACCGACGCCGGCGCCCATGTGCGCGGCGCCTTGAAGGGGGCTTCGTCGCGCGTGTACTCGCGCTCGAACCAGAGGATGCGCATGCCGAGCAGGCCCTCGTCGGCAAGCCTGTCGCGCAGGCCCGGTGGCACGGTGCCAAGGTCTTCGCCAATGACGATGCAGCGGTTGCGCCACGATTCCAGCGCCACCAGCCGCAGCAGATCCTGCATCGGGTAGCGCAGGTACACGCCGTCGAGCGGCGGGGCGCCATCGGGAATCACCCACAGCCGCATCAGCCCGAGCACGTGGTCGATGCGCACGCCGCCGGGCACGGCCATCACCGCGCGCAGCATCTCGATAAAGGCCGAAAAGCCCTGCGTGCGCATGGCGCGCGGGCTGAAGGTGGTCAGGCCCCAGCCTTGGCCCTGCGCGTTGAACACGTCGGGCGGCGCCCCCACCGTCACGCCGATCAGCAAGTCGCGCTGCCGCGCCCACGCGTGGCTGCCCGCGCTGTCGGTGCCCACAGCCAGATCGGCGATGAGGCCGATGGCCATGCCGGCGTTTTCCGCAGTGCGCTGCGCGAGGGCCCACTGGCGTGTCGCAGCCCATTGCAGGAAGAGGTGGAAATTCACCGCATCTTCATGCTCGCGTGCGAAGGCCTGCACGCCCAGATAGCTCGGATGTTGATACTGCTCGGGCCACTGCTTCCAATGCGCGGGTCCAAGGTGCGCATTCAGTGCCTCGAAGTGCGCGTGATCGCGCAGGCTCGTGCCGCCATCAATACAGTACGCGCGAAAATCATCCAGCAGCATCTGGGCGACAGTGTCCCCAAGCGGCGCCTGCAGTAAGCGGCGATGCAGCGCGCGCAGTACCGTCATGCGGGCGTTGCCGCTGGCGGGCCAGTCGATGAGTTGCGCGGCTTCCAGGCGGGCATAGTCAGCCACGAGGTTGCAGTCGACCACGGCTTGCCGCACGGCTTCGTCCCCAAAGAGCGCGGCGGGGTCGATCATCCACGCGTTCAGGAACAGGCGGCTCGATGGCGAGTACGGCGAATAGCGGCGCGCGTCGGCCGTGAACATGGCATGCACGGGGCTCAGCGCCAATGCATCCGCACCGCGCTGCGCAAGGTGCCGCGCCAGCGTGCCCGCAGCGGTGTAGTCGCCCAGGCCGGCGCTGCTGGCGGCGCGTTCGGCATCGCATCGCAAGCCGTAGAGCTGCGCGGATGCTCCCCACAGGCGGGTGTCGGTGGGACGATCGTGCTGTCGCAGGGCATCGGCAACGCCATAGCAACGCGCTGGGGCAATGGCGAGCGTGGCTTCGATCACGGTGCCAGGCCCGGCGTCGATGGTCAGGCGGTGGTAGCCCACGGCCTGCACCGGCGCCAGGCGCAGCGTTGCGTGGTGCTCGCTTGCGCTGACGCTGATCTTGCCCTCGGTGCTGCCGTCGGACTCAAAGTCGACGCGATAGGTTTGTCCGCCCAGCAACGCAGCTTGGGGCGCCGAGGTCTGCAGCACGATCGGCTGTCCGGCCACGCCGGTCACAAGCGGCGGTATGGCGACCGCTTCGGCTTCTGCGCGCAGGCGCGCCTGGCTTTCCGACACCTGGGCGGGCGAGCCGGCCGGCAGGCTCAGTGTGAAGAGCACGGCGCGCAGCACTTCGTCGGCCACGCGCATGGGGCGGCTGGCGGCGTCTTCCCAGTCGACCAGTAGACCGGCATCGGTGGCCAGTTGCTGGAGCGGCGTGCGCTGCGTGCCTGAGGAGTGGTTCGTGCGGTCCATGGTGCGTTGTGGTTGTCAGCCGTCAGGTAGGCGACGGCGTGTGCAGCAATGCCACGCACGCGCGCTCCGGCAGGCGGTGCGCGATGAGCGCTGCGGCCGCACCTTCACGCGATTCGTGCAGCAGATCGGCAGGGCTGCCTGCCAGGACCGTGGGCACCGCCACGGGTTGATCGGCCAGATTGAGCATCAGCGTAAGGACGCTGCCATCGCCCATGCGCCAGCGGGCAATGGCGCCGGCGTGGCCCAGCGCCACCGCGTCGAGTGCGCGCGCATTGGGCAGCCGCGGGATGATTTGCGCGTGACGCACCGCCAGCAGGCGGTGCATGCGGTTCAGCGTGTTGAGTGGCCCGGGTTGGGTCAGGTTCGCCTCGCCGGGACAGGAGGCGAGGTAGGTGCGCTCGTCGTTCGGGTCGGGGATGCGCTCGCGCTGGTGCGGATCGGCAAACGCCTCGAACTTCGCAAACTCCCGACGCCGGCCTTCCCGCACGGCTTCGGCCAGCATGCCGTGGTGGCTGGTGAAGTACTGGAACGGGCACGTGCTGCCCCATTCTTCACCCATGAAGAGCATCGGAATCTGCGGGCTCAGCAGCAACAGCACTTGCGCGGCGTGCAACGCATCGGGGTGCGCAAGCTGCGTCAGCCGTTCGCCAAAGGCGCGGTTGCCGATCTGATCGTGGTTCTGTAGGAACAGCACGAACGCGCTGGGCGGCAGGTGTGCGCTAGGTTCGCCACGCGGTGCGTTTTCGTGGATGGGTGACGGCTCGCCCTGGTAGCAGAAACCGTCCTGCAGTACGCGCGCGAGGCGCTCTGCTGGGGCATCGGCGTAGGCCGCGTAATAGGCTTCGCGCTCGCCGGTCAGCAGCACGTGCAGCACGTTGTGGCCGTCGTCGTTCCACTGCGCTTCGAAGTCGCCATGGGTGCTGCCATCGCGCAGCAGCGATGCGGCGTTGTGCTCGTTCTCCAGCACGAGGTGCACATGCCTGCCGGGTTCGACCGACAACCGCACGCGAGCGGCGAGTTCGCCCAGCCAGTCGCGCTCGGTGATGGCATGCACGGCGTCGAGCCGCAAGCCGTCAAAGCGGTATTCCATCAGCCACATCAACGCGTTCTGGATGAAGAACTCACGCACCTGCGGCATGCGGAAATCGATCGCTGCGCCCCAGGGCGTATGCACATCGTCGCGGAAGAAGCGGCGCGCGTAGTGGTGCAGGTAATTGCCGTCGGGCCCGAAGTGGTTGTAGACGACATCGAGAAACACCATCATGCCCAGCCCGTGCGCGGTGTCGATCAACGCCTTGAGATCGTCCGGGGTGCCATAGCTGGCGTCGGGGGCAAAGGGCAATACGCCGTCGTAGCCCCAGTTGCGCGCGCCCGGAAATTCCGCCACCGGCATCAACTCGACGGCCGTGATGCCCAGCCGTGCCAGTTCGGGCAGCCGCCCGCGCACACCCTTGAAGCCGCCCAGCGTGCCGACGTGCAGTTCGTACAACACCGTCTCGTGCCAGGGCCGGCCCTGCCAGTTGGCGTGCTGCCAGCGGTAGCGCTGCGGATCGACGACGAGGCTTGGGCCGGGGATGTCCTGCCACTGTGCGCGTGCGGCTGGGTCGGGTACGGACAGCGTCACGCCGTCCCGATTGGTGATGCGATACCGATAGCACGTGCCGGCGCCCACGGGTGCCACCGCTGCATACCAACCGTCGGGTTCGGCGTCCATGCGGATGGCCTCGTTGCCGCGCGCCTCGTCTAGGTCGACCCAGGCGGCGGTCGCGTCAGGTGCCCACAGGCGGAAGCGGGTGTTGCCGTCAGCCAGGACGGTGGCGCCAAACGGCATGTCGTGCGCGAACCGGGGGGCGGGTGCGGTCATCGCGTGGCGTCTCCATTGTCGTCGTTGGCTGCGGGGCCGGCGGTTGGGGCAGTGCGCTCCTCGTCGGGGATGGGCTGTACGGGTGTTTCGTGTGGCGGGGCGTTATGCGTTTCGGGAACGTGCCCGAGGGTTTCGCCACTGACGTCTGCATCGGGCTGCCCGGCAATATGGGCGATCGTGGCGAGCTGCGTGGCGAGCAACAGCACGACGCTGCGCCCCGCCACTTTCAGCGTGCCGCTGCCGTGCGGGCGGGTGTCCTGCTCTGGTGCTGCGCTATCGATGGCGATTTGCCAATCCATGGCCGGCTCGGGCAGCGTGAAGGTCAGGTCCGTGGCGGCGCCGTTGATGAGCAGCAGTGCCACATGCGGACGCGCTTCGCCGTCGATGGTCTCGACACATGCGCGACGCAGCGCCAACGCACGTGCCTCGCTGTCGTTCCACGCGTCGGGCGAGAGCACCTGACCGCGCTCATCAAACCAGGCGATGTCCGGCACGCCGGGCAGGATCTCGGTGTTGCCGTGCACGTAATGCGGCCAGCGCAGCGCGGGGCTTTCCTTGCGCAACGCGATCAGCCGTGCCGTATAGCGCGCGAGCGCCTGCCCCGGGTCTTTCTCCAGCAACGACCAATCGAGCCAGGACAGCGCGTTGTCTTGGCAGTAGGCATTGTTGTTGCCGTCTTGCGTGCGGCCGAACTCGTCGCCCGCCAGCAGCATCGGCGTGCCGTTGGAGAAGAACACCGTGGCCAGCAGCGCGCGTGTCACGCGTTCACGCAGGGCTTGGATGGCGGTGTCGTCGGTGGGGCCTTCCGTGCCCCAGTTGGCGCTGCAGTTGTCGTTGTGGCCGTCGCGGTTGTCTTCGCCGTTGGCCTCGTTGTGCTTGTCGGCGTAGCTCACGAGGTCGTGCAGCGTGAAGCCGTCGTGCGAGGCCACGTAGTTGACCGACGCCCAGGGCCGGCGGTGGCGGCGGTCGAAGAGGTCGCCACTGCCGGTCAGGCGCGCGGCAAGGTCTGGGCGCTGTCCGGAATCGCCACGCCAGAAGCGGCGGATGCCATCGCGAAATCGGTCGTTCCATTCGGCAAAGCCGGGCGGATGGTTGCCGACCTGATATCCATCGGGGCCCACGTCCCAGGGCTCTGCGATGAGCTTGACGGTGGAGAGCACCGGGTCCTGGCGTATGGCATCGAAGAAGCCGGAGCCCGGATCGAAGCCGTTGCCCTCGCGCCCGAGCGTGACGCCCAGGTCAAAACGGAAGCCATCCACATGGAAGGCGTTGACCCAGTAGCGCAGCGAATCCATCACCATCTGCAGCACGCGCGGGTGCGACAGGTTGAGTGTGTTGCCGCAGCCGGTGTCGTTGATGTAGTAGCGCTCCTGGCCCGGCACGAGACGGTAGTAGCTCGCGTTGTCCAGCCCGCGGAACGATAGCGTCGGCCCCAGTTCGCTGCCTTCACACGTGTGGTTGTAGACCACATCGAGCAGCACCTCGATGCCAGCCGCATGCAGCCGCCGGATCGCCACCTTCAGCTCATGCAGCGATGGCGCCGACAGGTACGACGGCTCCGGCGCAAAGAAGCACAGTGTGTTGTAGCCCCAGTAGTTGCGCAGGCCGCGCTCTACCAGGAACTGGTCTTGCAGGAAGGCGTGAATGGGCAGCAGCTCGATGGCGGTGATGCCCAGCCGCTGCAGGCGCTCGATGAAGACGCTGTCGCCCAGCGCGCTGAAGGTGCCGCGCTCAGGCGGCAGCAAGTCTTCGCGCAGCATCGACATCCCACGCACATGTCCTTCATAGATGACCGTGCGCGACCACGGCGTGTTGGGGCGTATGTCGTTGCCCCAGTTGAACGACTCGTCGGTGACAACGGCCTTGGGCATGGCGGGGGCGCTGTCGCGGCGGTCGAATGAGAGGTCGCCACGATTGGAGTTCAGCCGATAGCCGAACAGCGCATCGGACCAGCGCAGCGCGCCTGCCAGCCGGCGGGCGTAGGGGTCGAGCAGCAGCTTGTGGGGGTTGAAGCGATGGCCATGCTGCGGCTCCCACGGGCCGTAGGCGCGGTAGCCGTAGACGAGGCCGGCTTCCACGCCGGGCAGGTAGCCATGCCAGACCTCATCGGTGCATTCGGGCAGTGCGAAGCGGGTCAGTTCCTTGCGGCCGGCCGGATCGAAGATGCAGAGTTCGATCTTGCTGGCGTTGGCGGAGAAGACAGCGAAGTTGATGCCCAGGCCGTCCCATTGGGCGCCTAGGGGGAAGGGTTTGCCGGGGGCAAGGGTCTTGGGGAAGCGGAGCATCAGTTCGTTGGTTTCAGAGTTGTCTTTGCGTTGGTGGTTTGCCTCCCTTTCGCCCCCTGCCGGGGCCGACTCACTTTTCTTTGTCTTGCCAAAGAAAAGTAAGCAAAAGAAAGGCGCGCCCGAGATGGCGACCCACTCCTTGGATTTGTGTCGCGGGGAGGGAAGGGAGGCAAACTCGCTGCGCTCAGACAGGCCTCCCTTCTTGATCCTCCCCGCAACAAAAATCCAAGGCGCCATCAAGGGCAGAAAAAGCAAACCATCGATTGCAGGCGCAATACGTTCTCTATCCATCAGTTCGCCGAGCAGCGCCCCGGCTTTGTCGCTTACCTTAGTGCTCCGCCGCGTTGGCCGTTTTTGCCCTAGATGGCGCCTTGAATTTTCGTAAGCGGGCGGAAAAAAGACGGGGAACTGTCTGAGCGAAGCGAGTTTTCCCCGTCTCCGTCCGGTTATGAAAATTCAAGGAATGGGTCGCCATCTTGGGTGCGCCTTTCTTTGCTTACTTTCTTTGGCAAGACAAAGAAAGTGAGTCAGCCCCGGCAGGGGATGAAACAAGGGATGCACCACCAGCAAAAAACTCAAACCTTCAAAACCACAACCCCCAACGGCGGCAGCCTCAACACCAACGACTGCCCCTGCCCATGTGCAGCCACGTGGTCCACATCCACCGCGCCACCGTTCCCGAGATCGCTGCCGCCATACACGGCGGCGTCTGTGTTCAGCACCTCTTGCCAGTGCGTGGCGCCATCGGCGGGCGGCACACCAATGCGATATCCCTCGCGCGGCACCGGCGTCATGTTTGCCACCACCAGCATCGGCCGCCCGTCGCCATCCAGCCGCAGGAACGCAAACACGCTGTTGGTGCGGTCGTCGCCGATCACCCAGTTGAATCCCTCGGGTGCGGTGTCGCGCGCATGCAATGAGCGCTCACTCCGGTACAGCGCATTCAGGTCATGCACGAGCCGCTGCACGCCCCGGTGCCGCGGGTCATCGAGCAGGTGCCATTCGGGCGATGCATCGTGGTTCCATTCGCCTACTTGTCCAAACTCGCAGCCCATGAACAGCAGCTTCTTGCCCGGATGCGTCCACATGAACGCCAGATAGGCGCGCAGGTTCGCCAGCCGCTGCCATTCATCGCCGGGCATCTTGCCCAGCAGCGAACCCTTGCCGTGCACGACCTCGTCGTGCGAGATCGGGAGGATGAAATGCTCGGAGAACGCGTACACCAGCCCGAACGTCATGCCGTCGTGATGGTGCTGCCGGTACACCGGGTCGCGCTGCATGTAGTGCAGCGTGTCGTGCATCCAGCCCATGTTCCACTTGTAGTCGAAGCCCAGGCCGTTGAATTCCACGGGGGCGGTCACGCCGGGCCACGCAGTCGATTCTTCGGCGATGGTGATGGCGCCGGGGCATCGCTCGTGCACCACGGTGTTCATCTGCTGCAGGAACGCCACGGCTTCAAGGTTTTCGCGGCCGCCATAGTGGTTTGGCACCCATTCGCCGGCACGGCGCGAGTAGTCACGATAGAGCATCGACGCCACGGCATCCACGCGCAGGCCGTCGATGTGAAAGCGCTCCAGCCATTCCAGCGCGCTGGCGATGAGGAAGCCGCGCACTTCGTTGCGGCCAAAGTTGTAGATGAGCGTGTTCCAGTCCTGATGGAAGCCTTCGCGCGGGTCCTGGTGTTCGTACAGCGCGGTGCCGTCAAACTGCGCCAGCCCGTGTGCGTCGGTTGGGAAGTGCGCGGGCACCCAGTCGACGATGACGCCCAGGCCTGCCTGATGACAGCGATCAACAAAGCGCGCAAACGCCTCGGGCGAGCCAAAGCGCGCGGACGGCGCGAACAGCCCGAGTGGTTGATATCCCCAACTGCCGCCGAACGGATGTTCCGCTACGGGTAGCAGTTCGATGTGCGTGAAGCCGAGTGCCGTAACGTAAGGAATCAGCCGGTCAGCCAGCTCATCCCAATGCAGGTTGCGGCCGCCGTCTTCCAGATCGCGCAACCACGAGCCGGCATGCACTTCATAGATGCTGATGGGCGCGTCGGGCTTCTGGCGTTCGGCGCGCGTTTGCATCCAGTCGTCATCGCTCCAGCGCAGCGGCGCCGGGTCGGCCACCACCGATGCGGTGGCGGGCGGCGGTTCAGTCTGGCGGGCGGCGGGGTCGGCCTTGACCATCAGGTGTCCGTCAGCGCCGATCAGCTCGAACTTGTAGCGCGTGCCGGGGCCGACGCCCAAGCCACTGGGCAGGAACAGTTCCCACACACCGGCCTGGTGGCGCAGGCGCATGGGTTGTCGGCGGCCGTCCCATTGGTTGAAGTCGCCCACAACCGACACGCGCTGCGCATTCGGTGCCCACACCGCAAAGCGCACGCCGCTGATGCCGTCGATGCGCATGGCCTGCGCGCCCAGGCAGTTTGCCAGCGCCCAATGCGTGCCTTCGTTGAGCAGGTGCAGGTCCAGATCCCCCAGCAGCAGGCCGAAGGCGTACGGGTCTTCGGTTTCCTGCACGGCTTCATGACCGGTGCCCGCGGGCCAGATGATGCGCAGGCGATAAAGGTCCGGGTGGCCGTACACGTCTTGCGCATCGGCGCGCAGTGGGCCGTGGAACAGTCCAGTGCGGCCTACCGGCGTCATCTCGGCAATGATCTGGCCGCGTGCATCGATGGCCTGCACACGGCGCGCACCGGGATAGAACGCGCGCACCACCCAGCGTGCGCCGTCGTCAGTGTCCACGCGATGCGGCCCCAGCACGGCAAACGGATCGCCCAGGCGGCCATGCGTGAGCGCATCGAGGCGCATCTGGTCCACACCGGCTGGTAGCACGATCGGCGCCTCGGGGGCGGCGGTGGTTTTGGTTGGAGAGGCAAAGTCGAGTGCGGTCACGGTGGGCCTCCCGTCGAGTCTTCTGCAGCAGGTGATGGTGGCTCTGCCTGCAGCAGGCGGCGTGCCACGCGCGTGAAGCCTTCCAGTGGAATCGGTAGCCAGGTCGGGCGGTTGGACGCTTCGTAGTTGACCTCGTACGCGGCCTTTTCCAGCAGGAAAAGATCGAGCAGGTGAAAGTCGACCACGGGCTGATCCAGCGCGTTCAGATCGGGCCCGCGAATCGCAGCGGCATACGCCTCCAGGAAGCGTTCGGTGGACGCCGCGCGGAACCGCTCTAGCAGGACGTTGCGGCGCTCCTGCGCGGGGCCGGCCACGTGTTCGGGGCCTTGGCGCATGGCGCCCACCACGTAGTCGAGCGAGCGCATCAGTCCGGCCACGTCGCGCAGTGGGCTCGTCTTGCGTCGGCGCTCTTCCACGGAGCGCGAGGGCTCGCCTTCAAAATCGATCAAGTAGGCATCGCCCTGCGCCACCAGCACCTGGCCGAGGTGGAAATCGCCATGGATGCGCGAGAGCGTGGCGCCCAGGCCGTCTTCGGCATGCATGCGCGCGGCGTCGAGCAACGCCTGGTGTTGCGACAGCAGCCATTGCACGTCGGGTTGCCGTGGGCTGTCGGGGTTTTGCCGTTGCCATGCCGTCAGGTAGTCGTGCGCCCGATTGAGCTGTTCGCTCACGCGGGTGGTCCAGTAGGCGGCATCGTCGGTATCAGCAATGCGCACGCCGAAGTTCGGGTCTTCGGTGGGCGCGGCCAGCGCGGCATGCAGTTCGCCCAGCCGTGTGCCAATCACGCCGATAAAGTTGACGTAGCCGGCCAATGCCTCGTCGGTATCCATGCGCGCTTCCGAGACGGCCACGGGGGACGATTCACCATCGCCCGAGGTCACGCCTTCCATCTGCACAGCCAGTTCGTCGATGGTGCGTCGCAGGTAGTCCAGCGCCCATGTCCAGGCATCGCCCTGGTTGGGAACGAAGCTCTGCATGACGGCCAGCGTGGCACGTTCGCCGTCGGCAGCGTGGTGAGAGATCTCACCAATCAGCGCCGCCGTGTTGGCATAGCCGACGCGCGTGAGGTGGCGCGTCATCTCCACCTCGGGGTGGATGCCCGCTGCGATACGACGGATGAGTTTGACGATGACCGACTCGCCAATCACCAGCGAGCTGTTCGACTGCTCGGCAGCCAGCCATTGGACGGGTGTGTCGGGCGCCAGCGGTAGCGGTGCAGGCCGTGTGCTGCCGGCTTCAGGCGGCACGGCAGGTTCCGCCAGCTCCGCGATGTTCGGTTCGGGCTCGAACCGCACGGTGCCGTCATTGGCTTCCAGCGTGGCGCCGCGCACGAGGTTGGTGAGCAGCGCGCGGGCGAAGGTCTCGGTGGTGAAGGCGTCGGTCAGGTAGCCGACATGGCGGCCGCGCCGCACGCGAGCCAGGGCGAGCTGAATCGGCAGTGCCGGTAGCGTGGCCGATTCCCACGCGATGGAAAGCGGCAGCAGGTAGCGTTCGACGCGCTCGCTGCCGTCGGGGCTGCCCAGCGTGACGGCCACTTCGTTGAAGAACACCTCTGGCCGCGTCGCCCCGGCCAGCGGGCGGTTGGTGGATGCGGCATCCACCGGCACGGTCGCGCCCCAGGCAAACTTCGCGCTACGCAGCACGCTGTCCTTGGCGGCAAACCAGCGGCGCTTGGGCAGATAGGTCGGCAGGATTTCGCGTTCGATCAACTGGCGATGCGCCTCGCGCTGGCGTGTGTCGGCCAGCGCATCCAGCCCCGCGCGCAGCACCAGCGTCGTGAACTCCGGCAACTGCTCGGCGGCAGGTTGCGACCAGCTCGGGCCCGGCTCGTTCTCGCGCAGCTCCAGCCAATAGAACGCGTAGGGCGGCAGCGTGAGCAGATACGACAACTGGCCGATCGGCGGAAACGCCGTCCCGCCAATCAGCTCCACCGGCACGCGCTGCGCAAAGGCGGACAGGTCCAGCTCCACGGCCTGCGAGGCACGGGAGAGATTGGCCACGCACAGGATGGGCGCTTCGCCTTCCAGCGCGCGGATATACGCCAGCACCTTGCGGTTGGACGGCTGCAGAAACTGGATGGAACCACGCCCAAACACGCGATGCCGCTTGCGTGTGGCAAGCAGCCGGCGCGTCCAGTTCAGCAGCGAATGCGCGTCGCGGCTCTGCGCTTCCACGTTCACCGATTCATAGCCGTACAGCGAGCCCATGATGGCGGGCAGCACGAGCTGTTCAGGGTCGGCACGGGAGAACCCGCCGTTGCGGTCGGGTGACCACTGCATCGGTGTGCGTACGCCGTCGCGGTCGCCCAGGTGGATGTTGTCGCCCATGCCGATTTCGTCGCCGTAATACATGACGGGCGTGCCGGGCATCGAAAACAGCAGGCTGTTCATCAACTCGACACGGCGGCGATCGCGTTCCAGCAGCGGTGCCAAGCGGCGGCGGATGCCGAGGTTCAGGCGCGCGCGGCGGTCACTGGCGTAGACCTCCCAGAGGTAATCGCGCTCGGCGTCGGTCACCATTTCGAGCGTCAGTTCGTCGTGATTACGCAGGAAGATGGCCCATTGGCAGCCGCTGGGCACCTCCGGCGTCTGACGCATGATGTCGGTGATCGGGAAGCGGTCTTCGCGCGCAATCGCCATGTACATGCGCGGCATCAGCGGGAAGTGGAACGCCATGTGGCATTCGTCGCCGGCGCCGAAATATTCCTGCGTGTCTTCGGGCCACTGGTTGGCTTCTGCCAGCAGCAGGCGGTTCTTGAATTCCCCATCCATGGCCGCGCGAATCTTGCGCAGCACTTCGTGTGTCTCGGGCAGGTTCTCGTTCGAGGTGCCTTCGCGCTCGACGAGGTAAGGCACGGCGTCAAGGCGCAGGCCGTCCACGCCCAGGTTCAGCCAGAACTTCATCACGCCGATCACAGCTTTGAGCACGCGCGGGTTGTCGAAGTTGAGATCGGGCTGGTGCGAATAGAAACGGTGCCAGTAATACGCCTTGGCCACCGGGTCCCACGTCCAGTTGGACGGCTCGGTATCGATGAAGATGATGCGCGTGCCGGCGTACTTCTTGTCGTTGTCGGACCACACATAGAAGTCGCGCAGCGCAGAACCCGGCTTGGCGCGTCGCGCACGCTGAAACCACGGGTGCTGATCCGACGTGTGGTTGATGACGAGTTCCGTGATCACGCGCAGGCCCCGCGCATGCGCTTCGGCAATGAAGCGGCGCGCGTCGGCCATGCTGCCGTAATCGGGGTGCACGCCGCGGTATTCGGCGATATCGTAGCCGTCGTCACGGCGCGGCGACGGATAGAACGGTAGCAGCCAGATGACGTCCACCCCAAGCTCGGCGATGTAGTCGAGTTTGGAGATCAACCCGGGGAAATCCCCGACGCCGTCGTTGTCGGAATCGCAGAACGATTTGACATGCAGCTGATAGATGACGGCGTCCTTGTACCAGAGCGCGTCGTCTACCAGCAGCGTGGTCGGATTGCGCGTCATGACGGTTGTTCCTCCGATGGCAGGGCCGGGCGCACGCGCCAGATGGCAAACGGCTGCTCGGGTTCAAGACGGATGTGCTGCCACTTGCCGCGCCACACGGTGCGCTGTGCCGCCCCATCACTCGCCAGGTTCTCGGCCATCAGCGCGCCGTGGTCAGGCAGGCCCCATTGCCACAATGGCAGTTCGATATCGGATTCGTGCGCGTGGTGCGGGTCGAGGTTGATGGCCACGAACACCGTGTTGTCGCCAAAGCGGTCTGACGGCAGGGCGTTGGCCAATTCGGCCGGCGAGGTTCCCACCTGCGCCGGCACCACGGGCGGCGTCGATTTGCTGAAGAACAGGATGTGCTCGCCCGAGGCCGGCTGGAACGTCACGCCCAGGTGCGAGTGCAGCGCCGGATTGGCCCGGCGGATGCGGTTGAGCAGCGCAATCTCTTTGACAATGTTGCCGGGGCGGTTGTGGTCCCACGCGCGCAGTTGGTACTTCTCTGAGTCGAGGTACTCCTCCTTGCCCGGCACCGGCGCGCCTTCGCACAGCTCGAACCCGTTATAGACGCCCCACAGGCCAGACAGCGTGGCCGCCAGCGCCGCACGAATCAAAAAGCCCGGCCGGCCCGAGGTCTGCAGGAACACCGGGTTGATGTCCGGCGTGTTGACGAAGAAGTGCGGGCGGAAATATTCACGCACCGGCGTGCGCGTCAGCTCGGTCAGGTAATCGATGAATTCCTGCTTGGTATGCCGCCACGTGAAGTATGTGTACGACTGCGAGAACCCTACCTTCGCCAGCCGGTACATCACCTTGGGGCGCGTGAAGGCTTCCGACAGGAACACCGTATCCGGATAGCGCGCACGCACCTCGCCGATCATCCATTCCCAGAACGGCAGCGGCTTGGTGTGCGGATTGTCGACGCGGAACAGGCGCACACCCTCGTCGGCCCAGAACATCACCACATCGCGCAGTGCGGTCCACAGGCCGGGTTTGGCGTCGTCGGCGTAGAAGTCGACGTTGACGATGTCTTCGTACTTCTTGGGCGGGTTCTCGGCGTATTTGATGCTGCCGTCGGGGCGCCATGCAAACCAGCCGGGGTGCTCGCGCAGCCAGGGGTGGTCGGGCGAGCATTGAATGGCAAAGTCGAGCGCCAGTTCCAGGCCTTTCTCACGCGCGGCGCGCACCAGTCGGCGGAAATCTTCCAGCGTGCCGAGCTGCGGGTGGATAGCGTCGTGCCCGCCTTCGGCAGCGCCAATGGCGTATGGGCTGCCTGGGTCGTCGGCCTCTGCGTGCAGGCTGTTGTTGCGGCCCTTGCGGTTGGTGCGCCCGATCGGGTGGATGGGCGGGAAGTACAGCACGTCGAAGCCCATGCCGCGAATGGCGCCCAGGCGGCGGATCACATCGTCAAACGTGCCGTGCCGCTGTTCGTCATCCGATGCCGAGCGGGGGAACAGCTCGTACCAGCTCGCGAACGCCGCGCCACCGCGTTCCACGTCCAGCGGATACGCCACGCTTTCCACGTAGAACGGCCGGTAGTGCGAGGCCTGCGCCATCACGTGGGCGGTTACAGGGTCCAGCAGCAGCTTGAGACGGTGCGCGTGGTCGGCCTCGGCCAACAGGTGGGCAAGCTTGTGCAACGCGTCGACCGGTGCGTCCTTGGGCGCATGTTCGGCAGCCTGTGCAACGAGCCGCGCGCCTTCTTCCAGCTCCAGCGTCACGTCCACGCCGGCGGTGTGCTTCTTCTCCAGTTCAGACCGGTAGGTGCCGAACGCATCGCGCCACGCGGCCACGGCATAGGCGTGCCGCCCCAACCGTTCGGGCCGGAATGCTCCGCGCCAGCGGTCGTTGCCCAGGGGCACCATCGGTACGTGCTGCCAGGCGTCTTCATCTTGCGCGCGCCACAGCAGGTGCACGGCCAACTTGTCGTGCCCGTCCATCAGCACATCGGCCTCGATGATGATGTCGTCGCCCACCAGGCGCTTCACGGCAAAGCGGCCGTCTTCAACGGAGGGCTGCACCTGCTCGATGCCGATGCGCGGCGACGCAATGGCGGCGTTCACTGGTTCTTTCGCTTCGCCGGCCTTGGCGCGGTGGCTCTTGGCGGGTTTGCCCGCTGCGGGAGTGCGCACCGGGGCATTGCGGAACACGCGCCAGACCTGCACGTCGCCGGGCAGCAGGTCGATCTCGGCCAAGGGCCGTGCATTGGCACGCAGCGTGTCGTCGCAACTGCCAACGGGTTCGGTCAGCAGGTCGAGCGCCACACCGCGCGTAAAGCCGCCGGCCACGCCGGGCAGGAAGTGATCGGCATGCACCGATACGCCCATGTGCAGATCGGGGTTGATGACGGTCAGCGTGGCGGCATCGCCGGCCCGCAGGTCAGGGCCATCGGCGCGCAGCAGGGCGGTGGCGGGTGCGTCGGGGCCGGTCAGCACGCGCAGTTCGGCGTGCGGCGCTACGGTGTTCGTCTCGCGCGCGGCGCGGATGGTGGCGTTCACATCGCGCACGGCGTCGCTCAGGTCGAACGCGGCATGGGCATCGATCCATTGCTGGTCGGATGGGTCTCCGCGCTCAGCCAGCATCGGCAGCAGCGCGCCGCGTTCGAAGCCCAGCGGCATCAGCCAGCCGGCATCGAGCGTGTCTGCCACGTGCAGGAGACGGCGATAGGCGCGCTCACGGACCATCGCGTCGCCAAAGGCCTGGCCGTAGCGCGTGCCGAACGGCGCTTCCACCGTGGCGATGGGCGGGGCCACAGCCGCCAAGCGTGCGTGCTCTTCCACCATCCAGCCGGCGCGGAAATCCCACCAGCGCAGCGATGAGAATGTCGCGTCAAAGCCGGCACCTGCCAGCGCATCGACCGCAGCGCCGTCCATGCCGGGCGTCCACGCCAGGAATCGCACGGCGCCGGCGTCTTTGCGCACGTCGGCAATCAACGCGCGCCAGCGGTCTGCAGGAAGGCGGGCGGGCGCTTCACAGCGGAACCCGCCGATGCCCAACGCGGCCCAGGCGCGCAGTTGCTGAGCCCACCACGTGAGGATGGCATCTGCGCTGCGCGGGTCGTCGTGCCGGAAGGACGCCACTTCAAGGTGCGAGGGCGGCAGGCGTGGGTCCAGCGCGTCGCCGTCTTCGGCGTGGCTGGCGAACCAGTCGGGATGGTCGGCGCGCAGGGGCGCATCCACCGCCACGCGGTCGATCACCAGATCGAGCAGCAACGTAAGCCCGCGCGAGCGGCAGCCTTCGGCAAGCCTGGCGAGGGCTGCGTCAGCCTGCCCGCCGCCCAGCGCCGTATGCAATTGCGCATGGTCGCGGGTGACGAAGACGTTGCCGGCGGCACCCACCGCAAATGGCGGCGCCATCAACACATGATCGAAACCCAACGAGGCGATGCGATCGAGCACGCCGTCCCATCGGTCGAGCCTGCCCAGTTGCAGCGGATGCACGTAGCAGATGGCCGGGGCGTATGGGGACGCTGCCTTGGTGGGCGGTGCCGCGCTCGGCATTTCAGCCGGCCTGGTCACCGATTTGGCTGTGCTGCCGGGTGGCTTGGCCGCGTTGAGTGCGGCCGTGGTTTTACGTGGAGTGGCGGGCTTGGGCGACTTGGTCTCGGGCATGCGTGAAAGCGGGGCAGGGCGTCAGGCGCGGTCAGGCACGGATCTTCTCGGCACTGGCGGCGCGCGCCACCGCGTGCGCTCGGATCTCGTCGGACAGTGCCGTCGAGCGTCGCCGCGCCGGCGTACGCACAGGTTGGTCGGGTCGGGGCGTATGCAGCGCGTCGGGTGCGACGGGCGTCTGTGCAAGCGCCACGGCAGGCATGGGCGTGGCGGCCGGCACGAGGTTGCGGTACAGCGCGATGTATTCGCGTGAGGCCTGCGACCAGCCGAAGTCGGTCGTCATGCCGTTGTATTGCAGGATGCGCCACGCCTGCGGCTGGGCGAAGACGCGCAGCGCACGCTCCACCGCGGCCACCATGGCGTCGGCGGTGTCGCCGTCGAACAGGAAGCCCGTCGCGCCGTGCAACGCAGCTTCGGGCGAACCGTGGTCGGTGATCGTGTCCATCAGCCCCCCCACGCGCGACGCGACCGGCACCGTGCCGTAACGCATCGAATAGAGCGGCGTCAGGCCGCACGGCTCGAAGCGGCTGCCATGCAGCAGGATGTCGGCGCCGGCGTGCAGCAGGTGGGCATAGGCCTCGGTGTAGCCGATCTTCGTGGCCACCTGGCGCGGATAGCGTGCTGCCAGTTCGGCCATGCCGGTCTCGTAGGCGTGTTCACCGCAGCCGAGCACGGCAACCTGCAATTGCGGGTTGGATTCCAGCAACTGGGGCAGCGCCTGCAACGTCACGTCGGCCATCTTCTGATGCGTCAGGCGGCTGCCCACGGCCAGCAGTGGCGCCTTGGCGTCTTCCGGCAGCCCGAAGCGCTGCTGCAGTACGCGCTTGGCGGTGTGCTTGCCGCTCAGGTTGGCCGCAACAAACGGCTGCGGAAGCAGCGGGTCTTTCGACGGGTTCCACACGTCGTTGTCGATGCCGTTGAGGATGGCGACGAGGTCTTGCTGACGTGCGCGCAGCAGGTCCTGCATGCCGCAACCCGCGGTGTCGGTCAGGATTTCGCGCGCATACGCGTGGCTTACAGTGGTGATGCGATCGGCCCACAGCAGGCCGGCCTTCAGGAAGCTGAACTGGCCCCAGAATTCGGCTTCGTGCGCCGCATCGGGCGGCACGCCAATGTCCGGCACCACGTGCATCGGGAAATTGCCCTGGAACGCGAGGTTATGGATCGTGAAGACGGTCTTCACCGGCACTTGCGCACGCTTGACGAACAGCGGCACCAGCCCCGCATGCCAGTCATGCGCCTGCACGATGTCAAAGCGATGCACCCCGGGCACACCGCCGGAAACGCGTGCTGCGGCCTGGCTGAACGCCGCAAAGCGCAGCGCGTTGTCTTCGTAGGGCTCGCCGTGGTCATCGAGGTAAGGGTTGCCGGGCCGTGCGAACAGCGCCGGCGCGTCGAACAGGAGCACGGGGATGCCCTGGACGCCCATGCGGCCACTCAGCAGGCGGGCGCGGCCGCCCGGCAGGTCGGTCCATTCGCACACGGTGCGCGTGTGCTGCAACTGCGTGATGGCGTCGGGATAGCCCGGCAGCATCACCGTCACTTTCATGCCGGCGCGCCGCAATGCGTTTGCGCAGGCCCCGACCATATCTCCAAGCCCGCCGGTCTTGGCCAGCGGCACAGCTTCAGAAGCGACAAAGAGAACGTTCAGCGACAAGGTCATGCTCCCGGAGGAATTTGCCTGCCGGGCCGTGAGCCAGCTGCATGAGCAGTGGACGGCGCCGATGCGCGGCGGAGGTTTTCGATCGACCTCTTCGCGCAAGACCTATGCCAGTCAGACAGACGCTGACAAGGCTGTAGTCTTGGCCCGCCCCGCCTTGGCTGTACGTGATGTGCGCGTTGCGAGAGCACGTGCGGGGTGTGCAACCTGCGGGTGCGCTATGTAATTTCGTCTATGCACGCAGGTGCCCGCTTAGGACGGATGGCGCCTCAGGCCGTAGGCGCTCGGCTGCCCATGTGATAGAAAAAAACAATCGATAAAATCATATCAATCAACTTGTGCAATGCATCGATCGACGATACGATCCACTCCGTTGTCAACCAAGCAACCCAACCGAAAACCACTATGTCGCTGATCAATACTCAAGTCCAACCGTTCAAGGCCCAAGCGTTCCACAACGGCAAGTTCATCGAAGTCACGGATGAGTCGCTCAAGGGCAAGTGGTCCGTGCTGATCTTCATGCCGGCCGCATTCACCTTCAACTGCCCGACCGAAGTGGAAGACGCAGCGGACAACTACGCAGAATTCCAGAAGGCTGGCGCCGAGGTCTACATCGTCACGACCGACACGCACTTCTCGCACAAGGTGTGGCACGAAACGTCGCCGGCCGTGGGCAAGGCCCAGTTCCCGCTGGTGGGTGACCCGACGCACCAACTGACCAACGCCTTCGGCGTGCACATTCCGGAAGAAGGCCTGGCACTGCGCGGCACGTTCGTGATCGACCCGCAAGGCGTGATCAAGACGATGGAAGTGCACGACAACGCCATTGCCCGTGACGTGAAGGAAACCCTGCGCAAGCTCAAGGCTGCCCAGTTCGTCGCCAACAACCCGGGCAACGTGTGCCCGGCCAAGTGGAACGAAGGCGCCAAGACGATCAAGCCGTCGCTCGACCTGGTCGGCAAGATCTAAGTTGTAAAGGCTGTTGCTGCAGAAATGCAGCGGAAAAAACGGCCGGCTCTGCCGGCCGTTTGCTTAAGGGCGCAGGCATGTGCCGCGCCCACTGATTTGTCCGGACACGGATTCAACGAATACAAAGGAAGTCGTCATGCTGGATGCTGATGTCAAGGCCCAACTGAAGGCCTACCTCGAACGCCTCGTGCAGCCCATTGAGCTGATTGCCAACGTCGATGACAGCGAGGGCTCCCGCGACATGATCGACCTGCTGCGCGACGTGGCCGAGCAGTCCAGCATGATCGTGCTGACCGAACAACGTGACGCCGCCGAGCGTGCGCCGTCGTTCCTGATCCGTCGCACCGGCGCCGATGTGAGCGTGCGTTTTGCCGCCATCCCGACCGGTCACGAGTTCACCTCTCTCGTGCTGGCGCTGCTGCAAGTGGGCGGCTATGCGCCCAAGCTCGAAGCCGACGTCATCGAACAGATTCGCAATATCGAAGGGGATTTCCGCTTCGAGACCTACATGTCGCTCACGTGCCAGAACTGCCCGGATGTGGTCCAGGCGCTGAACGTGATGTCCGTGATCAACCCGCGCATCCAGCACGTCGCCATTGACGGCGCGCTGTATCAGGGCGAAATCGAGGCGCGCCAGATCATGGCCGTGCCGACCGTGTTCCTGAACGGCGAGACCTTCGGCACGGGCCGCATGGGCGTGGAAGAAATCCTCGCCAAGATCGACACCGGCGCTGCCGCACGGGACGCTGAAAAGCTTGCCGCCAAGGAAGCGTTTGACGTGCTGATCGTCGGCGGTGGCCCGGCAGGTGCGGCGGCTGCCGTGTACGCGGCGCGCAAGGGCGTTCGCACCGGCGTGGTGGCTGAGCGTTTTGGCGGTCAGGTGCTCGACACGCTGGGCATTGAAAACTTCATCTCCGTGCAGGAGACCGAAGGGCCGAAGTTTGCCGCCGCGCTGGAGCAGCACGTGCGCCAGTACGAGGTCGACATCATGAACACGCAGCGCGCGGTCAAGCTCACGCCGGCGGACGAGCCGGGCGGCTTTGCCGAGGTGACGCTGGCCAACGGCGCGGTGCTCAAGGGCCGCTCGGTCATCCTGTCGACCGGCGCCCGCTGGCGCAACGTGAACGTGCCGGGCGAGCAGGAATACAAGAACAAGGGCGTGGCCTATTGCCCGCACTGCGATGGCCCGCTGTTCAAGGGCAAGCGCGTGGCCGTGATCGGCGGTGGCAACTCGGGTGTGGAAGCGGCCATCGACCTGGCCGGCCTCGTGAGCCACGTCACGCTGCTGGAATTCGCCAGCGAGCTGAAGGCCGATGCGGTGCTGGTGCGCAAGCTGCAAAGCCTGCCGAACGCGACCATCGTGACCAACGCGCAGACCACCGAGATCACCGGTGACGGCCAGAAGGTCAACGGCCTGCGCTACAAGAGCCGCGTGGATGGCGTCGAGCACACGGTCGCGCTCGAAGGCGTGTTCGTGCAGATCGGCCTGGTGCCCAACACCGAATGGCTGGATGGCGCGCTCGAGCGCAACCGCTTTGGCGAGATCGTCGTCGATGCGCGTGGCCAGACCAGTGCGGAAGGTGTGTTTGCCGCAGGCGATGCGACCACGACACCGTACAAGCAGATCATCATCGCCACCGGCGATGGCGCGAAGGCCGCACTGTCGGCGTTCGATCATCTGATCCGCGTGCCGCTGGCCGAAGCTGCTTGAGGCCTGATCCAGGCTGAACCACGCTGTACAAAGCCGGACTTCGCGATCAGCGGGTCCGGCTTTTTTCTTGGGCGCTTTGGCGCTCAGCCGGCCGCGGACTGCAGCACCTGCGCGCGCGCGGAGCACATGTCGACAAGGCGATCGCGCAACGCGCGCCCCGCGCTGTCGAGGTCGGGTCGCGCAAAAAGCGCCAGCTCCAGCCCGCCGATCTCCGGAAAACCATCGGCAGCGCCGAGCACGCGATGTCGGGCCTGCACGGTGCTGGCCGGCAGCAGGCTCACGCCCAGCCCCGCGCTGACAGCCGCACACAGGCTCGCCAGGCTCGGGCTTGAATACGTGATACGCCACGGCTGGCCGATCGATTCCAGCGCGTGCAGCATCTCCTGCCGATACAGCGCGCCCACCGGAAACACCACCAGCGGCAACGCAGGTTGCGACGGCCCGAGCGGCAGCGTGTGCGGCCGCTCGGCGCTGTCGATCCAGCAAACTGGTTCAGCCCAGCGCGCATGGCAATCGCTATCGGTGCCCCATTGCTTGACGAGCAGCATGTCGAGATCGCCATTGCGGTACAGGCGCAGCAGGTGGTGGGAGAGGCCGCTTTCTACTTCCAGACGCAGGCGCGGGCGCTCGCGCGCAAAGCTGGCAATGAGCGGCATCAGCGCGCCGCTGCCGAGGTCTTCCGGCACGCCCAGGCGCAGCACGCCGCCGGTGTGTTCGGGGCTGAGCGCCTCGCTCGCTTCGTTGGCCAGGCGCAGCAGACGGCGTGCGTAGCCAAGCAGGCGGTCGCCTTCTTCCGTCGGCAACACCTGGCGTTGGCTGCGGTCAAGCAGGCGGCAGTCCAACTGCTGCTCGAGCCGCAGGATCTGCTGGCTGACAGTCGATTGCGTCAAGTGCAAATGCTCGGCCGCACGCGTGAAGTTGCCTGTATCGACCACCGTGACAAAGCTGCGCAGCAACACAAGATCAATCATTTGAAAACCCACTGAATCTCATTCCATTATTTAATTTCAACATGTTTAGGGGCGCAACCATAATCGACCCGCAATTTCGTCTGCGGAGAACCCGATGTCCGATGAGCCATACATGCGTGAGGCAGTGGAGCTTGCGTGCGATAACGTCAGCGCCGGCGGGCTGCCGTTTGGGGCTGTGTTGGTGCGCGACGGCAAGATCGTGGCCCGTGCCGTGAACGAGGTGCTCGCCACCAATGACCCCACAGCGCATGCCGAAATGCAGGCCATCCGCCAGGCAAGCCAGGCGCTGGCCACGCCCGACTTGCGCGGTGCGGTGATGTACGCCAGCGGCCATCCGTGCCCGATGTGTTTTGCCGCCATGCGCCGCTGCGGCATTCGCACGGCGTACTTTGCGTATTCCAACGAAGATGGCGAGCCTTTCGGTATGTCGACCGCCGCCTTGTATGCCGAAATGCGTCGCGCGCCGGCGGACGGTGAACTGCAACTGCATCCGTCCAGGCCAACGGGCGAGCGGGGCCTTTACGAAGCTTGGCAGGCCCGTCGCGCTCGGGCTGAACTTGCGCCCTGAGATTCACCGAACTAGCCGCCGTTGTTTCAAAAGCGAGCGATTTCCCGATCAGTCACGCGAAGGTTATCGAAGCCGGCTCACGCAGTTAGCTCAGCCACAATCCGCTCGGCCAGGAAATCGCAGGGTTGACGGTTGGAAGTGACGCTACGCGCCAAGACGATCTCCAACGTACCGATCTCCGGCAGGCCGTGAGTGGATCCGAGCAACGTAAAGTCGGAGGGCACGGCACATCGCGCCAGTGGGGTGATGGCGAGGCCCGCGCGGGCCATCGTCAGCAAGCCCAGCAGGCTCGGGCTTTCGTACGAAGTCCGGTAGGCGATCTTCGCGCGCTCGAGACTGCGAATCGCTTTTTCCCGCGCGACGCTTCCCGGCAGAAACACCGCAATGGGCAATGGCCGCTCACGCCAGATTTCCGTCGCCCCCGGACCCGCTGCCCACACCATCGGCTCGTGCCGCAAAAATTCGCCGGTCAGCCCTTTGACGCGTGTGGCGCAGACGAGGTCCACCGTGCCATCACGCAACATCGGCGCCAACGCCACGCTGGGCAAGCCGATCACCTGGATCTCGACCTTCGGATAGCTGGCCGAGAATTTCTTGAGAATCGGCGGGAACAGCGACGACGCGTAGTCGTCCGGCACACCGATCACCACCCGGCCCGTCACGTCCGGCCGCACGACCGCTGCCCAGGCTTCATCACGCAGCGCAATGATCCGGCGCGCATACGCCAGCAGCACCTCGCCGTCTTGTGTTGGTATCACGCTACGCGGCTTGCGCACGAACAGCGCCTTTCCGAGCGCCGATTCCAGCGTCTTGATCTGCATGCTTACGGCTGATTGCGAGCGGTGCACGAGATCTGCCGCCCGGCTGATCGTGCCTGTGTCGGCAACGGCGACGATCATGGTGAGAACGTCGACGTCCAGGGCTTTCATCTCGGTACTCATGCGCGCTCGCTTGCGAGGATGTATCAGAAAAACTGAAAGATTCCATCAATATTATGCGATTTTCTTTTCAATTGCGGTGCAGCAAAGTCTCGGGAAAACGGAGTTTCAACAATGAATGCGCGAACGCCCCTGACGACGCTGGCTCTTGCCGGTGTCTGGCCACAACCCACTTTTGCTGCCACCGCCTCGGGCACCTCGGTGCCCTACGTGGAAGCCGGAAGCGGCGAGCCGATGGTCTTTGTTCACGGGTCGTTGTGCGATTACCGCTATTGGGATCCGCAGCTCGCCACGCTGTCGAAGCAGTTCCGCTGCTTCGCGCCGAGCCTGGGCCACTATTGGCCGGAAACCCACGCATTCGGGCACGGCGATTTCAGCTGGGAAGCGCACGTCGTTGAGATGGCAGAGTTCATCGAAGCGCTCGGGCTGGGCCCGGTGCACCTGGTTGGCCATTCGCGCGGCGGGTGCGTTGCGTTCCATCTGGCGCGGCAGTACCCGCACCTGGTGAAGACGCTCACGCTGGCCGATCCGGGTGGCCCGTTGCAGGCAGCGCCGCAAGCAGCCACTGGCGCCTTGCCGCCCGCGGTCCAGGCATTGAGAGCACAAGCTGCCGACCTGATCGAACAGGGTGAATTTGACGCAGGCCTGAACCTGTTTGTGGACTCGGTCACCATGCCCGGCTTCTGGGGCAAGAGCACGCAGAGCTTCCGCAGGATGGCGCTGGACAATGCGCTCACGCTGCCCAAGCAGCTGCGTGATCCACTACCCGCCTATACGCCTGAGGCGGCCAGCGAAATCCAGTGCCGTACGTTGCTGATCGACGGGCAAAAGAGCCCGCGCATGTTCCGGAACACCGTCGACAAACTCCATGCGTGGATTCCACAGGCTGAGCGTCAAACCATCGCCGGGGCGTCGCATGGCATGAACATCGCCAACCCGGGCGCGTTCAACCGGGCGCTTAGTCAATTGGCCGCCTAGTCGTCCCGTACGTTAGCCATCTACAGTTCGAAGGACAGACCGACAATCAATCTGGCCTCATTGTTCTTCTTGGAGGCCGCGCGCTGACTTGCGGAGGCGCAGGTGAATTGTTGCCGGGGAGGGCATCTCTCAACGTCCACGCAGCCCTTTGCTTGCAACCAACATGACCAGCAGCACGCCCATCTGCTGAATGGCAGTCAGGTCGATGCCGTACGCCTGCAGTCAGCAAACGCTTGATACACCAGACCGTCAGCATTGAGGGAGTAGGCGGCTACGCCCGCGCTATCGGGCCCCTGTGATGCCACTTGCGCTGCCGGGTAGCCGCACTCGGATCGGGGTCTTCAACAGTTCGCAAAGAAAACCCTTGTAATGCGAATCATTCGCATTTATAGTGTGTCCATCGACGGCGCTGCAGCCGATGGATCTGCCCCCAGGGCACATCCCCCAAGGCACAGCACATCGAACTGAATTTCGCTGCGTGTGCTCGCTGCTTCATGGGCCGGCGCCCGGCAACCGATCTTTTGTGGGGACCGCTCTGACACACAGAGCGTTTGGCAGTAGCAAGCCGCCCGACAGTCGGGAAAGCACTCAGACCCCGCTTTCCCGACTGCGACTTTTCCGGGCTGCCAGCCATGCCGTTTTTTTTCGGAACGCATCGACCCGGCCTGCATGCTTGGTGCCCGGTCGTTTCTGGTTCTCGCCCGCTGTAGTGCCCCGCCTGCTGTACCCAAATCTCGCCCCAACGAACGCCATGCCAAACTCGACCGACCTGCACCGGGCGGGGCTCAAAGCCACGTCGCCACGCGTCAAGATTCTGGAAATCCTCACCGCCGGTACGGAACACGGCCGCCACCTGAGCGCAGAAGATGTGTACCGTCAGTTGCTCACGTCGGAACTCGACGTCGGCATCTCCACGGTCTATCGCGTGCTCAATCAGTTGGTGGACGCCGGCGTGCTGTTGCGCCATACGTTCGAGGCCGGCCATGCGGTGTATGAGCTGAACGAGGGCGCGCATCACGATCACCTGATTTGCCTGTCGTGCGGCCGCGTGGAGGAGTTTCACGACGACGCCATTGAGTCGCGGCAGGAGCGTGTGGCCGACGAGCGCGGCTTTGTGCTGCGCGATCACGCGCTGGCGCTCTACGGCGTATGCCCCGCGTGTCAGGCTGTTGCGGGGGCGTCCGGCGCGATTGGGTTGAACGCGTGATGTGATCCGGTAACTTGCTGAAACAGTATCGGCGGAATCATGGCGAAACTCACTGCGCGCTCGGTGTTCCAACTCCCTGTTATTCAGGAGATGCCGATGCAACGCCGTCTGAAGTCCGAACATGAACTCAAGACCTTGCTGGCCCGCTGCGTCCAGCAACATCCGGAATGCGCGCAGTGCCAACTACGAGCGATGTGCATTCACCGCCCAGATCACACCGGCTGCAACTGGAGCGCCGAGTTTGATTTTCCGGTCGACGACGATGACGCCGCCATTCGCGGTCTGTCCGTCGCCAAGCGCCTGCTGACGCGCGCCCGCACGCAGTACAACGTGGTGCCGGCCCAGTAACCTGCGTCGCTTATCCCTTCGCCTGGCGGGATATCCGCTCCAGCAGCGCGCGTGCGCTTTCACCGTGCCCCTGCTGTGCCAGCAGGCGCGCATTCAGCACAAGATTTTCGAGTACCAGCTTGGCGATGCTCGCCGTGAGCGACACGATCACCTCGTCCTGGCTGAAGTGGGCATCTTCCATTTGCGTCAGCTGGCGCGACACCAGCTTGCAGACCAGGTCGCGCAACATCTGCTCGTCAAAGGGCAGGTTGGCGAAATCCACTGGGTCTTCCTTCTCGACTTCCGCAATCAACTGGACCAGCAACTCTTCGGTCATGACGCGTCCCCCGTTCAGGTTTGGACCAGTCTACGCCTGCGCTGGACAAAAACAAAACGGGCCCGCGTCATGCGAGCCCGTCGGTGTTGTGACGTTGCGTCGGCCGTTATTTGCGCCGCACGAAGTGGATCGGCTGTTCAACCGCCGCGGATGATGACGATTCACCCGATGCGCAACCGCTGCAACCGCTGCCGCATGCGCTGCCTGAAAGCGGATCGGAGTGGCACGAAGGCGACTCGCCCGGCGTGAGCAACCGCTGCCCGAAGGCGCGCATCCAGCCCGGCCGCGACGGTCGATCACACCAGCCCGCCACGCGTGCGGCCGTGCGGGCACGCATTGCCGGCGCATAGCGGCCGGTCAGCGACAAGGCGCTCAGCGCCACGACCGTGGCGACAACACCGGTTTCGACAACGTGGTACATGCTCATGTCAGCACCCGTGCGATCTGGTAGGTGGCAAACGCGGCCAGGTAGGCCAGCGCGAAGAGGTAACCGGCGGTGCCCGCCATGACCTTCCACGAGTTGGTCTCGCGGCGGATGGTGGCCAGCGTCGAGATGCACTGGGGCGCGTAGACGTACCACGCCAGGAAGGCCAGCGCCGTGGCCAGCGACCATTGCTGGGAGATGATCGGCGCCAGTTGCGCAGCCGCATCTTCATGCGTGGCCGAGAGCGAGTACACCGTCGCCAATGCGCCCACGGCCACTTCACGTGCAGCCATGCCGGGAATCAGCGCAATACACATCTGCCACGTGAAGCCAATTGGCGCGAACACGACTTCGAGCGCGCGGCCGATCATCCCCGCAAAGCTGTAATCGATGGCTGGCAGCGTGGCGTTGGCCGGCGGCGAGGGGAACGTCGAGAGGAACCACAGCACCACCATCATCTTCAGGATGACCGTGCCGATGCGGCGCAAGAAAATGCGTGCACGTTCGATCAGGCCGACGATCAGGTTGCGCGCGCTGGGCAGCCGGTACGACGGCAGTTCGAGAATGAGCGGGTGCTCGTTGCGATCGCGCTTCAGATACTTGAGCACGTAGGCCACGACCAGTGCCGATACGATGCCCGCCATATACAGCCCGAACAGCACCAGCCCCTGCAAATTGAACAGGCCCCACACCTGCCGTACCGGGATGAACGCACCGATCAGCAGCGCATACACCGGCAGCCGCGCCGAGCACGTCATCAGCGGCGCAACGAGAATCGTCACCAGCCGGTCGCGCGGGTCCTGAATCGTGCGCGTGGCCATCACGCCCGGGATTGCGCACGCAAAGCTCGACAGCAGCGGAATGAACGAGCGGCCCGACAGCCCTGCGCCCGCCATCAACCTGTCGAGCAGGAAGGCCGCGCGTGGCAGATAGCCCGATTCCTCCAGCGAGAGGATGAAGAGGAACAGGATCAGGATCTGCGGCAGGAACACCAGCACGCTGCCCGTGCCGGCGATGATGCCGTTCACCAGCAGGCTCTTGAGCATGCCGTCGGGCATGACGTTGCCGACCCACACGCCAACGGCTTCCACAGCGCCCTGGATGCCGTCCATGAGCGGCTGCGCCCACGAGAACACCGCCTGGAACATCAGGAACATCAGCACCGCCAGCAGCACCAGGCCCAGTACCGGGTGCAGCACGATGCGGTCGAGCCGGTCGTCCAGCTCGGCCGTGCTGCGCGGCATGGTGACGGCGGTATCGAGCAGGCGCTTCACTTCGACGTGCGGATCGGCGTCGGCCGGCAGCCCAACCGGCACGGCCGGCAGTTGTTCGTGATCGATATGCGCGACGAGGTCGGCTGCGCCGTTGCGTTTGATGGCCACGGTTTGCACCACCGGCACGCCCAGCGCGGCTTCCAGCTTGGCACGGTCGATGCGGATGCCACGCCGCTCGGCCGCATCCACCATGTTCAGGGCTAGCACCATGGGCAAGCCCAGGCGTTGCAGCTCCAGAACGAAGCGCAGGTGCAGCCGCAGGTTGGTGGCGTCGACCACGCAGATCAGCAGGTCGGGGCGGGACTCACCACGGAACGTGCCGAGGCAGATATCGCGCGTAATGGCTTCGTCCGGGCTGGTGGCGATCAGGCTGTAGGCGCCGGGCAGATCGAGGATCTGCACATACCGGCCCGACGGCGAGGTAAAGCGGCCTTCCTTGCGCTCGACCGTCACGCCCGCATAGTTGGCGACCTTCTGACGGCTGCCCGTCAGCAGGTTGAATAGCGCCGTTTTGCCGCAGTTGGGGTTGCCGACCAGGGCAACGCGCAATGCGGGTGTGGAAGCGGAGGAGGAAGAAGCGTGCATCTGCATGGAGCCGGATAAGCGGAGCCGGAAAGCGGCAGCAATGGGAGGCGGGCTATGCCGCCTCGCGCACCTTTGCGGGTGGCGCGGTTTCGGGGGCGGCAATGGCGGCGGCGGGCTGCGTGGCGGATTCGGCGCGCACACGCACGCGGGCGGCCTCCTGACGACGTAGCGCAAAGCGGGTAAAGCCGACCTGCACGACGAGCGGATCGCCGCCGAACGGGCCGACGGCCACCACGCGGACCTCTTCGCCCGTCACGAACCCGAGTTCGCGCAGGCGTTGGCTGATGGGATCGGCGGATTCACGGTCTTCAACGTGATCCACCACCGCCGTCGCCCGGCGGGAAAGCTCGGAAAGGCGCATCGTGCGTGATCGCTAACGTAACGTGGTAAATGCAATGAGGCTAAATGCGAATCGTTTTCATTATAACGCAACAACCCGCGTCACGGGCTGCGGCACCCGGTCGCCAGGATGGATATTTCGGAGGACGGGTTGTTACGGAGTCGGGCGTTGCGCAGAAGGCACACGCGCAACGGGTGCGCTGGCCAAAACCGCTGCCCATGCAGGGTTTTTCCTAAATTACCCTATCCTGGGTATTGGCCTGAACGGGGACCATTGCCTATCCTTCAACTGCGCTGAACTTCCCCGTTCAAAGCGTATTCTTGAAGCCACCGGATACCGCTATCCGGTGGCTTTTTCTATTGGCATCTGCCCCAGTTGGGCGATCTGCGCCAAAGACTGCCGACGCGATGACAGCGGGCTCGCAACGCCTCCGATCCAGGGTAGCGGCAACGGTGCTCCGGGCGCCACATCGCACGCACGGTTATGACGCTTCGTGCCGCCTGCCATGCCGATTTGCGGCCGGGTCACCTACAGACTATCCACAAGTTGCGTGCGATAGGAATTGCAAGCAAAATGCTCGCGCACTGCGTCAGCCGTCAGCCGGCACGATGCCGCAACTGCATCGTGCGCCGGAGGGATGGTCCTTGAGCCGCGCATCGTGCAACCGCAGAGTGCATTCGCTCTCCATATAGGCTCTACCGGTCATTCAAGTGCCGAAGCACGCTTTCTTTCCCACCACGCTGCGCGGCCGCTTGCTTGCCCTGGCTGCGGTGGCCGCCTTGCCGGCCATCGTCGTGGCGATTGCCGGTGTGGCGCTTTACCGTGACCGGCTCAATGATCACCTCGCACAGCACCTGACCCACGAAACCGAGGCCGCCGCTGCGCGCGTCGGCATGGTGCTGTCCAACGCCAACACGCTCCTGTCGGTGCTGCTGGCCGACGATTCGGCGCTCCGCATGGAGCAGAAAGAGTGCAGCAGTTTCGTCAACCGCGTCTTCCATAACCAGAGCGAACTCGCGAACCTCGGCATCATCGATGCGCGTCGCAAGCTGGTATGCACACCCGACACGGCGAAGCTTGGCATCGATCTGTCTGACCGACCGTATATCAACGAGATCATGGCGACGGGCCGGCCGTCTCTGTCGACGTTCGTGACCGGACGCGCCTCCAGCCAAGCCGTCTTGATTTCGGCGCGGCCGATGGCAGGCAGCGACGGCGCCATCCGCGGCGTGGCGTACGCGGCGGTGCGGCAGAGTGCGCTGATTGCGGCGGCCGTTGATGGCATGCCGGAAGCGCCCGTCTATCTGGTGGATGCCGAGGGCAACGTGTTGTCGAACCACGGTGCCCTGGCGGCTGCCGAGGTGCCGGCCATCATGCGCGGGCCGCTGGTGGCTGCCGCGGCCCAACAGCCGGGCGAACCCCTGCTGGTGGACGACACGGACGGCGTGCGCCGCGCCTACGCCGCCATGGTGGTGCCGCATGCGGCCGGCGGGCATTTGCGCATCGTGCGCGGCGTGGACGCAACCGACATCGTTCGCCAGCAGCGCGACGTGACACTGGCCGGCGGCGGCGCCATCCTGCTGATGGTCGTGATGCTGCTGGCGCTGATCCAGATGGCGCTGCGGCGGATGGTCATGCCACGCATCGATGCGCTCGTGGATGCGGCGCGCCACTACGCAACGGGTGATTTTTCTGCCAGCGTGCCCGAGCACGGCACCTCGCGCGATGAACTCTCGCTGCTTGAGCGCACCTTCAACGAAATGCGTGCCTCCATCCAGCGCCACGACGCCACCGTCCACCGCCTGACCGAACGCTTCCAGCGCGTGGCGCGTGCCACCAATGACTGGATCTTCGACTGGGATATCGCCACGGGCGAGTCCTGGGCCAACGCCAGCCTGCATCGGCTGCTTGGCAGCGACGCGCTGCTGAGCCGGGGCGACGACGACGGCACAGGTGGAGGTACCTCGCGCACGCTGACCTTCCACCAGTTCGTACACCCGGACGACGTCGATGCCTTCGGTCACGAGCTGCGCGCCGTGCTGAATTCAGACCGCGACAGCTGGCAGCACGTCTGCCGCGTGATCGATGCCAACCGCGCCACGCGCACGGTGGAAATTCGTGCGAGCCTGTATCGAGACCAGGCTGGCCGCGCCGTGCGCATGGTCGGCGGGGTGACCGACATCTCGCAGCGCTCGGCAATTGAGCAGGAACTGCGCAGCAGCGAAGCGAACCTGCGCGTGGCGGAGCAGATTGCGCTTCTGGGCAGTTGGCGCTGGGACGTGCTGCGCGACTCGACCACGTGGTCGTCGGGCATGTATGTGTTGACTGGCATGCCGCTGGGCACGCCCCCGGCCTTTGCGCAGCAGGCGCAGTTCTTTACCGCCGACAGCTATAACCGCCTGCGTGAAGCCGCCAGCCGCGCCGTGACTGAAGGCGAACCGTACTCGCTGGACCTGGAGATGATCCGCCGCGACGGCGAGCACCGCTGGGTGCTCTCGCGCGGCAACATCGAGCGCAATGATCGCGATGAGGTGGTCGCCCTGTTCGGCACCATGCAGGACATCACCGAGCGGCGCGATTCCGACGAGCAACTGCGGCTGCTGCGCCGCGTGGTCGAATCGGTGCCGTCCGGCATTACCGTGGCCGACGCGCAGCAGCCCGACCTTCCGATCGTGTACGTGAACCCGGGCTTCGAGCGCATGACGGGCTATCGCGCAGAAGAAGTGCTGGGCCGCAATGCACGCTTCCTGCACTCGTCCGAGCCGGGGCAGCCTGCGCTCAACGAAGTGCGTGCCGCCCTGCGTGACGAGAGCGAGATCCGCGTGCTGCTGCGTAATTTCCGCAAGGACGGCCACGCGTTCCTGAACAACTTCCTGCTCTCGCCGGTGCGCGATGCCAAAGGTGCGGTCACGCATTACGTCGGCATTCAGGACGACGTGACGGAGCAAGAGATGACGCGCACGCGCCTGGCGCAGCACGCCACCATCGATTCGCTCACGGGCCTGCCCAACCGCACGCTGCTGGCCGATCGCGTGCAGCAGTCGGTGGAGATGGCCGCGCGCCAGCGAAGCCGCTTCTATGTGGCGCTGGTCAACATTGACCGTTTCAAGGTCGTCAACGACAGCCTTGGCCACCTGCTGGGCGACGAGGTGCTGCGCCGTGTGGCCGAGCGCCTGCGCGATGCCGCCGATACGGTGGACACCGTGGCGCGTTTTGGCGGCGACGTGTTTGCACTGGTGATCTCGCACGCGGGTTCGCGCGGTGTCGATTTCGGTTTTGACCTGTTTGCCGAGCCGGTGCGCGTGGAAGGGCACGAGGTGTTCGTGACCGCAAGTATTGGCGTGGCCGAATACCCGGCGCACGGCGCAGACGCCGATAGCCTCATCCGCCACGCCGAGATGGCGATGTATTACGCCAAGCAGAACGGCCGTAACCGCCTGGAGTTCTTCGCGCCCGAGATGGACATCGGCGTGTCGTACCGGCTGAACCTGGAACACCAGATTCGGGCGGCACTCGAGCAGGGCCAGTTCCGCTTGCTGTATCAGCCGCAGATCGACACCAAGACGGGCCGCGTGTGCGGGCTGGAAGCGTTGATCCGCTGGATTCATCCGACGCGGGGGTTGCTGCCGCCGGCGGCGTTCATTCCGGTGGCCGAAGAGAGCGGGCTGATTGTCGAGATCGGCAACTGGGTCTTGACCGAGGCTGCGCAGCAGCGCGCCGAGTGGCACAAACGCGGCCTGGCCGATGACCTGACGCTGGCAGTGAACGTGTCGCCGTTGCAGTTCAAGCGCGGCACCGTGCTGCCGACACTGCTCAAGCTCCAGCGCCAATACGGCCTCGGCTCGGGCTTCCTTGAACTGGAAGTGACGGAGTCGATGCTGATGGAGGGCACCGAGCGCACCATCGAAGACCTCACGGCCATTCGCCAGCTTGGCGTGCGCATTGCCATCGACGACTTCGGCACGGGCTATTCGAGCCTGGCCTATTTGAAGCGCTTACCGATCGACCTCATCAAGATCGACCGCGCGTTCGTCAAGGACATCGACCGCGATTCCAACGATGCCGCCATCTGCACGACGGTCGTGGTGCTCGCGCACAATCTGGGCGTAAAGGTGTGCGCGGAAGGCGTGGAAGATGCCGCGCAGTCTGCCTTCCTGACGTCACACCAATGCGACGTGCTGCAGGGTTATTACTTCAGCGAGCCGCTGTTGCCCGAGGCGGTGACGGCACTCCTGGAACGCGACACGCGCTTCACGCTGTAAGGCCCCGCACCCGCGGCGGCGCTACGCGCGGAACACCGCGATGGCGTGCTTCAGATCTTCCGATTGGCGCGCCAGCACCGACGTGGCCGCCGCAGCTTCTTCCACCAGCGTGGCGTTCTGCTGCGTCACCCCATCGAGCTGCGAAACCGACGCGTTGATCTGCGCAATGCCGCTACTCTGCTCGCGCGAGCTGGCCGAGATTTCCGACATGAGCTGCGTGACGGTCTGCACGGATTGCACGATCTGCGTCATGGTCGCCCCGGCCTTGTGAACCAGATCCACGCCGTCGCGCACGGATTGATCGGATGCGCGGATGATCTCCTTGCTCTGCGCTGCAGCCTGGGCGCTGCGTTGCGCGAGGCTGCGCACCTCGCCCGCCACAACCGCAAAGCCGCGGCCTTCTTCGCCCGCGCGGGCAGCTTCCACAGCCGCGTTGAGCGCAAGGATGTTGGTCTGGAACGCGATGCTCTCGATGGTGGCAATGATCTCGGTTACACGCTGGCTGTCGGCCCGGATGGCGTCCATGGTGTGTACGACGCGCTGCACGACCTGGCCGCCGTCGGCCGCGATCGTGGAGGCCTCCTCGGCAAGGGCGCTGGCGGCGCGGGCGTGGTCGGCATTCTGCGCGACCATCGACGTCAGCTCTTCCATGCTCGATGCGGTTTCTTCCAGCGCGGCGGCTTGCTGCTCGGTGCGGGCAGAGAGGTCATGGTTGCCGGCCGAAATCTGCAGCGTGCTGTGTGCGACGCTGGCGGCACCGTCCTGGATGTCGCGCACGATGGACGACAGACTCGCGCGCATGGTGGCCATGGCGCGCATGACTTCGCCCAACTCGTCGCTGGAGCGGGCTTCAACCACGGTGGTCAGATCGCCGGCTGCCAGGCGCGTGGCCAGCATGGCGGCTTCTTCCAGCGGGCGGATGAGCGTGCGCGCAAGCAACACACCTGACATCGTCGCCAGTCCGGCGCAACCCACGCCGGTGAGCCATAGCCAGTCGCGGCTGAAAACGAGCCACGCCGCGCCATGCAGATCGGCTGCTTCCAGCGCGATATGCGCCCACAGCGTACCGATCAGGATGGCCGACGCAATCAGCGTCTGCAGGCCGATCACCTTGAAGCGCAGGCTGTCGCGCTGGAACAGATTCGCTGCGCGCCGCCAGCCTGTGCGCAGAATGCGGCCTGCGCGCACGGTGTACGACGTGTCGCCTTCGTTGATGGCGGTATAGGCGCGTTGCGCGCGCGCGATTTGCGCAGGCGTGGCCATCGAACGCACGGACGTATAGCCGACCACCGCATTGTTCTGAAACACCGGCGTCACGTTGGCCAGCACCCAGTAGAAGCCGCCGTCCTTGCGCCGGTTCTTGACGAAGCCGCGCCACGGCTTGCCGGCTTGCAGCGTGGCCCACAAGTCGGCGAAGGCGGCTTCGGGCATGTCAGGGTGGCGCACGAGGTTATGCGGCGCACCCACCAGCTCCTCCAGCAAATAGCCGCTGATGCGCACGAACGCCGGGTTGGCGAAGACGATGCGGCCTTTGAGATCGGTGCGGGAGATGAGGTAGTCCGTCGGGTTGAGGGCGGTTTCGGCTTGGGTGACCGGCAGATTCTTGCGCATGGTTGTGCCGCGCTTCGTGGGCGCAGATGGACGGAAGGAAGGGCGCGAGAGACGCGCTGTCCTCCTTTGCATCGGCACACCGGCGACGGGCTAAAGGTGATGTGGGCGCCGGCAGTTGATCTCGATCAAATCACAAGGCCCTGCCTAGATGGGCATGGCCGTTGCTACGTCGCTGGCAATGCGCCGTTCAGGCGCTGCAGACGGAGGAACGAGGTGCACAAGATCTGTGGAGACGTTGAGATCGTCCCGCGTGTGGTTCCCGCCGGCGGGCGGGGCTGGGAGGCGCGTGTCGAGGTGGTGTTCCGCGGCGCGGAAGGGCAATCGTTGTCTGGCTCGCAACCGGTGCGGCCCGGATGCACGTTTGGCTCGCCGCGCGAAGCGATGGACGCGGCGCTGCTTTACGGGCAGCGCCTGCTGCGCGATTGGGTGCGGGGTGCCACGCCCGGTGCAGAAGTTGCCACCTGAGGCGACGCGAAGATCAACGCGCCTCGGCCGCCTTGCGTTCTTCGCGCGAGAGCCCGGCCGTCCAGTAGCCCTTGGCGTCGATGGCGTCGCGGGGCACCGCCCAGGCGCCTTCGAGCAGCGTGCGGACCTGCTTGAGCAAGGACGCCTCGCCGGCCAGGAACACCTGTGGCGTGCCGGTCGGCATGGATTGGGCACTGAGTGCGCCGACCATCATGGCACCGGCGTGCGCCGTATCGCTCTCCACCCAATGGATGCTGCGGCTGCGCGGGTGCCCGGCCAAGGCGCCTTCCAGGGGCAGTCTGGCGCGGGCGTCGCCAATGGCGATATAGGTCAGCACCTGCGCGTGCGCGGGTAAGGTTTCCAGAATCGCGAAGATGGCGGGCAACGCAGTTTCATCGCCGATGAGCAGCGTCCACGGTGCAGCAGGGTCGGCACGGAAGCCGCGCTTGGGGCCGGCAAATTCCACTTCATCGCCGGGGGCGGCGCGTTCGAGCCAGCGTGCGGCAGGGCCGTGCTGCGCGGCGGGCGTTTCGTCGTGCACGACAAAATCGATTTCGAGTTCATCGCGCGCCGCGTGATAGCGGCGGATGGTGTAAGCGCGCCCCAGCGTGCGCCCGGTGCCTGTGGCATCGTGCGGAAACATCAGCTTGATGGCTGCGCCCGGTGCAGCACCCGCCAGATCGGCGAGATCCGCAGCGGCTACGCCGGTAAACACGACGCGGCGCATGCGCGGGGACAGCGTATGGATGGCGCGCACACGCATGCGGCGTGTGGCGGGTTTGACAGAACTGAGCAGCTGCGACATGAGACCTTGTGTGCGATTGAAGGCAAACATAGATGGCTGCGAAGTGGCCCGAGGCTGTGACCGGGGGACCGAGGCGGTGGCCCGGACGACGAAACGTCCCCCGGGCGGCTGAACGGCTGCTGCTTGCTGCTTACCGCTCGCCGGTAATTTCCTTCAAAGCGCGTAGCAGGATGTCTGCCACGCGCTGCTGTTCTTCGCGCGAGGCGAAGCGTTTTTCCATGAGAGCGAACTTCAGGCGCCAGCGCGCCGTGCGTAACGGGTCGTGCCCTGTGTCCGTCCATTCGGCGGCGTTGTCGGTTTCGCGGTCGAAAGCCATGGCTTCGTTCATGCGCTTCACACGCTCGCCCATGGCGCGCAGTTGCGCGAGGATGGCATCGGCGCTGTGCTGGCGTTCGGCCAGCCATGTTTCGCCGTCGGGCGTGATGCCGTAGCGCTTCTTGTTGCCTTCGACCGTGACGGAAGCAAAACCGTGGTCTTCCAGATACGACAGCGCCGGGTACACCATGCCCGGGCTTGGCGTGTAGAAGCCGAGCGAATGCTCTTCCACCGCCTTGATCAATTCATAGCCGTGGCGGGGCGTGCCCTTGAGCATCGCCAGCAGCACGAGCTGCAGGTCGGCCGAGCTGAGCCGGCGGCCGCGCCACGGGCTGCCGCCTTCGTCATCGCCTTCGCCGTAGCCCCCGGGGCCGCCAAAGCCGCCCATGCCTCGCCCGAAACCGTGTCCGCCATGGCCATGGCGACCCATCATGAAGTGTTTTTGAATCCACATTTTGTGGTGATGTCCAAACCATCCGCGCATTGCCATTCTCCTGAAGAGCATCATCAGATATATCTTAAGATATATCGCATGATAGTGTCGGCGATCCAGAAGTCAAGGACAGCGGAGAAAAAAGACGTGCGGATCAGGGGGCGGGTTTGTCGCTACCGAGTCTTGCGACGTGTACGAGCCAACGCCGCACGACCTCTTCTTCCTTGGGCGAGAACCCTTCCAGCAAGTCCTGCTCGATGCCGCCCGAGCGTTCTCGGCACGCGGCAAGCAGGGCCGATCCTTCCGGTGTGACGTCGATGTGCTGGATACGGCCGTGCACGGCGTGGGGCCGGCGCGTGATAGCGCCGCTGCGCTCCAGGTTGGTAACGATCACGCTCACCGTCTGGGGCGTCAGCATGGTCAGCCGGGCGAGGTCGGCGTTCGAGATGCCGGGGTAGGCGCGGAGCATCGTGAGCACTAGGAATTGCGGGAGGGTGACGCCTACATCGGCCATGGCGCGCTCCATGCGTAGCCGGTGGGCGGCGCTGGCCTGGCGCAACAGGTAGCCGAGATAGCCTTCTTCACCGCGCTTGCCCTGTCCGGGCTCGGGGATGGCGGGCAAGTTGCGTGGCGTGTCGTTTTCCTTGCCGGCGGCAGGGGTGCGCTTGCTCATGATGTAAGAGTTCGAATATGATGTTCGAGCATTGATATTACCATTCCTCCAACCCGGACCCCTCAACAGGAGCCAGACATGGAAGATCTCTCCCCTCGCATGGATTACTCGGAATTTGTCGATACCGTCGTCGGTGTGGCGCCGGCGTTGCAGGCGCTCGGCAAGGCAGTCGATGCCTCAGGGCTGGAAAAGCCGCTGACCGAACTCGTCAAGCTGCGCGCTTCGCAAATCAACGGCTGCGCGTTCTGTGTGCAATTCCATCTGAACCTGGCGCGCAAGCTGCGCGTGGTGCCGGCCAAGCTCGATCTGGTGGCGGTCTGGCGCGACACGCCGGCGGTGTTTACGCCGCGCGAGCGTGCCGCGCTGGCGTGGACGGAAGCGCTGACCACGCTGGCCCGCGCCTCCGACCACGGCGTGGAAGATGGCGAATACGACGCCGTGCTTGAGCATTTCTCCAGGACGGAAGTCGCGTTCCTCACGGCCGCCGTCGCTAACATCCAGGCGTGGAACCGTATTGCCGTTGCGATGCGCTTTGCGCCGCAGGTGCCCGCCGCCGTGGCCGCAGAGGAAGCATGACCATGGACACCATCCGCCCCATCGAAGACGAAGCCGCGTTGCGTGCGTGCTTTCCCGTCATGCATCAACTGCGGCCGCATCTTGCCGACGCCGACGAGCTGGCCGCGCGCTGGCGCCGGCAGGTGGAAGACGGCTATCGCCTCATCGCCGTCTGGCGCGATGGCGTGCCAGTTGCGCTGGCGGGTTATCGGCAGCAGGAGAATCTCGTCTACGGTTCGTTCCTGTATGTCGACGATCTGGTGACCGATGCCAACCTGCGCAGCAGCGGCCTCGGCAACGTGCTGATGGACCACCTCAAGGTTGAAGCCGAGCGCCTGGGCTGTGCACGGCTCGTGCTCGACACGCCGCTGTCCAACGTGCTCGGCCATCGCTTCTACTATCGCAACGGGCTGCTCGCAGGTGCCTTGCGCTTTGGCATGAACACGCAACGTGGAGCGTCCCGATGACGACACTGCTACATGTGACCGTGAGCCCGCGCGACGATCGCTCGCACAGCCGGCGTGGCGCGAAATTGGTGATTGCACAATTGGCCGAAGCCGTCGGTGGCCTGCGCATCATCGAGCGCGACCTGGCGGCGACACCGCTGCCGCATCCCGACGCCGGCTTTGTCGAGGCCAGCCTCATGCCCGATGCCGACCGCACTGCAGCGCACCGCGCAGCGCTTGCGTTGTCGGAAACGCTGATCGGCGAACTGGAAGCGGCGGATGCCGTGCTGATCTCCACGCCGGTGCACAACTACACAGTGCCTTCGGCGTTGAAGGCGTGGATCGACTTGGTGGTGCGGCCCGAACGCACGTTCCGGCGCACGCCGACGGGCAAAGTGGGCATGCTGACCGATCGTTCGGTGCTGGTGGTGTCTGCCTCCGGCGGCAACTTTGATGGCGCCCACGCGCAGACCGATTTTCTGATGCCGTTATGTGTTTGCCACGGTGGGCATCCATCAGGTGGAAGGCATCCGCTTGCAGAACACTGCGCGCGGCGCCGATTCCGCCGTGCGGGCGTTGGAAGGCTTCCGACAGGAACTGGCTGCGCGGATGTTGCTCATGCCGCTGGTGGCTTGAGGGTTGTCGCGCGAAAGAAAAAAGCGTGGCTCGCCTGTGGCGCCTGGGCTGCCACTTGCCATCATGCGTGTCAGTGCACCGCACCGCCGCTCATCTTGAGATCCGCCTGCGTGGCCAGCGCCGTACGCACCGCCAGAAGTATCCCTTTGATCTGGGTATCGATCGACAGGCTCGGCCGGCCCGCATGGCGGGCCGCCAACTCGGGCGTCGTCGGCACGTGAATGAAGCCGCCGCGCACGTGCGGCGCGCGCGTTGCAATGTGGTGCATCAAACCATAGAACAGGTGATTGCAGTTGTACGTGCCAGCACTCTGCGACACGCCCGTCGGCACGCCTGCCTCGCGCAACGTTTGTACGATGGCCTTGATCGGCAGCGTGGAAAAATACGCCGCCGGCCCACCTGCTACCACCGGCGTATCAACCGGCTGGTTGCCCGCGTTGTCCGGAATGCGTGCATCTATCACGTTGATGGCCACGCGCTCCACCGAAATCTCCGTTCGGCCCGTGGCTAGGCCGAGCGCAAATACGAGAGTGGGCGATGTGTCCTCGATCGCTTCCACCAATTTTTCGTTGGCGAGACCAAACACGCACGGCAACTGCCGCGCCACGATGACTGCGCCATCAACCTGCATGCCGTCGAGCGCCTGCGCGATGTCCCACGATGGGTTGGTCGGGTCGGATTCAAATGGCTCGATGCCGGTGACGAGAACGGCGGACATACGGTCGCTCCTTGGTTAGATGCGTAGTGATGCAACTATTTGCCAATAAAAAAGGCGGCACATGCCGCCCCCGATTGCTTTACGTGTTCAGTGCACTGCGGACCTCACGGATGGCCTGCACCGTATCGTCGAACGCCCCGGCGCCGACATGCTCGCGCACGCGCCGCGCCACCTTGGCGCTCGCGGCCTGCAACGCGGTTTCCAGTTTGCGCGCCGCATCCGTGGGGAAGAGGTTCCACTCGCGGCCGTCCTCTGCAGACGGCTGACGCTCCACCAGACTTTTGGCGATCAAGCCGTCGACAAGACGCGTGGCGGTGGGCCGCGCAATGCCCAGCACCTCGGCCAATTCGCGGTTGAGTACGCCGGGCTGCTTGAGTACCACGCGCAGCACAAATCCTTGGGGCGGCGTCAGGCTGAACGGCGCATACGCGGCAGTCCATTCGCGCTCGACGGAGCGCGCCAGCGCGGTGGTATTGAAGTACAGGCAGTGATCGAACATGTGCGGCAGTCTAGCGATAAATCGTTAGGTATGCAACGAAGTTTTCCGCCCGTCGATGTGCTCTGGGTGCAGCCTAAGGCGCCGCTTCTGCCGTGTGCGTAAGCTGCTTCAGCGCCTGGACGAAGTACGCGCGATCGTGCGGCGCCAGGTCCTGCATGGTTTGCGAGAGGCGGTCCATCGTCGTGCGGGCGGTGACGTGATCGCCGTCGGCGTGGGCAAACCATGCCAGCTCCAGCAGTAACCCGCTCACTTGCACGTGGCCGTAGCGATGCCGGCCGCTGTCGTGTTCGCGCAGGCGCAGTGCGGCCACGTCGGTCCAACGCTGCGGCCAGTAGCGCGCGTCAAAGGCTTCGGCAAATGGGCCGGCCTGCGTGCGGATGTCGGTCAACGTGAGCGCCGCGCGGCGCGTGTCGGCGCGTGCTATCCGCATCAGCGCGATGGCGTTCCACGCCGATTGCAGCGGCCCACCGTTACGCAGCGCCTGCCATTCGCTCATGGCCAGCCAACGGACGGCGTCGACCGTGCCGTCGGCATGCGTTGAGTCGCCGAGCACATCGCGCAGCAGCCAGCAAGTCATGCCGAGATTGGCGGCAACCTGCTGCACAGCGTCCGACGCCTGGCTCTCCAATGCGGCAGCCAGCGCGGTTTCGAATTGCGCGACGATGCGCTGTGCGGCCTGGGCGCGTACGTCCAAAGCAGTGCCGTCTGAGTCGGCATAGAGCAGGCGGGCACGCTCGATGAGGGCGTTGAGGTTGTTCCACTCGAAGCGGATCTGCGGGTGGTAGCGCAGCAGGCTGCGGCCGGACTCGGCATCGGCCAGGCGTGCAAGCAGGCCGGCGGCGAGGTCGAGGTCGCGGCGGTCATACGCACACCATGCGGTGACGATGCGCTCCATGGCGGCGAGGTAATCGTTGCCGAGCACGTGGCGTTGCCGGCGGTGCGCGCGCAGTTGCGAGAGCAGGGCGCTGGCGCGTGTGGAATCGCCCAGGCGGCGAGCGGCCATCGCCTCGCCCAGAGTGACGAGGGCGCGCTGGAAGTCGTTGTCGGCGGCGTCACTGGCGTGGCGCAGCGCGAGCAGGGCACCGCCGCGCTCGGTATCGGACGCGCTTGTGCTGGCGCCCAGTGCATGCAACAGGCGGCCTTCGCGCATGGCGTGGCGCGCGGTCAGAAAGGCGTGCCAGAACGCGGGGTTGGGCGTGCCAGGCGCCGGGCCGGACAGCGCGCTGGCGTTGGCATCGGTGCTGTTGTCCGTGCTGCCATCTGGGGCGGCAATCCCGAGGAAGGCGCGCACATCGGCGTCATCGGCAATCCGTCCTTCAACCACGCAGACCACGCGTGCCGCGTCTTCGGGTGCGAGCCAGAAGGGCCCTTGGCTGCGCTTATCTGCGTTGAGGAAGCGCGGCTCGCGGTCGCGCTGTTCACCCCAGCCAGCTTGCACGCCCCAGTTCTGCCAGTCGCGAAACGCGCGGCTGATCATCATGCGCTGCGTGCTGGCGTCCGACACGGCGCCGCGCAGGTCGGCCAGGCGCACCAGCGGTTGCTCCGGCGACAGACGATGCGCGTATGCCAGCCGCACCAGCAACCACAGGCTCTGGAACGGCGCGCGCCGGCCATCCACGGTTTGCGGGGTGGTCAGCTCGACATGGAGGGCGGGCAGGGCAGGCGGCGTCATGCAGGCAATCAGGCGAAGCGAAACGAAACGTGGCGCCATTGTGCGCCAAGCCCCTTGTTACAGGCGTTACGCGCGTGACGTGCGGCGTGTCCTGCACGCTGGCGGCGGCACGGCGCGCTCCCTACGATGCGCAGCGCCGGCTCATCTGCGCATCGACGGTGGCCGGCAGCCATCCACCCACTTCAAGGAGCGTTTCATGTTCTCTCGCTGGTCGAAGACCTTCGCGTTTGCCCTCACGGCCTGCACCGTTGCCATGAGCACCGCCACTGCCCATGCCGAGCTGGTCGTGCGCAATGACCTCAAGCGCGTGTTCGACGCCGCCGGCGTCTCCGGCACCTTTGTGCTGATGGACATCAGCGCTGATCGCACGTACGTCGTTGACCCGGCGCGGGCCGCGCGGCGCATCCACCCGGCATCCACGTTCAAGATTCCGAACAGCCTGATCGCCTTCGACACCGGAGCCGTGCGCGACGATCAAGAGGTGCTGCCTTACGGCGGCAAGCCGCAGCCTTACAAGCAGTGGGAGCACGACATGGCGTTGCCCGAGGCGATCCGCCTGTCGGCCGTGCCGATCTACCAGGAGGTGGCGCGCCGCGTGGGCTTTGAACGCATGCAAGCCTACGTCGATGCGTTCGACTACGGCAACCGGCAACTCGGCAGTGTGATCGATCAATTCTGGCTACGCGGCCCGCTGGAGATTTCCGCATTCGAAGAAGCGCGCTTCACCAGCCGCATGGCGCTCAAGCAGTTGCCGGTGAAGCCGCGCACCTGGGACTTGGTCCACCGCATGCTGTTGATCGAGCAGCAGGGCGACGCCGCGCTGTATGCCAAGACGGGCGTTGCGACGGAGTATCAGCCGGAGATCGGCTGGTGGGTCGGCTGGGTGGAACGTGCCGGGCGCGTCTATGCCTTCGCACTGAACATCGACATGCCGCGTGAGGGCGACATGGCCAAGCGTATTCCGTTGGGCAAGCAGTTGATGCAGGCGCTGGAGGTGTGGCCGGCGCCGTAAGAATTGCGTCTGCAGGCTCAGCCGTCTGATTCGCAATCAGGGATGCCAGCAATCCACAATGAGATCGATCCTGAGGACGATGCAAATCGTTAAAAACTATTGCGCCGGCCCGTACGGAAACGGACGGATGCAACACATCGGGGGTCCTCATGTTCAAGGTCTACAAGGCAATGGCCGTCGCCGTGGCAGCGGCCGTCGGAGCAGGTGGTGCGCTGGCGGGCGGCAGCCAGAGCGGCGTGATCCATTTCAGCGGCACCATCGTCGAGGCTGGGTTCCACGTGCAGGCTGCGCCCCAGCGCACCGGTGCGGAGAACCTCTTGAAGGCGAGCCCGTCGTCGTCCGGCGACCAGGTGGTGTTGGACTTTCGCTCGTCTGCGGTGCGCGTGGTGCCGCTTGATGTGTCGGTGGAGGCACGCGCGGCGTCATCGCTCCGGCCTCTGCGGGTGGGTGATTCGCGGGGCAAGGCGGACGTCCTCGTCAAGTACGCCGGCTTCAAGGCCAACCTGCTCGCGGCAAACAACGGCACGCTGACCTTGTCGCGCGCGCCGGGAGTGGAATCAGCGCTTGCGGTGGTGACACTCGCCTACCAGTAATGAAAAAAGGCGGGAATCTCCCGCCTTTGTTTGCTGGCCGCCGCGATGGCGTTTACGACGCCACCGGCCCCACCGGCGATTGGAACGGGTGGTATTGGTAAAGCCAGGTCTCAGACAGCGGCTTGCCATCCACACGCAAAAACAATCGCATGTCCACCGGTTCCTTCCCATCGACCGTCAGATCGAATTGCGCACGCCAGTGGCCCGGCACGCCGTTCGGCACGGCTTCGGTAAACACGTACGAGAACGTGCCGCGCGAGGTGCTGAGCACTGCCTCCGGCTTGGTGCCGAAGGGCAGCTTCTCCAGCGGGCCGCCCTTGAACTCGACCATGAACTTGCGCACGCCGTGCGGGCGCGGCTGGCCCGGCTGGCCGCCGTTGCCCATGCGCGTGGCCACGCAGCGCGCCAGTTGCGTCGGATACGGCTCATCGGCCAGCCAGTGCAGGCGATAGCGCAGCCGGTACTGGCTGCCCGCGCGTGCCGGTGCCTTCGGCACCCACATGGCGACGATGTTGTCGTGGATCTCGTCGTCGGTCGGGATCTCGATGAGCTGCACGGCGCCTTCGCCCCAGCCCTCCAGCGGCTCGACCCACAAACTCGGGCGACGCTCGTAGTGCACGCCGTCCTGGTAGTTGTTGAAATCGCGATCGCGCTGCAGCAGGCCGAAGCCGCGCGGGTTGTTGTCGCCAAAGGCAGACGCCATCGTGCGCGGCGGATCGTTCAGCGGGCGCCAGATGCGCTCGCCTGTGCCGGTCCAGAGCGCCAGGCCGTCGGAGTCGTGCACTTCGGGGCGCCAGTCGGTGGCGGTGCCCTTGGCGGTATCCGAGAACCAGTACATCGACGTGGCAGGCGCGATGCCGAAACGGTCCACGTCCTTGCGCAGGAAGATGGCTGTATCGATGTCCATCACCACGCCCTTCGTGCGGTGCATGACGAAGCGGTATGCACCCGTGATGCTCGGCCCGTCGAGCAGCGTGTAGATCGTCACGGAATCTGCGCGGTTGTCTGCCGGCGTGTCGAACCACACGTGCGTGAAATTGGGGAATTCTTCCGGCTTGCCGGCCTGCGCAACGTCGAGCGCGATCCCGCGTGCGGAGAGCCCGTACTGATACAGCTCACCGATGGCGCGGAAGTACGATGCGCCCAGGAAGGCAACCCAATCGTTCTTTTTCCAGTCGAGTTTTTTCTGATCGCCCAGACGGCTTTCCTGAAAGCGGAAGCCGGAAAAGCCGCTGCCGCGCGGCAGCTTGCGCGCCGGGCTGTCGGCGGGCATGTCGAAGTACGACTCGTCGTAGACGATCTCGCGTGCGGCGCCTTTTTCCACCACATGCATGCGTACCGGCGCGCGGAAGAACGTGCCCAGGTGGAAGAACGTCACCGGAAATTGGCCCGGACCGTCGGCAAAGAGCGCGTGGGCGGTGTCGAACTTGATCTTGCCGTGCGCTTCGTAGTCGATCTTGGCCAGGATGTCGGCCGGCGCCGTGGCGGGCGGCGTGTACGGCTTGGCGGCCATTGTGCGGGCGCGTTCGATCAGCGCATCGAAAGAAAACGGCGCGGCATCGCCCAGCTTGACGCGATTTGCGGCCAGCGCCTCGGGCGTGATGCCGAGTGCCGCCAGCGTGGCGGTAACGGATGCGGAGGCAAGAAGGGTTCGACGTGTGACCATAGGTGCCTGTGATGTGACTGATGAATAAGAAGGGTCCGACATGGTAACGCGGGCCCAGGTTCCGGCGCGGGCTGGAAGCTCCCCCGGATGGCCGATCCGCTGCCGTTCGGACGCCCAAATCGACAGTTCATCGCAGCGGGCTTGCACCTGCAAGTGCCGGTTACGATACTTGGTGACATATCAACGGGGGCTGGGATGACGCTACGACTGCGCAGCATCGGCATCGCTTTGGCATTGGTTTGCGCGGCATGCGGCGCCCGGGCGGCACCTTGCGAGCCGCCCGCCCAGTTGAATGATGGCTGGCAGACCGAAGCCGACCCTGCCGCAGCCGGTTTCGAAGCCGGCCGCCTTTGCGCCGTCCTGCGCAATTTTGCCGATGCCGATATCAACTTCCACAGCCTGCTCGTGGTGCGTCATGGCCGTCTGGTGGCGGAGGTCTATCACGCCGGCAAGGATGAGCGTGTGAAGGATCTGTTCCGCACCACGCGCACGTTCGACGCCAGCACGCTTCACGACATCCGCTCGATCAGCAAATCGGTGACAAGCCTGCTGTGGGGCATTGCGCAAGGGCAGGGGAAGATGCCGCCGCTCGAAACACCGGCGTTGTCGCTGTTTCCGGGGCTGGCCGACCTGAATCGCGACGGCCGTGAGGCGATTACGCTCTCGCAGATGCTGTCGATGTCGAGCGGCCTTGCCTGGAACGAATGGCGCGCGACGAGCTTGTTCAACAACGACGAGTTCGGACTGTTCTGGCACACCTCTCAGGCGCACTACGTGTTCGACCGCCCGATGGCGGCTCCGGCTGGCACGCAGTTCAACTACAACGGCGGCAACACGGCGGTACTGGCGCTGCTGTTGGCAGAGCGCGTCGGCATGTCGTTGCCGGAGTACGCGCGCACGCAACTGTTCGAACCGCTGGGCATCACCGATTGGGAATGGGTAGACGACTACCGTGGCCGCCCCCTGGCGTTTGCCGGCGTGCGCCTGCGCCCCCGAGACCTGGCGCGCATCGGTCAGCTCGTGCTGCAGCACGGCCAATGGAATGGGCGGCAAGTCGTGCCAGCCGCGTGGATCGCCGAATCAACGCGCCCGCACATCGACACCGGCATGGGCCTGCAGTACGGCTATCAGTGGTGGCTCGGCAAGGTGGTGGCCGGCGGCACCGAACAGGCGTGGATCGGCGGCATCGGCAACGGTGGCCAGCGTCTGTGGATCGTGCCCGGGCTCGACATGGTGATCGTCACCACGGCGGGCGACTACAACCAGCGTGCAACCTGGAAACAGGCCGAAAACCTGCTCGACCAGGTCATGGCGGCCGTGCAGCCGTCGCCCCGGTAACGACGGCTGCGCGGTTGCGTGGCTGCGCGGGCTTAAAGGAACCGGTCGAGGATCTTGCGGCTGTGCTTGTCCAGCGCAAGCAGGTCGCGGATCAGGTAGTGGATGCCGTGGCTGTCGGAAATGAGCAGCGTGGTGCCGGTCAGGCGCCGGATGTCTTCTTCGCCGCGCAGCACGAGGTCGGTCTGGCCGCGGTCGGTCTGCACCGTCCACGTGCTGGGCGTGGCGTAGGTCGATACGCCGACGATCTTGCGGATTTCGGGCATGAATTCACGCGCACCGAGTTCAGCTTCGATCAGTGCGCGCATTGGCGCGGGTAGCGCATCGGGCTGCGTGATCCACGCCAGCTCGCGGCCGTCGGTGCTCATCAGGCTCAAGCCCTCGCTGGCGGCGGAGATCGGAAACGCGCGCACGGGCACTACGCCTTCATGCATGGTGCCGTCGGCCAGGGTCATCACAAGCTTGCCGAAGCCATTGCGGCTCAGGGTGAAATCGGGCGTTTGCATCGCAGTCATTTCAAATAGGGGATCACTGCGCGTAAGCCGGCGCGGCGGCGTCCACGCGCTCGCCGTCGCTGGTCAGATCGGTGTCGGCATCGACATTGCGGGCCTGCGCCTGATAAAGCTTGTAGTACGCCCCTTCGCGCGCGAGCAGCTCATCGTGGTTGCCGACTTCGACGATCTGGCCGCGATCCATGACGACCAGGCGATCCGCCTTGCGCAGCGTCGACAGACGGTGCGCGATGGCAATGGTTGTGCGGCCCTGCACGAGGTTGTCGAGGGCCTTCTGGATTTCCTTCTCGGTGGTCGTATCCACGGAAGACGTGGCCTCGTCCATGATCAGGATGCGCGGGTTGATGAGCAGCGCCCGCGCAATCGAAATACGCTGGCGTTCGCCGCCCGACAGCGCCTGGCCGCGTTCACCCACCAGCGAGTCGTAGCCGTGCGGCAGGCGCAGGATGAACTCGTGGGCGTGGGCGGCACGCGCGGCGGCAATGATCTCTTCGCGCGTGGCGCCGGGTTTCCCGTAGGCAATGTTGTCGGCGATCGTGCCGAAGAACAGGAACGGCTCCTGCAGCACCAGGCCGATGTTGCGACGGAATTCCGAGACGGGCAGCGATCGGATATCAGTGCCATCCAAGCGGATCGCGCCTTCCGACACATCGTAGAAGCGGCAGATCAGGTTCACGAGCGTGCTCTTGCCCGAGCCGCTATGCCCCACCAGCCCGATCATCTCGCCCGGCTGGATCGACAGGTTCAAGCCGCGGATCACCGCTCGGTTGCCGTAGCGGAAGCCCAGGTCGCGCAACTCGATTGCCCCGTCCACCTTCTCGATGTGCACAGGCTTGACCGGTTCCGGCACGCTCGACACGTGGTCGAGAATGTCGAAGATGCGCTTGGCGCCCGCCGCCGCCTTCTGCGTGACGGACACGATGCGGCTCATGGAATCCAGGCGCGTGTAGAAGCGGCTGATATACGTCAGGAACGCCACCAGCACACCGACGGTAATGGCGTCATGGCTGACCTGCCAGATCCCGAAAATCCATACCACCAGCAGGCCGACTTCGGTCAGCAGCGTCACGGTTGGGGTAAACAGCGACCACACAGCGTTGACGCGATCGTTGATCGCGAGGTTGTGCTTGTTGGCCTCGGCAAAGCGTGTCACCTCGCGCTTTTCCTGGGCAAAGGCCTTGACCACGCGGATGCCCGGGATCGTATCGGCCAGCACGTTGGTGATTTCCGACCAGATTCGGTCGATCTTCTCGAAGCCATGGCGCAGGCGGTCGCGCACCAGGTGGATCATCCACGCGATGAACGGCAGCGGCACCAGCGTGACCAGCGCAAGCCAGGGGTCGATCGAGACCAGGATGACGGCCGTCATCGCAATCATCAGCACGTCGGTCGCGAAATCGAGCAGGTGCAACGACAGGAACACGCTGATCCGGTCGCTTTCCGAGCCGATGCGCGCCATCAGGTCGCCGGTGCGCTTACCGCCGAAGTATTCGAGCGACAGCTTGAGCAGGTGCTCGTAGGTGGTCGTGCGCAGGTCGGCACTGATGCGCTCGGACACGCGCGCCAGCAGATAAGTGCGCGCCCAGCCCAGCACCCAGGCCACCAGCGCGGCGCCAAACAGGCCGGAAAGGTAGAGCGTGACCAGGCGGTAATCGACCGGTTGCCCGTTCTGATAGGGGATCAGCACCTTGTCCATCAAGGGCATCGTCAGGTACGGCGGCACCAGGGTGGCGGCCGTGCCGATCAGCAGCAGGGCGAAACCGGCCAGCAATTCCCACCGATACGGCTGGGCGAAGCGCCACAGGCGCAGCAGCGCCCAGGTCGAAGGCGGCTGCTCCTGTTCGCGGCTGCATTGCGGGCAGTTGTCTTCACCGGGCGGGAGGGGCGCCTTGCAGGTTGGGCAGATGTCCGCGGCGGGCTGTGCGGCTTGGGCGCCAGTGGCCAGGGCGTTGCGCTGCGCATCGAAGGCGTCGGCCAGCCGCAGGGCGTTGGTGTTGTGGCCCAGCGTGTAGCGCCAGCTTGCCAGCCTGCGCTGGCCGTCCGCCAGCTCCAGCGTGCCAACGCCGGCGTGGTCGCTGTGGGCAAGCGTCATGCCAGGGCCGATGTCCCAGCTTTGCAAATCCTTTTCGCCAGGGGCTTGGCCGATCAGGCGCTGGTTCGTAACAACCAGCCACCCTTGGGTAAAATGCAACCTTGCGTCCAAATCCAGCTGCAGCCCGGCCAGGACGGTTTCTTCTGGAGCGAGGCTCGGGGCCAGCACGACACTCCAGGGTTCCTGAGCGCGGGCGAGGGTGGGGGCGGACGTTGGGGAGGACTGGGTCATCAGTGGCGCAAAGAATTCAAAAAGCGCGTCCAAATGGCCAAAAAACAGCCCAAAACGGGAAAAGGACGAACATAAATCGAGGCAAGAGTGCGGCGTCGCAATTGTTGCGGCCTGCAAATTTTGCTCGCAAGTATACATAGCCACGCGAGCCGGACATTTGGTGCGTTGCACAACGCACTTCGGGCTCAAGACGTCAACGCCGACGCCGTTGTAACGTTATTGAAAGGTAACGGTTCGATTCCACGGACCAATTCACGCGTACATCGCCCCCCTGCTTTCCAAGCAAATTCAATGAAGAAGAAGGACATTGAGATTCTCGATGTCATGTCGCTGCGCGGCCCGAATATGTGGACATATCGGCCAGTGCTGGAGGCATGGGTCGACATTGGTGAACTGGAGGATTTTCCCTCCAACACGATTCCGGGCTTCTACGAGCGCCTGTCGACATGGCTCCCGACGCTGATCGAGCACCGCTGCAGCCCCGGCGTGCGCGGCGGCTTCCTGATGCGCTTGAAGGAAGGCACCTGGCCCGGCCACATCCTGGAACACGTCACCCTGGAACTGCAGAACCTGGCCGGCATGCCCGGCGGCTTTGGCAAGGCTCGCGAGACCCCGGTGCGCGGCGTCTACAAGGTGATCGTGCGTGCCTGGCACGAAGACGTGACCCGCGCTGCCCTGCTGGCCGCCCGTGATCTGGTCATGGCCGCCATTGAAGACCGCCCGTTCGACGTGGACGCGGCCGTCGAAACGCTGCGCGACTTGGTCGATGAGCACTGCCTCGGCCCCAGCACCGCCTGCATCGTCGATGCCGCCGATGATCGCAATATCCCGTCCATCCGCCTGTCGGACGGCAACCTCGTGCAGCTCGGCTACGGCGCACGCCAGCGCCGCATCTGGACGGCCGAGACCGACCGCACCAGCGCCATTGCGGAATCGATCTCGCGCGACAAGGACCTGACCAAGAGCTTGCTGCAGTCGTGCGGCGTGCCCGTGCCCGAAGGCCGCATGGTCGACAACGCTGAAGACGCCTGGGACGCGGCCGAAGACATCGGCGTGCCGGTGGTGGTCAAGCCGTACGACGGCAACCACGGCCGCGGCGTGTTCACGAACCTGATGACGCGCGAAGAGGTGGAAACCGCTTACGCCGTGGCCATCGAGGAAGGCAACGGCGTGATTGTTGAGCGCTTCGTCTCCGGTAACGAACACCGCCTGCTGGTCGTGGGCGGCCGTGTGGCGGCGGCGGCGATGGGCGAAACCGCGTCGGTGATCGGCGATGGCACCTCGACCATCGAAGAACTGATCGAATCGCAGATCAACTCCGACCCGCGCCGCGGCAGCACCGAAGAGCACCCGCTGAACTGCGTGCGCCTGGACTCTGCCGCACTCCTCGAACTCAAGCGCCAGGGCTATGCCGACGGCAGCGCTGTGCCGCCCGCAGGCCGCAGCGTGCTGATCCAGCGCAATGGCAACGTCGCCTTTGACGTGACCGATCGCGTGCACCCGAGCGTGGCCGCACACGCATCGCTGGCGGCGCGGGTGGTCGGGCTCGACATTGCCGGCGTGGACCTGGTGGCCGACGACATCTCGCGCCCGCTCGATGAGCAGCGCGGCGCCATTGTGGAAGTCAACGCCGGGCCGGGTTTGCTGATGCACATTCGGCCGGCCCAGGGCGAACCACGCCCTGTGGGCCGCGCGATTGTGGACCACCTGTTTTCCGACAAGGACGGCGTGCAGGACGACGGCCGCATTCCCATCGTCGGCATCACGGGTACCAACGGCAAGACCGTCGTCGCGAAGCTGGTTGCGCAGTTGCTGCAGCTCTCGGGCAAGCACACGGGCCTGGGCTGCAGCGATGGCCTGTTCCTGGACCGCCGCCAAGTCGAGGCGAGCAACAACCGCGGCGGTCACGGCGACCGCGCTGCGTGGGACGCCTGCCACCGCATCCTGATGAATCGCGCGGTGGAAGCCGCCGTGTTCGAGAGCGACAGCGGCATGATCCTCTCGCAAGGATTGCCGTATGACCGTTGCCAGGTCGGCGTGGTCACCAACTTCGGCAAGCCCGATCACCTGGGCGACTTCTACGTCGAAGACGAAGACCGGATGTACAGCGTTCTGCGCACGCAGATTGACGTTGTGCTGAAGTCAGGCGTGGGCGTGCTCAATGCCGCCGATGCGCGCCTCGTTGAAATGGCCGACCTGTGCGACGGCGATGTGATCTTCTTCGCGTTGTCGGGCGATCTGGAGGCGATTGCCGCGCACCGCGCCGCTGGCAAACGGGCCGTGTTCGTGCGTGACGGCAAGGTGGTGCTCGCCACCGGCTCGACCGAACTGGCACTGGCCGATGTGGCGGCCATTCCGCTGACCTACGCTGGCCGCGTGCCGTTCCAGCTTGAGAACGTGCTGGCCGCTGTAGCCACCGGCTGGGCGCTGGGCATTTCCAACGACCTGATGCGCGCCGGTATCGTCACCTTTGATGTGGGCCAGGTGGATGTGCCGGGCCGCTTCACGCTGTTCCAGCACCACGGCGCCACCATCGTGGTGGATGACGCGCACAACGCCTCGGCGCTGCACGCCCTGGCCGCTGCGCTGGACAACTTCCCGGCCGAGCGCCGCACGCTCGTATTCGGTGCCGGCCTGCAACGCCGCGACGAAGACCTGGTGGCGCAAGGCACCGTCATCGGCCAGACGTTCGATCGCGTGCTGCTATGCGAAGACGCCAGCGTCAAGCGCACCGATGCCGAGTTCGATCGCCAAGCACGCGCGCTGCTCAAGCAAGGGTTGCAGGCAGGCGGTCGCGTGGCTGAAGTCGTCGTCGAAGGGGCCAAGCGCCGGGATGTCGTGGATGCGGCGCTCTCGCAGCTCACGGCAGGCGACCTGCTGGTCCTGCAATGCGACGAGTGCGCCATCGAGGGCACCGTCGAGCAGGTACACCAGTGGATGGGCCGCGCCGAATCCCAGAACTGACGATCGGGCCTGAATCCAAAAGAACGCCCAAAGCACAACGGAAAGCTGATTGCATGGAAGTCTCTCGTATCCGGGCCTTGCGCGGCCCAAATCTCTGGTGCCGCCATACGGCCATCGAAGCCATCGTGGCCTGCTCGGATCAATCCCAACTGCTGGCCGAACTGCCGGGCTTTGAAGACCGCCTGCGCGCGCGCTTTCCGGCGATTGGCCCCTTGCGCCCGGATGACGAAGCCGATGCACCGTCGATTGCGCACGCGCTGGAAGCCGCCGCGCTGGGCCTGCAAGCCGCCGCCGGTTGCCCGGTGACGTTCAGCCATACCGAGCCCACGCTCGAACCCGGCACGTACCAGGTCGTCGTCGAATACAGCGAAGAGGAAGTGGGCCGACTGGCATTTGAGCTGGCCGGCCAACTTTGCCTGGCCGCACGCGACGACCAGCCGTTCGATCTGGACGACGCGCTGCACCGCCTGCGCGAGCTGGACGAAGACGTGCGCCTGGGGCCCAGCACCGGTTCCATCGTCTACGCTGCCGTGGCGCGCGGGATTCCGTACCGCCGTCTCACGCAGGGCTCGATGGTGCAGTTCGGCTGGGGCAGCAAGCAGCGCCGCATCCAGGCCGCCGAAACCGATATGACCAGCGCCGTGGCGGAATCCATCGCCCAGGACAAGGATCTGACCAAGACCCTGCTGCACGCGGCCGGCGTGCCGGTGCCGCTGGGCCGTTCGGTGCGCAGCGCCGAGGAAGCCTGGGAAGCCGCGCAGGAAATCCACGGCCCGGTCGTGGTCAAGCCGCGCGACGGCAACCAGGGCAAGGGCGTGGCCGTGCGCATCCGCACGCGCGAAGAAGTGATGACCGCCTATGAAGTGGCGGCCGACATTTCGTCGGACGTGATCGTCGAGCGCTACATTCCGGGCCACGATTTCCGTCTGCTGGTGGTGGGCAAGCACCTGGTGGCTGCTGCGCGCCGCGATCCGCCGCAAGTCATCGGCGACGGCAAGCACACTGTGCGTGAGCTGGTCGACGAGGTAAACCGCGACCCGCGACGCGGCGAAGGGCATGCCACGTCGCTCACGAAAATCCGCTTTGACGACATTGCGCTGGCCACGCTCGCCAAGCAGGGCCTGAGCGCCGACGCCGTGCCGCCCAAGGGCACGCGCGTGGTGTTGCGCAATAACGCGAACCTCTCCACGGGCGGCACCGCCACCGACGTGACCGACGACGTGCACCCCGCCATCGCGGCGCGTGCCGTGGCGGCAGCGCAGATGGTCGGCCTCGACATCTGCGGCGTGGACGCCGTGTGCGAAACGATGCTCAAGCCGTTCGAGGACCAGGCCGGCGGCATTGTGGAAGTCAACGCCGCGCCCGGCCTGCGCATGCACCTGCAGCCGTCGTACGGCAAGGGCCGCGCCGTGGGCGAGGCGATCATCTCCACGATGTTTGCCGACGGCGACGACGGCCGTATCCCCGTGGTGGCGGTGTCCGGCACCAACGGCAAGACGACGACGGTGCGCCTGATCACACATCTGCTCGCCACCAGCGGCCTGCGCATGGGCATGACCGGCACCGACGGCGTGTACATCCAGGGCCAGCGCATCGACACCGGCGACTGCAGCGGCCCGCGCAGCGCGCGTAACGTGCTGCTGCATCCGGACGTCGACGCCGCCGTCTTCGAGACCGCGCGCGGCGGCCTGCTGCGCGAAGGTCTCGCGTTCGACCACTGCGACGTGGCAGTCGTGACGAACGTGGGCGAGGGCGACCACCTGGGCCTGAACTACATCAGCACGGTGGAAGACCTGGCCGTGCTCAAGAGCGTGATCGTGCAGAACGTGGCACCGCGCGGCATGGCGGTGCTCAATGCCGCCGACCCGATGGTCGCGCGCATGGCTGACGGCTGCCCGGGTTCAGTCACCTTCTTCGCGCACGATGCCAGCCTGCCGACCATGGCCCTGCACCGCGCGCAAGGCAAGCGGGTGGTGTTTGTCGACGGCGCCGAGATTGTGGCCACCGAAGGCGCCAACGAAACGCGCATCGCACTGGCCGACATTCCGCTCACGCGCAACGGCACCATCGGCTTCCAGGTTGAAAACGCGATGTCGTCGGTTGCCGCTGCGTGGGCGCTTGGCATCGACTGGGCGATCATCCGCCGCGGCCTCGCCACCTTTGTGAACGACGCCGCCACCGCGCCCGGCCGCTTCAATGTATTCGACTACAAGGGCGCCACGCTCATCGCCGACTACGGCCACAATCCCGACGCCATCCAGGCGCTATGCAACGCCGTGGCCACCATGCCGGCCCAGCGCCGCTCGGTGGTGATCAGCGGGGCGGGCGACCGCCGCGATGAGGATATCCGCCGCCAGACGCAGATTCTGGGCGGCGTGTTTGACGACGTTGTGCTGTACGAAGACCAGTGCCAGCGTGGGCGTGAGGATGGCGAGGTATTGGCGCTGCTGCGTGAAGGGCTACAGGGTGCGGCACGCACGAGCCGTGTTGATGAAATCCGTGGTGAATTTCTGGCGATCGACACGGCGCTGGGGCGGTTGCAGCCGGGTGATCTCTGCCTGATTTTGATTGATCAGGTGGAGGAGGCGCTGGGGCATATTGCTAAGCGGGTTGCTGAGTGAGTTTTGGCCCGGTTGATGGGGTTCGCTGGGGTTTTTGTTCTTTTGGTCCATCCGCTTTTCGTACCCTGCCGGGCACGACTTACTTTTCTTTGTCTTGCCAAAGAAAAGTAAGCAAAAGAAAGGCGCGCCCGAGATGGCGAAAGCCTCCTTGAATTTGCGTAACCGGGCGGAGGCGGGGAAAACTCGCTGCGCTCAGACAGTTCCCCGCCTTTTTTCCGCCCGCTTACGCAAATTCAAGGCGCCATCAAGGGCTCAACGTCAAAAGAGAAAGGCCAACCCATCGTGCGGTTGGCCTTTGTCGTTTGGGCTGGCGCCCCGAGGGTGTGGTCGTTGTTTTGGGCCTTTGACGTACCGGCCCTAGATGGCGCCTTGAATTTCTGTTGCAGGGAGGAAAAAGAGGGGAGGCCTGTTTGAGCGCAGCGAGTTTGCCTCCCCTCCCTCCCTGCGACATAAATTCAAGGAATCTTTCGCCATCTCGGGCGCGCATTTCTTTGCTTACTTTCTTTGGGCAAGACCAAAGAAAGTGAGTCAGCCCCGGCAGGGGATGAAACAAGGGATGCACCAACAAAAAAACCAACACAAAACCACCCTCAACATCATTGACCTATGATGACGCCTCCCCTCAGTCCCCGCGCCATCATGCCCAATCCCCCCACACTCGCCCCAGTAGAACTGGCAAAGTCCTACCGCCTCCTGAACCACGGCCCGACCACGCTGGTCACCAGTGCCCACAACGGGGTGCGCAACGTCATGGCAGCCGCCTGGGCGATGCCACTCGACTTTGACCCGCCCAAGGTGCTTGTCGTGGTCGACAGCCGCACCCTCACTCGCGAGCTGATCGAAGCTTCCGGTGTCTTCGCACTGAACATTCCCACCCGCGCCATCGCCGAAACCACACTCGCGGTCGGTACGCTCTCGGGCCGCGACGGCGACAAGTTCGATGCGCTCGGCCTTGCCACCATGCCCGCCCGCACGATCGACGTGCCGCTGGTAGCCGGTTGCGCAGGGTGGCTGGAATGCCGCGTCATTCCCGAGCCGCACAATGAGAAGCGCTACGACCTGTTCATCGCTGAAGTGACAGCCGCGTGGGCGGACCCAGCGCTGTTCAGCAACGGCCGCTGGCACTTCACCGATGCGAGCAGCAAGACCGTGCACTACCTTGCAGGCGGTGCATTCTTTGAGACCGGCGATGCGTTCACCGTGGAGGCCAAACAGCCATGAGCGACATCGCCATCCGCCCGTTGACCGACGACGATGCCGAAGCCTTCAAGGCGCTGCGCCTGAAGGCCATTCAAGACGCGCCCACCGCCATCTGGCCGACGCACGATGAAGAGTTGGGGCGCACGCTGGAAGAAACCTGCAACCGCATCCGGGCGACTGCGCATCAGATCGTGTTTGGTGCCTTTGCGGGGCACGAACTGATTGGCATTGCCGGGTTGCGGCGTGAAGCGCTCGCGCAAGTCGCACACAAGGCCGTGCTGTGGGGCGTGTTTGTTGACCCCGCGCATCGGCGGGGCGGTATTGCCAGCCGTCTGCTGAATGCCGCCATTGCGCATGCGCGTGCTGCGCAGGTGCTGCAGATCCATCTCTGCGTCAACGCTGAAAACCCGCGTGCGCAAGCGCTGTATCGCAACGCGGGTTTCGAGACCTTCGGCATCGAGCGCCGCGCCATGCGTGTCGGCTATCACTTCTACGACGAAGAACACATGGCGCTGCGGCTCGACGCCTGAACCGTCAGGCGCACGCCATCAGGTCCGCCACACCTTCGCGCTGCCGGCCGTGCCGCTATACGTGCACTATCGCGTGGACGATCACTCGCCGGTGCTGAAGGCCTTTCTGGAGACGCTGCGCGAAGTTAGCGGCACGAGCGAAGACGCCGTCGCTGCGCAGCCTCAGTCTGCGCTGGCCAGCCGATAGTCCGTCGGCCGCATGCCCGTCCACTTGCGGAAGGCGCGGTGGAAGGCGCTCGGTTCTGCAAAGCCCACAGCGATGGCAATGTCGGCGATCGTGCGGCGCGTGTCCTGCAACTGGCCGATGGCAATGTCGCGCCGCAGGTCATCCTTGATGGACTGATACGTGTGGCCTTCGAGCTTCAGGCGCCGGCGCATCGTCGCTTCGGCCACGTTCAGTTTGAGCGCCATTGCGTCAGACGCCGGCCAACTCGCGACCGGCAGGTTGCGCAGCATTTTGCGCACGCGCGCCGCAAATGAATCCGGGTTGCGGTACTTGACGATGAAGTTGCCCGGCGCATCGCGCAGGAAGGTCTTGATGGACGCTGCCGTCTGGATGACAGGCAGTTCCAGGAAGCCCGGCGAAAGATCGACGTACGAGGCGTCCTGCTTGAACGCCATGTCGTCGCAGAACATCAGGCGGTATTCCTGCGCATCTTGCGGCGCCGCACAACGGAAGCGCGCGGCAATGAACGGAATACGCCGCCCCACCAGCCAGCACACCAGGCCGTAGACCATGATGAGCCACGTGGCGTAGGTGAACATGGGCGGCACCCGCGCGCCCTTGCGGTGCACGAAGACGAGGCGCACGCGGTCCGGGCTTTCTTCGATCTGCACATGCAGGTCGTCAAGCACCAGCCGCAGAAAACCCACGGCCCGCGCCAGCGCCTGCCGCCCGGCGCGCGCCGTGAGCGCCGCTTGCGTCATCGCCACGAAGCTGCCCCAGCGCATGGGGTGCGCATCCTGCCCGAAGAACTCGTCGTCCATGGCCTGCGCAATGCCGGCCCACAGCGCGCCGTACTGTGCAGACGACACGCGGCTGCGCGGCTGAGCCAGCATCTGCGGCGTGATGCCCGCAGCCGCCATGATGGGCTGCATGTCCACACCATGCGCGCGCGCACGTGTCACGGCCTCGTTGACGAGGCTGACAGAGACGGTTCCCTTTTCGTTGTTTTTCATCGGTATGGCAAATCCGCTCACGCAAGTTGATCGTGACGGGCATCGAAGCCGCCCAGCCGCGTGCCTACACTTTTTCCCCATCGAACCCAAGCGCCGCAGGCTGCACAGTGTAAGGCGCCTGCAGAGGCAGCGTCACGCGGCGCCGGTCAGCAACCAAGCAAGAGCCAAGCGATGGACGACTTCTATACCGAAGAGCAGCGGATGATCCACGACGCTGCGCGCGACTTTGCCACCGAGCGCCTGGCGCCCAACGCTGCGCAGTGGGACCGCGATGCTGCACTGCCGGATGACGTGGTGCGCGAGATGGGCGAGCTGGGCCTGCTGGGCATGATCGTGCCGGCGGAGTGGGGCGGTTCGTACACCGACTACGTAGCCTATGCGCTCGCGCTGGAAGAGGTTGCCGCCGGGTGCGCTGCCAGCGCGACGATGATGAGCGTGCACAACTCGGTCGGCTGCGGCCCCATCCTGAAATTCGGCACCGAGGCGCAGAAGGCGCGTTACCTGCCGGATCTGGCCACGGGCCGCGCGATTGGCGCGTTTTGCCTGACCGAGCCGCACGCCGGCTCCGAAGCCAACAACCTGCGCACGCGTGCCGTGCTGCGCGATGGCAAGTGGGTGCTCAACGGCAACAAGCAGTTCGTGACAAACGGTGCGCGGGCAGACATCGCCATCGTATTTGCCGTGACTGACCCCGAAGCCGGCAAGCGCGGCATCTCCGCCTTCATCGTGCCGACCGATACCCCGGGCTTCCATGTTGGGCGGCCGGAACACAAGCTCGGCATTCGCGCGTCGGATACGTGCCCGATCACGCTCGAAGACTGCGCCGTGCCCGAAGAGAACCTGCTGGGCGAGCGCGGCGAAGGCCTGAAGATCGCGCTGTCGAACCTGGAAGGCGGGCGCATCGGCATTGCCGCGCAGGCCGTGGGCATTGCCCGCGCCGCATTCGATGCCGCGCGCAACTACGCCAATGAGCGCATCCAGTTCGGCAAAGCGCTGCGCGAGCACCAGACCATCGCCAACATGCTGGCCGACATGGCCACGCGTCTGAACGCGGCGCGCCTGCTCGTTCACCACGCGGCGCGCCTGCGCAGCGCAGACAAGCCGTGCCTGTCGGAGGCCTCGCAGGCCAAGCTCTATGCGTCCGAGTTGGCCGAGGAAATCTGCTCTAACGCCATCCAGATCCACGGCGGCTATGGCTACCTGGCCGACTACGCCGTCGAGCGCCATTACCGCGACGCACGGATTACCCAGATCTACGAAGGCACCAGCGAAGTCCAGCGGATGGTGATCGCGCGGCACGTCTAGCACGCACCGCGCACATCGACCGAATACGAAAGAGCGCAGACGCGCCGACCAGGAGACGACGATGAACCAAGCGGTATCTGCAGCACAGGGTTTTGTGGAAGCGCGCGATTTTCTGCTGCGCCATCGCACCGACTACGACCGCGCGTATCGCGAGTTCGCGTGGCCGACGCTGGACACGTTCAACTGGGCGCTCGATTACTTCGATGTGATGGCGCGCGGCAACGACAACCCGGCGCTGTGGATCGTTGATGACCCGCAAAGCGGCGGGTTGAAGCTTTCGTTTGCGCAGATGTCGGAGCGCTCGTCGCGCATGGCGAACTTCCTGCGCGGGCTGGGCATCGTGCGGGGTGACCGCCTGCTGCTGATGCTGCCCAACCGCGTCGAACTGTGGGATGTGATGCTCGCGGCGATGAAGCTGGGCGCGGTGGTGCTGCCGGCTACTACGCAACTCTCGCCGGATGACGTGCGCGACCGCGTGGAACTTGGCGGTGCGAACTGCGTTGTCGTCGACGCGGCGGAGCTGCACAAGTTCGACGGTGTTGATGCGAGCGTCAAGCGCATCGCGGTGGGCGCGCAGCGTGATGGCTGGGTCGACCTGGGCGCAGCCTACGAGGCGCCCGCGCAGTTTGTTCCCGACGGCCCGACCAAGGCGACCGACCCGCTGCTGCTGTACTTCACCTCTGGCACCACGTCCAAGCCGAAACTGGTTGAACACACGCACCAGAGCTATCCGGTCGGGCACCTGTCGACGATGTACTGGATCGGACTGCAGCCCGGCGATATCCACTGGAACATCAGCTCGCCCGGCTGGGCCAAGCATGCGTGGAGCTGCTTCTTCGCACCGTGGAATGCGCAGGCCTGCGTGTTCGTCTACAACTACGCGCGCTTTGTGCCGAAGGATACGCTGGATGTGCTGGTGCGCTTTAACGTGACCACGCTGTGCGCGCCGCCCACCGTGTGGCGCATGCTGGTGCAGGAGCCGCTGGCGTCGTATGCCGTCAAGCTGCGCGAGATTGTCGGCGCTGGCGAGCCGCTGAACCCCGAGATCATCGAGCGCGTGCGCAGCGCCTGGGGTGTGACCATCCGCGACGGCTTTGGCCAGACCGAAACCACCTGCCAGATCGGCAACACGCCCGGGCAGCCGGTGGTGCCGGGCTCGGTTGGGCGCCCGCTGCCGGGCTACCGCGTCGAACTCGTCGACCATGATGATCAGCCGGCTAGCGAGGGCGAGATCGTGCTGCCGCTCTCGCACCGCCCGCTCGGCCTGATGCAGGGTTACGCCAACAATGCAAAGGCCACCGCCGAGGCGATGCGCAACGGCTATTACCACACGTCGGACGTCGCCATGCGCCGCGACGACGGCTACTTTGTCTACGTGGGCCGCACCGACGATGTGTTCAAGTCATCCGACTACCGCCTGAGCCCGTTCGAGCTGGAAAGCGTGCTGATCGAGCACGAAGCCATTGCCGAGGCGGCCGTGGTGCCAAGTTCCGACCCGCTGCGCCTGTCCGTGCCCAAGGCGTTTGTGACGGTGCGCCAGGGCTACGAAGCCGGCCCTGAACTGGCGCGCGCCGTGTTCCTCTTCTCGCGCGAAAAGCTGGCCCCCTACAAGCGCATCCGCCGCCTGCAGTTCAGTGAGCTGCCCAAGACCATTTCCGGAAAGATCCGGCGCGTGGAACTGCGCCGCCTGGAACTTGAACGCACCCCCCAGCCCGCCCGCATGCCCGGCGAGTACTGGGAAGAAGACTTCGCCTGATTTGCCCATCCCGCATTGAACCCGCCACCGCTACCGATACCGATTCGTCAGGAGACCCCCATGAGCGCCGTTGCCTCTCTCGCTTCCGCCAAGCCTGCCGCACAGCAGGACACCCCGCCCACCGTCAAGCTGCTGATTGGCGGCGAGTTTGTCGAATCGCAGTCGAAGGAATGGCGCGATATCGTCAACCCCGCCACGCAGGAAGTGCTGGCCCGTGTGCCGTTTGCCACGGCGGATGAAGTGGATGCGGCCATCCGCTCGGCGCACGCCGCGTTCGCCAAATGGAAGAACACGCCGGTGGGCGCACGCATGCGCATCATGCTGAAGTTCCAGGCGCTGATTCGTGAGCATTCGCCGCGCATCGCGCGCACGCTCACGGCCGAGCAGGGCAAGACGCTGCCCGATGCAGAAGGCGACATCTTCCGCGGGCTGGAAGTGGTGGAACACGCCTGCTCGGTGGGCTCGCTGCAGCAGGGCGAGTTTCTGGAGAACGTCGCCGGCGCGGTCGATACCTACACGCTGCGCCAGCCGATTGGCGTGTGCGCTGGCATTACGCCGTTCAACTTCCCCGCCATGATCCCGCTGTGGATGTTCCCGATGGCGATCGTGTGCGGTAACACGTTCGTGCTCAAGCCTTCGGAGCAGGACCCGCTGTCGACCATGCAACTGGTGGAGTTGGCACTCGAAGCCGGCGTGCCGCCCGGCGTGCTGAACGTCGTGCATGGCGGCAAGGACGTGGTGGATGCACTGTGCACACACGAACACGTCAAGGCGATCTCGTTTGTGGGTTCCACGGCGGTCGGTACGCATGTGTATCGACTTGGCAGCGAGCACGGCAAGCGCGTGCAATCGATGATGGGCGCGAAGAACCACGCCGTGGTGCTGCCAGATGCGAACCGCGAGCAGGCCATCAATGCGCTCGTCGGCGCGGGCTTTGGCGCGGCTGGGCAGCGGTGCATGGCGACGTCTGTGGTTGTGCTGGTTGGCGCAGCGCAGCAGTGGCTGCCAGACCTGGTGCAGAAAGCCAAGGCGCTCAAGGTGAACGCCGGTGTGGAGCCGGGTACCGACGTCGGCCCGGTGGTCTCGCGCGCGGCCAAGCAGCGCATCCTCGGCCTGATCGAGTCGGGCGTGCAGCAGGGCGCCACGCTGGTGCTCGATGGCCGCAACGTGCGCGTGGCCGGTTACGAAGACGGCAACTTCATCGGCCCGACGATCTTCACCGACGTGAAGACCGACATGGACATCTACACCAACGAAATCTTCGGCCCCGTGCTGCTGGTGCTGACTGTGCCCACGCTGGACGACGCCATTGCGCTGGTCAACGCCAACCCGTTCGGCAACGGCGTGGGGCTGTTCACGCAGAGCGGCGCATCGGCACGCAAGTTCCAGAGCGAGATCGACGTCGGGCAGGTCGGTATCAACATTCCCATTCCGGTGCCCGTGCCGTACTTCAGCTTTACCGGCTCGCGCGGCTCCAAGCTGGGCGACCTGGGCCCGTACGGCAAGCAAGTCGTGCAGTTCTACACGCAAACGAAGACGGTGACGGCGCGCTGGTTTGATGACGCGGTCGACGCCGGCGGCGTGAATACCACCATCAGCCTGCGCTGATCGCACCAGGAGCGTTGTCATGAAAATCGCATTCATCGGCCTGGGCAACATGGGCGCCCCGATGGCGCACAACCTGCTCAAGGCGGGCCACGCGCTGACCGTGTTTGATCTGAACACGCAAGCGGTGGGCGCGCTGGTGGAAGCCGGCGCCACGGCAGCGGCATCGCCCAAGGAGGCAGCGGCGGGTGCCGAAACCGTCATCACCATGCTGCCTGCCGCGGCGCATGTGCGCCATGTACTGACGGCAGAAGACGGCGTGCTGGCCGGCATTGCCAAGGGCGTGCCGATCATCGATTCCAGCACCATCGACCCTGCCAGCGCCAAGGCGCTTGCCGCGCTGGCAGCCGAGCATGGCAACCCCTTCGTCGATGCGCCAGTTTCCGGTGGAACGGGCGGTGCAGCCGCTGGCACGCTGACCTTCATGGTAGGCGGCAGCGCGGCGGCATTCGAGCAGGTGCGCCCCGTGCTGTCGGCCATGGGTAAGAACCTTGTGCATTGCGGTGACACGGGTGCAGGGCAGGGTGCGAAGATCTGCAACAACCTCGTGCTCGGCATCACCATGGCTGGCGTGGCTGAAGCCATGTCATTGGGCGAGGCGCTCGGCATCGACCCGAAGGTGCTCGGCGGCATCATCAACACATCGACGGGGCGCTGCTGGAGTTCCGACACCTACAACCCGTTCCCGGGCGTGATCGAGACCGCGCCATCCTCGCGCGGCTACACGGGCGGCTTCGGCACCGACCTGATGCTCAAAGACCTGGGCCTGGCCGGCGACGCGGCAAAGTCCGTCCGTCAGCCCGTCTACCTTGGGGCGCTCGCGCAGCAGCTTTACCAGACCGTGAGCAGCAAGGGCGATGGCAAGCTGGATTTCTCCGCTGTCATCAAGCTCTATCGGAAAGACGGAGCGGCGTGATGATCGAACTGGAAACGCTGCATCAGGGCACCATTGCCCTGCTGACGCTCAAGCGTCCGCCGGCCAACGCCTTCACGCCGGAAGGTCTGCTGCAACTGCAAGCCACCGTCGAACGATTGAACGCCGACGCACGCGTGCGCGCCATCGTCATCACCGGCGACGGGCCGAAGTTCTTCAGCGCGGGCGCCGACCTCAACACCTTTGCCGATGGCGACCGCGATGTGGCACGCGAGGCTGCAGCGCGCTTCGGCGCCGCGTTCGAAGCGCTGCAGAATGCGCGGCCCGTGGTGATCGCCGCCATCAATGGCTTTGCAATGGGGGGCGGGCTGGAGTGCGCGCTGGCATGCGACATCCGCATTGCCGAAGCGCACGCCAAGCTGGCCGTGCCCGAGACGGCTGTCGGTCTGCTGTGCTGCGGTTGCGGCACCCAGACGCTGCCCTGGCTCGTGGGTGAGGGCTGGGCCAAGCGCATGATCCTGACCGGCGAGCGCGTCGATGCGCAGACCGCATTGCGTATCGGCCTGGTCGAGGAGGTCGTGGAAACCGGTGCTGCGCGCGAAGCGGCCATCGCCATGGCGCTGCGTGTAACAACGTTGAGCCCGCAGGCCGTCACCTTCAGCAAGCAACTCATCCACCAGGCGCGCAATGGCGTGCCGCGCGGTGCGGCGCTGGCCGTAGAGCGCGAGCGCTTTGTCGATCTGTTTGACCATCCGGACCAGCGCGAAGGCGTGAACGCCTTCCTTGAGAAACGCGCGCCGCGCTGGCATTCCGCACATGAATCGGAGACGCTGCAATGAGTGCCGTCCAACGTCAGGCGACGCTGCCCGAGACTGGCGCTGCCGAACCCGAGGTGTTGATGCGCGTGGTGAACCGCGTGGCCGTCATCACCTTGAACCGGCCGGCAGCCCTGAATGCGCTGTCGCACGGCATGGTGCGCCAGTTGGCGACGCTGCTGGAGCAATGCCGCCACGATGAAGGCATCGTGGCGCTGGTGCTGCGCGGTGCAGGCCAGAAAGGCTTCTGCGCGGGCGGCGACGTGCGCTCGCTCTATCAGCTTGCGCAACAGGGCCGCATGGATGGCGACGACGGCTGGCTGCAGTTCTTTGTTGACGAATACCGCCTCGATTACGCGCTGCATCAGTTCCCGAAGCCCATCGTGGCGCTGATGGACGGCATCACCATGGGCGGGGGCATGGGCCTGGGGCAGGCCGCACGGCTGCGTGTCGTGACCGAGCGCACGAAGATGGCGATGCCGGAGACGCGCATCGGCTTTCTGCCCGACGTGGGCGCCACGCGCTTTTTGAGCGTGATGTCGCCCGAGCTTGAGCTGTATGTCGGGCTGACGGGCGTGACGCTGACGGGTGCTGACGCGCTGCATTGCCACTTGGCCGATGTGTGCGTGCCGGCCGAATGGCTCGCCTCCTTCGAAGAGCGCCTGCAGCGCATGCCGCACGATGGCGACCTCATGCAGGCCCTGCGCCGCGTGTTCGAACCGCCGTGCAACGTCGTGCCGCACGCGCCGCTGGCACAGGCAACGCCGTGGGTGCTGCGCTATTTCGATCGCCGTTCGTCGGTCGATCGCATTGTCGCCACGCTGCGCGAGAGCCTGGAGCGCGAGCAGGCCCGCGAGCCGCGCCAATGGCTGCAGGCCACGCTTGATGCAATGACGTCACACTCGCCGACGATGCTGCACGTCACACGCGAAGCGCTGCTGCGCGGTCGGCAGCTATCACTGGCCGAGTGCTTCCAGATGGAGTTGGGCATCGTGGCGCGCGGAATCCAGGACGGCGATTTTTGTGAAGGCGTGCGTGCGCATCTGGTAGACAAGGATCACCGCCCCGGCTGGGCGCCGGCAACGCTGCCACAGGTGCGGCCGGAGCGGGTGCGGCATTTTCTGACGTCGCCTTGGCGGACGCAGGCGCATCCGTTGGGGGGCTTGGTTGAGCGTGGCAAGTGAAGGGGCGTATGGGTGACATGCGCTGTGCTGGAAACGGCGCAGCTTGTTGCAAGCGCGTACGCAGATCCGATTGAAGCCGGGTTGAAATCTCTGCCTGCCAACCCGCATGGCAGCTAGGTTTTCGTGCCGTGCGTCAGATGATTGTCACAATCGCCGTGCTTACTGGATGGATGCTTTGCCACCCCAGGAGGCTTCCATGGCGACATCCGTCGATTCATTTCAGGTGAAGGTGTATCAGGGCGACAGCGCGGTGCTGTTCGCCTTTGATGTGGCCGATGCAGACCGCGCCGATCTGGCCGGTTTTGCCATCCAGTGCACACCGCAGGGCGGGGCGCCCTATTGGGTGCCCAACCGGCTGACGTTCGACACGCCAGTTCATGCGGATGCGCCGCTGAAAGCCGGCAAGTATGCCGATTCCATCGACGCGCCGTTTCAGTCGTTCCACTGGGTCCACTTTCCGCCGCATGCAGCTGCGCAGCTCAGCTACACCGTGCACGCGCGCTACTTCGCGTCGGCGAACCCCGTCCAACTGGAGACGCGCGCCACGCGCACGGTGGCTGTAACGCTGCAGCAGCCAATGAGCGATTGGGCCACCGTGGGCATGGTGCGTGGCTATGTGTCGTCGCAGGCGTTCATCGATCACTACGGCGGCAACACGGCGCTGGCGCCAGAGAAGCGCGCGCAGACAAAATCGCCGCTGCTGTACGACACGCAGCCGTACCAGAACAAGTACGCCTACCTGGGCGCCACGGGCCGCCGCCTCATCATCGATCTACTGAACCAGTGCAAGGCATCCGACGGCTACGGCATCGACGTGCTGGCCTATGACCTGGACGAGCCGGACATCATCCGTGCCATTGCGTGGCTTGCGCAGAACGGCCGCAAGGTCCGCGTGATTCAGGACAACTACGTCAGCACCGGCGCCAACCCGACGGGCCACGGCACCGACAACGCGTTTGAGACGCAGGCCGCTGAATACTTCACGCAGGCTGGCGCGGAGGTCCGCCGCACGCACCTTGCACGCTTCCAGCACCACAAGGCGATCCTGCTGCGCGATGCCGGCGGCAAGCCGGTGCGCGTGCTCGCGGGCTCGGCCAATTTCTCGCTGCGCGGGTTGTACGTGCAGGCCAACAGCGTGCTGGTGTTCGGGCAAGACGCCGCGCAACTCTACGCGCAGGTGTTCGAGCATTTGTGGGGGTTGATCGGCCAGCATGGTGAAGACGCCGCCGGCAGCCGCAAGGTGGCGGCTGCCTTCCGTGCCGATGCGCTGGCTGCCAACTGGAAGGCCGTGCCCCAAGGCAGCACGCCGCGTGCGCGCTTCGGCTTCTCGCCGCATCAGACCGACGCGTTGCTGACGGAGGCGGCTGACCGCGTGAAGGGCGCGCTGTCCTCCGTGCTGTTTGCGGTGATGGCTACCGACGGCGGCGGCGAGATGCTGACCACGCTCGAACAGGTGGTGCCGCACAAGGCTGGGCTGCTCTCGCTGGGCGTGATCGACAAACAGGGCGGTGTGGATGCCTTCGCCCCCGGCCGCGATGTGCCTTCGCAAACCGTGTCGTTCGCGTATTTGAAGGACGAAGCGCCTGCGCCGTTCAAGCAGGAGGTGGATGCCGGCACCGGCCAGCACATCCACCACAAGTTTGTCGTGTGCGATTTCAATGGCGACGAGCCGGTCGTGTTCTGCGGCTCGTCCAACCTGTCGAAGGGCGGCGAGGAACAGAACGGCGACAGCCTGATCGCCATCTATGACCCCGCCATCGTCACGGCCTATGCGATCGAGGCCATCCGCCTGTTCGACCATTACCGGTTCCGCGCAGGGGAATCCAAGGCCACAGCCGACAAGCCGCTGGTGCTGAAGACGACCAGCGCATGGGCCGACCCGTACTACGATCCGCAGAACATCAAGTTCACGGAGCGCACGCTGTTCGCCAAGTCCGGCACGGCCCAGGAGGCTGCTGTCGCGTGATCGGTTCGGGCAGCGGTTCGTGCGCCGTCATACGCGCCGCTGCCGGTCGCCCCACCAGGCATCGCGCAGGCGGCGCTTGGCGATCTTGCCGTTGTCGTCGCGCGGCAGCGCTGTGGTGAACTCGATCTGGCGCGGGATCTTGAAGCCGGCAATCTGGCCGCGCAGCCACTCGATCACGGGCTCGGCCAGCAGGTCTTGGCGTTCGGTCTGGACCACCGCGACAAGGCGCTCGCCGTACTCGTCGTCGGGCACGCCAAAGACAGCGCAGTCGACCACATCGGGGTGTCGCAGCAGCGCATGTTCGATCTCGGCCGGGTAGATGTTCACGCCGCCCGAGATGACCATGTCCGATGCGCGGTCGCACACATACAGATAGCCGTCCGCGTCGAGGTAGCCCATGTCGCCGAGCGTAACGAGGCCATCGCGCTCGATCTTGCCGCGTGCTTCGTCGTTGCCGCGGTAGGTGAAATCGGGGTAGGCGGGTTGGTGGCTGTAGATCAGGCCGATCTCGCCGGTGGGGCAGGGCGTGCCGTCTTCGCGCAGGATGCGCACGCGCGCGTCGCACACCGGGCGGCCAGCGCTGCCGGGGCGGGCGGCGGCGTCGCGCGGGTCCATCACGGTGATCATGCCGGTCTCGCTCGATGCGTACGTTTCGTAGATGACGGGGCCGAGCCAGTCGATCATCTTGCGCTTGATCTCGGGCGCGCATGGGGCGCCGGTGGAGGCCACGAAGCGCAGTGAAGACAGGTCGTACCGGCTGCGTTCTTCGTCCGTCAACTTGAGCAGGCGCACATACATGATGGGCACGAGGTAGACGGTGTCGATGCGGTAGCGCTCGATCTGCTCCAGCACGCGCAGCGCGTCAAAGCGCGCGTTCAACACCAGCAGCTCCGCCATCTGCGCGGCTTGCTGAGCGAAGAGGCTCGGCGCGCTGTGATAGAGCGGCGCGGGCACCAGCGCACGGCAGCCCGGCACGATACCGAACGTGGCGGCCACCACGGCCCGTGCCTTCTGCAGATGCGCGTCGAGCTGATCGAGCGGCACGGACTGGCGCACGACACCCTTGGGCCGGCCGGTGGTGCCCGACGTATAGGCCATGTGCCCCCGCGGAGAAACCAGTGGCCCGTCGTACGGCGTCTGCAGCGCGAGCCAGTTGGCATAGCCGTCAGCGCGGTCGGTGCCTTCGGCATCCACGCGAAGCAGTTGCACGTGGGCCGGCAGCAGCGGTTCCACCGCATCCACGAGGTCGCGATGGCCGATCAACACCTTGGCGCCGGAATCGCGCACGAGAAACTCCACCTCGGCCGGCGTGAAGTGCCAGTTGATGGGGCAGAAGTAGCACCCGGCGATGCGGCAGGCGTGCATCACGTCGATGTAGGCGGGCGCATTGCGCAGCAGCACGCCGATCACGTCGCCCTCCTGCACGCCCATGCGGCGCAGGCCACCCGCAAGGGCGGAACCCCGAGCGAGCAGCGTATCGGCATCGGTCGGGCGATCGTCGAAGATCAGGCTGGCGGTCATGCGTGGCTCCTGGGGCAAGGTCGGGGTGTCTCGATTGAGCTGCGGCTCTTCACCGAGCATGCCGGACGAATCCACAGTGAACAATCCGCCTCGGAATCGTCACACTGGTGAATGCCATTGAACAACGAAGAGTCTTTTGTCGATCCGCGCCGGCGTGGCCATCCTCGCTCGGTGCGATCTCCCCTCCACATATCCCTTGCAGCTGTGGGGTCGAATGTGTAGCCTATGCCACAAAATTACACATTCCTATAAGAAGAAGTCGATTGAAGACGGGGGAAGGCGGGCGTTGACGGGCCGGCTGATCGCTCCTCTCACCTACGCCAATCCGATTGCCCGGCGTAATAAGGGCATCACCCGAAGGTAAGGGCCGATGGCCGGGCAGCCCTCACTGGGCGTGCTTCACGCATGCGCCAGACCGAGTTCGACGCGTTGCCGCACAACGGCCGTCAGCCGCAAGTGCTGACGCGTCAGGTGTTTCCGGACGCTGCTTCCGGCGGCGAATTGGCGCAGTGTGTCGAGCCATTCCGGGCCCCCACTTCAATGGCTTCCTTGTGGTTCATCCCCAACGGCGGACAGCCGCAGGCGGGATGTGGCCTTGCCGCGCGCCGTGCATGTCGTCGCGGGCATCGTTCTGAATGCGGTCACCCGCTAGGCTCCAAATGAGCGTGTCGAAAAAGTTGTCAAGCAGGCTCCTGGCTTGCTGTGTTGTCCTGGGTCTGTCCGGTTGCGGCGGAGGGGATGGAGGCAGCACGACCGGTGCGGCCTCTGTCGGGTCTACGGGGCCTGCAGTACCGGCGGCGCAGGGCTACTCCATTGGTGGTTCGGTGACGGGCCTATCCGGAACCTTGGTGCTCCAGAACAATGCGGGCGATGATCTCGCCATCGGCGCCAACGGCACGTTCACCTTTGCGACCAGCGTATCCAACGGCGCGGCGTATCACGTCACCGTATCGACGCAGCCGGCCACGCAGACGTGCACGGTGACCAATGGCGCCGGTACGGTTTCGGCCGCCAATGTCGGCAACGTGTCGGTGGTCTGTGCAACGAATGCATTCAAGGTTGGCGGTTCGGTTTCAGGGTTGAACGGCACCGTCGTCCTGCAGAACAATGGCACGGATAGCCTGAGCCGTTCCGCCAACGGCGCTTTCGCTTTTGCTACGCCGGTGGCAGAAGGCGGTGGATTCTCAGTCACGGTGCAGACCAATCCGGCTGGGCAGAGCTGCAGCATTGCCAACGGCGCCGGCTCCATGGGCGCGGGCGACATCAGCACCGTTGCGGTCACCTGCACGACCAACGCCTATACCGTGGGCGGAACGCTCTCGGGTTTGAGCAGCGGCACGGTCGTGCTCAAGAACAATGGCGGGGACAGCCTCTCGCGCAGCGTCAACGGCGCCTTCACGTTTCCATCGGCGGTGGCCTACGGCAATCCCTACGTCGTGACCGTATCGAGCCAGCCCGCCAATCTGAGCTGCCCGGTGGTGAATGGATCAGGAACCGTCAGCGGCAACGTGACGAACGTCTCCGTGTCCTGTTCGTGCGCGTCGGGGTATAGCGCTTGCAGTGGTGCATGCGTCGATACCGCAACGGATTCGAACAACTGCGGAGGTTGCGGCGTGGTCTGCCCCGCCAACTTCGCCTGCAGTTCCGGCGGCTGCGTTGCCGCAGCTTGCACGACGACTGCCGACTGTACAGGCGGGGATGTCTGCCTGGGCGGCACATGCCAGGCGCCCACCTGCACCGATGGCGTGCGCGATGGTCAGGAAACCGACGTGGATTGCGGGGGCGGAACCTGCACAACATGTGCGGTGGGCCAACATTGCGCCGCGCCGGGCGATTGTGGGTCGGGCGTGTGCACGTCGGGCACCTGCCAGGGGCCGACGTGTTTCGATGGCGTCAAGAACGGTGTTGAAACGGACGTGGATTGCGGTGGAGGCGGATCCTGCCAAAAGTGCGCCGCCGGCCAGACCTGCCTGGTTTCAAGCGACTGCCAGTCCGGCGTGTGCACGGCCGGGTTCTGCCACTGACCCGCGAGTCCTCCATCTACCTGCATGCAAGGAAAGACATGAAGTTCTGGTCAGCCATCTCCGTTTGCGTCGCCAGCGCGCTGCTCTCGTGCGCGGCCTATGCCGATGCGCCCATGACCCAGCAACAAGGCGAGGCCATCCTCAAGGAGTTGCGAGAGATCCACCAACTGTTGGCCCGCCAGGCCGCGCCCGCAGCCCCGGGCACTGCCGCGCCGGCACGCACGCTGTCCGTCAAGGCGCCGGCAACGCATGTGTTGGGTAAGGCGAATGCGCCGATCACGTTGGTCGCCTTTACCGATTTCCAGTGCCCGTACTGCGCGCGCTTTGAAGCCACCACGTTTCCCGAGCTCAAGAAGAAGTACATCGATACGGGCAAGATGCGCTACGTCTTGCGAGACGTCCCGCTCGACTTCCATCCTTTCGCGATCAACGCGGCGCAGTCGGTGCGCTGCGCGGGTGATCAGAACAAGTATTGGGAAATGAAGGATCTGGTGTTCAAGAACCAGAGCCGGATCGACACCGCTGCACTGGCGTCATACGCCCAAGACCTGGGGCTCGACGCCGGCCAGTATCAGAAGTGCATGGCGGACAACAAGTATCTTCCAGAGATCAACGCGGATAACCAGTACGCGCATTCCGTGGGCATTTCCGGCACCCCGTCGTTTGTGGTCGGCAGGGTGGTGGATGGCATGGTGCAGGGTCGGCTGATCGTCGGCGCGCAAGGTCTGAGTGTGTTCGAGCACGCGATCGAGGAGATGCTCGCCAAGCCGTGAGGCGGCGGGCAGCGCGCCAAGCGAGGCCCAGGCCGGCTTGTGCCCCTGGGCCGCCTTCAGGCACAATGCCCAACCTTGTGGAGATGGCATGCCTCCCTTAACCGCCGGTCTGCGGATCACGAAACCGGCTGATGATGCCTACAAGTTCCTGAACGAAGGAAGTTGTAGGCACACGCCCAAACGACGTTCTGTCGCTCAGGTTTGAGTTCTTCGAATCTGGTCATCATGAAGAAAATCCTTACACGCTCCGAGCCGCTGCTCATGTTCGGGTATCTGCTGCGCTGGCTCTCGCTGGGATCGCTCGTCGGCATGCTCGCTGGACTGGGCTCTGCGGTGTTGCTGCTGGCGCTGGATTGGGCGACCAACACGCGCACCGCCCACCCCTGGCTGCTGTGGTTTCTGCCCGTGGCGGGGCTTGCCGTCGGCTTGCTCTACCACTACATGGGGCGCTCGGTGGAAGGCGGCAACAACCTGCTGATCGACGAGATCCACGACCCCAAGCGTGTCGTGCCCAAGCGCATGGCGCCGCTCATCCTGCTGGGCACCGTTGTTACCCACATCTTTGGTGGTTCAGCGGGGCGCGAGGGCACGGCTGTCCAGATGGGCGGCAGCTTTGCGGATTATCTGACGCGGTTGTTTTCGCTGGCCCCGGCGGACCGGCGCATTCTGCTGATGGCGGGCATCAGCGCCGGTTTCGCATCGGTGTTCGGCACGCCGCTCGCCGGTGCCGTCTTCGGGCTGGAGGTGCTCGCGATCGGGCGTCTGCGTTATGACGCCATCCTGCCGTGCTTTATCGCGGCCATTGTGGGTGACCTGGTTCCGCCGCTGCTGGGCGTGCACCACACGCCGTACGCGATTCCTTTTGTGCCGCATCTCACGCCGGTCGCGATCGGCCTGGTGGTTGTGGCCGGCATCGTCTTCGGTGTGGCAGGGATGACGTTTGCGGCGCTCACGCACCGGCTCAGCCGACTGTTGAAGCATCACATTGCGTTTGGCCCGCTGCGCCCCGTGCTGGGCGGCAGCGTGGTCGTGGCTGCGGCCATGGCGCTGGGTACCGACAAGTACCTGGGCCTCGGCATTCCCGTCATCGTGGATGCTTTCCACAACCCGCTGCCGGCCTACGACTTTGCCGGCAAGGCGGCTTTCACCATCGTGACGCTGGCCTCGGGTTTCAAAGGGGGCGAAGTCACGCCCCTGTTTTACATCGGTGCCACGTTGGGCAATGCGCTCGGTTATGTGTTGCCGCTGCCGTTCCCGTTGCTGGCCGGCCTTGGGTTCGTTGCGGTGTTTGCGGGCGCCGCCAATACGCCCATCGCGTCGACCCTCATGGCGATGGAGCTTTTTGGCCCCGAAGTCGGCACGTTTGCCGGCATCGCGTGCGTGGTGAGCTATCTCTTCTCAGGCCACACCGGCATCTATCACGCGCAGCGCATCGGCCATGCGAAGCGCCCCGCCGGAGCGGCGACGGCAGAGCAAACCTCGGTTGAATCTGCGGGGCGCCCTTAGCCCGGAGGGGCGAGCTTAGCTTCAGGCAGCGCCTTCACGTCAAACACCGTAGACGCGTTCGCACAATGCCGCACTTGCACCAAGCTTGCGCGACAGGTCGGACGCGGCCTGCAATTGCTTCGTGACGAAATCGCCAGTGGTGCGCGCAGCTTCGAGCCGAGAGGCTGCGCCCGATAGCGTCAGCGCGGCCATGAACTTGTCGCCGGAGCCGAAGACGGGCGTGGCAAATGCCGCCGTGTGTTGGTCGCGCGCGCCGGAGGTGAACAGCGGCAACGCCGGTGCTTCGTCATACAACGCTTCACCCAGCCCCCAGTAGCGCAGCACGTGGCTGATGGCCGTATCGTCCAGCGGAAGAGACGTGCCGGGCAGGCGTGTCTCGCGCAGGCCTTCCGACGGTTCAGCGCGGAACAGGCATAGCCGCCGGCCGTGATCGATGACGTAGTACGATGCGCTCTCTTGCGTGGCTGCCGCCAGCGCGTGCAGCACCGGTTCCACCACGGAAGACAAGTGGAACGACTGCTCATAGAGCTTGCCGAGATACAGCAGGCGCGGCCCGAGCGAGTACGCACCAGACTCGGAGCGAATGACATAGCTCATGCGCTCCAGCGAGTTCATCAGCCGATACACCGTGGTCTTGTGCATGCCCGACGCCTGCGCCAGGGCCGCGAGTGACAGGGCTTCCGCCCCTGGCTTGAAGCAATCCAGCAAGGCCAGCGCCTTTTCTACTGCGGCAACGCCGTCATTCCCCATTCCCAACTCCCCGAACGCATGTACGGCAGGATTGTACTATGTACAACACTGTTGTATCTGGCGGAAGGGTAAACGCTACTGGATCGCTCCGCTCGCCCTGGCTATAGTGATTTCACTGAGTACACCATTGTTGTACAGAGTAAAACATCACAGTCTGAGGTAGGTTTTTCATGAGTACCCCTTCGCACACCCCTTCCGCCATCGTTCGCGATATCGAGCGCGTTTCGCCCGCGCTGGTCGACGCTGCTGCCCGCTTTCAGGCAGCCATCCTGGCCGACGTTGCCGGGCGCCGCGGCACCCTCAACGGCCGCGTCAAACCGCTCGCGCCGACGATGAAAGTGGTCGGCCCCGCCGTGACGGTTGAAGTTCGCCCGGGCGACAACCTTGCCATCCACGCCGCCATGGCCGTCGCCAAGCCCGGCGATGTGATCGTGGTGGACGGCAAGGGTGACCAGAGCTGCGCGCTGATCGGCGAGATCATGGCCACGCAGGCGCACGCCACGGGTATTGCCGGGTTTGTCATCGATGGCGCGGTGCGCGATTCGCACGAACTGGCCAACGGCACGTTCCCGATTTTTTCTGCGGGCCTGAACCCATGCGGGCCGACCAAGAGCGTGGCCGGCCGCGTGAACCTGCCGGTCTCAGCCGCCGGGGCGACGGTGCATCCGGGTGACCTGGTGGTGGGCGATGCGGATGGTGTGGTCGTCATCCCGCGTGCGGAGGTCGAGCGCATTCTCGTGCTCGCGCAAAAGAAGGTCGAGGCGGAAGCTGCCCGCATTGCTGCCATCCAGAAGGGCGACACGCGCCCGGGTTGGCTTGAGAAAGAACTGCGCGCTGCGGGCATGCTGGCTGAAGGCGAGGCACTGTAATGAGCACGACTGCAACCAAGCCGGTCTTGCTCGTCACGGCGGCTGATCTGGCACCCCAGGCGTTGGACATGCTGGGCGATTTCGAAGTCGTGTTTGCCGGCAAGCAGCCCACCGAAGACGACATCGTTGCCTTGTGCGCGCGGTACAAGCCGGTGGCAATCATCGTGCGCTATGGCAAGGTCAACGCGCGCATCATGGACGCGGCCGGCAACCTGCAGGTGCTTTCCAAGCACGGCAGCGGCATCGATGTCATCGATCAGGACGCCGCTGCGGCGCGTGGCATTGCGGTGCGTGCCGCGGCGGGTGCCAACGCCGCCGCCGTGGCCGAGCATGCGTGGGCGCTGATCCTGGCGTGTGCAAAGTCCGTCCCGCAGCTCGACGCGCGCATGCGCGCCGGACACTGGGACAAGGCGACGCACAAGTCGATCGAACTGGACGGCCGCACGCTCGGCCTGGTCGGCCTGGGTGCGATCGGCCGCCGGGCGGCTGCCATCGGGCTGGCGTTCGGTATGAATGTTCTCGCCTTCGATCCGTACGCCAAGGAGGCGCCGGCCGGCGTGAAGCTGACGAGCCTTGGTGAGTTGTACGTGCAGTCCGACGTGGTCTCGCTGCACTGCCCGTTGACCCCGGAGAACCGCAAGATGCTGAACCGCGACGCGTTCGACTGCTTCAAGCCCGGTGCGATTCTGGTCAACACGGCGCGTGGCGGCTTGATCGACGAACCGGCGCTGGTGGAAGCGCTGGCCAGTGGCCGGCTCCGTGCGGCCGGGCTCGATAGCTTCGACGTGGAGCCGATGACCACGCCACACCCGTTCCAGGGCGTTGCGAACATCATCCTGTCGCCGCATATCGGCGGCGTGAGCGATGCGGCCTACGTGAACATGGGCAAGGGCGCGGCGGCCAATGTGCTCGCGGTGATCGAGGAACGCTCGCGCACGGCGGCGTGATGTCCATGTTCCAGCTCTCGCCACCGGCGGTGCGTGAAGCTGAAGTCTTCACACGCATGCCAGCCAGGTTCCGCAAGCCCGATGTGCAGACGGAATGGGCGCGCGCCAATCGCGGCGGGCAAGCTACCGATTCCTTTCTCGAAGGGCCGGTGTGGAGCCCGGGCGGCCAAGGCCATCTGTACGTGACCGACATCCCGCATGGCCGCGTCTTCCGTATTTCGCCCGCAGGTGAGTGGGAGTTGGTGACCGAGTACGACGGCGAGCCCAACGGCATGAAGTTCGTCGACGATGCGCACCTGCTCATCACCGACTATCGCAACGGGCTGATGCTGCTCGACATCCAGCGCGGCGAAGTCACGCCCTATCTGGAGCGCCGCAACTCGGAACGCTTCAAGGGCGTGAATGATCTGACGTTCGATTCGCGCGGCAACCTGTACTTCACTGATCAGGGGCAGACCGGGCTGCATGACCCGACCGGGCGCGTCTATCGCCTGTCGGTGGAGGGCAAGCTCGACATGCTCCTCGGCAATTGCCCCAGCCCGAACGGGCTTGTGCTGTCGCCCGACGAGAAGGTGCTGTACGTCGCCATGACGCGCGGCAACTGCGTATGGCGTGTGCCGTTGCAGGCGGATGGCTCGGTCAGCAAGGTCGGACAGTTCTTCACATCGCACGGCCCGAGCGGCCCCGATGGTTTGACGATCGATACGGCGGGGCGGCTGTTCGTGGCCAACCCCGGACTCGGCCGCGCATGGGTGCTCAACCACCGTGCCGAGCCCGAGGTGATTGTGACCAGCCCCGAAGGTGCATCGCTCACGAACTTGTGCTTCGGCGGCCCCGAAATGAAGACGCTTTTCATGACCGAATCGGTGTCCGGCACGGTGCTCAAAACCGAGATGGACATCGCCGGCCCGCTGCCGCATCGGGCAAAACAGACAAAGCCCACGCCCTAGCTCATCGATACGCAACCCCTAGCGCTCATAGAAGCGCGATGGAGGAGACCATGCAAATGTCCCAGACCTTGAGTGCCACCACGCCACCGCACGGCGCGGATGTGCGCGCCGCCGCCACGCTGCCCGATGCCGACTACCACGCGAGCGAACGCACGCTGGCCAAGGCATTCCGCCGCATCCTGCCGTTCATCTTTGCCTGCTATGTGATCAGCTATCTCGATCGCACCAACGTAGGGTTTGCCGCGCTCACCATGAACAAGGACATTGGCCTGACGGCCGAGCAGTTCGGGTTCGGGGCGGGGCTGTTCTTCATCGGCTATTTCCTGTTCGAGATCCCCAGCAACCTCATCATGCAGAAGGTGGGCGCGCGCATCTGGATCGCGCGGATCATGATCACGTGGGGCCTGTTCTCGATGGCCACGGCATTTGTGGTCGGGCCCAAAAGCTTTGCGGCAGCGCGCTTTCTGCTGGGTCTTGCCGAAGCGGGCTTCACGCCAGGCATCTACCTGTACTTCACGCACTGGTTTCCAGGCAAATGGCGCGCCAAGGTGACGGCGGCATTCCTGGTGGGGATTCCGGTGGCGAACATGATCGGCTCGCCGATATCGGGTGCGTTGCTGGAGCTCGGTGGCCTGCATGGGCTGCGCAGCTGGCAATGGCTGTTGCTGATCGAAGGGCTGCCGGCGGTGCTGCTTGGTATCGCGTGCCTGTTCGTTCTGGCAGACCGGCCGGAAAAGGCCACCTGGCTCAGCGACGATGAAAAGGCCGCGGTCGCGCGCCGCCTCGCCATGGAGCAACGCGACATCGCCAGCAAACACGGCACGACCCTGCGCGATGCAATGACCAACTGGCGTGTCTTCGTGCTGGCGTTCATCAACTTCTGCGGCATCGTCGGCTCCATCGGCGTGGGGCTCTGGATGCCGCAGATCATCAAGCAGTTTGGTGTCGAGCACGCGGTGGTCGGCTGGCTGACGGCCATTCCGTACGCGATCGGGGCGGGGGTCATGCTGTGGTGGGCCCGCGTGGCGAACCGCGCGCAGAACCGCATCCCCTATGTGGCCGGTGCGCTGGTGGTTGCAGCGGTCGCGCTGGCGGCCAGCACCGCCGTTGATGTACCGGCACTCAAGCTGACGGCGCTGTGCTTGACGGTAAGCGGCATCCTGGCGTTCCAGGCTACGTACTGGGCGATTCCCTCCAGCTTCCTCACGGGCCGCGCGGCCGCGGGCGGCCTGGCGCTGATCGTTTCCGTGGGCAATCTTGGCGGCTTTGTCGGCCCGTCGATGATCGGTGCCATCAAGCAGTTCTCGCATGGCTTTACTGCGCCGCTGCTGGCGGTGTCGGCCGTGCTGCTCATCGGTGCGTTGTCCATCGCTTGGCTGGGCGACCCCGGCGCCGATGCCGGTGAAGCCATAACCCGCTGATCGAGCGATCGCAGTACCTTTCTTCCTAGACATTCAAACAGCGCCGCGCAACACACGACGGCGCCAGGAGACACACATGCAAGTGACGGGCAGTACCGGTGTCACCGAGATCGAGCAGCGGACCCTACGCAAGGTGGTCTGGCGGCTCGTGCCATTTCTCATGCTCTGCTACCTGCTGGCCTTCATCGACCGCGGCAACGTAGGCATGGCCTCGCTGCAGATGAATCATGACCTCGGACTGTCAGCCCGTGTGTTCGGGTTTGGCAGCAGCCTGTTCTTTGTGTCGTACTTCTTCTTCGAGGTACCGAGCAACCTGGCGCTGCAACGCTACGGCGCGCGCATCTGGATTGCGCGGATCATGATCACGTGGGGGCTGATCTCTGCCGCGACGGCACTGGTGCAAGGCCCGGCATCGTTCTATGCGCTGCGCTTCCTGCTGGGTGCGGCGGAGGCCGGGTTCTTTCCCGGCGTGCTGCTGTATCTGTCGTACTGGATTCCGGCAACGCACCGCGCCCGCATTGTGGCGACGTTCATGGTGGCGATTCCGGCGGCAAGCTTCATCGGCTCGCCCATCTCGGCTGCGCTGCTGCAGATGGATGGGTTTGCCGGCCTGCGCGGCTGGCATTGGCTGTTCATCCTCGAAGGCATTCCGACGGTGCTGCTTGGCATCGCCTGCCTGCGCCTGCTGACCAATCGGCCGGAAGAAGCCAAGTGGCTGTCGAGTGAGGAGCGCCAGTGGCTCACGAATACGCTGGCTGGCGAAGCGCGCGGGCCCAAGAAGGTTGCGCAGATGCCGCTGGCGAAGCTGTTCTGCAATCGCTATGTGCTGTGCCTCGCGCTGGTGGACGTGTGTGCGTCGGCTGCCGGCAGCACGCTGTCGGTGTGGCAGCCGCAGCTCCTCAAATCTTTCGGGTTGACCGTCATGCAGACGGGGCTGCTCAACTCGGTGCCGTATGCCGTGGCTTCGGTGCTGATGGTGTTCTGGGGACGCCGCTCGGATCGTCTGAAGGAGCGCCGCTGGCACACCGCCATTCCGATGCTGCTGATCGGCCTCGGCCTGTTTGGCACATCGCTGAGCGGGTCTCTCGTGCCCACCATGGTGATGCTGTGCGCGGTGCTGGTGGGGGCCTATTCGTTCAAGGGACCTTTCTGGGCGCTGGCCTCCGGCATGCTCTCGAACAGTGCGGCTGCTGCGGGGCTGGCCACCATCAACGCGATTGCCAACCTCATTGGCGGCGGCCTGATGGTGAACGTGTACGGCTGGGTCAAGCAGGCCACCGGCAGCTACGCGTTGGCGCTGATGCCGTTGGCGCTGCTGACGCTGGTGAGCGTGACGACGCTGCTGCTGTTGAGCCGCTCGACGCCGGAAGCGCCGGTACTGAACAAGACGGAGACCGCCTGACGATGCGCGCACTCAGCAGAAGGCAGTTCCTGCAGATGGCAGGTGCCGGTGCCGTGGCGGCGGCCGTTCCCGCGCGCTCTGGGGCGGCGGAAGAGTCGTGGTCCAGCGGCAGCAAGCCGCCGACGTTCAACTTGCCGGCCGGTGCGGTGGATTGCCACATGCACATCTACGATGACCGATTCCCCAGTGCCCCAGGCACCACGCTACGGCCGCCCAACGCGAGCATCGAGCAGTACCGCAAGGTGCAGGCACGTTTGGGCGTGCAGCGCAACGTGGTCGTCACGCCGTCGACATACGGAACGGACAACCGCTGCACGTTGGATGCGCTGAAGCGTTTCGGGCCGAATGCGCGCGGTGTCGCGGTGATCGATACCTCCGTGACGGATGCCCAGCTTGCGGAGATGCACGCAGCAGGTGTGCGGGCCATCCGCTTCAATCTGAGCTATCCGGGCGCCACTACCGTCGAGATGCTGGCGCCGCTGGCGTCTCGCATCGGCGCACTTGGGTGGCATATCGAGCTTGTCGTGCAAGGCGCGAAGCTACCCGCGCTGGAGTCGCATCTGCTTGCGCTGCCATGTCCGCTCGTGATCGATCACATTGCGCATGTCCCGCAACCAGGCGGCATGCAGTCCGACGCCATGCGCACAGCGCAACGCCTGGTCGACAAGGGAAACACGTGGATCACGCTGTCCGGTCCGTACGTCGATACCAAGACCGGTGCACCGGCCTATGCCGACGTAGAGCCCGTTGCCAAGGCATTCATCAACATGGCGCCCGAGCGGATGCTCTGGGGCACTGACTGGCCGCATCCGACCGAGAAGGCGCACAAGCCCGACGATGCCGCGCTGCTCGACACGATTGCCGCGTGGATCGGACGTGCGGATTGGCAACAGATGATCTTTGTCGCCAATCCGGTGAAGCTTTACGGCTTCGGTTGACTGATCCCTGTTCGGCTCAGCAGCCTCCGTTCGGTCAAATCGCCCGGGCCGCCGTCACCGCACGCGGCTGGGCCAGCATGTCCGGTTGCAGAATCTCGTCCAGCGCCTCGCGGCTGAGCAGGCGCTTGTCCAGCACGAGCTGATACACGCTGGTGCCGCTGACAAGCGCCTCCTGCGCAATCGCTGTCGCATTCGCATATCCAATGTGCGGATTGAGCGCGGTGACGATGCCGATCGAGTGTTCCACGTTGGCACGCAGGTGCGCTTCGTTGGCGGTAATGCCGTCGACGCACTTTTCCGCCAGCGTCAGGCAGCCGTTGCGCAGGTGCGAGACGCTCTTGAACAGGCTGTGCGCAATGATGGGCTCGAAGGCGTTGAGCTGAAGCTGCCCGGCCTCAGCGGCAAAGGTGACGGTCAGGTCATTGCCGATCACCTCGAAGGCAATCTGATTGACGACTTCCGGAATCACCGGGTTCACCTTGCCGGGCATGATGCTCGACCCCGCTTGCATGGGCGGCAGGTTGATCTCGCCCAGCCCCGCGCGCGGGCCGCTGGAGAGCAGCCGCAGATCATTGCAGGTCTTCGACAGCTTGACCGCCGTCCGCTTGAGCACGCCCGAGAGCTGAACGAACGCGCCCACATCCTGCGTGGCCTCCACCAGGTTGTGCGACGTCACCAGCGGAATGCCCGTGATTCGTGCCAGATGCCGGCAGACAGCGGCCGCATAGTCCGGATGCGTATTGATGCCCGTGCCGATGGCCGTGGCGCCCAGGTTGATCTCGCGCATCAGTGCGGCGGCTTCGGCCAGCCGTTCCTGGTCTTCACCCAGCATGACGGCATAGGCGCTGAACTCCTGGCCGAGTGTCATCGGTACGGCGTCCTGGAGCTGCGTGCGGCCCATCTTGAGCACACCGCGGAATGCCTCGGCTTTGCGCTCGAACGCTTGCCGCAACACGCCCATGGCATCGATCAGGGCCAGGACGCCCTCGTGCGCGGCAATCCGCAGCGCGGTCGGGTAGACGTCGTTCGTGCTCTGGCTCAGGTTGACGTGTTCGTTCGGGTGCAGGTGCTGGTAGTCGCCGCGCGCGTGGCCAAGAGACTCCAGCGCCAGGTTGGCAATGACCTCGTTGGCGTTCATGTTGGTGGACGTGCCTGCGCCACCCTGGATGACATCGACGACGAAATGTGCGTGGGCCTCGCCCGCCCGCACACGCTCGCATGCGTGGACGATTGCGTTGGCATGCAGGCTGTCGAGCAGCCCCAGCTCGTGATTGGCCAGCGCCGCGGCAGCCTTCACGCTGGCCAGTGCATTGAGCAATTGCGGATAGACAGAAATGGGGGTGCCGGTAATCGGAAAGTTTTCCAGCGCGCGCAGCGTGTGGACGCCGTAGTAGGCATTGTCGGGGATTTCGCGGTCGCCGAGCAGGTCGTGTTCGATACGGTGGGTCATGTCGTTTGCAATGAAGCGTTGGAATGCGATGGAGAAGAGTGGGCGAGGGCGCGCGCAACGCAGTGCCGCGCCAGGACATCGGTCGGGTCGATCAGCGTGACGAGCCGGCCTGGCGACGTGTTGACGCTGGCGTGCGGCAACAGCAGCGGCAGTTCCGTGCAGCCGAGGATCACCACCTCGACGCCGCTCGCAGCCAGCTCATCGATGGTGGCCATCAGGTCGTCAACGCAGGCGCCTGTGGTGAATCCTGCTTTCACGCCCTGCGGGCCATAGATGGCGTTCATCACACGGGCTTGCCGCTCGGAGCTGGGCACCACTTGTTCAAGGCCCGCCGCCTCCAGCGCCTTGCGGTATACGCCGCTGGCCACGGTGCCAGAGGTCGCCAGCAGGCCGACCTTTCGCAAGGCCGGAAGCGTGCTGCGGATATGCTCGGCCGTCACGGTCAGCATGTTGACGATCGGGATGCCGAGATACGGCTGTACGCGTTCAACGTACGCATGTGCCGTGTTGCACGGAATGGCGATGATGTCGGCGTCACCCGCCTCCAGCTTGCGGCACGTGGCGTACAGCGAGATGGTCGGGTCCGGCCCTTCACCGATGAGGTTTTCGGTGCGGTCGGGAATCTGCGGGTTTTGCTCGACCAGCAGCTTGATGTGGTCCTGATCGCGCGTGGCCGGCGTGTTGCGCACGATCTTCTGCATGAAGTCGACCGTAGCGGCGGGCCCCACGCCGCCCACCACACCCACCTTGAACAGCTTGCCGGGCGCATCGTGTTGCCCCGACACCACGTACTGCGCGTAGGCTAGGTTCGAATCGACGATGGGCACGCCAAGGGGCCCAAGCTCGCCGAGCACCAGGGCGATCTCGGTCAGCCCGGGCAGGATCAGGTCGACACGCTGGTCAACAAGATCCGCGCAGGCGTCGCCCAACAGCCCGATGGGGCGCCCCCGCAGGTTGCCGCTCTTGATTCCGTCAGGGGCGTACACCGCTTCGGTCACGCGATCGATGCCGTCAACGCGCGGGTGGACGACGTCGAACTCCGGCGCATTGAAGTAGTGCTCGAACAAACGCTTGCTGCGCGTGGTGTCCGAAGCGAGTACCCCGATGCGGCGCGCGGCCGGAAACTTGCGCCGCACGTGGCTACGCAGCCCCGCCATCATGTCGATGATCGGCAACGGCGAATTGGCGGTCAGTTCGTCAATGAAGGTGTGGCTCAAAAAGCAGGGCAGCACCACCGCCCCGATGCCGCGCCGCTGGAAGTCGCGGATCAGGTCGAAGATGTAGAGCTTGCGCTCCGTGGTGGCTGCCGTCGTGTGGCCTGCCTGAGAAAACGGATGCTGCTCGAACACGATGTCGAGGTGCTCCGCATCGGTGCTGGCCGGGGTGGACTGGATCAGCTTGAAGAACACGTCTGCGCTGGCCAGCGCCCCCAGCCCACCGATCACGCCCAGCGAGCGACGCGCGTGCGGTGTTGTCATTTCACTTCGCCCGAAATGCCCGAAACGCCCGGAATGTTGGAGAGGCCGTCGAAACCTGGCGTTTGCTCACGCGCGGCCCGGCGTGCTTCCCACTTGGCGATGGCCGTGGTGGCGATGCTGTTGCCGACCACGTTGGTGGCGGTGCGGCCCATGTCCAGGATCTGATCGATGGCCAGGATCAGCACCACGCCCGAGGGCGGCAGATGGAACATCGGCGCCACCGCTGCCACCACCACCACCGAGCCGCGTGCCACGCCTGCCATGCCCTTGCTGCTGAGCATCAGCACCAACAGCATGAGGATCTGCTGCGACAGCGGCATCTCTACGCCAAACGCCTGTGCGATGAAGAGGGCAGCAAACGTCTGATACATCATCGAGCCATCAAGGTTGAACGCGTAGCCCAGCGGCAGCGTGAAACCGACGACCTTCTTGTCGACGCCAAAGGCCTCGAGCTTTTCGGTCAGGCGCGGGTAGGCGGCTTCGCTGCTGGCGGTGGAGAACGCCAGCATGGCCGGCTCGCGAATCGCCTTGAGCAGTGCCCACGTCTGGCGCCCCAGGAAGATGCGGCCGATGCCGATCAGGATGGTCAGCAGCAGCGCCAGCCCCAGGTAGAAGCTGCCGACCAGCTTGCCGTAAGTCGCCAGCACATCCAGCCCATGCAGCGTAATGGCCGAGGCAATGGCGCCGAACACACCGATGGGCGCCAGCGCCATGACGTAGTCGGTCAGCTTGAGCATGGCCGGCACGAGGGCATCGATGGCGCGCGACAGCGGCGCGACACGTTCGTCGCCCTTGAGCACGCCCAGCACCACGCCAAAGAACACCGAGAACACCAGGATCTGCAGGATGTCGTTGCGTGCCATGGCATCCAGCACGCTGGTGGGGAACGCGTGGGTGATGAAATCCTTGAAGTTCAGGCCGGCGGTGTTCAGACCGGTGGCAACGTCCGCCGCGTTTGGCGTCATGTTCAGACCCGCCCCCGGCTGCAGCACGTTGGCCAGCACCAGCCCGAGCGCCAACGAGATGAGCGACGCGCAAAGAAACCACGCGACCGACCGCAAACCGATGCGGCGTACGGCCTGCGTGCCGTCCATGCCGGCCAGGCCCGACACCAGCGTGGCGAATACCAGCGGCGCGATGATCATCTTGATCAGCCGCAGGAAGATGTCCGTGATGATGGAGAAATAGCCGGCGATGGCTTTGGCGGCATTGGCGTCGGGTGCGAGCTTGTGGCACGCATAACCCACGGCGATGCCCAGCAGCATGCCTGCCAGGATGGTTGCGGTAAGGCGATTCTTTTTCATGGTGCTCCGTCCAGTGAGGTCTCTTGCCGGAATCGGAGAACACCGAATCCGTGGCCTTTCGCACGACGCCGGCCGGTTATTCGGCTCGGCTTTCATTGCGTGGACGGAGTGTAGGAACGGCAGCGTGCGTTGTGATGCGGCTCCCGCAAGGGCTCATGCGAGCGCCGCATAGTTCGGGTAAACGAGCAAACGGCCCGCCAAGGCAGGTTCAGGGCAGGCTGAGGTGGCGCCAGAGTTTTTCCAGCAGCTCGTTGCGCGTGTACTGGTTGCGATACACACGCAGGTCCAAATCGAGCGACCACGTCGGGCCGCCGGCCGGCACCAATACGCCGGCGGCAAGTTCCGCCTCGATCGAACTTTTTGGCAGCCACGCAATGCCTTCACCGGCAAGCAGCATCTTCTTGAGCATTTCGGCCATGTCGGATTCATAGTCGAGCCGGAGGAACGGTTGCGCATCCGCCTGGCTCAACAGCAACGCCAGGCAACGGCCAAAGTAGCTCGTGGGGGTGTAAGAGATGAGCGGCAGGGGCCGGTTGGCCGTGCCGGGCAGGCGGTGCATCGGCCCTAGCCGCGCGTTGGGCTTGCTGACCGGCATGAAGGTGTCGCGCCCGACTGTCAAGCTGGGGTACTTGATCGGGTCAAGATGCAGCGGCAGGCTGGGGTGGTCGTACGCGAACATCAGATCGCAGGTGCCGTTGACCAGCATGAGCACCGAGTCGTGCACATTGCCCGGAATGATGCGCGCGCGCAGGTTGCCGATGTGCTTGCCGACCGTCGCCAGCCAGGCGGGCAGGCAGTTCAATGAGATGGTGTGACCCGCTGCAATCTGCAGCCCCGGCCCGGGCATGCGGTGCTCGGAGCGAATGATGGCGCGTGTGTCGATCAGCTTGCTCAGCACGTCATCCGCTGCCTCTTCAAACAGGCGGCCCGCTGCCGTCAATGTGGGCGGATAGGTGCTGCGATCCACCAGCTCGGCGCCCACCCACTGCTCAAGCGCCTGGATACGCCGGCTGAAGCCGGATTGGGTGACATTGCGGATTTCCGCCGCCCGCGAAAAGCTCTGGTGCTGCGTGAGGGCAATAAAGTCCTCGATCCATTTGACTTCCATGTCCCCTCCAGCGCGGTGCGTTCAATGCTGTGGAGGCTATCCGTTCGGCTCACGCCAGATGGCACGTGTTTACCCTAGGTATGCGATATCCGCATGACCATATGCGGCGTCCGCATCGTGCCGTTTCACGCATAACCAAAGGCAAAAACGGTCGTTCCTCCAACCGCAGGGCTGGCCATATGCTCGCCGGACCCACCTTCCGGAGACGCACCATGACGCACCCGTCCTTGAGCACCGCCCCCGCCTGGAAACTCGACACCGTGGCTGTCCATGGCGGCTACAGCGCAGACCCGACCACCCGCGCGGTGGCGGTACCGATCTACCAGACCGTTGCGTTTGCGTTTGACGATACACAGCATGGCGCCGATCTGTTCGACCTGAAGGTGCCGGGCAACATCTACTCGCGCATCATGAACCCGACCAACGATGTGCTGGAGAAGCGCATTGCCGCGCTCGAAGGCGGCATCGGGGCGCTGGCGCTGGCGTCGGGGCAGGCGGCCGTCACGTATGCGATCCAGACGATTGCGGAAGCGGGCGACAACATCGTCTCGGCCAGCACGCTGTACGGCGGCACCTACAACCTGTTTGCGCACACGCTGCCGCAGTCGGGCATCACCACGCGGTTTGCCGATCCGCGTGACCCTGCATCGTTCGAAGCGCTGATCGACGACCGCACCAAGGCCATCTTTGCCGAGACGGTCGGTAACCCACTGGGCAACATCACCGACATTGCCGCGCTGGCCGAGATCGCACACCGCCACGGCGTGCCGCTCATCGTCGACAACACCGTGCCGACACCGTATCTGACGCGGCCCTTCGAGCACGGCGCCGACATCGTTGTGCATTCGCTGACGAAGTATCTGGGTGGCCACGGCACAAGCCTGGGCGGCGCGATCGTCGATTCCGGCAAGTTTCCGTGGGCCAAGCACAAGGCGCGCTTCAAGCGCCTGAACGAACCGGACGTGAGCTACCACGGCGTCGTCTATACGGAAGCCCTGGGCGACGCGGCGTACATTGGCCGCGCCCGCGTGGTGCCGCTGCGCAATACCGGCGCAGCGCTGTCGCCGTTCAACGCGTTCCTGATCCTGCAGGGCATCGAAACGCTGGGCCTGCGCATCGACCGCATCACGCAGAACGCCGCGCACATCGCACGGCATCTGCGCGGCCACGCCAAGGTGGAGTGGGTCAACCATGCCAGCCTGGAGGATCATCCCGACCACGCGCTCGTGCGCAAGTACCTCTCGGGCAAGGCACCGGGGTTGCTCACGTTTGGCGTGAAGGGCGGTTTTGCCGCCGGTGCGCGCTTTCAGGATGCGCTGCAGTTGTTTACGCGGCTGGTGAACATTGGCGACGCGAAGTCGTTGGCTACGCACCCGGCGTCGACCACGCATCGGCAGCTCTCGGAAGCCGAGCTGGCCAAGGCGGGCGTGCGGCAGGAGACGATCCGGTTGTCGATCGGCATCGAACATATCGACGACCTGCTCGCCGATCTGGATCAGGCGCTGGCGTTGGCCTGATCGGGCGCAGAACCGCGCTGGTTCACGGCTGCGCCGGCCGCTCCGGATACGCCTGCCGCAGCGCCTGCGCCAGCGCGTCATGCAAGCGCGCGCCGAGCGCTGTCAGAACGTGGCGGTCCCGCGTGAGCAGCGAGATGACGCGCTCGGGCATCGGCTGATCGGTCTCGATAAAGTCGATCGTCTGACGGATGATGGGCGAGCGCGTCGATTCGCTCGACAGCAGGAGCAGTGCGTCCGATTTCCAGCACAGCTCGAGCAGCAGCGTCATGGAATTGCACTCGACCACGCGTTCGGGCGGTGCGAGACCGGCATCGGCAAACAGTCGGTACAGCGGCGAGTGCTCGTCAGCAAGCGAATCAGGGGCCAGCCACTCTTCTTGCTGCAAGGCATGCAGAGGCTGGTGGCCGCGCAACGGGTGGCCCTTGCGTACGCCGATCAGCGTCTGCGCACGGCAGACCACGGTGTGGTCGAACCCGCGTTCGCCCGTCTGCAACTGAGACGTCAGCGCAAAGTCGATGGCGCCCTCGCGCAGCAGTTCCAGCAATTGGCCCGGACGTGCCTCCAGGATGCGCAACCGCGCTTTGGGAAATTCGCGCCGGAATGTCACGAGGCAGTCAGCCACCGGCCCGATGAGCGCGGTGACGGGGGTGACGCCCACCGTCAATTCGCTCGTCACCGCCCCTTTCATGTCTTCCAGGTCTTCTCGTGCGCGCTTGACGCTTTCGTTGATCAAGCGTGCATGCCCGACCAGGCGCTGGCCATACGGCGTAAGCCGGATGCCCTTGCTGGAGCGTACGAACAGCGTTGCGCCCACACTGGTTTCCAGCTCCTTGATGGCCTTGCTGAGCGCGGGCTGCGTGATGTGAAGCAGGCGCGAAGCCTCCTGGATGCTGCCCGTCTCGGCGACGGTAACCAGTGCACGTAGCTGGTTGAGCTTCATAGGTGTCCTTGATACACGGCGCAGCGAAGAGTTGGCATGCCGCACCGCCAGCCAGCAACTGTACTGCGGAATCTTGCTGGGGCGGCCGTTGGGCTAGCGGGGCAGGCTCGGATGCGCGCTCCCGCCATAGCCAACAGCTATAGCCATGAAAAAAAGCGAGAGGCGGAATCGGCCCGACAGCTCCTACTATTGCCCTTCAATCCAGCGCACTGCGGGACGCTCATAGAAGCCCGCCCGACTGGAGGAGACATCAAGATGGATGCCCAGATTGCCGTGCCCGCTGGCGCCCCGCGCCAAGGCACCACCACCGCCACCCCGCATTCGAGCCGCGCTGTCGTTGCCGCCGCCATCGGCAACGGGCTCGAAATGTACGACTTCACGGTCTATAGCTTCTTTGCCGCCACCATCGGGCGATTGTTCTTTCCGTCGAGCAGCCCGCTGGCATCGTTGCTGTTGTCATTCGCCACGTTTGGTGCGGGCTTTGTCATGCGCCCGCTGGGCGCCGTGCTGATTGGCAACATGGCCGATCGGCGTGGCCGCAAGGCAGCACTCACATTGACGATTGCATTGATGACGGCCGGCACCGCGCTGATCGCCTTCACGCCCAGCCACGCGACGATCGGCGTGACGGCAACGGTGCTGGTGGTGCTCGGGCGCTTGCTGCAGGGGCTGTCGGCCGGTGGGGAAATCGGCGCGGCGTCGGCACTGCTGCTGGAATCGGCCAGCAAGGGCCGGCGTTGCTTCCTGGTGAGCTGGCAGGCTGCCACGCAGGGTGCGGCGGCACTGCTCGGCGCGTTGAGTGCGGCCGGTGTGAGCGCCGTGCTCAGCCCCGAGGCACTGCAGAGCTGGGGATGGCGGCTGCCGTTCTTGCTGGGCTTGCTGATCGCGCCGGTTGGCATGTATATCCGCCGGCATCTGAAAGAGACGCACGAGGCCGCCCCGCACGGCAGTGTGGTCGACGTGCTTCGCCAGCATGCGCGCACGCTGGTGCTGGGCATGCTGCTGATGACGGGGGCCACTGCGTCCATGTACATCCTGATCTTCTACATGCCCACGTATCTGATCCACTCGTTGCACATGCCGCCGGTCACGGCATTTCTCACGGCCTGCGTGGCGGGGGCAACCATGCTGGTCATGTCGCCGCTGTTTGGTCTGATTGCCGACCGCCTGCCGACACGCAAGCCGATGCTGTATGTCGCGTCTGCGGTCAGCCTGTCGTGCACGTACCCGGGCTTCGTGCTGCTGTCTTCCGGCGCGGGGTTGGCTCTCACCATGGGGTTGATCGCGTTGGGCGTGACGATCATGGCGGTCAGCAATGGCGCGGGCGCGGCGCTGCTGATGGAAGCCTTCCCGCGCCAGCATCGCGCGACCGGCATGTCGGTGATGTACAGCTTGGGGGTGACCCTGTTCGGCGGTTTTGCGCCGCTGATCGTTACGTGGTTGCTGGGCGTGACCGGCAACCCGATGGCACCGGCCTGGTATCTGCTGGCCAGCAGCGCAATCAGCCTGGCCGCGCTCACGCTGTTCCCGACGTATCCCGGCCGCGATTGAGATTGACGTCGCGCCATCGTTGCCCCCACCCAGTTCGCCTCTGACATCGCACCATGTACCTCGATCCGAATTCGCCCAGCATTCCCCAGGCCCTGCACGTGGGCGCTGACCGCTTTGCCGAACTGCGTCATCGCATCCATGCCAATCCGGAATTGGGTGCCGATGTGCCGCACACCTCCCAGCTCGTCGCCGGCCTGCTGCGTGAATGGGGCTATGACGTACACAGCGTCGGCGGCCACGGCCTGGTGGGGCAATTGAAGGTGGGCAACGGTACGCGCACGATCGGCCTGCGCGCCGACATGGATGCGTTGCCCATGCAGGAGCGCACAGGCTTGCCCTACGCCAGCCAGGTGGCCGGTCGCATGCACGCGTGTGGCCACGATGGCCATACCGCCACGTTGCTTGCCGCCGCCGAGCACCTGGCAGCCACGCGCAACTTCAACGGTACCCTGAACCTCATTTTCCAGCCCGATGAAGAGGGCCTGACTGGTGCCGTCGCCATGATGGAGGATGGCCTGTTCGAGCGCTTCCCCTGCGATGGCATCTACGCTTTCCACAACGCGCCTGGCTTGCCGCTGGGCGCGGCCGTGGTGCAGAGCGGCCCGCTGGGCGGTTCGTCAGATCGCGTGACCGTGACTTTCAGCGGGCGCGGCGGCCATGGTGCTATGCCTAACCTGGCCGTCGACCCGACGCTGGCTTTGGCGGCGACGGTGGTGGCGCTGCAGGGCATCGTCTCGCGCAACGTGGCGCCCGTGGATGCGGCCGTCATCAGCGTTGGGCAGATGCAGGCTGGGACGACTCACAACATCATCCCCGAAACGGCCATGCTCAAGTTGAGCGTGCGCGCCACCAAGCCGGAGGTGCGTGAGCTGCTGGAGACGCGCATCCGCGAGGTCATTACGCACCAGGCCGCATCTTATGGCGTGCGCGCGGAGATCGTCTACGAGCGGTTGGTGCCGGCCATCTGCAATACACCCGAGCAGACCGCCATCGCACGCCGTGCCGTGGCGAGCGTGCTGGGCGATGAGCGTGTCATCCAGGTGCCGCCGTCCTCGCAGATGGGCAGTGAAGATTTTGCCTGGATGCTGGAGAAGCGCCCTGGCTGCTACTTCGCGCTGGGCAACGGTTTGGGCGGCCAGTGGGTCGGCTGCTCGTTGCACAACGACGGCTACGATTTCAACGACAAGCTGATCCCGATCGGGGCGGCGTGCTGGGTGGCGCTGGTGGAGGATCAGTTGCGCGCAGAGGGCTGACGCGCGGGGGTGCGACGGCACCGCCGTGACTTCCGTGCTGATCGATGCAAAACGCCCCGCGTGGAGGCGGGGCGTCCTGTGCTACCGGGCGATGACGATCAGCGCGCCACGGGCTTGGCGTACTGGATCGGAACGTCCACCCGCGCCTGCGGCAGCGTCTTCTTGAGTTGCGCGCGCGCGTTCACAGCATCCTGGAACGAAGCAAAGCGCAGGGTGCTGATGTTCAGGTGCCCGTAATACTCCGCCGACACGGGCGTTGCCGGCAGGCCGCTCACGGCCTGGCGCACGCTGTCGACCGACACCTGCGAGACGACCACCTCGTTGCGGCTCTCGCCCACCACGCCACGCTCATTGACCACCTGCGTGACGGCTGAGGATGCCGCGCCCGCTGCCTTGGTGCGCGTGCCGCTGGAGAGCACCTTGAACGACTGCGATTCGATCTGCACCGTCGGTGCGCTTGCGTATTGCGTCAGCTCCTGCGTGCTCAGGTGTTTGCCCACCGTCAGGTCGGCCGCCTGGCACGCCGAAGCCATCGAGAGGAGCGCCGTCAGCGCCACGGTCTTCATCTGGGTTGTATTGATCATGTTGAATGGTCTCCGAACGGGCTCACTTGGCAGCAATCACGCGGTACTCCACGGCCAGCGGCGTGGCGAGGGTCACGGTGTGGGTACCGCCCTGGGGCTGGTATGTCGAGCAGGCGTTGGTCGGCACGCCGCTTACGGCATAGACCTCCCACGTGCCGGCTGCGTTCTCGCCATAGAAGGCGTAGCTGCCCAGGCCGTACTTGTTCACGGTATCGACGCCGTTGTTGTAATAGCCGTTGTACGGCAGGGACAACGCCGACACCGTGCCCGAGGGCGACTTCACAAAGAAGCCGACACTGCCCACGCACACCGAGCCCGATACGCGCAGTTGCAGGGCGTCGACCTTGTCGGTGCCCGACACGTTGAACTGGCCGAGCTTCTGCACTGCGCCGTAGTTGAGTTGGTTCACGTTGGCAAAGGCCGCCGCGAAGTCCGGCACTGACAGAGCGGCCGGCTTGTAGGTGACAGTGGCCTTGGCCATCTTCACCGCCGCTGATGCATCGACCAGCCCGAAGCCGTACCAAGTGGAGTACACATAGCCGGCGGCGTTGGTCTGCCAGCCATAGTCCAGGCGTGCGGTGGTCGCGCCATCAGTCAGCGCAGCACTGGTGTCGCCAGTGGCGGCGCCCGTAAGCAAGTCGATTCGCGCGTTGCGGCCGTCACGGCTGCCATAGTCGGTGTCGATCTTGCGTGCGGTGGCGCGCAGGATTTCGCGAACATCGCGCCACGTCAGATTCGGGTTGGCCGCCAGCATCAGCGCGACCACGCCGGACAGCGTGGGCGTGGCCGCCGATGTGCCGTTCATGCTCGAGTAGTCGCACTTCGCGTTGTCTTTCAGGTTGGTGTCGGTGCCTGCAATCGCAAAGTCATAGGTATCGTCCGGATTGGCTCGGCTGTAGCCGCGTGCGCAACCGCTGAGGTCGGTGGAGAAAATCTTTGGGCCGCTGCCCGTTTCACCATATTTGCCGCCGTTGCCGTATTCGCCGCCCAAGCCTGTGATCCAGTTGACCGATCCGGCGTTGGAGTAGCTCGACTTGATGCCCTGCGCGTTTGCCGCGCCGACCACGATCACGCCAGGCTCCAGCGCTTCCGGATCATTGGCGGGATTCTCGCAGCCGATCATGCCGGCGGTGCTGCCCACGGTCGGGCATGTGCGGGGCGGAACGCTGACGCCGTCGTTGATGTATTCGTATTCATTGCCCGACGCCTTGAGCATGACCAGCCCGCGGCCGCCACGCAGGTTCGGGAAGGCGCGCACCGCTGCCTGTGTCGAGGTAGACGTGTCGTACTCCAGCGGTGCCTGCGGGTTTGCGCCGTACGAGGCATTGATGATGTGGCCGTTCTTCGACCAGTCTGCGCCGCCGTAGGCTGCGGTGATGTCGGGGTTCGCCGCGCCGATGAAGCGCGCCCCGCCCAGTGTCGCGCGCGGAGCGATCCCCATGACGCCCTTGCCGTTCTGCGCCGCGGCGATGATGCCGGCCACGTTGGTGCCATGCGCGTCTTTGATGTTCGCGGGAATGTCTGCCGGTGTCGGATCGTTCGAACCATCGTCGAAGTTGTGCGTCATGTCCGAGTTGGCATTGGCGAACAGATCTTCGTTGTGCACGTCGATGCCGTCGTCCAGCACGAGCACGTTCACGCCCTGGCCCTTGACGCCGGCCTTGTGCGCGTCTTCCACGTCGATGTCGGTCGTGCCGTTGGCCACCAGGCCGAACGCCGCGAAGAAGCTGGTTGCCTGCTTGAGCGCCCATTGGTAGGCGTACAGCGGCTCGGTGCTGCCGGTCTGGCAGGCGTACTTGGCATCGACGCCGGTTTCCGCGCAGGTGGATGCGGGCGGCGTGTTGCCGCCAGTGTTGCCGCCGTTGCTGGCGGTGTTGCTTCCCGAGTCCCCACCGCCGCACGCGGCCAGGGCCACGGTGGCGAACAGCGTCAAGGCAAGCGATTTTCCCGTAATGTCTTTCACGAGACCCCCGTTTTGTCGTTGTGTGTTGTGCAAAGCGCGGGATGTCCGCACCGCTTTGACCTGTTCGACGAAGAGAGGGCACGTCGCTCGTGCCCGCCGCGAGCGCATGGGCGCTCATCAGGTCGGGCCGGATGCTCGCATGCACGCCAGTTGGGATTCAACGAAGAATGCGGCTGCGCGCGCTAACCGGTTCGGCCGTCGCGCGAACCTGTCAGTGCGTCTCAGTCTTGGGAACGGCAGGGCGCCGGAGGTGGGAGGAAAGAGGGAGTGCGCGAGGGGGTGCCGCGCACGCTTCAGCGCATCTGCATGACCCAGGTGCGCCAGTCCTTGTGCTGCACGAAAGGCATGGCAGCGGCCCGGCCTTCCACGGCCAGCATGCGCGTTTCACGCGGCGACATGCCAGAGGCGCGGCGGTACGCGCGCGTAAAGTTCGATGCGTCGGAAAAACCGTAGGTCTGCGCGATCTCGGCCACCGAACGGTGCGTCTGCGATCGGTCGGCCAGGATCGCGTGGCACTGTCGCAGGCGCTGCGTGCGCAGGTAGTTGAAGAAGCCGCCCTCGCGCTCGAACAGCCGGTACAGCGTGGCGCGCGAGATGCCGAACTGCACGGCCACGCCTTCGGGCGAAAGCGCGAGATCGGACAGGTTGTGCTGCACGTGCCGGCAGATCGAAGCAAACAGGCTTTCCCTGACGGCTGGCGCACTGGCTTCGGTCACCTGGCAGTTGATGGCGGCCGCCGCCAGTTGCAGCGTGCCCGGGATGACGGCCTGTGCCTCGGCATCGCTCAACTTCCCGACCGATTGATAGAGCGAGCACAGGTGATCACGCAGCAGCCCGACCATTGGGGCATCGCCGCGCAGCACCCGCATGCTGAGTTCATCCGGTGCGCGCAGCAGCGGTGCCAGCAGGCGCCGTGGCACGGCCAGGCTCAGGAATCGACTGTCGTTCGTGCTGGTGGCGAGCGGCTGCGCAGCGTCGACGATGAACAGATCGCCGGGGCGCGTGGCGGTGCCGCTGGCGCCGTCGCGCTCTCCGCAACTGCCTTCCAGGTAATACTGGAGCACGTAGACATCCATGCCGTCGCGCCCCAGCTTGGAGCGGGAACGATCATAGTGCTGTGCCTGCGCGCTGATCATGCCCACACCCGTCTCGCCGCACAGATACGCATCGACGCTGGCCTGAAAGCCATGCGATTGCGGCGCGGCAGAGCGCGTGTCGAACAGCACGTTGATGGCATCCCGCCACGCCGCAAATTGATGCTCGCGCGGCAGCGCAGACGTATCGAAGTGGGAATGCGGAGGTTTGCTCACGGCGGTTTCCTGAAAGCCCCCGGCATTGTGCAGAAGCGGTGGCCGATGATGGGATGCCCCCAAAGTGGGGTGTCGACGGGCGCTGGCCTAAACGACCGCCAGCTTTGGCCGCTCCTGTCTGGGCATGACCACGTTGCGCCCGGCGGCCTTGGCTTCATACAGCCGCCCGTCGGCGAGGTGGATCAGGTCTTGAACGGTATCGTCGGCCGCGGCGATGCCCGAGTGGGAAGCCACCCCGACGCTGACCGTCAGCTTGCCGTACGCGCTTCCCGCGTTGGGCTCGTTGGCGGCCAGCACGGCGGTGCGGATGCTCTCGGCCACGCGCACGGCGCCGCTCAAGTCCGTATTGGGCAGCACGGCGCAGAACTCTTCGCCGCCATAGCGGCCGGCAAAATCTCCCGGGCGCTTGATGCGGTCGTTGATGCAGCGTGCCACCGTGCGCAGCGCGGTATCGCCGGCGGCATGGCCGTACTTGTCGTTGTAGGGTTTGAAGTTGTCCACGTCGATCATCAGCACCGACATCGGGGTGTGATGGCGATTGGCGCGGCGCCATTCAACGTCCAGTGCCGAGTCCAGCGCGCGGCGCGTGCCGAGCCCCGTCAGGCTGTCGGTATTGGCCAGCAGGTGCAATTGCTGCTCCATCTCGAGCCGCTTGCGCAGTTGTTGCGCAAGGAGGAACGACAGCACCATGAATACCGCGTCGAGCATCAGCACGATGCCGCTGATCACCCATGCGCGCTGCCGCCACTCCGCGTAGATGTCTTCGGTGGCCAGCCCGACTGTGACAATCAGCGGGTGGTCGCCGATATGGCGGAAGCTGAACAGGCGCTCGATACCGTCAACGCTGGCAACGTCAACATAGGAGCCTTCGGGCGCAAGCAGGCGCTTCTGGAAGGCAACGTCCTCGGCCAGGCTTCGGCCGATGAGCTTTTCGCTGTAAGGGCGCCGCATGAGCAGCGTGCCGTCCGTGCGTATCAGCGTGACGGTCGCGTGGGGGCCGAGGTTGATGCCATCGAACAGGCGACGGAAGTAGTTCAGGCGCAGCGTGCCGACCACGATGCCGTTGAATTCGCCATGCGGGCCGTTCAGCCGCCGGCTGAGGCCCAGCGACGTGTCCAGGCCGGTCACGCGCGGCGCAAACGGCTCGCTGATATACAGCCCGACGTTCGCGGAGCCCCGATGCACCTGGAAGTAATCGCGGTCGCCGATGTAAATACGCCGCGGCGGCACCGAACGTGAATCGAGAACAACATCACCGACCTTGTTGGTCACCAGCAGGGAGCCCAGGTCCTGCGCATTGGTCGACCGGTCGAACAGCACGAACTGGCGCACGGCGGGCGGCAACGCCAGCATGGCAGGATCGCGCACGCCGTCGATCACGGCCTGCAGCGACAGGTCGTACACCTCGATGTTGCGGGCGATGTCGCGTTGCAGGATCAGCGACAGGTTGTCGGCGGCGTCGCGTGCGCGGGCCAGCGCGTCCGTGCGCATTTCCCAGAGCGAGAACGCGGTGAGCGCGGCCAGCACCACCGACAGCATCGACGCGCCGATGATCAGCAGGGAAGGCCGCCGCAGGAATGCACTGGTGGCGCGCTGTAAAGGCATGCGCAGAATTGTGAAAATATTGAAAACGGTAGCCTCAATTGTGTACCGGACTCCACCTTCCTACGCAATACTATCTAAGACGTTTTCTGCAATGAAAACGTTTGCGGCCATTGATTTCATCCTGTCCATGCAACGTTTGTGGCCGCGGGTGTGCAGCTTGCTGATCCTCGGCTGAGTGCCGCACCCGCAGCGCTGGGCATCCTGCCCGCCCGACAGATGTGCATTCCGCACCCCATGCCATCGTGTCAGGCCAGCTTTGCCTATTCTGGGGTAAGCATCCTTGGAGAACGCCATGCCAGAGCCAGACGATCGCGCCTCACCCACTCCGGCGCCCGCCAACCCGCATCCGCCCGTGGCCGATACGCACGAGGAAGCCCTCCTCGACGAGGGCATCGAGGAAACCTTTCCTGCCAGTGACCCGGTTTCCGTCGATGCCGGCAAGCCCGATGTGCCCCCCAAGGCGCCGGCGAGCGCGCCCAAACCGTAAAATGCGGGCTGCGTGTCAACGCATCGGCGGTTTTAGCCGTCTTACGTAGGCCGCAAACAACGTGCGAATCCAGCACACGCGCCGTCTGAAGCGCGGGGCGAGAGAAAGCCGGCGCGCGCGACAAGCCCGTGCCGGTAGGTCGGGGTCCAATCAAGACGTCGATACCGTGCGGAGCATGGGCTTCGGCGGTTTGGCTTGCCGCGCTCTCCCGTCTCTGCGTGTCCGGATTCGTGTATCGCTTTGACCGGCACTCCACCAAGCCAGCAGGATTTCGTTTTTCACCATGCCTGACGCCGCGTCCAACGACGCCAGTCCAACATCACGCCGATCCTCGGCCCGCACCGCGCCTGACGCGCCCGCCACGCCTGCGCCCTCTGACTCCGGCTTTGGCCTTGCCAGCTGGATCGTGATCGGTGTGGTGCTGGTGCTTGGCGCGCTGGTGTTCGACAGCCTGTATGCGCTGCTCGACCATGTGCACTACGCCGACATGGTCGCCGCGCTGCAGGCCACGCCGCGCTCGCACCTGATGCTGGCCATGCTGGCCACGGCGCTCAGTTATGTCGCCCTGACCGGTTACGACGCGTCCGGCCTGCGCTATGCGGGCGCGCATGTGGCGCCCGCTACGGTGGCCACCACTTCGTTCATTGCCTATGCGCTGGGCAACACCGTCGGCCTCGGTTCGCTGACGGCCGGGGCGGTGCGCACGCGCTTGTACACAGCGGCCGGGCTTGATCCTGCACGCGTGACAGAGGCGGTGGCCTTTGATGCGGGCGCGCTGGGCGTGTCCACCACGGCCTTTGGGGCGGTCGGGCTGTTGTGGGGCGCCCCGCACATCGCGGCCATTGCGCATTTGCCGGCCGCGTTGCTTGAAGTCGTGGCATTGCTGGTGCTGGCCGGCGTCGTGGCGTTGTTGGCGCTCTGCATGCGGCAGCGCCACGTGATGCTGTTCGGCCGGTGGGAGATCCGCCTGCCGCCGCCGGGGTTGGCCGCGCGTCAGTTCGCGATTTCAGCGGCCGACATGATTGCGGCGGCGGCGGCCCTATGGGTGCTGATGCCGGCAGGCGCAGTCGATCTGCCGACGTTTGTGGCGTTTTACGCGTTGGCGGTCACGCTGGGCGTGCTGAGCCAGAGCCCGGGCGGTCTAGGCGTGTTCGAGGCCGTGATCCTGCTGGGCTGCAGCGGCCAGGCGCCGCCGGCCGAGGTGCTTGCTGCGCTGTTGTTCTACCGCGTCATCTATTTCCTGCTGCCGCTGGTCGTGGCCGCCGCCATGCTCGGCGTGTTCGAGTTGCGTTCCGGCGCGGGGGCGCCGTTCGGCCGCGCTGCGGTCAAGCTGTCGCCGGGGCTGCTGGCCGCGCTGACGATGGTGGCAGGCGTGATGCTGCTCGTCTCGGGCGTCACCCCCGCCACGGACGAAGCCGAAGACCTTCTGCGCATGCATGTGCCGCTGTTCGTGGTGGAAGCCTCGCACATGATCGGCAGTGTGGCGGGGCTCATCATGCTGTTTGTCGCGCGCGGGCTGCTGCACCGGCTGGACGCCGCGTGGTGGGCGGCGCTGGTGCTGTCGCTGCTCACCGGCGTGCTGGCGTTGCCCAAGGGCATTGCCGTGTCTGAGATGGCGGTGCTGGTGACGCTGGCGGTGCTGCTCGTCATCTCGCGTCGGCAGTTTGACCGGCCGTCGTCGCTGTTTTCGCAGCGGCTGGAGGCGGGGTGGCTGGTTGCCATGCTCTGCGTGTTTGCGGCGTGCGTGTGGATTCTCTTCTTCGCCTACCGAGAGGTGGCCTACGCCAATCAGCTCTGGTGGCAATTCACGTTCGACGGCGATGCGCCACGCTCCATACGCGCGCTGATGGCGGTGGCGGTGACCGGGCTCGGGTTTGGCATGCGCCAGCTCTTTCGCAAGGAGCCCGGTGTCACCACGTTCCCGAGCGACGAAGAACTTGCCCGCGCCGCCGAGATCGTCCGCAAGCAGCCCGCCGCCGATGCCACGCTCGCGTTGATGGGTGACAAGAGCCTGCTGTTTTCGCCGTCGGGCAACGCGTTCATCATGTACGCCAAGCAGGGGCGCTCGTGGGTGGCGCTGTCCGACCCCGTGGGCGCGCAGCAGGAATGGCCCGAGCTGATCTGGCGCTTTATCGAAATGGCCGATGCGCATGGCGGCCGCGCCGCGTTCTACAAGACACGCCCGCAGACGCTGTCGCTGTATCTCGATGCGGGCTTGCGCGCCTACAAGCTGGGCGAAGAGGCGTATGTGTCGCTGCCCGAGTTCAGCCTGAAGGGCTCGCGCCGCGCCAACCTGCGCCATGGCGTCACGCGCGGCGAGCGCGAAGGCCTGTCGTTCGAGATCGTGCCGACGGAAGATGTGCCCACCGTGCTGGACGAATTGCGCGCCATCTCCGATGAATGGCTGCGCAACCAGAATGCGCGCGAGAAGGGCTTCTCGCTGGGCGCATTTGACGACCGCTACATCTGCAGCCAGCCCGTGGCCGTGGTGCGCCGTGAGGGCGTCATCCTGGCGTTTGCCACGCTGATGTGCCCAGATGTGCTGCGCATCGAGGCGAGTGTCGACCTCATGCGCTATCGCAGCGACGTGCCGCCGGGCACGATGGATTTCCTGTTCGGCAAGGTCATCCTCTACTTCCAGGCGCAGGGGTATCAGCGTTTCGGGCTGGGGATGGCACCGATGTCGGGCATGGTTGAGCATCAGCTTGCGCCGCGCTGGCACCGCTTCGGACGGATGATGTTCCGACACGGCGCGCGCTTCTACAATTTCAGAGGGCTGCGCAATTTCAAAGACAAGTTCGAGCCGGTGTGGGAAGCCCGCTACCTGCTCGCACGTGGCGGTATTGCGCCGCTATTCACATTGACAGACGTCGCCGCGCTGATCGGCGGCGGCTTGAAGGGAGTGATCTCCAAATGAGTTGGCAAGCACCGCGCACGCAAGAGGCGCGGCATCGGGGAGTGCTACGCAAAGGCTTGCGTTGGGCTGGGCATTTGAGTGCGGTCGGCATGGTGCTGGCAACGTCCTGGGCCATCGCAGCCGATGCTCCTGCGGCCAAGCCCACGCCTGCGCAGGGTCCGGTGCTGGTGCCGCCCGTGGGCATGACGGGCGCCAGCGGCGTTGTGGCTGCGCCGCCACGCGGCGACATGCCGCCTCGCCTGCAGATGAGCGCTGCGGCCGTCACCGCCAACAAGGCCGCCAACGGCGGCGTGCTGTCGCTGCCCGTGGTGGCGCCCGCCGCGGCCGCGGCGGCGCCCGGTGCCGTCGAGTTCGTCACGCACGGGCGCTTTCGCGATGTGCCGGTCTACAAGCCGAAGGGCGAAATCCGCTCCGTCGTGCTGATGCTCTCGGGCGACCTGGGCTGGACGCCCGCCGCATCGCGCATGGCCGAGAGCCTCGCGCAGCAGGGCGCACTGGTGGCAGGTCTGTCAACGCCTGCGCTGTTCGCCAGCCTGGAGGCCGACCTGGGTGATTGCGCCTTCCCCGATGGTGACCTCGAAAACTTCAGCCGCTTCCTGCAGGCTTACGAGAAAGTGCCGGGCTACTACCCGCCCATCCTCGTTGGCGACAACGAAGGCGGTGCGCTGGCCTACGCCATGATTGCCCAGGCGCGCCCGAACATCTTCGCCGCGGCCATGTCGATGGAATTCTGCCCGGTGCTGGAGCTGCGCAAGCCGCTGTGCAAGGGCGAGGGCGTGCACTTCAGCCGCCGCATGAGCGAGAGCCGTACCACGGCCAAGCGCGTCAAGCCGCCCGAGAACGCCGGTGTGGTCCTGCTGCCCGCCACGAAATTGTCTGCGCCATGGGTGGCGCTGCAATCAGCCACGCCGACGTCGTTTGCGCGCCGCTCCGGTCCGCTGTGCGAAGCGCGTGCCACGCAAGCCTTCATCGATACGATTTCGGGGGCGCAATCGGTGGCGTTGCCGGCCACGGCGTCGGCCGCCAATGCACCGCCCGTGACAGCCAGCGAGCCATTCAAGGTGGCTTTCGCCAAGCTTGTCGCCCAACGCAAACCGCCGCCCCCGCCGCCGCCCGCAGCGGTGTCCGACTTGCCGATCATCGAAGTGCCCGCGCAGCCCGGTACATCATCCGAGCTGTTCGCGGTCCTGCTCTCGGGTGACGGTGGTTGGGCCGGGCTCGACAAGGAGGTGGCCGCTGCGCTGTCCAAGTCGGGCGTGCCCGTGGTCGGCATCGATTCGCTGCGCTACTTCTGGACGCCGCGTACGCCGGCCTCCGCCGCCGCCGACATGGATCGCCTCGTGCGCTTTTACGCCGCGCGCTGGAAGAAACAGAAGGCTTTGCTGATCGGCTATTCGCAGGGCGCAGACGTGCTGCCCTTCATCGTCAACCGGTTGCCGGCGGCGTCGCGCGAGCATGTCGCGCTGGCCGTGATGATGGGCCTGGGCAAGCGCGCCGATTTTGAGTTCCACATGACCAACTGGGTGTCGAGCAGCGCGTCTGGCCTGCCGATCCTGCCCGAGGTGCAGAAGCTGCCGGCGGGCCTTGGCATGTGCATCTACGGCAAGGAAGAGAAAGACACCAATTGCCCGGGCCTGGACCCGAAGCAGGTGCAACTGGTGAAGCTGCCCGGCGGCCATCACTTTGATGGCGATTACGCCAAGTTGGCCCGCATCATTCTTGAAGGCGCGCGCGCAGCGGGCAACGCACCGCGCTAATCCGCCAACGCCGGGGCTGGCGTGTCCGGAGTGCGGTGGCGTTGTCGAGCTAGGCCGGCGCCGGTGTGCCGGCTGTTGAGGCCAGCGACTGCACGCACTCATCCACGCTCAGCTCATGCAGCATCTCGGTGCGCAGCGTGTTATCGGTGGCTCGCTGCAGGACCGTCAGCGCTCGCGGCTTGAGCCGCACCAGCATCAGTTGCAGGCCGCGCGCTGCACATTCGGCGGCAAAGATGCGCAGCGCCTCGATGGCCGAGCCGTCGACGTCCGGTGTTTCTTCCAGGCTGATCATGACGGTGCGCAGCGCGGGTTCGTGCGGCTGTTGCAGCATCGCGCGCACCGTGCCGAGCACGCGTTCGGTGTTGGCGAAAAACAGCGGTACTTCCGGCCGGACGATCAGCACGCCAGGCACGGCCTTGGCTTCCGGGTGCAGAGACACGTCGACAAAATCGTGGCTCTCGCGCAGGCGGCCGAGCACGCTTACGTTGGGCTCGGAGAGCTGGCGCAGAGTGAGCAGCAGGCTCACGCCAATCGCGGCCAGCAGCCCATGCAGCACGCCCAAAATCAGCACGGCCAGCAACGCGGCAATCACCACCAGCCGATCGCGGCGCCAGGCCCAGTAGGGCTTGAACACAGCCGGATGCAACGAATGGCTCACCGCAAAGATCACGATGGCCGCCAGCACCGGTTCGGGAATGCGCGCGAGCTGCGGCAGAAACAACCACACGATCAGCGCCACCACCGCTGCCGCGCACAGCCCGGCCAGACGTGATTGCGCGCCTGCGGCTTCGTTGGCAGACGTGGCTGAATACCCCGCGCCGACGGGCATGCCGTGCAGCAGGCCCGAGAGCAGATTCGCGCAGCCCAGTGCGACGAGGTCACGGTTGGCGGAGATGCCATCTCCGTGCTTGAGCGCGAAGTTGCGGATGGAGCCATAGGACTCAGCATAGAGGATCAGCATGAGCGCAAAACCGAGTTCAGCGCTTTCCATCCATTGCACCCGGTTCAGCGCAGGCACGCCGAAGCTGATGTTCTGCAGGTCGATATGGCCGACCACGGCAATGCCGTAGCTGTGCCAGTCGATCCAGTAGCCGGCCGCGATGGCCAGCACGATGACGACCAGCGTGGCCGGAATGCGCCCCCAGCGCCCAAGGCCGAAGAGTAGGGCGAGTGCGACGGCTCCCAATGTCGTGCTGTACCGGTTGGCACTGGCCGCACTGGTGATGAGATCAAGCGCGATGCGTGGCGTGTCACTGTGGCGCACCGCCACGTCGAGGATCTTGGGCAACTGCTTGACGGCAATCGTCAGCGCCAGCCCGAACGTGAAACCGCGCAGCACCGGCCGCGCGATGAAATCCGACATGCCGCCCAGGCGTGCCGCGCCCGCCACGATGAACAGCACCCCCGTCGCGATGATGAGCGCCGCTGCCATCGTGAGCGCCGTCGCGCCGTTACCGCTAGGTTCCGATAGCACCGTCGCAAACAGCACGGCGGCCGACGACGACGTGGCCGAGACAATGGCAAAGCGGCTCGTGCCGACCAATGAATAGACCACCAGGCCGCACAGCAACGCGATCAGCCCGGCTTGCGGCGGCAGGCTAGCGATGCCTGCGTAGGCAACGGCTTCGGGCAGCAACAGGCCCGCAATCGAGAACCCGGCGATGACATCGCGCACCACGCGCTTCTGTGGCGGCTGTGGTGGCGCATCCAGCGGGGCGAAGCCCTCTGGGTGTTGCAGGGCGACGGCGAGATGTTCGTTGCTGGGGGGCATGCGATGCGGTGATCAGGCTGAAATGGACGACGCCGCGGTCCGGGTGGGCCGCGGCGTGCGGGTTTGCTTCGGGCGTGTCTTACTTGGTACAGGCCTTGTTGCGGCTGGGGCGCATGCCGGCGGCCTTGGCGTCGGCTTCAGTCATGTATTCGCCCTGTTTGGTCTTGCCGTAGTAGCGATCGCCCGGGCAGTGGTAGACCTTGGTGCTGGCATTGGCCCACACCTTGTCGGGGCCGCCGCCGGGGGCAACGGTGCCCGCAGCGGCCGCAGCAGGTTTGGCAGGCGCTGCGGCTGCAGGTTTGGCTGCTGGCGCGGGGGCGGGAGCCGGAGCGGCGGCAGGTGCAGCGGGAGCGGCTGCGGCAGGTTTGGCCGGAGCCGGTGCGGCAGGTGCTGCTGCAGGCGCGGCCGGCGCGGCAGCAGGTGCACCGCCTGCGCTGGCTTTCTTGTCGACACCACCATGGCCGCGGCAAGCGCCCTTGAGCGTCGCGCCGCTGTAAGGCGTGCCGTCCTTGCAGACCGCGTGGACGGCCGCTGGGGCCGCTGCCGGTGCGGTGGCGGGCGCGGCGGTGCCCTGCGCAAACGCCGAGCCCATCACCAGCGCACCCATCGAAAACATCAACGCAGACAGTTTCATAACGAGACCCTCAACGAGGCACGGAGATACGTGCGTGACCGATTAACGCTGGCCGACGGCGCGCGTTGACCCACCCGAGGGTTTGTCAGAAGACAAACGCTGCAATGTTGATCATTCCGCAACAGTCGGCGTCGCTTGTGTTGCGCCAACGGGCGATGCGGCGTCGGCGCCATCCCAGCATAGGCAAGATCACGTGGCCCGGCGAGGTTTCAGGCGAATGCGTCGACGCCCTGGACCAGCCGCTTTGCCAGACGGGGCTGCCGTAGTTGTTCGAGCCACCATTGGAGTGCACGGCCTTCACCGTCGCCATCGCCGCTGCGCCAGCCGACGTAGAGCAGGTTCGGTTCGCGCGGATCGGTGGTGCGCTTTTCAATCAGCTCCCCGCGCGCGAGCAGCGATGCCACGCGGTGCCTCGGCAGCCAGCCGACGCCCAGGCCGTTGCGCTGCGCAAGCGTTTTGGCACGCATGCTGGGCACGGCCAGCGTAGGTTGCCCGCTGAGCATGCCGTAGGCGCGGCCGGCGGTGGTTCGCGCTGAATCGGCCACCACCACGGCCCGATGCCGGGCAATTTCCTCGCGCGTGAGCGGCGCCTCGATGGCTGCCAGCGGATGCCGTGGCGACACGGCAAACACCCATTCCACCACGCCCAGTTCGAACCACCCGAGGTTCGGGATGGACGGCGGCTCGTTCGTCGCCCCGATGACGAGGTCGGCGCGGCCATCGCGCAGCGCCTCCCATGTGCCGGCCAGCACCTCGTGCGTCACGCGCAGCACCACGCCCGATTGCAGCGCATCGAACGCGTGCATCACGGGCATGAGCGATTCGAACTCCAGCAGCTCGTCCGTCACGATCCACAAGCGGTCTTCCCAGCCGTTGGCTACCTGCCGCACGCGCTGCGTCACGCGCGATACGTCCTGCGCCAGCCGCGCGGCTTCTTCCGTCAACAACTGCCCGGCGCGCGTGAGCTGCAGCCGGTAGCCGCGCCGATCAAACAGTAGGGCGTCGAAGCGCTGCTCCAACTGTCGCGCGGCATACGACACGGTCGACGGCGCTTTGCCCAGTTGCGCCGCCGCGCGCGACAGGCTGCCCGTCTGCCGGATGGCCTCCAGCAGGGCCAATTCTTCATCCGTCAACATGTGCAATTCCTTCGAACATATTCATCGTTCGGATCGTATGGCAAACCGCTTGCCCGCGTCCACACTGCAGTCACGCGATTGTTCAAGTTCAATTTTCCTACTGGAGGACATCATGAATCGCTTCGAAGGCAAGACCGTTCTGGTCACTGGCGGCAACAGCGGTATTGGCCTGGCAGCCGCCCAGGCATTTGTGCGCGAAGGCGCCCGCGTGGTCATTACCGGCCGTGACGCCGCAGCGCTGGAAACGGCGCGCGCCGCACTCGGCAACAACGCCATCGCCATCCGCAATGAAACCGGCAGCGTGGCGGCCGCACGCGAGCTGACCCGTCAGCTGCAGGAGGCCGGCGTGCGTCTGGATGCCGTGTTCATCAACGCCGGCATGGCCAGGTTTGCCGCCGTACCGGACGTGGACGAGGCCCTTTGGGATGCCACCTTCAACGCCAACGTGAAGGGCGCGTTCTTTCAGATCCAGGCACTGTTGCCCATCCTCAACAAGGGCACGTCGATCGTGCTGAACGGCTCCATCAACGCGCACATCGGCATGCCGAATTCGTCGGTGTATGCAGCGAGCAAGGCTGCGCTGATCTCGCTGGCGAAGACGCTGTCGGGTGAGCTGATCGGCTCGGGCATCCGCGTGAATGTGGTCAGCCCCGGCCCGGTGACGACACCGCTGTACGGCAAGCTCGGCCTGGACGCTGACACGCGGGCCGCCACCGCTGCGCAGATCCAGGGCCAGGTGCCGCTGGGCCGCTTCGGCCAGCCGGAAGAGATTGCTTCGACCGTGCTGCATCTGTCGGCGCCGGAATCGGCCTTTATTGTTGGCACGGAGATCATTGCCGACGGCGGCATGAGCCAGCTTTAAGCCCACCCGGTGGCCGGTATCCCCGACTTGGTGGCGAGCGCAAGGCGGCTTTCTTTAAGCGCTGCGCCTTGCCGCCTGGCCGGCCAACGTCAGAAGCTGCGGGTCACGCGCAGTGTCAGGGTGCGGCCCGGCTGAACCGGGATGAAGTTCCCGGACTGTGCGTTGCCGTACGCCCGGATATTGAAGAGATTGCGGGCGAAGAGGTCGACGCTCCAGGATTTCTGGTGCCAGAAGAGACTGGTGTCGACGCGCACAAAGCCGGGCATGCGAAACGGAGTGTCGCCGTAGCATGGGGCGCCGCGTTGCCCCGTGATGCCAATCCCGGCGCCTGCGCCTTTCAATTGACCCGCCTGCATGGTGTACGTCGTCCAAAGCGCCCCGCTCAGGAATGGCGCCTGCGGCAGGAACCCCGTGGTCAGCGCGCCGGATACGCGAGACAGTGCCACCCACAGCGAAGTGTCCAAGCCCTTCGTTACTGCCCCTTGCATCGAGACTTCCAGCCCTTCGCTGCTCTGGTGCGCGATTTGTGTGTCGTAGCCGGCGGGCGCCACATCCACCAGCCTTACGTGGTGCGCATCGATGCGATACAGCGCCGCCTGCATCGTCAGCGCGCGGTTGGCATCTGCCCAGCGCAGGCCGGTTTCCAGCTGGCGACTCCGCTCAGGCAACAAGGCTTCGCACGGGTCGAAGTAGCCGGTGTTGAGACGGAAACCGCGCGAGTAATCGGCAAACCATGCGGTATGCGGCGTCAGCTTGTAGAGCACGCCCAGCGACGGTGTCCAGGCCGAGCCCTGAAGTTGCGCGCGCGGCAGTTTGGCGATGTAGTCATTCACGTACAGGGCGCCGGACAGCTCCCAACGCGCGCCAATGGCAATCTGGTCGCGCGCGCGAAACACCGACTGCCGCACCGATTGCGAGACCTGAATGCCCGGCACGAACGTGGCCGGCGGCAGTTGAACAGGTGCAAACGGATTCTGCGGCATCAGAAAAGGCGTCGCCGCAAAGACCATGTCCTGCCGCTCCTGAAACTCATCCCAGCCGAATGTGAGCACGTGCTGGAATGGCCCATGTGCGAACCTGCCCGTGAGCTCGTTCGAGATGGCCCACGAGGTGTCGTTGCTGCGATCGCCAAAGTTCAGCGTTGACGTAGGCGCCGTGTTGTTGACCACGAGCGCCGTATGCCAAAGCGCAGATTGTTCGGTGAGCGCTTCGTACGTGCCACGTGAGTGCAAGGACCAATCGTCCGTGAGGTTGCGCGAGACCTTGTAATAGGCGCGGCTCGCGCGGGACTGCACGTTGTCGTCGGCATTACCTAGCGGGCTTTGCATGGCCAGTCGAACAGGCGCGCCATTCAATGCAAACGTAGCGGGCGGCATGGGCTGGCGGCTGGTGACGGATTCCAGTCCGACTGTGACTTCCGTAGCAGCATCGTGCCAGCCGAGCGCTGCAAGCCCGTAGCTCTTGTGCCGACCGGCATATCCCGAATCACTGTTGGCCGTCGTGTCCTGCAACGCCACCGCCCGGTAAGACAGGTCGGTCGATCCGATCGGGCCGGCCAGATCCACCACGGCTTTGCGCTCGGCGTGCGAGCCGATTTCCACTGCCACCGTTCGTTGTGGCGCTACCGTGGGTGCCCTGAGATTGGCATTGATGCCGCCCACGGCGGTCGGGGCGCCCCCGATGTCAGCATGCGTTCCCTTGATCACCGAAACATCCTCTACCGCCTCGATGGGTCGCACCGCAGCCATCTTGTCGGGCTGGCCATCGACGAATATCTGCCCTGTCATGAAACCCCGCGTGGCGTACCGTGGGGGGGCCGAGGGGTCGAGCGACACCGACGAGACACCAGCAAGCGCCAGGGCATCCGCCATCGACGGGGCATTCTGGCTGGTAAGCAAGTCTCTTGTGAGGGTGCTGACGGCGTGAGGCACGCTCGTGATGGGCGTCTCGACATGCGTGACGGAGCCTGTTGTGAAGACGGCAAAGTCGCTGCCTGTCCGCGCGCGTACTTCGGCCGGGGGCAGGGTCCCGATGTCGCGCGGCTCGTCAGGCGCGCGCACGATGGTCAACGTGTTGTCGGGCAGTGTGGTCAGTTGCAGACCGCTGTCTTTGAGGGCCTGCTCCGCCGCCTGCTGGGCCGACATGGCGCCGCGAACCGGACCGGCCAACAGGTCTTTGGCAAGACCGGAGGGGAACGACATGGGCTGTCCGCTCACTTGGGCGATTTCCATCAACACGCGCTCCAAGGGCGCCCGCTCGATAGAAAAATCCCATGTGCCCAGCGGGGCAGCGTGGGCGTACTGCGCAGCGAACAGCGCTGCAAGACCAAACAGTCGTACCCGGTGCAATGTGGGGCCCGTGCGCGGCAGGCAAGCCTGCGCCGCAGCGCATGCAATGGCATTAGACGACCGCATGGTGGTGATGCACGCGGCGCAGCGGCACTTCGAGCACATCCTGACGAGCGATCAGGCGGCGGGGTCTGCGGTCACCCTGGCGTGCGGGGCTCCGTCTCCATAGCGGGTCCGGAAAACACAGCGCCGCCGCTTACAGTGCAGCGTAGCGTGAGCCCCTGCGCACATCTCTCTTGTTAGGCGAATTCCCCTTTTGTGCTGCCCCTTCATCACGCAAGTCCCCCCGACTTTTTTTTGGTGGTACGGCGCATGACGGCGTGCAGGAACCATGCCATGTGGAGCTTTGGTGGGCAAGGACGCGCTTTGCCGCCACGCCTGACAGGATGCGTCGTCAAGCTTCCATGGAGGGGCAGGTTTGATGAGGTTTTTTCAAGATGTTTTCTGGCTGTACGTCCGAGGTTCTGGACTTGCGGTGAACATTGTTGAGCTTTCTGGTGGGGAGTGAGCGCGCTCAGGAGAGGCCGAATGTTTTCCTCAGGCTCGAGTCAACGGGGCCTGCCGGCATGAACCGGCGCAGCTTGCTCAGAAGAGATGCCTCGCCTTTGGGCGTGCGGCGCATCTTCCATGCTCCCAGTGCAGCATCGACGATGGTGCTTGCCACCCCATCGGGGTCCGGCGCCTTCTGGACACTCTTTTGAATCGCTTGGGAAGCGATGCCGCGCTCCGCGTCGTAGGCGGAGACCTTGGAAACCGCTTGAGGTGCGTTGGCATCCAGGCTGGTTCTGGTGAATGACGGCTCGACAAGCACCACACGGATTCCGAACTTGCGCACCTCATGATCCAAGGTCTCGGACATTCCTTCCACCGCGTGCTTGGATGCCGAATACAGGCCCATGTAAGGCGCTGGCAGAAAGCCGAGCACCGAGCTGATGTTGACGATGCGCCCCGAGCGTTGCGCGCGCATGTGCGGCAGTACGGCTTGCGTGGTGCGCAAGATGCCGAACACGTTGGTGTCGAACAGCGTCTGGGCTTCGGCCACCGACGTTTCTTCTGTCGCGCCGAGCAGGGCCACGCCGGCGCTGTTGACCAGCACATCAATACGCTTGGTCTGCGCGATGATCGTCTCGATTCCGCGCTGGACAGAGGTTTCATCACGGATATCCATCTGGACCAGTTCAACACCCGCGATCGGTTGAGTGCGAGCGATGTTGCGCACGGTGCCGAATACGCGGCACCCGCGCAGAGCAAACTTCGCGGCGGTGGCACGGCCGATGCCTGAGGACACGCCGGTAATCACAACGACTTTGGAATTCGACATGGCAATTTCTTTCTGTATGGGTAAATGGGATCTGCGGTAAATCGGGTTTTTGTCAGCGGTTTATTTGCTGGCGACGGCGGTCGGGATATCGGGCTGCCAGCCGCCGCCCAGCGCTTTGAATGCCGCCACAGCGGCACGCGCGGATTCCGTTTGGGCCTGGGCGCGTGCGTCCGATGCACGCAACAGGCTCTCGTCTGCCTGCAGCACTTCGATCAGGCTGACGACGCCTTTTTGGTACGCCGCAAATGAAGCATTCCGTGCGCGGCTCAGCGAATCCACACCTTGCGCGAGCACCGTGGCTTGCTCCTCGCGCTTGACCAGAGCGGAGAACGCGTCCTCCACATCTTCCGTGGCGCGCAGCACGGCGAGCCGGTACGCAGCGAGCATCTCCGCCTCCTGCCCCTTGGCTTGATCGATCTGCGCGTTGATGCGGCCGAAGTCGAACAGGCGCCAGCGCAAGCCCAGCACGCCGGAAAATTGGCTGGCGCCGCTGCCGAACAGGCTTCCAGCACCCACCGATGTGGCACTGCCCAGCAGGCCGCTGAGCGAGAACTTCGGGTAGTACTCCGCGATGGCGACGCCGATGCGCGCGTTGGAAGCCGCCAGGCGGCGCTCGGCGACGATGAGGTCGGGGCGGCGCCTGAGCAAATCGCCGGGCGATCCGCTGATGGCAATCTGCGGTGCGGCGGGGATGTCACCGTCTTGTGCAAGCTCGTCCCGGTGCGTGCCCGGTAACGAGCCGAGCATCACGTCCAGCGCGTTCATCGCTGCATCCAGACCTGCTTCAAGCTGCGGAATGGAGGCGCGAACCTGCGCCAGTGCGCCTTCCGCCTGCCTGACTTGAAGCTCCGCCGCCAGCCCCTTGCCGTAAAGCAGGTTGATGGTGGCGAGCAATTCCGCTTGCGTTTGCACTTGGTGGCGCGCCACGTTCAGGCGCGCTTGCAACCCGCGGATGGTGATGTAGATATCGGCAGTCTGCGCAGCCACGGCCAGCCGTGTGGCGACGGCGCCAGCTTGGGAGGCTTGGTAGTCCGCCAGCGCAGCCTCGCGGCCACGGCGCAGGCCGCCAAATACGTCCAGCTCCCAACTGGCGTTCACGTCAGCCTCGAACGCGTTGCCGTAGCGGTCAAAGCCGGGCCTCGAGTTCAACACGCGGCCTAACGGGGTTTCGACAGACTGGTATGCACGCGCAGCCTGGCCCGTGACATTGCCGGACGGCAGCAGTGCTGCATTGGCGGCCCCTAAGCCGGCACGGGCCTGCGTGACCCGTGCGAACGCCTGGGCGAGGTCGAGGTTCTGTTCCAGTGCAAGCCGCACCCATTTGGTGAGTTGCGGATCGCCAAAAGCTGCCCACCACGTCGGTAGATCGGGCGCCGCGTTGGCGGTGCGCTGCTCCACGGCTGTCTGACCAAGGAACCGGTCGGGAAACGGTGCATCAGGCTTCACATAGTCCGGGCCGACCGCGCATCCGGCGCTCAGGCTTGCGAGGAGGAGGGCCGCAGAGGCGTGTTTTGGCAACATGACGGGGTCCATCGAAATTTTTAGTGACTATAGTACAAATTGGTCACAAGTTGTTCAACTATCGCGAGTCACGTAAGCTGGAGCCCATGAAGACCCCTTCCTATCCCGTCTCCGCCCGCGGCCCGGCGGACCACGACGTGCGAGACCAGATCGTCGCCGCCGCCACCGAGCACTTCAGCCGCTACGGCTATGAGAAGACCGCCGTGTCCGATCTGGCCAAGGCCATTGGTTTTTCCAAGGCCTACATCTACAAGTTCTTCGAGTCCAAGCAGGCCATTGGCGAGATGATCTGCGCCAACTGCCTGCGCGAAATCGAGGCCGATGTGAATGCCGCCCTGGCGGAGGCGGACTCCCCGCCGGAAAAGCTGCGCCGCATGTTCAAAGCCTTGACGGAGGCCAGCCTCCGGTTGTTTTCCCACGATCGCAAGCTCTACGAGATCGCCGCCTCGGCAGCGACTGAACGCTGGCAAGCGGTGATCGCCTATGAAGGCCGTATCCAGAAGTTGCTGCGCGATGTGCTGCTGGAGGGCCGGGAGACCGGAGACTTCGAGCGCAAGACACCATTGGACGAGGCCACCGCGGCCATCTACCTGGTCATGCGCCCGTACATGAATCCGTTGCTTCTGCAATACAGCTTTGACTACACGGACACGGCGCCCGGACTGCTTTCCAGCCTCGTACTCCGAAGTCTTTCCCCCTGATGCGCAGATTTTTTCGTTGTGACCATTGACTAAATTGGTCACAAGAACAAGAATGAAAGCCTAGATCATCCTGTCGATGGGGCTTTCATGCTTTCGCGTCGCTTTATTACGTCTTCCGTTGTTCTTGCGTTGCCGCTTGCGCTGAGCGCTTGCGGCGAAAAAGCCCCCGCTGACCCACGCACCCAGGCGCCTCTGGTGCGCGCCGCGTTTGTTCGGCCTGTGGCGTCTGCATCGCGCTCCTTCACAGGCGTCGTGGCTGCCAGGGTGCAGAGCGACCTCGGGTTCCGCGTGCCCGGCAAGGTGCTGGAGCGGCTGGTGGACGCAGGGCAAACCGTCAAGCGCGGGCAGCCGCTCATGCGCATCGATCCTGCGGATCTGAAGCTCGCCGCCCATGCGCAGCAAGAAGCCGTGACCGCCGCCCGGGCACGCGCGCAACAGACGGCGGAAGACGAAGCGCGCTACCGCGACTTGCGCGGCACGGGCGCAATTTCCGCCTCCGCTTACGACCAGGCCAAGGCCGCCGCGGATGCTGCAAAAGCGCAATTGAGCGCGGCTGAAGCTCAGGCCGATGTAGCCCGCAACGCCAGCCGCTATGCAGAACTCGTTGCCGATGGCGACGGCGTGGTCATGGAAACGCTGGCCGAGCCCGGCCAAGTGGTGAATGCCGGGCAGGTGGTTGTGCGCTTGGCGCATGCCGGGCGCCGTGAAGCGGTGGTCCAGTTGCCGGAAACGTTGCGGCCGGCAATCGGCTCGGTCGCACAGGCCACGTTGTTCGGCAAGGAAAGCGATGGAACACCCGCCAAGCTCCGACTGTTGTCGGATGCTGCCGATCGGCTCACCCGCACGTATGAAGCGCGCTATGTGTTGGATGGCGAACTGGCCAATGCGCCGCTTGGCGCGACCGTCACGATCCAGATTCCCGATCGATTGGCCACCGCGCAAGGCGATCTGCAGGTGCCGCTGGGCGCTGTGTTCGATGCCGGCAAGGGCCCCGGCGTGTGGGTCATCCAGGGCGACCCTGCCAAGGTGTCGTGGCGCTCCATCACCATCGTGCGTCTTGGTGACGAAGGGGCAAGCATTGCCGGCCAGATCAAACAAGGCGAGCGGATCGTCGCGTTAGGCGCACAACTGCTGCGTGAGGGCCAGCAAGTCCGCGTGGCCGGGCAGGGCACCGGCACCGCCATCGCGGGAGTGCGACTGTGAGCCCGGGCCGCTTCAACCTATCGGCGCTTGCTGTGCGCGAGCGTGCGGTCACGCTGTTCCTCATCTGCCTGATCTCGCTGGCAGGGCTCATTTCCTTCTTCAAGCTGGGCCGCGCGGAAGACCCGGCGTTTACGGTCAAGGTGATGAATATCGTCACCGTGTGGCCGGGCGCCACTGCGCAGGAAATGCAGGACCAAGTGGCGGAGAAGATCGAAAAGCGCATGCAGGAGCTGCGCTGGTACGACCGCACCGAAACGTACACGCGCCCGGGCCTGGCGTTCACCACGTTGACCTTGCTCGACACCACGCCGCCGTCGGAGGTGCAGGAAGAGTTTTATCAAGCACGAAAAAAGGTTGGCGACGAGGTGGGCAACCTGCCGTCTGGCGTGATCGGGCCGATCGTCAATGACGAATATTCGGACGTGACCTTCGCGCTGTTTGCACTCAAGGCACAAGGCGAGCCGCAACGTGCGCTCGTGCGCGATGCCGAGACGCTGCGCCAGCGTTTGCTGCACGTGCCCGGCGTGAAGAAGGTCAACATCATCGGCGAACAGTCCGAGCGCATCTACGTCGAGTTTTCACATGACCGGCTGGCGACGCTGGGTGTGAGCCCGCAAGACGTGTTTGCCGCGCTCAACAGCCAGAATGCGTTGACGGCCGCCGGCTCGGTGGAAACGAAAGGGCCGCAGGTGTTCATCCGCCTGGATGGCGCGTTCGATGAACTGCAGAAGATTCGCGATACGCCGGTGGTGTCGCAGGGCCGCACGTTAAAGCTCTCGGACATCGCCACCGTCAAGCGCGGTTATGAAGACCCCGCCACGTTCATGGTGCGCAATGGTGGGCAGCCCGCCTTGCTGCTGGGCATCGTCATGCGCGACGGATGGAACGGGCTCGATCTGGGCAAGGCACTCGACAAGGAAGTCGGCGCCATCAATGCGGACATGCCAGTCGGCATGAGCCTGACCAAGGTGACGGACCAGGCGGTGAACATCGCCGCGGCCGTTGACGAGTTCATGCTGAAGTTCTTTGCGGCATTGCTGGTCGTGATGCTGGTGAGTTTTATCAGCATGGGCTGGCGCGCCGGCCTCGTCGTGGCCGCAGCCGTGCCGCTGACACTCGCCGTGGTGTTTGTGGTGATGGCCGCGACAGGCAAGAACTTCGATCGCATCACCCTTGGGTCTTTGATTCTGGCGCTGGGCTTGTTGGTGGACGACGCCATCATCGCCATTGAAATGATGGTGGTGAAAATGGAGGAGGGCTACAGCCGCGTGGCCGCTTCGGCCTATGCGTGGAGCCACACCGCCGCGCCCATGCTGTCGGGCACGCTGGTCACGGCCGTCGGCTTCATGCCTAACGGCTTTGCACGATCCACCGCAGGTGAATACACGAGCAACATGTTCTGGATCGTCGGCATTGCGTTGATTGCATCCTGGGTGGTTGCGGTCGTGTTCACGCCTTACCTGGGTGTAAAGATGCTGCCCGACTTCAAGAAGGTCGAAGGTGGCCATGCTGCGATTTACGACACGCCGCGCTACAACCGCTTCCGTGCGCTGCTCGGGCGCGTGATTGCACGCAAATGGCTGGTGGCGGGTGCGGTGGTGGGCCTTTTCGCGCTGGCCATTGCGGGCATGGCGGTGGTCAAGAAGCAGTTCTTCCCGATTTCGGATCGGCCTGAAGTGCTGGTCGAGGTGCAGATGCCCTATGGCACATCGATCAACCAGACCGACGCGGCGACCGCAAAAATCGAAAGCTGGCTAGCCAAACAGAAGGAAGCCAAGATCGTGACCGCCTACATCGGCCAGGGGGCGCCGCGCTTCTATCTGGCAATGGGGCCGGAATTGCCGGATCCGTCGTTCGCAAAAATTGTGATCCGCACCGATAGCCAGGAAGAGCGTGACACGCTGAAGCAGCGTCTGCGTCAGGCCGTTGCGGATGGCCTCGCTCCCGAGGCGCGCGTGCGTGTGACGCAGCTCGTGTTCGGTCCGTATTCACCGTTCCCGGTGGCCTACCGCGTGACCGGTCCGGATGCGGAGACACTGCGCCGCATCGCGGCCGATGTGCGGCAGGTCATGGACGCCAGCCCGATGATGCGCACGGTCAATACGGACTGGGGCATGCGTGTACCTACGCTGCACTTCACCCTGCAGCAAGACCGTCTCCAGGCCGTGGGCCTGACGTCCAGTGCCGTCGCGCAGCAACTGCAATTCCTGCTCAACGGCGTTCCGGTGACGGCGGTGCGCGAGGACAACATCACTGAATGGTTCGTGCTGAGCCTTTGGAGGGGCTCAGCAGCTAATGGGAAAACGAGAGCAAAGCTCTAGCCAACGCAAGGTTAGCGCCGTAGGCAGCTTCGCCCGCTCGCGCAAGGTTGGCACGGGTTTGCGGGGGCAGGGGAAGGTAACTTTGTCGGCGAAGTGCCTTCTGCCGAGGCCGTCAGACACCCTAACTTTGGCGTTCCACGCCAGGGAAACGAACTTTGTCGCAGGGAACATAACTTTTGTCCGTTCCCACCGCGCGCTGTCAGGGCGGCTCCTGTGGTATTGACGAAATGTCAGTAATTGACGTATCGTCAATACCCATGAAGTCCGTTGAAGAAAACCGCCTTTTGCTGCGCGAAGGCCGCAAGATCGTCGAGGCGCTGGGCAAGACGCTGGCGCCGCTGGTGGAAGTCGTCCTGCACGACCTGACCGATCCCGATCATTCCGTCGTCGCCATCGCCAACAACTTGTCCGGCCGCCAGGTGGGCGACGCCGTGACCGAGCTGGGACTCGCGCGCCTGGCCGATCCGGACTTCCCGGAAGTCATCGAGAACTACGCCAACCGGTTTCCCGACGGGCGCCCGGCGAAGAGCACATCGATCGGGTTGAAGAACAGCCGTGGCGACTACGTGGCCGCCATCTGCCTGAACATGGACGTCTCCATGCTGAACGCGGTGACAACCGGCCTCACGCAACTGATGCGCGTTGACGTGGCTGCGCCGCCGGTGCCCGAGTCTCTGGCACCGCGCCGCGTTGAAGAAGTGCGTGGCGCACTCGAACGCTTTGCCGCTGCGCGCAACACCACGCCCATGGCCATGACGCTCGACCAGCGCCGCGAAGCCATGCGTGAACTCGCTGCCAGCGGCCTGCTGAACTTGCGCCGCGCACTGACCGAAGTCGCCCAGACGCTCGGCGTGGCGCGCTCCACCGTCTACACCTACCTTCCCGAGAACCTCGCATGAGCCTGCCCATTTCCTACGACGACGTTGTTGCCGCCCACGCGCGCTTGCAAGGCGTTGCCCACAAGACGCCCGTGCTGACGTCAGCAACCGCCAATGCCATGACCGGCGCCGAGCTGTTCTTCAAGGCCGAGAGCTTCCAGCGCATGGGTGCGTTCAAGTTTCGCGGCGCGTACAACGCGCTGTCGCAATTCACGCCGGAGCAGCGCAAGGCGGGCGTCATCACGTTTTCGTCTGGCAACCACGCGCAGGCGATTGCACTGTCGGCCAGGCTGCTGGGCATGCGCGCTGTCATCGTCATGCCCAAGGACGCGCCTGTCGTGAAGGTGGAAGCCACGCGCGGCTACGGCGGTGAGGTGGTCTTCTTCGACCGCTACACCGAAGACCGTGAAGCCATCGGCCGCAAGCTGGCGGAAGAGCACGGTCTCACGCTGATCCCTCCGTACGACCATCCGCACGTGATGGCCGGGCAGGGCACCGCGGCCAAGGAACTGATCGAAGAGGTCGGCCCGCTGGATGTGCTGCTGGCCCCGCTGGGCGGTGGCGGCCTGCTCTCCGGCTGTGCCACGGCGGCGCGCACGCTGAACCCCGCGTGCAAGATCTTCGGTGTGGAACCGGAAGCCGGCAACGACGGCCAGCAGAGCTTTCGCAAGGGCGAGATCGTCCATATCGATACGCCCAAGACGTTGGCCGATGGCGCGCAGACGCAGCACCTGGGTAACTACACGTTTGCCGTGATTCGCGAACTGGTCGACGACATCGTGACCGTAAGCGATGCGGAACTGGTGAGCGCCATGCAATTCTTCGCGTCGCGCATGAAGGCGGTGGTTGAGCCCACCGGCTGCCTCGCCGCCGCAGCCGCACTCACCGGCAAGGTCGATGTGCGTGGCAAGCGTGTCGGCGTGATTCTCTCGGGCGGCAATGTCGATTTGCAGCACTTCGCCAAGCTGGTGCTGGAGGCGGCATGAGCAGCCACGGCCAAGCCGCCCCCAGCGGCGCTCGCTACGTCAACGCGCCGGATTTGCGTCCGCCGGCGGGGCACTATTCGCACGCAGTCTGCGCCAATGGCTTCGTGTTTGTGGCTGGGCAGATTCCGGTTACGCCGGCGGGCGAAAAGCTCGTCGATGCACCATTCGAGACGCAGGTGCGCCAAGTGCTGTCCAACCTTGACGCCGTGCTTGCCGCGGCCGGCACCGACCGCTCGCGCCTGGTGCAGGTGCGCGTGTACGTGACCGACATGGAAACGCATTGGCCGGCGTTCGATGCGCTGTATCGCGCGTGGATCGGCGAACTGCGGCCCGCACGCGCCGTGGTGCCCGTGCCCACGCTGCATTACGGTCTGGCAGTTGAAATCGAGGCGACGGCACTGGCGGTGTGATGCAAACGCTTGTCGTTGATGTGCGTCAGGCAGGCAGGGTTCGCGCGAGTTGATCTCCGCCCGTTTGCCCGCCATTGTTGCAGAATGGCCGGTATGCCTGCCGGGGCATATGCCTATGCCCGGCCCAGACGCACAGATCCATCGTCCCTCATGACCCAACCAAAAACGCGCCAGCTTACCCAGGAAGACGTGCCGGTCGGCCAGCCGCTGCCGTTTCCGCTGGCCGATAGCGTAGGCCACTTGCTGCTGCCCGCTGGTGCCGTGGTGCCGGATGCCGAAGACGTGCGCCTGCTGTTTCATCATGGTCCTGTGCTGGCGTTGGACGAAAGCAGTGACATTGCACCCTCCGCAGCCGCAGCACCGGCCGAAACGAAGCCCCGCCTCGGGTCGACGGGCCTAAGCGTGGGCAACGTCCTGCAAGTGCAGGAAAAATCTGCTCCGTTGCGCGGGCTGCTGCCGTGTCGCCTGATCGGCTACATCGAAGGCGAGGCGGTGTTCGTCACGCAGCCGGCTGACGGTAAGCGCACGCTGCGCCCGGAGGTACGGGACATCCTCTTGCTGCGCGGGTTCTCGGGCCGCGCGGTCGTCACGATGATGTGCAGCGTGGTATCGGTGGGGCAGTTCCCCTCGCCGTATCTGGTGCTGTCTGCGCCGATCAAGATGCAGAAGATGCCGCTGCGCCGTGCCAAGCGTGTGCAGGTACGGATCGGTGCCCGCTTGCGCCCCGAAGGGCAGGCGGCGTCAGCGGCAGATCGCGTGGCGGTGATCCGCGATATCTGCCTGAATGGCGCGCTTGTGCAAAGCGCCAGCGCGGCGTTTCAGGCCGGCGACCGGCTGATTCTCGATTTCAGTGCTTACGTCGATGGGCAGTTGGAGTCGTTTTCGCTGACGGGCCGCGTGGCGAGCGGGTCGCCTGCCCTGGGGGCGCCTGCTTCTGCGTTTCCGTCATTTGGCATGGAGTTTTCGCTGTCGAAGGAGCAGACAGCGCAACTGTCGCATCTGATCATCGATCGGCTGGACGAAAACGCGTGAGCGCCTAGCCCGCCAGCATCGTCTCCAGCAGCCACGCGCCTGCCTGCCCAAGCGTGCGATTGCGTGACCATACCGCGTCGACTGGCACGAGGCGGGGCCAGCCGCGGGCACGCACTTCATGCAACCGGTCTGCCGCTAAGTGATCCACCAGCCAGCGCGGCAACTCCGTCCAGCCGAAGCCCAGCACCGCCATTTCAAGCAGCATCAGATAGCTCGGCGCAGACCATCGGCGAGCGCTGCGCACGGGCACTGCGTCGGCACGCGGCCCAGCCCTGTCGACGAAGGTGTTCAGCCGCAGTTCGCGTGCCTCGCGCAGGATTGCGTGCGGCACTTCCTCGTCGCCATATCGGGCGAGCGGGTGCTGCAGCCCGACGAACAGTCCGATCTCCGATTGCTCTGCAATGGTTGCCCACCCGACGTCGGCCGGATAGGCCGCCTGCGCGGCCACCAGCCCGATCTGGGCGCGGCCCAACTGGATGATGTCGACCACGTCTTCGTGTTCGGCGATCAGGCATTCGAGTTCGAGGTCGGGGTAGCGCTGCTCAAGCGTGGCGAGCGTTTGTTCATAGCGGTCGGACTGGTAAGTGTCTGACACCACGAGCGTCAGGCGCGCTTCCAGACCGCCAGCCATCTGCGCGGCCAGGCGGTCCATCTGCGCGCTGGCGTCAAGCACGCGACGCACTTGCGTGAACATGGCACTGCCCGCCTCGGTCAGCGTCGGCTGACGCGTGCTGCGGTCGAATAGCGTCAGGCCAAGATCGATCTCCAGGTTGGCGATTGCCTCGCTGATGGTGGATTGCCGCTTGCCCAGTTTGCGGGCCGCCGCCGAGAACGAACCCAGCGTGGCGGCTTCGGCAAAGGCGAGCAGGGCTTCCGGGGAGTGGCGCATCGGAACCTAAGAGTGGGGAGTTCCTATCAATGTATCGGAAAAACCGATAGTAGGAAACTGGCTAAAGCGGCTTGCACCGATGAAAATGACGTCTGCTTTTGGAGGTAATCGCAATGCAAGTCTCATACAAAACGCCAGCCGAGCGTCTCGTACATGCGCTGTCGTTCGAACTGATTGCCATGCTCATCTGTGCGCCCCTGTTTAGTTGGCTGATGGATTTGCCGTTGGCTGAAATGGGTGTCATGACCCTCATGTTTGCCGCGGTGGCGATGGTTTGGAACATGGTATTCAACGCCATCTTCGAACGCGTGGAGCGTCGCTACCGGCTTTCGCGCACCGTGATCCTGCGGGTGGTGCATGCCTGTCTGTTCGAAGGCGGGCTGGTTTTGATGCTGGTGCCGCTGGCCGCCTGGTGGCTGGACGTGGGCCTGTGGGAAGCCTTTGTGCTCGACGTCGGCATCATGCTGCTGTTCCTGCCGTACACGTTCTTCTTCAACTTCGCGTACGACCATCTGCGTGCACGCTGGATGTCGCGCCGTGTGCTGGCCTGATGCAAAGACGGGTCTAGGGCAAAAGGGGCAGTGCGGGAGGTCATGCGCTTCCTATAATGAAGTCCCCTTCAAGACGGGCGCCGCGGTCGCAAGCCGCGGCGCCCGTATTCCTTCATGCTGCGTCTTTCTGTCTCGTCACCTCATGCCTTGGCAACCGTGCTGCGCCAGTGCTACGTAGCAGCCTGCGGTGGCGATGCCGTGGGCGTGATGAACGTGCTGCGCGATGCGTGCGGCGCAGACCATGCTGCGGCCATGATCCGGTGGCGCGTCGATGGAAGGTGGCATTGGGCGGCATCGCGTGGCGCATGCTCGGCCGATGTGCTGCTGCATGCTGTGCGTGGTGATCGCGTTCACGCCTGGCAGGTAGCCGATGCCGAAGTGCGCGGCGCGGTGTGGCTCGATTACCGCAAGGCAGGCGTGCCGCAACCCATGCAGCAGGGCGCGGCGCCACAAGCCCTGCTGCCGCACTTTGCGCAAGCCCTGCCGTTGTGCTGGCAACGCGTTGCGGCACGCACCGGTATCTCGCCTGCGCAGCCGGCCAGCCTGTGGCTGACCGATGCATTCCACCTGACGCGCCGCGAAGCCGATGTGGCAGATTTGCTGGCAAGCGGCTCCGACCCTGCCTGTATTGCGCGTACGCTGGGTATTTCACTCGACACGGTGCGCACGCACCTCAAGCACGTCTATCGCAAGACCAACACGCACAGCCAGTGCGATGTGGTGCGGCTGATGCTGGCGCTGTCGGCGCGTCGGTAGCGGCGGTCGCGTTTTGATCAGGCAGCGGCCATCTTTGGTGGCGCCACGGCTGGGGTGCCGTCCTGGAAAAGGGTTTGCAGTTGCGCCCGCAACTCGGGCGAATCGGTGTGCTTGTGCACGGAAACGGCATGCTGCACAGCCGCCTCCAGCAATTCGGCATCGCTGTCGGCGCTGATGGCGACCGAGCAGTTGGTCTCGCTGGGGAAGGCGCGGCAATCGATGTAGCGGCGGCCCATGGCGTGCTCCTCGAATGACAAATGACGACGGCGCGACGCGGTGAACCACCGGTCGTGCGTCTCTTCGTTATAGGGTTGCCAAGGAAGCCCGTCGTCCCCCGTATGGGGTAGCGGCACCGACCTCTGAGAGCGGTGCGTCAGTCGAGGAAGACGTATTGCGCCAGGTACGGGCTGCGGCCTTCCTGGCCTTCTTCCGTGCAGGGCTGTGCGGGTGCGATGCCGCCGTGGGTCTGCAGCCGCTGCACGTAGCGCACACTGCTCAACAGGCCCACGCCGCCCACCTTGGTAGCTTGCAACAGCAGCAGCGGAATGGCACCGGCTTCTGAGGTGTTGGACACCTGCTGCAAGACTTTCCCTGTGATCTTGCTGCCGTCGGAGGCTTCCCAGCTGGGGCCTGCTCCGTGTTTGACGACGAGCTTGCCGCTGGCATCGTAGAGCTCCGCCAGCGGTGCCTTGAAGGCCCACGCCAGAGGCTTGTCGCCGTCCCGCTTGCAAACGTAGATCTGCACCCCCGTGGCCGATAGCGTGGCGACGACGTGGTGTGCATCGGCTGGCTGGAGCGCGGCGGGCGCACTTTGCGCCATGACTGTCTGCGCGCTGCTCATTGCCAGTGCGAGCAGAAGGGCAGCTGCGGTGCAGTGGCGAAACGTTCGAGGCAGGCTGGTCATGGTCTTCCTTGTATAAGTGGTGTGCTTGTTCACGGAGCCAGCTTCGCCCCACGTTCCTTCAACAACTCGCGCAGTACCGAGCGGTGGCAATGCGCTTCATCCTCGCAATAGCAGCCGATCGACAGATGGGTCTGGTGCGAGAGCGCAGCCAGCATGTCGAGCAATCGTGCCGCATCACCGTCGCGCATTTCGGTGCGGAAGTGGCGCACGAAGGTTTGCCAGCCCTTCTCATCGTGCGCACTCTGTGCGGCCTGTGCCTGCTTGACGAGTTCGGGCGTGGGCGAGAGCAGCGGCATCCACACGTCGTAGAAATCTCGGCTGGCGAATTCTTCCTTGGGCACGCCGCGCGGCGGGCGCCGCACGGTGCCGATGCGCAAGCCTTCATCGGGGTGACGCGGCTCGCCGAGCCGGACGATGCGTAGTGCCATGGAATGCCTCCGTGCGGATGCTGCGTGCTGCTCGTTGTGCTCAGGCGTTTCGCGTTACGAACCCTGCCGGTTCTGCACCGTCGGGAAGAAGACATCCTTCCACGACGCGGGCTTGTTCTTGAGCGTGCCCACGCGCTGCATGAACTCAGCATAGTGGGCGACGCCCACCGGCGTGGTCGTGAAGCGCGAATCCGGATCGTCCAGAATCTTCTTCACTTCTTCCGGCGAACTCTTCACTTTCGACTGCGCAATGTAGATCTGCGCGGCTTTGGTCTTGTCTTTGGCGATGAGGGCGTTGGCTTCATCCAGCGCGGCCACGAATGCCGCCGATAGCTTCGGGTTGGCCTCGTAAAACTTCTTGCTGGTGTAAGTCATGTCCAGCGTGATGTTGCCCAGTACGTCGACCGTGTTGAACACGCGGTGCAGGCCGGGCGCCGCGGCCTCGGTGTACGAGAACGGCGGCGAAGCCATGTGGCTGTTGATCTGGCTGCCGCCGGCCAGCATGACAGCGGTGGCGTCGGGGTGCGGCAGCGGCACGGTGATCGGGTCAAGCTTGTTGAACTGCTTGTCGCCGAAGGTCTTGGCAGCAGCCATTTGCAGCACCACGGCCGGCAGCGAGGTCTTGATGCCGGGCACGGCAATGCGGTCCTTGTCGGAGAAATCTGCCAGCGTCTTCACGTTCGGGTTGCGCGTCATCAGATACATCGATGACGAACTGAGCGACGACAGCCCGCGCACTTCCATCGCGCTGCCGCGCGTCTTGTCCCACAGCGTGAGGAAGCCCGGCACACCCAGCGAGGCGATGTCGAGCGCGCCCGAGAGCATGGCGTCGTTGATGACGTTGCCACCATCAAGGATGCGGTAGTTGACCTTCACGTCACCCAGGCCGGCGGCCTTGGCCTGCTTCTCCAGCAGGTGTTCGCTGGCCATCACCATGATGGGCAGGTAGAGGATGCCGTAGCCGTGGGAGATGCGGACTTCGTTGGCTTCGGCATGTGCGGTGCTGATGGTGCCGCCTAGGAGCGATGCGGCCAGCGTGGCGGCCATGGTGAAACGGAGGATGTTGCGGCGGGGCTGCTGCATTTGTTGTCTCCTTGTTGTTTGTATGGCTGGGTGTTGGTGGTGCATCTGGGGTTTCGTCCCCTGCCGGGGCCGACTTACTTTCTTTGTCTTGCCAAAGAAAGGTAAGCAAAGAAAGGCGCGCCCGAGATGGCGACTTCCCCTTGAATTTATGTCGCAGGGAGGGAAGGGAGGCAAACTCGCTGCGCTCAGACAGGCCTCCCTTCTTTTTCCTCCCTGCAACAGAAATTCAAGGCGCCATCTAGGGCAGGGTACGGCCAAACCGTTGGTGTGCTTGGGTCGGCGTGAGTTTGTCTCGCTTAGTTCTGCATGCCCCAGCGTTTGACGGTGCGGGCTTCCAGCGTGCGGAACACCAGGTTCTCCACGAGCAGGCCGATGATGATGACGGTCAGCAGGCCGGCGAACACTTCGGGAATCTGCAGTTGGTTCTTGTTCTCGTAGATGTACCAGCCGAGGCCGCCTTGGCCGGAACTCACGCCAAACACGAGTTCCGATGCTATCAACGTGCGCCATGCGAAGGCCCAGCCGATCTTCAGGCCCGTGAGGATGGACGGGAACGCGGCCGGGATCAGGATCTTGGTCAGATACCCCATGCCCGAGAGCCCGTAGTTGCGGCCCACCATGCGCAGCGTGTTCGATACCGACAGGAAGCCGGCATGCGTGTTGAGCGATACCGCCCACACCACGGAATGCACGATCACGAAGATCAGGCTGCCGTTGCCCAGGCCAAACCACACGAGCGCGATTGGCAGCAGGGCGATGGCCGGCAGCGGGTTGAACATGGCGGTGAGCGTTTCCAGAAAGTCTTGCCCGAGCCGGTTGCTGATACCCAGAACCACCAATGCACACGACAGCGCCAGGCCCAGCGCATAGCCCGACAGCAGCGTTTGCATCGACGTGCCGATGCGAGCAAACAGCGTGCCGCTGGCCAGCCCTGCCCACAGCGCCTGCACGGTGTCGGAGAAGGTCGGCATCAGCAGCGGGTTGTCGAGCCAGCGTGCACCGCCTTCCCACACGAGTGCCAGCACGACGAGGATCACGAGCTTGCGCAGCCACGCCTGCTCGTACAGGCGCTCAGCAATGGAGAGCGGTTTTTCCACCACGCCGATGCGCTCGAACGCCACGGGCGTGCTGTAGACGGGGGCGCGATTGCTGATGTCGGTGGTGGCCGGCATGGAAAGGGTTTCAGTCTGCATGGGTTTCCTCTACCGTGCGGGCGAACAGCATGTCGTGAATCTCGGCTTCTAGCGCTTTGAAGCGCTCAGGATCGTCATCGTCGCGCGCCAGGCTCGGCAGTTCGGCACGCACCTGGCCGGGATGCGGCGAGAGAATCAGGATGCGGCTGCCGCAGCGGATCGCCTCTGGAATCGAGTGCGTGACGAACAGCACGGTGAAGCGCGTTTCATCCCACAGCTGCAACAGCTCGTCCTGCATCTTGCGGCGCGTGAGCGCATCGAGCGCGGCGAAGGGCTCGTCCATCAGCAGCACGTCGGGTTCCATCGCCATGCCGCGCGCGATGGCTACGCGTTGCTTCATCCCGCCCGACAGCATGTGCGGGTGGTGGTCGGCAAACTTGGTGAGATTGACCTTGTTGATGTAGTGCAGGGCGCGTTCTTCGGCTTCACGCGGGCCCAGCTTGCCCGTGGAGAGCAGCGGGAACAGCACGTTCTCTTTCACCGTCTTCCATGGCAGAAGCTGGTCGAACTCCTGGAACACCATCATGCGATCCGGGCCAGGCTTGGTCACTGGCTGGCCCTTCAGGCGGATCTCGCCTTCGGTGGGCGTGAGGTAGCCGCCGATAGCCTTGAGCAATGTCGATTTACCGCAGCCCGACGGGCCCAGCAGGATGTAGCGCTCGCCGGGATAGACCTGAAAGTCGACGCGGTAGGTGGCCGTCACCAGATGCTGGCGTGTCTTGTACTGCAGCGTGACGCCGCGCACATCCAGCAGCGGTGGGGCCGTCGATGAGTTGGCCTGCATGATGTTGTCTCCTGTGTGTGTTTTTTTTCGGTATGGATTGCAGCGTCTCGGGCGCTACCGGATATCCACGTGGTACCGGAAGTGCGCCGCCGCGCCGCGCGAGCGCCGCCATTCAAGCGGCACCCGGTCGTAGCCGCGCGCAACGCGTTCGATGACCATCACCGGATCGCCGGGCTGGATGCGCAGGAGCCGCGCATACGTTGCATTGACGGCCTCGGCGGTGAGCGTTTCTTCGGCGCTGGCGATGATCTGGCCGCAGTGGGATTCGTACAGCGGATACAGCAGGTCGCCAAACGCGTCGAGTTCCAGCGTGGCGAGCGGCGCAAAACGGTCGTACGGCAACCAGATTTCTTCGGCGAGCATTGGCGCGCCATCCAGCAGGCGCAGCCGGGTCAGGCGAATGACGGGGGAGCCGGTCTCAATCTGCAGACCCGCAGCCGGTGCAGAAGGCGCATCGAGCACGTCGCGCTTGAGAATGCGGCTTTCGGGAATGCGTCGCTCGCCGCTTTCACTCTGGAAGCGGAAGAAGCGGAACAAGGAGCTGGCAAAACTGGCGCGCCGCACGAAGGTGCCGCGGCCCTGGAAGCGTTCGAGCAGCCCTTCGGCCACCAATACGTCTACGGCTTTACGGACTGTGCCGACCGCCACGTTGTACGTCTTGGCAAGCTCGGCTTCGGTCGGGATGGCGTCGCCCGGGCGCCAGTGCTGTTGGGCGATCTGCGCGGCCAGATCGTCGCGCAATTGCTGATAGCGGGGTAGGCGGAGATCGGCGGGCATGGATATCGAAAGTGGTCAACTATTCATCTATATGACTCGTCATTGTAGGGAGCTTGAAGGCGGGGGGCATTACAGGAAAACCCGCAGGGCCCGGTCGGATGATCGACACGGGCCCTGCGGGTTTTGGGAGGACTGCTGGGTTATGGATTCACGCGATTAACGCGTCGCGCGAGCCGAAGCCGGCAGCGGTTCGGTCTGTTGTGCCTTCGGACGGCGCAGCAGCCGCAGCGCATACCAAGCCAGCACAAGCGCACCGATGGCGAACACGATGTCACCCGGCACACGCAGCCAGACCAGCGTTTCCATCACTTTCGAGTGGACCACTTCCGGCGAGCGGGCGTACCACATGCCCTTGGTGACGCTGGCCCAGGCCTGGTAGATACCGGCCGGCAACAGCGACATGAACACCATCATTGCCAGGCCGATGTTCAGGCCCCAGAACGCGGGCTTGAGCAGGCGATCGGCATGCAGGCTGCGCGCATACAGGCCGCGCAGGCAGAACAGCATCAGGCCGATACCGAGCATGCCGTACACCCCGAACAGCGCAGCGTGCCCGTGGGCGGCCGTCATGTTCAGACCCTGCACGTAGTACAGCGAAGCGGGCGGGTTGATGGCGAAGCCGAGCAGGCCGGCACCGACGGTGTTCCAGAAGCCCACGGCCACGAAGCACAGCACGGGCCACTTGTAGGCGTTGAGCCACGGCGTGCCTTGCGTGCGGCGATAGTTCTGCAGCGCTTCGAGCCCGATCAGCGAAAGCGGCACCACTTCCAGCGCAGAGAACACTGCGCCCACCGAGATGATCGAGGTCGGCGTCCCCGTGAAGTACAAGTGATGCAGCGTGCCCAGAATGCCGCCGAACAGGAACACGATCGTTTCAGCCACGATGGCGCGGTTGGCGCTGCTGGCGCGAATCAGGCCCAGGCGCGTGAAGATGAGCGCGATGACGGCGGTGGCGAACACTTCAAAGAAGCCCTCGACCCACAGGTGGACGAGCCACCAGCGCCAGTACTCGATCATCGAATAGTGCGTGTGTTGACCCCACACCAGCGACGTCGAATAGAAGCCGCCGATACACGTGGCCGACAGGAACACCATGGCGATCAGCCCGCGCGATTCCGACGGCGTCTTCAATGCCGGCCACAGCGCGCGGCCGAGCAGCACCACCCAGAACAGCAGGCCGATGAACAACAGGATCTGCCACACGCGGCCCATGCTGGTGTATTCCAGCCCCTGGTTGCCGACCCAGAAGCCGAAGTCCGCACCGCGATGTTGCAGCGTGCCAAGCCAGCCGGTGGCGATGGAGCCCACCACGATAAAGATCAGCGCCCAGAACAGCACATCAACGCCCAGCTTCTGGAACTTCGGTTCACGCCCCGACAGCAGCGGCGCAATGTACAGGCCCGTGGCCAGCCACGCCGTGGCAATCCACAGCACGCCCAGTTGCGTGTGCACCGTGCGGCTGATCACGTACGGCAGCACCTGCGCCAGGGGAATCCCGAAGAACGATTCACCTTCCACCGCATAGTGCGCGGTGATGGCGCCCATGCCGATCTGCACCAGCATCAGGCCGATCACGGCAAAGAAGTACTTGCGCGTGGCCTTCATCGAGGGCGTGGCGACCACGTTGAGGAACGGATCGGCCGGCAGCGGCGCAGCTTCCTCTTCGTGCTTGCTGCTGCCGTGCAGCCACAGCATGGCGGCAATACCGCCCAGCAGCAGCACGATGCTGACCATCGACCACATGGCGGCACCGCCGGTCATGGTGTTGCCCACGAGCGGTTCATGCGGCCAGTTGCTCGTGTACGAGATGTCGGTCTCGCCCGGGCGGTCGGCAGCGGCGGCCCACGACGTCCAGAAGAAGAACGCCGCCAGGGCTTCGCGATCGGCCGCCTCCGGCAGCACACCGGTGGCCATGGCGTATTGATCACGCAACGTTGCCAGCGACGGATCGGTGCCGAACAGGGCCTCGAAGTGTTGCGCCACACCGCGGATTGCCTCTGCGCGCTCGCGCGACACGGTCAGGATGTCGTGATTTGCGTCGTACGTATTGCGGCGCATTTCTTCCTTCACGCTGGCGTCGACGGCGGCTTGCTGCACGGTCGTCAACGGCGCATCGGTATCGAACTGCTGATGCGCGCGGATGGCTTGCAGCGCCGTGGCTTCACGGTGAAGCCAATCGGCAGACCAGTCAGGCGCAACGTAGCTGCCGTGGCCCCAGACGGTGCCAAGCTGCTGGCCGCCGGCTGCCAGCCAGGCTTCTTGGCCGCGCTGGATTTGTTCGCCGGTAAAGAGCACCTCGCCCACAGAGGTGACAACAGCATGCGGAATCGGCGGCGCTGCCAGATAGATCTGCCGGCCCAGATAGCCCAATGCTCCGAACGACAGGATGAAGATCAGGCCTAGCCACCGCCACAGCCTTTGGTTGTTTTTCATGACAAGGTTCCTTGCAGGATGCGATCGGAAATTCAGGCGCCACCACCGCAGCCACCACAGCAGTGGCCGGCGCTGGCGGCAGATGCCACCTTGGTGATGGCAACGCGCCACGTAGCGGGGCCGCGCTCAAGGTAGTCCCAGGAAAACTGGCCCGGGCGCTCGACTTGAAACTGCGACTGCAGCGGGCGCGGATCGTGATCGTTGATCAGCTCCAGGCTCTGGCCGATGCCGAGTTCCCCGAAGGCGGAGAAGATCAGCGGATGGCGCTCGCGCGGCGCCAGCACACGGAGGTCGAGCTGGATGGTGGAGGCGGACTGTGTCATGGGGATTCCCTCTGTGGGTGTCGCATCAAAAAGATGCATTAAGGATGCAACTATATTAGTGAGCGGAATCTCCGGCGTTATTGATGTATATCAGATGCTTGTTTTATGGGTATCTTGATGTGGCAAATCACGCCACGACTGGGCTTGCGTGCCACGCGGTGGGGTGGATGTGCCGGACGGGGTCGGTTTTCGTTTGCGCTGTATCAAAGCCCTAATGGCCGCCGGGGCCTAACGTGGAGCGGACGACACCAGACCGATACACGGGGGAAAAAATGAGCCGTCTTCACACCGTCCGCAGCCTGATGCGCGCGGGCTTGATTTCTGTGGTGCTGGGCGCACTGCTTGCGGGCACCGCGGCCCGCGCCGCCAGCACCAAGTTGCCGGGTGACTTCGGGCCGCCGCGCGGCGAGCCGATCCACGCCGTCCTTACGAGTCCGCCGCTTGTGCCACCGGCGGTCCACCGGAACTATCCAGCCAAGGTCATCGTGGAGCTGGAAGTGGTCGAGAAGGAAATGCAGATCTCCGAAGGCGTCAGCTACACCTTCTGGACGTTCGGCGGCACCGTTCCCGGCAGCTTCATCCGCGTGCGGCAGGGCGACACGGTGGAGTTCCACCTCAAGAACCACCCGAGCAGCAAGATGCCGCACAACATTGACCTGCACGGCGTGACCGGGCCGGGCGGCGGCGCAGCATCGAGCTTTACCGCACCGGGCCATGAATCGCAATTCACCTTCAAGGCGCTCAACGAGGGCATCTACGTCTACCACTGCGCCACGGCGCCGGTGGGCATGCATATCGCCAATGGCATGTACGGCCTGATCCTGGTCGAGCCGCCCGAAGGCCTGCCCAAGGTTGATCACGAGTACTACGTCATGCAGGGCGATTTCTACACGGCCGGCAAGTACCGCGAGAAGGGCCTGCAGCCGTTCGACATGGAAAAGGCCATCGACGAACGCCCGAGCTACGTGCTGTTCAACGGTGCCGAAGGTGCGCTCACCGGTGACAAGGCGCTGCACGCCAAGGTAGGTGAAACGGTGCGCATCTTCGTTGGCAACGGCGGGCCCAATCTGGTCTCAAGCTTCCACGTAATTGGCGCCATCTTCGACCAGGTGCGCTACGAGGGCGGCACCAACGTGCAGAAGAACGTGCAGACCACGTTGATCCCGGCGGGTGGCGCGGCGGTTGTGAAGTTCACCGCGCGCGTGCCTGGCAGCTATGTGCTGGTCGACCACTCGATCTTCCGTGCCTTCAACAAGGGCGCCATGGCGATCCTCAAGGTGGATGGCCCGGAGAACAAGCTCGTCTATTCCGGCAAGGAACTGGATTCGGTGTACTTGGGCGATCGTGCCGCACCGAACATGAGCGCCGTCACCAAGGCGACCGAGGCTTCGGTGAGCGGTACCCTGACCGTGCAGGATCAGGTGCAGGCCGGCCGCGCGCTGTTTGCGGGTACTTGCTCGGTGTGCCACCAGGGCAATGGCGCCGGGTTGCCGGGCGTGTTTCCGCCGCTTGCCAAGTCGGATTTCCTGGCGGCAGATCCGAAGCGTGCCATGAACATCGTGCTGCACGGCCTGAACGGCAAGATCAAGGTCAACGGGCAGGAATACGACTCCGTCATGCCGCCGATGACGCAGCTCAATGACGACGAGGTCGCCAACATCCTGACCTACGTGCTCAACAGCTGGGACAACCCCGGCGGCCGCGTGAGCGCGGACGACGTCAAGAAGGTGCGTGCCCAGCCGGCGCCTGCCAAGGCCGTGGCCGAACATTGACCGGATCTGCACGACCATGGGCCGCCTGACCTTGCACCTTGCTGCCATGTTGATGGCGCTGGCTAGCGCTGCCGCACAGGGCGCCGCCTATGTGCGGTTGCCGGGCGGCGACTTCGACAGCGTGCTGCCCCAGAACGCACCGGGGCAGCCGCAGCGGGTGCGCATCGAGCCGTTTGAGTTGCGCACCACCCCGGTCACCATCGGCGAGTTCCAGGCCTTCGTGCAACGTCACGAGGCCTGGCAGCGCGGCCGGGTGCCGCAAGTCTTTGCCGGCAAGGCCTACCTTGCCGACTGGGCCGATGCGACGCGCGCCGATGCGCAAGTCTCGTCGCAAGCGCCGGTGACCGGCGTGAGCTGGTTTGCTGCCCGTGCCTATTGCGAAAGCGAAGGCGCGCGCCTGCCGACGTGGCTTGAGTGGGAATCCGCCGCTGCCGCCGACGCCACACGCGCAGACGCCCGCGACGACCCGCAATGGGCGCAACGCATTCTCGGCTGGTACGAACGGCCCGCCACGCGTGTGTTGCCACCCGTTGGCGGCCCAGCGGATGTCCATGGCGTGCGCGATCTGCACGGCCTGATCTGGGAATGGGTTGACGATTTCAACGCACTGTTCATTGCCGGGGACAGCCGCACGCAGGGCGACCCCGACAAGCAGAAGTTTTGCGGCGCCGGTGCCATCAGCATCGTGCGCCGCGACAGCTACGCCGTGCTGATGCGCGTGGCGTTGCTGTCATCACTTGAGGGCGCCGATGCCACGGGAAGTCTTGGCTTTCGCTGCGCCCGATCCATCAATGGAGAACGTCCATGACGCTTCTTAAGCAACTTTGCCGTGCCTTCGTGGCACTCCTGCTAGCGGGTGCCGCCGCAGGCGCGCTTGCCGCCGGGCCCGTCGCTTCGGGTTCGCTGTATCAATCTGACGTGGCGTTGACCGACCAGAACGGCCGCGTCTTCCACCTGGCAGACCTGCGCGGCGAGCCGGTACTCGTGAGCATGTTCTATTCGTCGTGCCAGATGGTCTGCCCGATGATCTTCGAGACTATTCGCGCCACGCTGGCCAAGGGCGGTAAGCCCGCGCACGACGGCGTGCGTGTCCTGATGGTGACGGTCGACCCCGAGCGCGATTCCGTTGCGGCGCTCAAGAAGACGGCCAGCGCGCATGGCGCCGACGACCGCTGGCAAGTCGCCCGCGCAAACGCCAGCGGCACGCGCGAGGTGGCGGCATTGCTGGGCGTGCAGTATCGGCGCTTGGCCGATGGCGATTTCAACCATTCGAGCACGATCCTGCTGCTGGACGCAGAAGGGCGCATCAACGCACGCACCAATACGCTGGGCGCGGTCGATCCGAAGCTGGTCGATGCCATGCGCAAGCTGGTGGCGGTGCAACGCTAAGCGGGCCGCGCCGCCTGTCTAGGCTTTGGTGTAGGCGGCGACCGTCTGCGTCTGCACGCCAAGGCCGTCGATGCCCAGGCGCATGGTGTCGCCGGCGCTGAGATAGCGCGGGGGCTTGGCGCCCATGCCCACGCCGGGTGGCGTGCCGGTGCAAATCAGGTCGCCCGGATGCAGCGTCATGAAGCGGCTGACGTAGCTCACCAGATGGGCCACGCCAAACACCATGGTCGCTGTGTTGCCCCGCTGCGCGCGCTCACCATTGACGTCGAGCCACAGGTCAAGCGCTTGCGGGTCGGGCACTTCGTCACGCGTCACCAGCCACGGGCCGACGGGGCAGAAGGTGTCGCAGCCCTTGCCTTTGTCCCACGTGCCGCCGCGCTCAAGCTGGAACTCGCGCTCCGACACATCGTTCACCACGCAATAGCCGGCAACATGCGAGAGCGCTTCTTCGCGGGAAACATCGCTCGCCGTCTTGCCGATCACCACACCGAGTTCAACCTCCCAGTCGGTCTTTTCCGAGCCGCGCGGCAGCATGACGGCATCGTTGGGACCGTTCAAAGCGCTGTTGGCCTTGAGAAAGAGGATGGGTTCTGCGGGAGGCGGCAAACCGGCCTCGGCTGCGTGGTCGGCATAGTTCAGGCCGATCGCGATGATCTTGCCGATGCCCGTCCATGGCACACCAAATCGGGTGTCCGGCACCACGGGTAAGGCGGCGATGTCTACGCCTGCGAGTTGCACGAGGGCGGCATCGGACAACTCTTGCGGGCCTAGGTCGCCAACCACGCCTGAGAGGTCGCGCACGCGGCCTTGCGTATCGATCAGGCCTGGGCGTTCTGCGCCGGGTGCACCCACACGTACGAGTTTCATTGCGCGCCTTTCTTGGGGGCTTCCTCGGTTGATCGGGTAGGGCGTCCGGCCTCGGCCAGGCTGCTTGCCACGACACTCAGCACTTCCTTGGCCGTGTTCTCCGAGTGTAGGCGCAGCACCTGTGCCAGGCGCGGGCGCCCTGGCTCGCGAAGGGCGGCCATGATGGCTTCGTGTTCTTCGTGCGATTCCTGCCAGCGCAGCGTGTCGGCGTTGGCTGCGCCGCGCGCGCGGTGCACCTTGCTCATCAAGGTCGCATAGATGCCGGCCAGCACGGGGTTGGCCGTGCCATCGATGATGAGCTGGTGAATTTCCTGGTTGATGCGGAAGTACTCGGTGCGTCTGCCCGCCGCATGCGCCTCAAGCATTGCCTGGTGCTTGCGTTCCAGGCGGGCCAGAGCCACCTCGGACAACCGCGCCGCTGCCAGTTCTCCAGCCGTGAATTCCAGCCCATGCAGCGTTTCGAAGGTTGCGCGCAGTTCATCCAGATCGAGCGGGGCGACTCGGTAGCCGATGTACTGCCGATGCAGCACCAGCCCCTCGGCTACCAGCACCTTGAGGGCTTCACGCAGCGGCGTCTTGGAGACATCGAACATTTCACAGAAAGCACGCTCGTCGATGCGGGCGCCGGGCGGCAACTCGCCTTCTTCGATGAGGGTGCGCAGGCGCGAGGCGATTTCGGCTGACATGCCGAGCGTGCGCAGGCGAGAGGATTGGAGCAATGGTTGGGTCACAGACGTCACCAGAATGGGGAAGATGCACCACAAAAGGCTATCACACACCGATATTGTGCTTTTTGCATTCAATAAAATCAACAACTTACATATGTTGTAATTACAGATTACGTATCCTATACTCGGCCACGTTGCGCAACACAAACCAATCAAATCGACTCAGGAGGTCGTTTCGGTGGGCGGAGTTGGGGCGGATCGGCGTCAAGACCGACCCCCAAGCCCGTTTTCCGAAACGACTTCGGAGCTACCAGGAGACACGCGTAATGGAAACCACAAGCCCGGCCCCGGCCATGGCGCTAACGGAGACGAAGAGCTCTGTGCGCTGGAAGATTTTCTTGATGATGTTGATGCTGATTTCCATCAACTACGTCGACCGCGCATCGTTGTCAGTCGCCATGCCGTTGATCGCTAAGGAATTCGACATCGGCCCGGCGGCGCAAGGCTTACTGCTGAGTTCGTTCTTTCTGACGTACGCGCTCATGCAGATCCCAGGCGGTATGCTGGCCGACCGCTTCGGGCCGCGTGTGGTGATTGCCGGTGCCACGCTGGGCTGGGGCTTCTTCCAATCCATTGCGGCGCTGTGTACCGGTTGGGTGCCGTTGCTCATCACGCGTCTTGGCCTGGGTGCAGCCGAGGCGCCCATCTACCCCGCCGGGGGCAAGCTCAACGCCATCTGGATGACGCAGAACGAACGCGGTCGCGGTGCAACGCTGCTCGACGGTGGCGCGCCGCTGGGCGCGGCACTGGGCGCACTCATCATCGCTGGGCTGATCGCCGAATTCGGTTCGTGGCGCACGTCGTTCGTGGTGGCCGGTATCGGGACGATGGTGGCGGGCCTCTTCTCGTGGTGGTACATCCGCAACCACCCGCGCGAGCATCCGTCCGTCAATGATGCTGAAGCCTCCTACATCGAGGAGGCACATGCCGCCGACCAGGCCGCCGAACCCGCCGCTGTCAGCGGCAACGTGCTGGACTTTTTCAAGTACCGCTCGGTGTGGGGCATGTTCTTCGGTTGGATGTGCTTCAACGCACTGTTCTACGGGCTCCTGACCTGGATGCCGACCTATCTGTCGAAGGTGCATGGGCTGGACATCAAGGAGATGGGCGGCGCCGTGTTCACCATGTTCTTCTCCGGTTTTGTGGGCGAGATGGTGGGCGGATGGATTGCGGACAAATGGATGGCCACCGGGGCATCGCGAGCCCGGGTGCTGCGCACGCTGTTCGGCGTCGCCTCGGTACTGGCCACGATCGCTATCTACACGGTGGCGCGCTTCAAGGAGCCGGTCGTCGTGGTGGCATTGTTGTCGACCACGCTGTTCTTCCTGCGCTGGTGCGGCCTGTTCTGGTGCATTCCGTCGATCCTGGGAACGCGCAAGCGTGTGGGTTTCCTGGGCGGCACGATGAATCTGGGCGGCAACTTCGCGGGGGTCGGCATGCCGATCATCGTCGGCCTGATCGTGCAGGCGACCGGTTCGTACGACATGGCGCTGATGCTGTTTGCCGCCGCCGGCGCGGGCCTCTTCATCTGCTCGACGCTGCTGATCGACTACAGCAAGAAGCTGCCGGTCTGAGGCGCGATGAACTAACGTCAGCCAACGCCATCTGCAGCGCACTGCGGCGCGGCGTTTGCTTCCGACTTCTGACGACAAGCTGTAACCGCACTCATCAACATAACAAGCAGGCCCCGATGCCCACACTCGCGTGCGCCGGGGCGCGCAAACCACGAAGAAGACTCCCATGACAAAACGCATCAAGCTCGGCATGCTCACGCCATCGTCCAACACGGCGCTGGAACCCATTACCAGCGCCATGGTGAGCGGCCTGCCCAACGTGAGCGCGCATTTCTCGCGCTTTACCGTGACGGAAATTTCGCTGCGCGACCAGGCGCTGGGGCAGTTCGATCTGGAGAAGATCCTGAACGCCGCCAAGTTGCTGGCCGACGCGCACGTGGACGTGATTGCCTGGAACGGCACGTCGTCCGGCTGGCTCGGCTTTGAGAAAGACGAGGCGCTGTGCCGCCAGATCACGGAAGCCACCGGCATTCCGGCCACCACGTCAGTGCTGGCGCTCAACGAAATCCTGGCCAAAACCGGCGCACGCGATTTCGCACTCGTTACGCCGTATCTGGATGACGTGCAGCAGCGCATCGTGCAGAACTACGCGCGCCACGGTTTCAAGTGCGTGGCCGAGCGCCATCTGGACTTGCACGTCAACCACAGTTTTGCCGACGTGGAAGAAGACACCATCCGCACCCTGGTGCGCGACGTGGCGCAGCAGAAGCCTGCCGCCATCACCACGTTCTGCACGAACCTGCGCGCGGCTCACCTGGTTGAAGCGCTGGAAGCCGAAACGGGCATCCCCGTGTACGACACCATCTCGACCGTCGTGTGGAAATCGCTGCGTCTGGCTGGTGTCGACACGCGCGAGCTGCGCGGCTGGGGCCGCCTGTTCTCGGACGTTGCTTAACGGAATGAGGGAGCGCTAAGCATGTCCACGGAACTCGACCTGGTGATCCGCAATGCGGATGTGGTCACCGCATCCGACCGCTTTAGCTGCGACATCGGTGTGCGCGATGGCCGCATCGCCGTGCTCGGCCACGGCTTGCCGCGCGGCGCGCGAGAGATCGATGCCAGCGGCCTGCTGGCGCTGCCCGGCGGCGTTGATGGTCATTGTCATCTCGACCAGCCCATGCCCGACGGTATGCGCATGGCCGACGACTTCTTCACCGGCACGCGCGCGGCCATCTGCGGCGGCACGACAACGGTGATCCCGTTTGCAGCGCAAGAGAAGGGCGGCTCGCTCAAGGCGGCGGTGGCCGATTACCACCGGCGTGCCGAGGGCCGCGCGGTGGCCGACTATGGCTTCCATCTGATCGTGGCCGACCCCACGCCCGAGGTGCTGAAGCACGAACTGCCGGAGCTGATTCGCCAGGGCTACACCTCGTTCAAGGTCTACATGACCTATGACGACCTGAAGCTGTCCGACCGCGAAATGCTGGATGTGCTGGACGTGGCCAAGCAGAACAACGCCCTGGTGATGGTGCATGCGGAAAACGCCGACTGCATTTCCTGGCTGACCGAGAAGCTGGTCGGCGAGGGCCGCATTTCGCCGCGCTTCCATGGCCTGTCGCGCCCGGCTGCCGTGGAGCGTGAAGCCACGCACCGGGCCATCACCTTTGCCGAGTTGGTGGACGTGCCGATCCTGATCGTGCATGTCTCCGGCAAGGAAGCCATCGAGCAGATTCGCTGGGCACAAAGCCGCGGCTTGCAGATCCTGGCCGAGACCTGTCCGCAGTACCTCTACCTGACCGCCGAAGACATGGGCCTGCAAGGTGACGACGGCTACGAAGGTGCCAAGTGCGTCTGCAGCCCGCCACCGCGCGATCCGGAGAACCAGGCAGCCGTATGGCGCGCGCTTGCAGGGGGCGTGTTCAGCGTGTTCTCTTCCGACCATGCGCCGTTCAACTATGACGACCCGGAAGGCAAGAAACTTGGCGGTCAGGCGCAACCGTTCGACCATATTCCCAACGGCGTGCCCGGTATCGAGACACGGTTGCCGCTGCTGTTTGATGGCATTGCGCGCGGCAAGCTGTCGCTGCATCAGTTTGTGGAGCTGACGTCGTATCGCCCGGCACGGCTGTACGGGTTGTACCCACGCAAGGGCACGATCGCCGTGGGCGCCGATGCCGACATCACGCTGTGGGATCCGGAGCGTCGCGTGCGCATCACCAACGCTGCGCTGCATCACGCGGTCGACTACACGCCCTATGAAGGCATTGAAGTGACCGGCTGGCCGGTGCATTGCTTCTCGCGCGGCGAGATGCTGGTCGAAAACGGCAAGTACCTCGAACCGGCACCGGGGCGCGGGCAGTTCCTGCCGGCGGGCGCGCCGTCGCTGGTTTGACGTTTCTGGTTGGGTTCTCAAAATTTCATCATGCGTATTCTGGTCGTCAATCCCAATATCTCCGAGAGCGTGACGGAGTTGATCCATGCCGAGGCGCGTCGCTCCGCTTCACCCGGCACCACGCTCACGATGGCGACGGCGCCATTTGGCGTGGCTTACATCGAAACGCGCTTCGAAGCACTGGTGGGCGGCTACGCCACTGCGTGCGTCGTCGCCGAACATGCCGGTCAATTCGACGGCGTGGTTGTCGCGGCGTTTGGGGACCCGGGCCTCGCCGGCATCAAGGAGCTGTGCAATGTGCCGGTGGTCGGCATGACCGAAGCGGCGCTGACCAGCGCCTGCCTGCTCGGCCAGCGCTTTTCGATCATCGCCATTTCGAACCGTATCCAGGCGTGGTACCGCGAGTGCGTAGCTGCCAATGGGCTGTCGTCGCGGCTGGCGAGCGTGCGCTCTTTGCAGCAGCCGCTACGCGACATCGGCAGCGTGCAGGAAGACCATGCGGCAAGGCTCGAGGAGCTCAGCCTGCAGGCGGTGCGTGAAGACGGCGCCGACGTGATCATCGTGGCTGGCGCACCGCTTGCCGGTCTGGCCCGGACACTCACGGACCGCATTCCCGTGCTGGTGGTGGACGGCGTCTCCAGCGCCATCCGCCATTGCGAGAGCCTGATCGCGCTTGCCCCGAACGGCGCAGCGGAAGGCAGCTTTGCGCGGCCGCCGCACAAGCCAAACCGCGGCTTGCCTCCTGCGCTGGCTGCGATGCTGGCGTAAGCGGTTTGTCTGACTGTTCCGAAGGGCGGGCCGGTGTGGCCCAGGCGCCCGGCGATGTGGTGAGAGGTACGATGCGCTATCCGCACCCGATCGAACTTCGTATCCGCCATGTCTCTCCGCGCCTTGAGAACGCTCGTTGCCATCGCCCGACACCGCACGTTTGCGCGTGCAGGCGAGGCCATCGGGCTCACGCAGTCGGCCGTCAGCCTGCAGGTCAAATCGCTGGAAGAGGAGTTCAACGTCCGTCTGTTCGACCGCTCACGCCGCGAGCCCGCGCTGACAGAAGCAGGCCGCATCGTGCTCGCCCAGGCAGAACAGATCCTCGCGCTGTATGACCGCATTCCCGATGCGCTGAGCGATGAGAGGGCGCTGGTCGGGCGGTTGCGCATCGGCGCTATCCAGACCGCGCTATCGGGGCCGCTGCCCAACGCGCTGCTGGCCCTGCGGACGGCGCATCCCGGCCTGCGCGTACACGTTGCGGCCGGCATGTCGGCCGAGCTTGCGCAGCGCGTGGCCGACGGCGAATTGGACGCCGCAATCACGTCTCACCCTGTGCGGCCGCATCCGGCGGAATTGGTCTGGACAACGCTCTATGAAGACCGCTTCTGGCTGCTCGCCCCCGCGCAATACGCCGAGCACGATGCGCGCGCGCTGCTGACCGAGCTGCCGTTTATCCGCTTTGATGCACAGGCCTGGGCCGGCCGCATGATCGCTTCGGAACTGCGGCGCCTTGGCGTGCGCGTGCGCGAAGAGATGGTGCTCGACAACAAGGACACGATCGTGCGCATGGTGGCAAGCGGATTGGGCGCCGCCGTGGTGGCGCTCTCCGACTCCGAGCTGACGCAATTGCCGCCCATTGCCCGTTTGGCGTTCGGCCAACCGCAATTGCACCGCGCGGTGGTGCTGCTTGAACACCAATCGCGGACCGCACAGCGCTTTACCCAGGCATTGGCCGATGCGGTGGTCGCTTCTGCAATGAGAATTTCTCATTGATTACCAGATAAATAACAATTATTACTGCTATGACTGCGTGATAGCTTGGCGGTGTTCCTGTTTTTCGCCGAGCACCTCATGCCGTTCCGCACGCTCCTCCGTTCCTCCCCCTCATTGCAAGCACGCCACGGTACAGGCGCACGGCCATGACCGCTGCAATCCTGCTCGCTCTGGCGCCGGTTGCGCTTCTGGTGGCGCTCGGCCATTGGCTCAAGCGCTCCGCCTTCCTCGCCGAAACCTTCTGGCCGCAGGCCGAGCGGCTCTGCTACTACGTCCTGTTACCGGCGTTGTTCATGCACGGGCTGGCCACGGCGCACATGCAGTCGCTCCCCGTCCTGCCGCTCGTGCTGACGTTGATTGGCGCGACATTGCTGGTGGCTGCGGCGTTGATGATCGCCCGACCGTGGATGCAAGTGGACGGCGCGGCGTTTACCTCGGTGTTTCAAGGGGCCGTGCGGTTCAACAACTACGTAGGCGTGTCGCTGGCCACGGGCATCTTCGGTGCCAAGGGCATTGCGCTGGCGGCTGTATGCAACGCTGCGATTGTGCCGACGGTCAATCTGCTGTGCGTGCTGGTCTTCGCCCGCTATGGCTCGGTGCGCCTCAGTGGGCGTGCGCTGGTGCGTCAGATCGTGACGAATCCGCCGGTGGTGGCCTGCACGCTGGGCATTGCCATGCAGGCGCTGGGGCTGCAGATACCTGTGGCGATCGAGCCGGCGGTGCGTGCGCTCGGGGTGGCGTCCATGCCGCTGGGCCTGTTGTGCGTGGGGGCTGCGCTCAACTTCAGCGGCGTGCGTTCGTGGGCGCGGCCGGTGGTCGTGTCGTCAAGCATCAAATTTCTGGCCATGCCCGTGCTGACGCTGGCCGTTGGCCACGCATTGGGTCTGACCGATGCTGCATTGATCGTGGCGCTGCTGTTCCAGGCGCTGCCCACGGCATCCTCGTCGTACATCATGGCGCGTCAACTGGGCGGTGACGCGCCGCTCATGGCCGGCATCACTGCCGCGCAGACGGTGATGGCCGCTGCAGCCATGCCGGCCGTGATGACGCTGCTGGCCCTCACACGCGGATTACCCGAAGGGTTGCTCGCGGCGCTGTGAGCCAGAAGCGTCAAAGGGCTCGCCGGTTCAAAGGTGCACCACATCCAGCATGGCCTGCACAAACGCCTTGGGCGCCTCTTGGGGCAGGTTGTGGCCGATGCCGCCACCGATGTTCCGGTGCTGGTACTTGCCCGTGAACTTCTTCGCATAGGCTGACGGCTCCGGGTGCGGTGCGCCGTTGGCATCGCCTTCCATGGTGATGGTGGGTACCGTGATGCCCGGCGCGGTGGCCAGGCGCTGTTCCAGCGCGTCGTACTTCGATTCGCCCTGCGCCAGCCCCAGGCGCCAGCGGTAATTGTGGATGACGACGGCAACGTGATCGGGGTTGTCGAACGCGGCGGCGCTGCGGTCGTACGTGGCGTCGTCAAACTTCCACGTGGGCGAAGCGAGCTTCCAGATCAGACGGTTGAACTCCTTGCAGTTGGCGGCGTAGCCCTGCGCGCCACGTTCCGTCGTGAAATAGAACTGGTACCACCACGCAAATTCCGCGGCCGGCGGCAGCGGCTTGCGGTTCGCCTCCTGGCTGCCGATCAGGTAGCCGCTGACAGATACCAGCGTCTTGCAGCGTTCCGGCCACAGCGCCGCGATGATGTCCGCCGTGCGCGCGCCCCAGTCGTATCCGCCAAAGTGCGCCTGCTTGATCTTCAACGCGTCCATGAAGGCGATGATGTCAGCGGCCAGCGCCGCTTGCTGTCCGTTGCGCGGCGTGTCCGCCGAGCGGATGCGCGTCGTGCCATAGCCGCGCAGGTACGGCACCAGCACGCGATAGCCCGCCGCCGCCAGCGCGGGCGCCACCTCTGCATAGCTGTAGATGTCATACGGCCAGCCGTGCAGCAGGATCATCACGGGGCCGTTCTTCGGCCCCAGGTCTGCGTAGCCGATGTTGAGCACGCCTGCATCGATCTGCTGCAGCGTGCCGAACGGGTTGGCTTGGCCGGCCAGCAGCGTGCCTCCATTGGCGGACGGTGCCGGTTGCGCATGCGCAAGTTCGGCCAGGCCGAGATCCAGCACGCCAATGCTGGCGATGGTGGTGCCCAGAAGGCGGCGACGGCGGAGGTTGACGGGGTTCGACATGGGGGTTCTCTCTTTGGGGTGGATGGGGCAGGGGATTAGTGAACGAGCTTGACCAGCGGCTCACCGGACTTCACGACATACGTGGCCAGTTCCGATGCCTTGCCGCTGCCGACGTTTCTTGCCGAGTGCGCAACGCCGGCCGGAATGAACAGCGAATCCCCGGTCTGCAGCGTCACGGGGGGCCGGCCATCCAACCGGTATTCGATCGTGCCTTGCAGGACGTGGGCGATTTCCTCGCCGGGGTGGATATGCGGGGGGGCGAATGCACGCTCATCAAAATCCACGCGCACTTGCAGGGTTTCGCGGCCGGGCACGCTCAGGTCGTGATGGACGAGATCCGTCCGATGCACGCCAGCGGCTTGCGCAAATGCGTTGTGTGCGCACAGGGCGCCTGCCAGTACGAGCAACGTTGCGGTCAATCGATTCGGTTGCATGAGGGCTCCAGTGATCAAGGATGGATGACGGGGCGGGTCTTGTTCACCTCGTTTCCAGCATTGGGCGCCTGCGATGTATCCGGTCGGTTTCACGATGCCGCCGATTTGTATTGCTTTGTAGCAACGGGCATCGATAGGCGGGGTTTTGTATGCGTTTGTATCGGGCGGCAGCTCTAGTACATGCCCAGACAAAACGGGCAGCACATCGCTACGTGCCGGATACGTCAGGCGCCTTCAATGCATTCCGTGGCCAAGACGCCGGGCCAACGCAAAGCAAAGCACCGGCAGGCCGCGCAATCCCAAACCAACCGTTCAAAGGAAAACGATCATGACCCGCAATCTCACCAAGACCCTCGCTGTTGTTGCTCTCGCTGTGGCCGCTGCAGGGGCCCAAGCCGCTTCGTCCATCGGTGCACGCGACCCGTACACCGAAGGCGCCCGCGCCGTGCAAAGCGCGGTGGATGCCTACACCGAGGGCGCGCGTTCGTCTGATGTCTATACGGACGGCGCGCGTGCCACCGATATCTACACCGATGGCGCCCGCAGCGCGAATCCGTACTACGACGGTGCACACGCCTGAAGCGGCAGCCTCGCGCACACCCCATCCCACCGAGAACCGAACAGATAACAAGGACCCGACATGTTCAACCGCAAAGCCGTCTCCATCGCAGCGCTGGCACTTGGCACGGCCGCCAGTGCGCCACTCTTTGCCGCCACGGCAGCCGACGCCAATCAACCTTCCGTCGTGATCGTGCACGGCGCCTTTGCCGATGGGTCCGACTGGGCCAAGGTGATCCCGCTCCTGCAGGCCAAAGGCGTGAAGGTGCAGGCGGTGCAGAACGGACTGAACTCGCTGGCTGACGATGTGGCTGCAACGCGCAGAGCGATTGACAACCAGGTCGGCAAGGTCGTGCTGGTCGGGCACTCGTGGGGTGGCACGGTCATCACGGAAGCCGGCGCCGACAGCAAGGTTGCCGGGCTGGTGTACGTGGCCGCGTTTGCGCCGGACGCCGGGCAGTCGACGGAAGAAGTGGGCAAGGACTACGCGCCCGCGCCGGGCATCGGCAAGCTGGTGGCCGATGCCAACGGCTATCTGTCACTGCCCCCAGCGGCGCTGGCGAGCGACTTTGCCCAGGATGTGGCCGCTGCCCAGGCGCGCGTGATGGCCGCCACGCAAGGGCCCATCAAGGCGACGGCATTTAGCGAGCGCACCATGGTGGCGGCGTGGCAGAGCAAGCCGTCGTGGTTCATCGTCAGCGCGCACGACAGGATGATCCAGCCGGACCTGGAGCGCGCCATGGCAAGGAAGATCGGCGCCAAGGTGACGACGCTCCCGACGAGCCACGTGCCGCAGCAGTCGCGGCCGCAGGATGTGGCCAAGGTGATTCTTGATGCCGTACACGCGGTCGAGGTGCGCAACTGAGGCGAGGCGTGTTGCTTGCGCGTCAGTCGGGGCATTTGCCCATGGCGCGCAGGAATGTCTGCTGCGCGGTCAGCAACTCCCGGTAGGTGAGCGCGCGGTAGTCGAGTGCGTGGGCGCGCGCTACCTCGGCCACGCGTGCAGCCAATGCCGGATAGTGCCGGTGGCTGTACGTCGGGAAGAGGTGATGCGTCAGGTGCCAGTTCAAGCCGCCGAGCCAGTAGTCGATCCACGCCGGTTGCGGTTGCCAGTCGCAGGCGGTGTGGAATGCATGCTCGTGCCACGTGTGCGGCAACTGGCCTGATTCGGGCGGCAGATAGAACGTCACGTCCGCCCAGTGCGTGCCCAGAATCAGTGCCACCAGCACACACGAGGCCAGCATCTGCCCCGCGAAGTAGCTGAACGCCACCCAGCCCCAGCCGAGGCCAAGTTGATGTGCCACCCAGGCCGGTACCGCCACGGCAATGAGCAAGTGCAAGGTCTTGGCAGACAGGAACGTCGCCCAGCCGCGCAGGCCAGGTAACACGCGGTCTGTGGTCAGCGCCGTGAGGCCGAGCCGGTCCGACCAGTCGTAGATCCAGTTGATGTACGGCAACGACAGCGCGGCAATCAGCGGCCAGTAGCGATGCTGGTAGCGGAACTGCGGATACCACGGCTGAAAAGGCGTCTGCCGCAGGAAGCGGTTTGCGGCGGTGTCCAGGTCGTAGTGTTCCACGTTGGCATGCGCGTGGTGATAGTGCACATGGCGCACCGTCCAATAGGCCGGTTCGATGCCGAGCGGGATGGCGGTCACGCGTGTCATGAGGCGGTCCAACCATAGCCAGGGAGACAGCGCCCGGTGTGCGCCGTCGTGCAGCACGTTCATCGCCAGCAGCATCGCGATGAACGGAAAGGCCACATAGGCGAGCACGAAAATCATCGTGCTCTTGGCTGTCACCATCGCCCCATACAGCAGTGCGGAAATCACGACAAGGAAGGCGCCCTTGGCAATGAGCCTCGCATCGGCAAAGCGATGGTCGCCGTTTGCTTGCAGATGATCGTGCGCGGCCTGGCGCAAATCCTCCGCCAGCGATGACGAGCGCGGTGAGGCGTAGCGAAGCTTAACGAGATTCGGCATGCGGCGACGAAGAAAGCGGTGATTCGGCACGCAGTGCGTGCCACAGCCCGCAGGCAAGGCCATGTAGCCCCAGTGCAACGGTCAACGTGTCGGACAATGCATCGCCCGCACCGCATATGCCGATCATCAGCACGGGCAGTGCAAGCGCCAGCAGCGGCCACAGCCAGCGGCCCCAGACCCGTCCATCCGACAAGCCGCCCAGCGCAATCGTGAGCAGCAGGATGAGCGCGAACCAAACCGCTTGCCAATGCCCGGGCCACAGGCCATCGGTGCGCACGTAGTCGATCACCACGCCAAACAGCAGCACACCGCCGGTGGCGATCCAGCCGGCGGGCGTGGCGCGCGTATCGCGTTGCAGCAGTGGTGTGCGCAACCCCATCCATTGCAATGCGGGCACCACGTTGGCCCAGAATGGGTTGTCGCTGTGGGTGGGCTTGTGCACGCCGTAGCGGATCGGCACGTCGGGCAGCGCGCGCTGATACGTGCCGAACAGCTTGTCCCAGAGGAGCAGCGTGCCGCCAAAGTTGCGGTCGATGTATTCCGGGTTGCAGCCGTGATGTACGCGATGGTTGGCAGGCGTGACCATGAAGCGGTCCAGCACGCCCGAACGGCCCACCAAGCCGCAGTGGTTGTAGAACTGCACCGAGTAATGCAGGCCGGACACCGCCACGAACATTTCCGGCGTGACACCCAGGAGCGCCAGCGGCACGAAAAACGGCAGCGATGTCAGCGACGACAGCCACGCGTTACGTACGCCCAGCGACAGGTTGAAATGCTCGCCCTCGTGGTGCACCGCGTGGATCGCCCACAGAAAGCCCAGCTTGTGGTGCATGCGGTGCAGCCAGTAGAAGCCCAGATCCCATGCGACAAAGGCGAAGGCCCAGCCCGCAATCGGATGCCAGCCATCCACCCAATGCAGGCTGGCATGGGCATACAGCCACGTGAAGCCGGCCACCTCCACGCCGCGGCACAGCCACATCAGAACGTGCCCAGAGTTCAGGTTGAGGATGACGTCGCGCCACGGCAGGGGCTGGCCGCGCCACCATTTGAGCGCAGCCAGTTCCAAGAGCACGCAGCCGAGCATCAATGCAAGCGGCAGAGCAAAGGCATTCATGTCGACACCGGTTCGATTGAAAGCGTTGACGCGCGCCGCGCCAACCATAGACGGACAGCCGCGCCGCACAGCACGCCTACGGCCACGCCCGCCGATAGATCCAGTGCGACGTGCCGGCGCGTCTGGATCGTGGCGTACAGGATGCCGAGCCCCCAGGCCGCTGCAAGCACCGTGCGAATCGGCTTGCGCGCGTCCGCCAGCGCCCACACTGAGAGCAGCGTGAGCGCCCCGTGCAGCGAGGGCAGGCAGTTCTGGCTCGAATCCACGGCGATCAGCATGCGTTGCACGCTGGCCGGCAGCGATGCATCCGCCAGCGGCGGGTAGTGCAGCGTGGTCGGCCACAGCAGAAACACCGCGCCGCTCATCAGCGCGCTCATCTGCATGGCGCGTTCCAGCCAGGGCAGGCGAGACATGTCGGCCAGCAGATACGCCAACGGAATCAGCGCGAAGAACGACACGTACAGCCAGATGCCCGACGCGCTGAACGGAATCGCGCGGTCCAACGCGGTTTCCGGCACAACCGTGCCCACGCCTTGCAGCACACCGCACAGACCATAGACGAGGCCCACCGAACACCAGCCCAGGGCCATATGACGCAGGCGTGCGATAAACGGGCTCATCGCGCCGCCCCCGACGCCGCGAGCCGAACGATGCGGCGGCGCTTGGTGGTGAAGTCGGTGGCGATGCGCTCGGGCCTTGCGTGCCATGTCACGCGCGATGTGTCGACGCCCTGGCAGGCGAAGAGATCCGCCAGATGCGCCTGGCACGCGCGGGCAATGTCGGCGTCAGCAGGGTGGATGGACAACGCCAGCGTGCACGCATCGGTTTGCACCAGGCGGTAGTCGGCATGCAGCGGCAGCGCCTGGGCCAGCGCCCGCGAACACACGTCCGCAAACAGCGTGACGGCTCCGCCGCCAAGGGCGGGCAGGACAAGCGTATCGTCGCAGCGGCCTTCGATGCGCTCGATGGCCATGGCCGGATTGCCGCAGAGGCAGGCCCCCAGCGCGGGGTCGCGGCGGATGAGGATGTCATCCAGCCGGTAGCGCACGATGGGTTGCGTGCTGCGTGTGAAATCCGTAATGACGGGAACGAAGCGGCGCGCGTCCAGCCATTGCGGCTCGATGTGCACGTGCGCTTCGTTCAGATGCAGCGTGCCGTGCGGGCAGGTCGCACCCAGGAAACCTTCGGTGGCCTGATAGACCTCGCCGACGTTGCCGAAGGCCTGCGCAAGCAGCGCGCGGTCCATCGGCTCCAGCACTTCGGCGCCGGACAGCACCTGCACCGGTGCAATGTCGAGCCGGCCGGCCAGTTTCTCCATGGCAAGCGCACGCAGCACCTGCGCCGGCCCCACGATGATGGTCGGCTGCAATGCCTCCAGCGGCGCGCGGTGCGAGTCGAACGGTGCAAACAGATCGAAGAACGAGAACGTCAGCCACGGATTGCGCACGGCCGTGTACAGATTGCTGTTGGCGCGCAGGAACAGCGCGACGCGTTCGCCATGCAACAGGCCGCGCGGCAACAGCTTGGCGAGCAGGATGCCGGCCCACTGCGCGCGCTCGATCGGGCTGACGACGAAGACGCCGCGTCCGCCGGACGTGCCGGACGACAAGCCCACCGAATAGGCCCCGACCGTCGGCCGGAAATCACGCGACTGCTCGGCCTGTTGCGCGCAGGCGAGCACGTCGGCCAGACGCAGGCCGGCCGTGTTCATGGCGTCGAAATTGGCCATCATCGTGGCCTTGTCCATCAATGGCCATTCGTGCATAGGCTTCGATGCAAACGGGCGGAAGTACGGGCTGCGAACCAGCACCCGTTGCGTGAAGTGTGCGATCTGACGCTGCTGATGCGCTTGCAGGGCTGCGCGATCAGGCAACCGCAACCGGCGCGTTTGCCAGTAAGACCACAGCAGGCGATGCAACGCCGTCACAATGCACCCTCGTGTGTGAGGAGAATGCGCACGTGGCCGCCGGCATCGAGCGCGTGCAGCTTGCGCAGCGTATCGAAGTAGGCGTGGCGGTCTTCCATGATGGAATACGCCAGCACCGATGGCCCGCGCAGCTCGCGATAGCTCAACGGTGACCAGGCCGCGTCGGCGGCAAGCAACGCCCAGCCTTCATCCGTGCGCACGAACGCGCCGAGGTGCCCGGCAGCGTGGCCGGGTAGCGGCACAAGGAGTACGTCGCCGTTGCTCCCGGGCAGGGCCCAGGCGGATGTGAATGGCGCCAGCTCCGGGGGCAGCGCAACGTGCTCGAACTGTTTGACAAAGCGCGTGCGCGTTTCAAAATCTTCGGGGATCAGCCCGGGCACGAAAGCGCGCCGTAACGCGGAAACACCTCGCAGCGCACGCAAGTGCGTCCATCCCTCGCCGGAGCAGATGACCGGCACGCCCGGAAAGTCCCGCAGGCCGGCAACGTGGTCGCCGTGGAAGTGCGAGACGATCAATCCATCCAGGTCAGCGGGGCGCATGCCCTGTTGTGCGAGCTGTGCTGCCATGGATTCCGATGTATCGAAATACACCGGTGTGACCTTGCGATAGATGGCAAACAGGCCGCTGCGCGTGTGGTCATGAAAATGCGAGGCATAGCCCGTGTCCCACAGCCAGCGTCGCCCGGCGGCTTCGATCAGCCATGCGCGTGCGGGGAAGGCGCAGGTACGCAAGCCCGCGCCGCGCAGTGCCACACACGCGGTGTGCGTGCAGTACCCGGCTTCAAAGACCGTTAACGTTGCCATGACCGGTTGCCCTGTTCGCGTAACCAGTGGGCCGTGCGGCGGATGCCTTCGGCCATGTCGATGGGCGGCACGTAGCCGAGTTCGATGCGCGCGAGGTCGTTGGCGAGCGTCATGTCGTAGTGCAGGGCAGCGGCGCTGTAGCGTGTGAGCAGCGGCTCGCGGCGCGTGATGGCACCGGCCGATTCCATGGCGCGTGCGGCCAATGCCATGGCCGGATAAGGCACGGCGCGGATGCGGTAGCGCAGGCCGAGCTGTTGCCCCAGCAGTTGATCGAGCAGATCGCGCAGCGTGGCCGGTGCGTGGTTGGTGATGTTGTAGGCGGCGCCGGAAGGCACCTCCGCTGTCGTGGCGCACCGCATGGCGTGCACCACGTTTTCCAGATACGTCAGGTCCATGCGCGCGGCACCGCCACGGGGCAGCGGTAGCACGCCTCCGCGCAGTTTCAGCAGATGCAGGATGCGCGGTAGCACCACGCGATCATGCGGACCGAACAACCCGCGCGGCCGCAGGATGACGAAGTGCGTGCGGTTCTGCGTGGACACCTGCTGTTGGATGGCTGCTTCTGCCAGCATCTTGGTGGCCGCGTAATGATTGGCGAAGCGGGCAGGGCGATAGCTCTCGGGCAGATCGGCGTGATGCTGGTAGTCGAAGTAGATCGACGGCGTGGAGATATGCACGAAGCGGCGGACACCACGCTTGACGGCGCCTTCGGCCAGAGCGGCCGTTGCGCGCACATTGGCCGCGTAGAAGTCGTCGTACGCGCCCCAAGGGGATGACAGCGCCGCGCAATGCCAAACCGTGTCGACACCATCGAGCAGCGCATCGAGCGTGGTCGGCGTCAGGCGTGCAAGGTCGGCCGGTACATAGTCCGCACCGCGTGCGATAAAGGCCTCGCGCTGTGCGGCATCGCGCCCCGTCGCGCGTACACCTGCGCCTTGTGTCAGCAGTGCATCGACCGCGTTGCGGCCGAGCCCGCCCGTGGCACCCGTTACAAGCGTGGTCATAGCGTCAGCACCATGCCGCCCAGCGTCAGGCCGGCGGCCGTGCCAACCAGCAGAACCGGCTTGCCAGGCTCAATGCGCCGGTTCGTCACCGCCTCATGCAGCGCGGTGGGAATCGACGCGGCCACCTGGTTGCCGTGCTGCGCGTAGATGTCGATCACGCTGGTTTCCGGCACGCCCAGCCGCTTGCGCAAATGCTGCATGCCAAGGTGGCTCGCCTGGTGCGGCACGACGACGTGCATGTCGCGCAGCGTGTAATTGCTGCCCGCAAACAGACGATCGAGGAAGCCGTCCATCAGTTGCGAGGCGAGCTTGAACACGCGCTTGCCGTCCATGTGGAACAGGTAATCGGTGGGTTGCGCGCCGGTGCGCGGGTTGCGGCGCGTGCCGCCTGCAGGGATTTCGCAATAGGCCTTGCCGGCGGGGTAGGTCTCCATGCGGTAAGCGTGAATGCCTTTGCTGGACTCCGCAGGTGCCGCTTCAACGATGACTGCCGCTGCCCCATCGCCGAAGATCAACGCGGTCTCGGCATCGTCCCAGTCGATGCCGCGCGAGGCCAGGTCGGACGCCACCACGGCAATGCGTTTGTAGGCGCCAGTGGTCAGCAGGCTGCTTGCCACATGCAGCGCGGTCAGGAAGCTCAAGCAACTGGCGTTGACGTCAAACGCGGGCGTGCCGGCAGGCAGTCCGGCGGGCTCCAGGATGCGCGTGGCCGTGTTGGGCAGCGCCTGTTCCTGCACGCCCGAGGCGGAAATCAACAGGTCGATGGCGGCGGCAGGAACATCGGCGCGGCGCAGCGCATCGCGCACGGCAGCGCCGGCAAGCTCCGATTGGTGCTCCGCAAGCGTGGCATGGTGGCGAATGTCGATACCGGACTTCTTGCGCACGTACCCCGCCCGATGGCCCAGGCGGGCATCCAGCTCAGCGGACGTGACTTGGTGTTCCGGCAATGCCTTGCCGGTGGAAAGCAGATGAATCGGCAGCATAGATGCAGGCACGCACGGTGTGCGTTGCCCTGTTCCCTCTTCCGGCTGCGGCCGCGTGGGGCGCATGCCGCAGCGTAACGATCTTGTCTTGTTGTGCCGCGATTCTAGCGGGTGCGGCCCGCTGCGCCGGATGAAGATTCGTTAATAAAGACGGCGTCTTCAGGTGCCGTAGCTGCGCAGCCGTTCGAGGTCGACGACCGTCACCCCGCCATATTCCAACCGCACCACGCCGTCTTTCTCCAGGGCCTTGAGCGATTGGTTGGCCACCTGCCGTGTCATGCCCGAGAGCAAGCCAAGTTCTTCCTGCGTGATCTCAAGGTGGTCGCCCGCGCCAGGGTAGAGCACCGGGTTGAACAGCGACGCAATGCAACGCGCCAGGCGCGGCGTGACATCCAGCAGCCGGTCGTATTCCAGCAGCGCCATGAAATGCCCGAGCCGCTCGTTGAGCTGCTGCACCAGGAAGCGGTTGAACGCCACGCTGTTTTCCACGAGCCACATGAAGGTGGCGCGGTCCATGAAGGCCATGCGCGTGTCGCGCAGCGCAACGATGTCGTAGCGGCGCGGCTCGTTCTTGAGCACCGTGCCCTCGCCAAACCAGCCGCCGGCAGGCACGCCCGTAAACGTGACGCTGCGCCCCTCGGGCGACACCGTGCCGATCTTGATGAGGCCCGTAACCACGCCTGTCCAGCTTTCCAGCAATGTGTTCTTAGGGCAGATGCAGGCGCCGCGCGCATAGGTTTTCTCAACGATGCCGGCGCAGGCACGGTCTGCTTCTTCCGGGGGCAGCTCAATCGACCACGCCGCAATATGGGCCAGCCGTGCGCGGCTGATGCCGGGGCGCGAGTTTGTGTCGTGTTCAGCCACGTTGAATGCCCACCGGCAACGTACTCACACGCCGCACTTCGGGCGTGGAGAGCCAGTCGGAATGCAGGCTTTGCAGAAACATATCGGTGGCGTCTTCACCCCAGAACAGCTCGCCGTTTTGCACGAGCGTCGGCACCCCAAACACGCCGAGCGCGATGGCCGCATCGGTGTGGGTGCGCAGCGCGTCTTTCACGGCGGATTGTTCGACAGCGGTTGCGCCTTGCGCAAAGCCCACCGCTTCGCACAGCGCGGCAAAACCTTCCGGCGAGGCCACATCGTTGCCGTCGCGCCAGATATGCCGGAACACCGCACGCACGGCATCGAGCGAGCCGCCCATCGCGATCGTCAGCCGCAGCGCCTTGATCGGGTTGAACGGGTGGGCGGGCGGCATGCGAAACGGAATGCCGAGCTGCTGCGCACGAAACAGCGCATGCCGGTACGTGAACACGCGCTTGGTGCTGATCTCGGCCGGGCCCTTCTGCCCCCAGTGGTGCAGGATCGCGCCCAGCACGAGCGGACGGGGGCGGATGACGATGTCGTTGGCTTCCTGCAGCGCATCGAACTGCTCAAGCTGCAGGTAGGCAAACGGCGAGATGACATCGAAGAACCAATCGACAGCGGTGGGCATGAGCGTTCCTTGGTGTTCAAGCGGCACGCATCTGCAGCAGCGGGGCCAGCGTAAAGGGCGCTGCCGTCATGGCGCGAATGTCGTCGAGTGTCGCATGCGAGAGGATTTCACGCAGCACAAGCCCCGCATCGGTCACGTCAAACACGGCGTGTTCGGTGACGATGACCTTCACGCAACCTTGGCCCGTGAGCGGCAGCGTGCAGCGCGGCAGGATCTTGGAGTTGCCGTGCTTGTCGGTGTGCGCCAGCGCGGCAATCACCTTGCGTGTGCCATAGCAGAGGTCCATTGCCCCGCCAATGCCAGGCCACCATTTGCCGTTGCGATCGCACGCCCAGTTGGCGAGGTTGCCCTGCGCGTCCACCTGCAACGCGCCGAGGATGGTCACGTCGATGTAGCCGTTGCGCATTGCGCCCAGCGACGTGGCGAGGTCCATGAGCGCCGCGCCGGGCAGCAGGGTGATGGGCTCGCACCCGGCGTTGGTGAAGTCGCTGTCGATGGCGTCCAGCGCGGGGCGTCCGCCAAACCCGAAGGCCCCGTTTTCGGTATGGAAGATGACGCCCGCATCGGCCTCCAGGTAGTTGGCCGTGAGCGTGGGGATACCCAGGCCAAGGTTGACGACTTCGCCCGCGCGTAGTTCTTGCGCGCAGCGGGCGGCGATGCGTTGCTTGGGCGTTTCGGGCAGAGATTGCATGGCGGTCTCCTGGTTGTGTCGATCGACGATCAGGCTTCGGCGGCAGCGGGCAGGCGGCCGAGCTTGGTCCAGTGGTGTTTGTAGAGCGCGTGCTGCTCGTCCAATGACAGCCCTTGCACCACCGCGTTGATGAACACGCCCGGGCAGCCGACGCGCTCGGGCGGGATCGTGCCCACCTCCACGATTTCATTCACCTCGACGATGGTGTAGTCGCCCGCCATGGCGATATCGCGCTGGTTCTGCAGCGCCGTGCCGCGAAACTCCACGTTGCCGAACGTATCGGCGCGCCAGCCTTTGATGATCGACACGTCGGCGCGCAGGGGCGGCTCGACGAAGCAGGTCATGCCGTCGACGGTGAGCGTCGGCTTGGGCCCACCGCGCTTGGGAAACATCCCGGGCTGGTCGAGGATGCCCACGCCCACCGGCACGAGTGCGCCGCCCAGGCCCAGCGCACCCGCGCGCACTTTCTCGGCCCAGGTGCCCATCGGAAAGAACTCGGCTACGCGCACAGAGTCGGTCAGGTAAGCCTGCGTCGATTCATCCGTCGTGCCCACGTGCGTGCCGATGAACTCGGTCAACTGGCCCGAGGTGAACAGCCTCGCTTTAAGAAAACCACCGCGCAGCCCCGGCGTGTTGGTGATGAGCGTGAGTTGCCCGATGCCGCTGGCGAGCAGCGCCTCGATGCAGCAGGCCGGCTCACCGGCGCCCACGAATTCGCCCAGCATCAGGCGGCAGCCGCTGCGGACGTGGGCGATGGCTTCGTCCACGGAAAGGACTTTGTTGGCGTAGCGCATGTGTCGTCTCCTTGGGGCCGCCCTGAGCGAGCGGTCTGCGGCGCAGTGTAGGAGCGGTGTTTTCGGCACGATGTCTTCTGCATGACATTTGCTTCGTAAGGTTTCGCAAAGGGCAATCCTTATAGTTGTGACGCAGGCTGAACAAATCCGCGCCGTGGTTGTCGCACAAGGGCCGGCCGGCCCTTTCCCGGCGTTTCCGCCCCTCTCGTCTTTGAACCCGCCCCATTCCAATCCAGGACCGCATGCACGTAGACACCCCGCTCATCTCCACCATCATCGGCGGCATTGTGCTGGCCTTCATCTTCGGCACCATTGCGCAGCGCCTGCGGCTGCCGCCGCTGGTCGGCTATCTGGTGGCGGGCGTGGTGGCCGGGCCGTTCACGCCCGGTTTCGTGGCTGATCAAAGCCTCGCACCGCAACTGGCCGAGCTGGGCGTGATCCTCCTGATGTTTGGCGTGGGGCTGCACTTCTCGATGAAGGAGTTGCTGGCGGTCAAGGCCATCGCCATTCCGGGTGCCATCGGGCAGATTGCGCTGGCCACGCTCATGGGCATGGGCCTGGCCTGGCTGCTCGGGTTGGATTGGGGCCCGGGGCTGGTGTTCGGACTGGCGCTGTCGGTGGCGAGCACGGTGGTGCTGCTCAAGGCGCTGGAGGATCGCGGCATCGACAACTCGCACGAGGGCCATATCGCCGTCGGCTGGCTGATCGTGGAAGACCTCGTGATGGTGGTAACGCTCGTGCTGCTGCCAGCCTTGGCCGGAGCGCTGGGCGGCGCGGGCAGCACGGCGGTCAGTACGTGGGACATCGTCAAGGTGCTGGCCGTCACGCTCTCGAAGGTGGTGGCGTTTGCCGCGCTGATGCTGGTGGTGGGCCGCCGCGTGATCCCGTGGATGCTGGAACGCATTGTCATGACGGGCAGCCGCGAGCTGTTCCGCCTGGGCGTACTGGCGACGGCGCTGGGCGTTGCTTATGGCGCGACGGTGCTGTTTGGCGTGTCGTTCGCGCTCGGCGCGTTCTTTGCGGGCATGGTGCTGGCCGAGTCCGAATTCAGCCAGCGCGCGGCGGAAGAATCGCTGCCCTTGCGCGACGCATTTGCGGTGCTGTTCTTTGTGTCGGTGGGCATGTTGTTCGACCCAAGCGTGCTGATTGAAGACCCCTGGGCGGTGCTCGGCACGGTGCTGATCGTGGTGGTAGGCAAGTCATTGGCAGCGTTTGCGGTGGTGCGCGCGTTTGGTCACGGCAACCGCACGGCGCTCACGATTTCTGCCAGCCTCGCACAGATCGGCGAGTTTTCGTTCATCCTGATCGGGCTGGGGATCAGCCTGGAAATCCTGCCCGACCGCGCGCGTGGGCTGCTGTTGTCGGCAGCAATCCTGTCGATTCTGCTGAACCCGCTGATGTTTGCCCTCATCAACCGCCTCAAGCGCGAGGTGGCCCCAGAGCCGGCAACGGCCGATTAAGTATCAAGGCCGTTTTGAACTGTTTTGCACGCAAGGAGCGTTCATGAGCAATCTGACTATCGGAGTGATCGTCGGCAGCCTGCGCAAGGCGTCGTTCAACCGCCAGTTGGCGCAGGCGCTGGTGGGCTTACTGCCGTCTGGCGCGACGGCGCAGTTCATTGAGATTGGCGAGCTTCCGCTCTACAACCAGGATCTGGATGCCGATTTGCCCGAGCCAGTGCAGCGCTTCAAGGCAGCAGTGGCGGGCGTTGATGCCATTCTGTTCGTCACACCGGAATACAACCGCGGCATACCGGGCGTGCTGAAGAATGCGATCGACTGGGGTTCGCGGCCATACGGCCAGAGCGTGTGGGGCAGCAAACCGGCAGGCATTGCGGGCGCTTCGCCGGGCGCCGTCGGGACGGCGCTGTCGCAGGCGCAATTGCGCAACGTGCTCGCGGCGGTCGGGGTGAAGGTCTTACCCTTGCCGGAGGTGTTCTTCCACTTTGCGGGGGAGCCCTTTGATGCCCAGGGCGGGGTGACAGATGCGCGTACGCGCCAGTTCTTGCAGGGGTTTGTCGACCGATTCGTTCAGTGGGCAGGCCAAAAGCCAGCCTGACGAATCGATCAACGGGGGTGTTCAGGGCCGGGCGGGGAAGGGGTTCCCGCTCGGCCGTTTTGCCTTTTAGGGCATTTGAGGGCGTTAAGCCAGGAAGGCGGCGGCGCTGATGAGCCAGCCTGCTGCAACGCAGCTCGCAATCCAGGCGGCCATGACGGCGCCAATATCCAACCATTTCATCATTGTTCTCCTTACAACACTTGCATTGCTTGTTCAGGCAATCGATGTCTGAACAACTGTCACGAAGTGTAGGTGTTGCGATGCGGAAGAACAATACAGCGGCGGGTGAACAGACTGTTCCAAGAGTAACAACAGATTTCAGCGCTTGCGTGGCCCGGCCAGCGCTTGAGGGGCGGGGCCACCGCGCGGGCTACGCTTGTTGTTGCGCCGCAACAAAGCGGCAGTCGGACGGCTACTTCGTGCGGAAGGTCGCGGCCACCAAATCGGCAAAACGTGCCTCTTCGGCAAACTCGGCGGGGTTGCCGTGCCCGGCGGTGCCGAATACGCGGAGCAAGTAGACCGCGCCGTTGCCGAAGAACGCATACCCGCGCACCACGACCGTCCGTGCCGTGGAGGTGCTCCATTCGCCCTCCCAGTAGATCAACCGGTGCCCCGCAAGCACCTGCTGCGTCGGGGCCTTGCCACGGACGAGGCGGGCAGCCCAGGCCGGGCGATCGCCATGCACGCGCGATTCCATGTGGCTGAGCAGAATCGCCAGATCGCGCGAGCGCAGGGTTTCCAGGTAATCGGGTGTGCCTTTGTCGAAATCGGATTTACGCACCGTTACCAGCGCGAAGCTCTCCGGCGCTACGGTCTGCTGCGCAAACACCAGCCGCGATGGGCCAAAGGGCGAGTTGATGGTCGCCGCAACGGAAGGAATGGGCGTTTCTGTGTTCAGCCGCAATGGGCCCCACGTGCGCGGAAGGGCAAGGCTCGCGCCGGCGTCAATGCGCTGCGTGATGGGATAGGCAAACCTGGGCGCCGCCCGGGCAGGGCTCCAGGGCGCCATGCCGACAAAGGCGATCCATGCGGCCGCGCATGCGTATTGGACGCAGCGGCCCCAGCGGCAATACCACTCTGTAATGAACGGCGCCACTCGCGGGCTCCTGGCAGAAAAGATGGCGGACGATTCCGAGGGCGCGTGCATACCCCTGCACAGCAATGCCTATGCCCGCGCCTATTCGTGGCGCCGTCTCCCCCCGCTGCCAACATATCGATTTGCACGCACCTGCGCTATCGGCGTGTGGCGGGGCATCGAACGGTTTAATCCGGGCGTAGGGTGTTGATGTGGCTCTATCCACGTGTGCTTCCATGGCTCTTTTCATGGAGCCAGGACGTTCGGTAGGGTGAAGGCTCCTTGTTGTTCTCGATCCAGGTTTCCCGCATGCCCACGCTCAACGCTTATCAGCAACCCATTGGTGCGCCGCTGTCCGGCTGGACGGCCCGGCCGCTGCCGCCGCACGCGCCGCTCGCCGGGCGCTACTGCCGGCTGGAGCCGCTGGATGCTGCCCGCCACGCCGACGCGCTGTTCGATGCGTTCAGCCAGGCGCAGGACGAACGCGTCTGGACGTACATGGTGGAAGGCCCGTTCGCCGATATGGCGGCACACCGCGCCTATATCGAGCGCATTGCGGCGAAGCGCGATCCGCTGCAATACGCGGTGATCGACGCGCGCACCGATCGCCCGGTCGGCACGTTGGCGCTGATGCGCATCACGCCTGATCACGGCGTGGTGGAAGTGGGGGCGGTGACGTTCTCGCCGTTGCTGCAACGCACGCCGGCATCGACCGAAGCGCAGTTCCTGCTGATGAAGCACGTCTTTGAAGATCTCGGCTATCGGCGCTACGAATGGAAGTGCGACAGCCTGAACGCACCATCGCGGCAGACTGCGCAACGGCTGGGCTTCCAGTTCGAAGGCATCTTCCGCCAGGCGGTGGTCTACAAGGGCCGCAGCCGTGATACTGCGTGGTTCTCCATCATCGATGCGGACTGGCCGCAGGTGCGAGCCGCATTCGAGCAATGGCTGTCACCGGACAACTTTGACGAAGAGGGGCGCCAGCGGGCGTCGCTGGCCGCGTTGCGTTCGGCCTGAAGGGTCTTGCTACGAATCAGGCGCTGACGTATCGGCAAACATGCCGCGCAGCGCCAGCGCACGTTCGGTTTCCGGCAGGGCCAGGATGGAGCGCGAAAAACCGATCAGCGCCTCGCAGCGTTCGGCCGGTGGTGCGGAGTGGCGCAGCGCGGGCACGGTCAGCACGCGTTGTTCATTGAGGGGAAGCGCGGCCACGGCCAGTTGCAGCACCGGCAGGGTTTGTGCGCGCGTGACTACCGGCGCGTGGTCGGGGTCGGCGGCCTGCATCAGGTCGGAGAACAAGGCCTGCTCGCGGGTGACCAGCGCGCGCGGCAATCGTGCGGCAGCGGCGCTTGCCCCGGACGTGCCGTCCAGATAAGCCACGCAGGCTTCCGGGCTCACGCGCTGCAGGGCCTGGGCCTGTTCAAGTGTGAGTTGCGCGTTGGCAAAGAGCAGCGCGTTGGGTGCAGTCGGGATCAGCGCGCGGTACAGCTTGCCCGTCTGCTCGCGCAGCAGTGTTACCGCCCGCGCATCGGTAACGTTGCGCTGCAGTTCTGGCCACAGCTTGTCGATCAAGCGGCTGAAGTGCGCGGGGTACTTGCGCTCCAGGGTTGCATACAGCGGGGCGCTGCGCAGTTCTGCCGCCAGGGCTTCGCGGGTATTCAGCTGCGTGGCCATGGTTGCATATTCGCCACCGGGCGATGCGCGCGTGACGACGTGGTCGGCCAGCAGCTCCTGCGCGGTGGGAAACCACATCTGGTCGAACGGTGTGTCCTGCACGCGGCGCACGAAAGCATCGGGCAGGCCCGCGTCTGCATATGCACGCCAGAGTTCGCTGTCGGTGGCGCCTGGGGTCTGGTCGTGATCGGCGCCAACCGCACGCGGGCGGTGGAAGCCGATGCGTGCGCCCGGTGCGGCGGCGCGGTCAACGCCTGCCAGGAAGGCGATCGTGCACGCCGAGGCGCAGGTGCGTTCAACATACGTGCGCAGATGGTGGCGGCGGATGACATCTGCCACCAGCGTCCCTTCGCGCAGCCAGCCGCCTTCGGAGCGCAGCACGACGGCCACGGTGTTTGGCGCCTTGCGCAGCGCGGCCTCCAGTGCATCGGCGGCGCCATCGTTGATGCCGCCATTGAAGAGGATGGCGCGCCCATCGCGTTGCGGCATCACCGTAAACGGCGACGCCGCTTGCTCACCCAGCGCGGTGCGCAGATGCGCGCCCAGACGCGGCCCATCGTTGATGAGGCGCGAGCTGGTGCCCACAGCGCCCAGCACGATCATCACCTTGGCGATCAGCGGCCACAGGTTTGACATGCCGGCAAGCCGGTTGCGCGCTTGCTCGCGATCGGCGGAGCGCCAGGTGCCCACCACCGCCCAGATCCACAGGGCCAAACCCATCACGTAAATCACGAGCAGCGCCGACGAGGCTGCGCGCGCCGGTGCGTTATGCGCCAGCGCATGCGTAACACCCGCGCTGAGCGCCACCACGCCAAATTGCATCAGCGCGGTATGCAACCAATACGAGCGGGCGAGGCTGTAATCACCGCGCCAGTGGCGTGCAAAGAAATTGCGCGAGGGCGTGCGTTCCGGATGCGGATCGGCGGGGGCGGTCGGGGGCAGGGCGTCGCTGGCGGCGGAGGTCATGCGTGTTCTCGATGCCGCACACAGGATGGCGGCGCGGCGATTGTCGCTGTCGGCACCGCGGGCTGGCGTCCCCCCGATGGGAGGGGGTAGGAAAGGAGGTGGTCAGGCATCGGCAACGGGCGCCATCAAGGACAGGCCGCCGCGTTGCCGCCGTCAGGCCCTGACGGAAACCAGCGGCGGCTTGGCCGGCGTGATGGCCTCTGCGCTGGCGGGGTGGGCTGACTGCGCGGACTGTGCCTGCGTTGCTTCGCGGGTGTGCAGGCGGGTATCGCTCGCCGTGGACGAGCCGGTCACCTTGTCCGTCGTGCGGGCCTTGGCCGCTGCGTCGGTATTGCCTGTGCCGGAAGCGCTTTTAGATGCGTTGTGTCGGTTTTCCAACCGGGTTTGCGCTTGCTCCAGACCGTTCTGCGCCTGAAGGCGGGCGATCTGCGCTTGCACGATCTGAATCTGCTGACTGAGCAACTGTGCCTGCTCGCGGGCCTGATCCGGCGGCAGATTCTGCGCGGGCAGATCCTGCATCGACTTCTGCAGGTTCTTGAGCTGGCGCTGCAGGCGCTCAATGTCGCCGGCCGAACTGCTCCCGCTGCCCGATGCGCCGGCGGTCGCAGTAGATACGGAAGGGGAAGAAAGTTGCATGGCCATCTCGCTGATCAGTACGCCCTTCATCGGAAGGTGGGCGGAAAACTTTAGCGTTCACGCGAACAATTCTCGCAAATTTACAGCACGCAGTGTTCTGTCTGTAAGAATTAAGTTTCTTCAGAAAGAACAAACTATGGTGTTGCCCTAGGAAGAAGTTGCGAAAACCGCTGATGCCTGTGCTGTTTTCGGGTTTACGCGCGTTAACCTCGCTAGATATGACATATAAAATAGAACTATATTCCATCAAACAGAACGCATCGAATCAGGCGCGTTCACGGAGACGCCCATGCTTTCTTCCCCCCAGGCCGCCAGCGGCCGACTCCGCGCCGGGTTGCCGGCGGTTCAGCTCAATCAGGTTTCGGTGCGGTTCGGCAGCTTCACGGCGGTGCAGGGCGTTGACCTGTCGATTGGTGAAGGCGAATTCGTGGCGGTGGTGGGGCCGACTGGCTGCGGCAAGAGCACGTTGCTCAATGCCGTGACCGGGCTGCTCAAGCCGGCCGGCGGCAGCGTCACTGTGTTTGGTGAGCCGCTGACCGGGCTCAATGGCAATGCCGGTTTCATGATGCAGCAGGACTCGCTGCTGCCCTGGAAGACGGCGCTGGACAACGTCGCGCTGGGCCTTGTGTTCCAGGGCATGCCGGTGGATGAGGCCCGCGAGCGCGCCCGTCCGTGGATGAAGAAGGTCGGGCTGGCCGGCTTCGAGGCGCGCTATCCGCATCAGCTCTCGGGCGGGCAGAAGAAGCGCATCAGCATGGCGCAGACGCTGATCCTCTCGCCCAGGATCGTGCTGATGGACGAGCCGTTCTCGGCGCTGGACGTGCACACGCGCCACCTCATGCAGAGCGAGTTGCTGCGCCTCTGGCAGGAAGACCGCAAATCGCTGCTGTTCATCACGCACGACCTGGAAGAAGCCATTGCTCTGGCCGACCGCGTGGTCGTCATGTCCGCCGGGCCGGCCAGCCGCCCGGTTGGGGATGTGGAAATCACGCTGCCGCGCCCGCGCAACGTATCTGAAATCAACATGTCCGACGCGTTCATCCGCCTGTATCGCGAGATCTGGTCGATCCTCGGCACCGAAGTGGAGAAGAGCCATGCCGTCCAGCACTAATACGATGCCTGCCGTGGGCGCGCCACGCGCCGGTCTCGCGCACAAGACCAAGATCCGCCTGTTTCAGTTGGCCGTGGTGGTGTTGATGTTCGGCGCATGGGAAGGCCTGGGCCGCGCGGGCGTGGTGGACCCGTTCTATTTCTCGATGCCGTCGTCCATCGTCGCGCGCATCTGGGAGTGGTTCACGGGCGGCGATATCTACACGCACCTGGCCATTACTCTGGCCGAGACGATCCTCTCGTTCGGCATCGGCACGCTGCTTGGCATCAGCCTGGGGTTGTGGCTCGGCTTGTCCAGGCTCGCGGCCGAGGTGCTCGACCCGTTCATCAAGGTCTTCAACGCGATTCCACGCATCCTGCTCGCACCTATTTTCGTGATGTGGTTCGGGCTGGGGCTGACCTCCAAGGTGGCGCTGGGCGCAACGATGGTGCTGTTCATCACCTTCTTCAATACGTACCAGGGCGTGCGCGAGGTCAACCCCGTCATCCTGGCCAACGCTCGCCTGCTCAAGGCCAGCCGCATCAGCCTGCTGCGCCACGTGTATGTGCCGTCCGCCACGAGTTGGATTCTCTCCAGCCTGCGCGCCTCCGTCGGCATGGCGGTCATGGGCGCGATCGTGGCCGAGTACCTCGGTTCGTCCGCTGGCCTGGGCCACCTGATTGCACAGGCCGAGGGCGTGTTCGATGCCACCGGTGTGTTTTCGGGGATCGTTGTGCTGTCGGCGTTTGTGATTGCGCTGGACCGCAGCGTCGATGCGCTCGAAGGCAAGTTGCTGGTGTGGCGTCCGAAGGCCGATCCGGAAACGGGCGCCTGATCCGCATTTCCGCAAAGAACATCACGGAGACAACCATGAAACGATGGATTTCGGCCCTGTTGTGTGCGGCCGTCTGTACGGTAGCCAATGCCGCCGAGCCGGAAAAGAAGGACGTGAGCCTGTCGGTCGGCTCGATGATCCTGAACTACATGCCGGTGCCGCTCACGCAGTCGCTGGGCAACTTCCAGAAGGAAGGGCTTAACGTCAAGGTAGAGAACTTCCAGGCCGGCGGCAGCAAGGCGCTGCAGGCCCTGATTGCCGGTTCGACCGATGCGGTGGTGGGCTTCTATGACCACACCATCCACATCCAGGCGCAGGGCAAGGACATCGTGTCGGTGGCGCTGCTCAACACCACGCCCGGCATTGTGCTGGCGGTGCGGCCCGACCTCGATATCAAGAGCGGCAAGGATCTGAAGGGCAAGAAGATCGGCATTACCGCACCCGGTTCGTCCACTGACCTGTTTGCGCGTTACTACGCCATCAAGAACGGTCTGCAGGTCAACGACGTGTCGTACATCGCCGTGGGATCGGGCGCGCCGGGCATGGTGGCGCTCGATCGCAAGGAGATCGACGCGCTCGTCAATTTCGACCCCGTGGCGAGCCTGCTGGAGAAGCGCCGCGCCGCCAAGTTCCTGGTGGATACGCGCACCGATGCCGGCTCAAACGCTGTGTTCGGCGGCCGCTACCCGACGGCCACGCTGTACGTCACGCGCGACTTCATGACGAAGAACCCGGAGACGGTGCAGCGCCTGGTGAACGCCTTCATCCGCACGCTCAAGTGGATCGACGCCAGCACGCCCGAGGCCATTGCCGACAAGATGCCCAAGGAGCAGCAGGTGGGCGGGCGCGACGTGTTTGTCGATGCGCTGCGTCACTCCAAGCCGATCTTCTCGAAGGACGGCCTGATGACCGATGCCGATGCCAAGGTGGCCCTGACGGTGCTCTCCAGCTACGACGAAAAGATCCGCAACGCCAAGATCGACCTGAGTAAAACGTACACTAACCGCTTCGTCGACCAAGCCTTGAAGATGGTCAAGTGAACCGTCTCGCCCAACCCGCCATGACCGCAGAGCGCCAAACCACCCAGAACGAGACCACCGCCGCCAATGAGGGCGATGCCGCCACGCCGGGGCAGTCGGGGGTGGCCGCGCTGGACCGCGCGTTCTCGATCCTGTTTGCGTTTCGCCCCGGCGACTACGCGCTGACGCTGGCCGAGCTGGCCGCGCGCACCGGGCTCTACAAGAGCACGATCCTGCGGCTGGCAGGCTCGCTCATCCAGCATCGCATGCTGTTTCGCTTGGAAGACGGCCGCTACCAGATCGGGGCCGCGCCCTTGATGCTCGGCGCGCTCTATCAGCGCAGCATGCGCCTGGGCGACGTGGTGCTGCCGCACATGCGGGCGCTGGCTGAGGCGACGGGCGAGGCGGTGTCGCTCTACATCCGCGAGCGCGATGTACGTGTGTGCCTGCACCGCGTGGATTCGAACCATTCGATCCGCGATCACGTGCGCGAAGGCGATGTGCTGCCGCTGGAGCGCGGTTCGGGCGGGCGCGTGCTGTGTGCGTTCTCGGGCATGCAAGGCGCCACGTACGACGCCATCCGGCGCGATCACTATTACGTGTCGATTGGCGAACGCGATCGGGAAACGGTGGGCCTGTCGGTGCCGGTGTTTGGTGCGCAGCAGGCGCTGCGGGGTGCGCTGTGCCTTGCCGGCCCGGCTTCGCGCATCGACGGAGCGCTGCTGCAATCGTGGCGCGTGCCGGTGCTGGAGCACGCCGCGCAAATCACTTCCACGCTGGGTGGCGACCCGGCGCCGCTGCGTCTCGCCGCTCAGCTCATCCAGAAAACCTAGGCTCCGCCAAGACGCCCAACTTCCTGAACGGGGCGAGGGGCGGAGCCGATTGTGTAGCAGGAGTTGTTTTCATGGCTTTGCCTCTCGCGGGTTTGCGCGTGCTCGACTTGTCGAACGTGCTGGCCGGGCCGTTCTGCGGCTATCAGCTGGGTTTGCTCGGCGCTGAAGTCATCAAGGTGGAGGTGCCCGGCAATGGCGATCTCGCGCGCCGTCTAGGCGCTGATCCGGAGCAGGCGCGCCGCAAGATGGGCGCCTCGTTTGTCGCCGTCAATGCAGGCAAGCAGTCCGTCACCGTCAATCTGAAGCATCCGGAAGGGCGGGCGATCCTGCTCAAGCTGGTAGCGCAGGCCGATGCCCTGATCGAAAACTACCGCCCCGGCGTCATGGATCGCCTGGAGCTCGGCTACGACGTGCTGCGCGAGGTCAACCCGCGCCTGGTCTACTGCGCCATCTCCGGCTTCGGCAAGGATGGCCCGCTTAGCGGCCGACCCGCATACGACCAGATCATCCAGGGCATTTCCGGCGTGATGAGCGTCACGGGCGATGACGAATCCGCGCCGCTGCGCGTGGGTTACCCGATCAGCGATACGGTGGGCGGCATCACGGCGGCGCTGGCCGTGACCGCCTGCCTGCTCGGCGCGCAACGCACGGGGCAGGGCTGCATGGTGGATGTGTCGATGCTGGAATCGACGCTCGCCACCATGGGTTGGGTCGTCTCCAATTACCTGAATGCCGGCGTGACGCCGCACCCGATGGGCAACCAGAACTTCACGGCGGCGCCGTCGGGCACGTTCCGCACGGGCGATGGGCTGATCAATATCGCGGCCAACGAAGACAAGCAGTTTGCCGCGCTGTGTTGCGTGGTCGGTCATCCGGGCCTTGCAACCGATGCGCGCTTTGCCGAACGCCATGCACGCAAGGAACATCGCCAGCAGCTCAACGATGCACTGGAAGCTGCGCTGGCCGCGCGCTCGGCTGCCGAATGGGAACCGCTGCTGATCGAAGCCGGCGTGCCGGCCGGGCTGGTGCTCGACGTGCCTGGCGTGCTCGCGCATGAACAGGTGACGGGCCGCAGCTTCGTCACCTCCTTCCCGGAGGCGGGGCAGCACGTGACGCGCGCGGGTTTTCGCCTGTCTGGTGAAGACCCTTGCCCGAAGACTCCCGCACCGTCGCTCTCCGCCCATACCGACGACTGGCTTGCCAAGCTGGGCTACCGCCACGACCAAATCGAAGCCTTGCGCGCTGAAGGCGCCATCTGATCATGACGACCGCATCTGTCCCCAACGCAATCGATTCTGCCGCCGGCCTCGCTGCCGATTACTGGCGCACCGACATCATCGATATCGAACCGGGCCGCATCCATGTGCGCGGCTACCCCATCCAGGAGCTGATCGGCCAGATTGGTTTTGCCGAAATGATCTGGCTGATGCTGCGCGGTGAGCTGCCTGCCAAGCGTCAGGCTGCTCTGCTGGAAGCGGCGCTGGTGGCGTCCGTCGATCATGGCCCGCATGCGCCATCCATTGCGATTGCCAAGATGGCGACGAGCTGTGGCCTGCCGCTCAACGGTGCGATGGCGTCTGCGTTGAACGCGCTGGACGACGTACACGGCGGGGCAGGGCAGCAGGCGGTCGAGCTGTTTCACGATATCGAGGCGCGCATGTGTGACGGCGCCTTGCTGGAGGCGGCTACGGCGGCGGGTGTGGATGCGTTCATCGCCGCGCATGGCAAATACCTGCCGGGCTTCGGGCATCGCTTCCACCCGGTCGACCCCCGCGCGGGGCGCCTGCTCGCGCTGGTGGACGAGGCTGCGCAGGACGGCGTGGTCGGCGGGCGCTATGCCGCCATCGGCCGCGCCATCGAAGCGTTGCTTTCCGGCCGCAAGGGCAAGCCGATCCCGATGAACATCGACGGCGCCACGGCTGTTATCTATGCGGAACTGGGTTTTGCGGCGCCACTGGCGCGCGGCGTGTTCTGTCTCTCGCGGGCCGTCGGCATCTTGGCGCACGCCTGGGAGCAAAGCGGTCGCGGCGAGCGCAACAAAGGTCCGATGCCGCGCCAACTGCCGTATCGCTATACCGGCAACGTCACGCGGCATCTGGCGCAAGCCGAACCGGGCACCGCGCCATGACGTATTTCAACTGGCCCATCATCGAAACCACCATCTTTGCGGAGATGCCGGCCAGGCTGCGTCGCCCGGTGCCGACCGAATGGTCCCGCGCCAACAAAGGCGGGGCGCCGGTCGACTGCTTTCTGGAAGGGCCGTGCTGGGATGCGCACGGCAATCTGTGGCTGGTGGATATTCCGCATGGCCGCATCCTGCGTGTTTCTGCGCAGGGCGACTGGGATGTGGTGGCGGAATACGACGGCGAACCGAACGGCCTGGCGCTGCGCCACGACGGCACGCTGCTGATTGCGGACTACAAGAACGGGTTGCTGTCGCTGGACCCTGCGACGGGCGCAGTCACGCCGTTCCTGACTCGCCGCAACAGCGAGCGCTTCAAAGGCCCCAATGATCTGATCGTCGCCCGCAACGGCGATGTGTATTTCACCGACCAAGGCCAGACGGGCCTGCATGACCCGACCGGCCGTGTGTATCGGCTGCGCGCGGATGGCCGGCTCGATTGCCTGCTGGCGAATGGCCCGAGCCCGAACGGTTTGGTGCTGACGCCAGACGAATCCGCGCTCTTCGTTGCCATGACGCGCGACAACGCCGTTTGGCGCTTGCCGCTGCTTGCTGACGGCAGCACGAGCAAGGTGGGCCGCTTCGCGCAGTTCTACGGCACCAGCGGGCCCGACGGCATGGCGATGGACGCGGCCGGCCACCTGTTCGTCGCGCATGCCTCGCTGGGCGCGGTGTTTGTCGTTTCGCCGCATGGTGAACCGCTGGCGCGCATCACGTCGTGCAAGGGGCGCACCACCACCAACGTTGCACTCACGCCAGACGGGCGATCGCTCGTCATCACCGAATCCGCCACTGGCACTGTATTGCGTGCCCCCTGGTCCGCGCCGCACCACGACTGACGACGCACGTGGGCTGTTGGCGCAGCTCACGTTGTCCTACAGCTGTCCTACACGAGGGGCGGCTGGCAGACCATCAAAATTCACGCGTTTTTTCCTTCCGCAGACGACCATGCGCCACTTCCCGCCGCGCTGCAAAAAAGGAAGTGCGTGGTCCGTCCTTTCCCACCCTGGCAAGTATGTTTCCTGGCCGAATTTTGTATCGATTAGAGATACGCGTCTGTTTTAGATAAACAAACAAGTAGGAGCTGTCCTACAAAATCGCCTTTCGACTGTAGGAGCGATCCTACAAAGTCGGCCGAAAGTCGGTCGGAACTGTCCTACACGGCGTGTAGGAGCGGGTCAGAAGTGTCCTACAAGCGGTTAACCCGGCATCCGATGCTCACAGTCGCAGAAGTGCGACGCCTTCTTTGTCGATTTCTGACAACTTTAGGCAATTTAATTGCTATCTTTCGCCGTTCATTGGGGTAAATACGTGTCAAACACCCGCTTTAGCGCATCGTCCACCCAGGGCCGTTGCGTCGGCAAAGGCTTCATTTGCAACGTTTATTAACAGATTTGTAGGAAATTCGCCTACAAGAAAACGGACTACCTCACCCCTCCGACGTAGGGGTCCCCCCTTCTTTACTTACCCCGGACGTAAACCCACAATGTGTTCAACAGAAAACAACTTCGCCATGTCTTTAGCGACGTGAGTAAGAAGGAGCAGGAGGTGCCGGCAACGGCGCCGACTGCAGGAACATCCGATCCGTGGGGATTGGTGAACAGCCCGGCGAGGGTAGGCGCAAGAAAATAACGCCACCGGACATCACCATGCGAGATCGGATGCAAGTTGTACTTTTACTGCACACGACGGGACATACATGGACACGCAAGACATTGTTTCCGAGATCAGCGAACTGAATCTCACCTACTTGATGCTTGCCCAGCAGATGCTGGCCAAGGATCGGGATGCCGCACTGTTTCGCCTCGGCATCTCTGAAGAACTGGCTGACATCCTGCTGACGATGTCGCCCGCGCAGATCGTCAAGCTGGCCAGCACGAACATGATGCTGTGCCGCTTCCGCTTCGACGATCACGCCATCCTGGGTCTGGTGACCCAGCCGCACCGTGACAAGGGTCTGCAGCAATCGCAAATGTCGATCCTGCTGGCACGTCAGGCGGTTGAGCAGATCAGCTGAGCCATTTGCGGCGGCCTTTTCGCCGGGTTCAGAGATTGCACTTTGGATGAGTAGCAAGCGTAGCGGGAGCAGTGCCATGCGTCACACCAGCGTCATGAACGAAGTTCAGCAGATCCACCTCGCAGCGGAATTGATTTCGCTCGGTGCGCGCCTGCAACTGCTGGAACAGGAAACCACGCTCAGCCGTGAGCGTCTGGTCAAGCTGTACAAGGAAATCCGTGGGGAATCGCCGCCCAAGGGCATGCTGCCCTTCTCGGCAGACTGGTTCCTGACGTGGTCGCCGAACATCCATTCGTCGATCTTCCTGAACATCTACCGTTTTCTGGGTGAGAACAGCCGCAGCACTGGTGTGCGCCGCCTGATCTCGGCCTACAAGCTGTACCAGGAACATATTCACGTTCACGAACAGGAAGAGGTGCTCTCGATCACCCGTGCGTGGATGATGCTGAAGTTCTTCGAGGGGAAAATGCTGCACACCGTGAAGTGCAAGCGCTGCACCGGCCATTTCGTGGCCCACGCAGACGACCTGCACCATGATTTCGTGTGCGGTGTATGCCAGCCGCCGTCACGCGCAGGAAAGAAAAAGCGCGTCGCTGCTCCGGTTGATGCGATCGCAGAAAAGACGGTCGACGCCTGATAACGGCATTGCAGGAAAACGGGAATACGGGACTTGCAGAACCGCCGGGGGATGGGCAAAAAAGGGCGGACGGGAAATACGGGTAGCAGTACGGGAAATACGGGAATAGCCGGCCAGATCGGCAAATAACAATACAAAGAACAAAAGAGCAAGGAACACAGAGCAGGAAAAGCACAGGGGCTCAGGCAGGACAAAAGGGGAAGGGGGTAGGCCGGTCGCAGGCAACTGCGGACCGGCATTTTTTTTGCCGCCGCGCGCAGAAAGACAGGCGAAAAGTGGGGACGGAAAGCGATTTCCGTCCCTTTTTCTTTGGATCGGCCTAGGGGGAAGCCTACTTTGGGCCGGGTGGTGCTCAAGCCGCCCGTTTTGTTGCCGTTCTTTGTGAAGAAGGGCGCGGCGGCAGGGTTTTCCAAGCACCGCGCAGCAGCAAAACTCGGCGCTCAAGCCTTCAGTTAACCGGGGGGATGCCGATATTCCTCCTTGTATTGATCGAAGGATCGCCCATTCAGGAGTTCGCCCCGTGTTAGTTGCCATCGGTTACATCGTGATTCTCGCCTCGGTGTTCGGCGGCTACATGCTGGCCGGAGGACACCTTGGGCCCTTGTTCCAGCCGACCGAACTGCTGATCATCTTCGGCGCCGGCATTGGCGCCTTCGTGGTCGGCAACGACAAAAAGGCCATCAACGCCACCGTCAAGGCCCTGCCTGGCCTGTTCAAGGGCTCGAAATACACCAAGGCCCTCTATATGGAAGTGATGGCGCTGCTGTATGTGGTGCTGTCCAAGATCCGCCGCGAAGGGATGATGTCGATCGAAGCCGACATCGAGAACCCGCACGAAAGCACGCTGTTCGCCAATTACCCCGCTATCCAGGCAGATCACCACGCGCTGGATTTCATCTGCGATTACCTGCGCCTGATGGTGGGCGGCAACCTGAATCCGTTCCAGATCGAAGCGCTGATGGATCAGGAAATCGACACCCACCACCACGAAGCCGAACAACCGGCCCGCATCATCACCAAAGTGGGCGACGCCATGCCGGCCTTCGGCATCGTGGCCGCCGTGATGGGCGTGGTGCACACCATGGGCTCGGTCGGCCTGCCGCCGGCAGAGCTGGGCAAGCTGATCGCCTCGGCGCTGGTCGGTACGTTCCTCGGCATCTTGCTGGCGTACGGTTTCATCGGGCCGCTGGGGTCGCTGCTGGAGCAGCGCGCCGAAGAATCGACCAAGTTGTTCCAGTGCATCAAGGTGACGCTGCTGGCCAGCATGAACGGCTACGCCCCGGCCATTGCCGTGGAATTCGGCCGCAAGGTGCTGTTCTCAACCGAGCGCCCGTCTTTTGCCGAGCTGGAAGACCACGTCCGTGGCGCCAAGACAGCGTAGCGCTGAACCCCATATGACACAGAGCGTGGCCAACGAGCCAAGCCACTAACAACGCAGCACAAACCGACGGGAACGGACCATGAGCAAGTCCAGCACGCCGACCTTCATTGTCATTCGGCGCAACAAGAAAAGCGGACACGGCCACCACGGTGGCGCGTGGAAGATCGCCTACGCCGATTTCGTGACCGCCATGATGGCGTTCTTCCTGCTGATGTGGCTGCTCAGCTCGGTGACCAAGGCAGAACTGTCGTCGGTCGAAACGTATTTCCGCACGCCGCTGAAGGTGGCGCTGTTTGGCGGCGCCGGTTCGGGCGACCAGTCGAGCATCCTGCAGGGTAGCCCTTCCCTCAAGCAGAACGTGCCGCAGCCGAATCCGAGCCCGAGCCCGACCGTGCAGCGCCAGCGCAACATCCGCGATGAGTCGGACGATGCGGCGCTGAACAAGCTCAAGCAGAAGATTGCCGAGATGGTCGAGACGAACCCGGTGATGAGCCAGTTCAAGCACCAGTTGCTGATCGACATGACCACCGAAGGCCTGCGCATCCAGATCGTCGATCAGCAGAATCGCCCGATGTTCGCCAACGCCAGTGCCGAGGTGCAGCCGTACATGCGCACCATTCTGCGCGAGCTGGGCTCGGCGCTGAACGACGTGCCCAACCCGATCAGCCTGTCGGGCCACACCGACGCCACGCAGTACGCCACACAGCACGGCTACAGCAACTGGGAACTGTCGGCCGACCGCGCAAACGCATCGCGACGCGAGCTGGTGGCGGGCGGCATGAAGCCCGAGAAGGTCAGCCGCGTGGTGGGCCTGGAGGCATCGGTGCCGCTGGACAAGACGAATATCTACAACCCGATCAACCGCCGCATCAGCATCGTTGTGCTCAACGCACGCGCCGCTGAAGCCGTGCGCTCGGGTGGGGTCGAGCCGGTGGCCGACCTGCGCAATGACGGCAAAGACACGTTGACCGACGCCGCCGCACGTGCCACGGGTGTGGCGGATGCGGTGAGCGCGGCCAAGCCATAAAGAGCGCCGAGGGGAGAAACAGTCGATGAGCGAGAAACACATCCTGGTGGTGGACGATTCCACGTCGATCCGCCGCATGATTGCCACGTGCCTGCGCGAGTGCGGCTTTGTCGTGACGGAAGCCGGCGACGGCACCGCTGCGCTGGAAGCCGCACGCACGCTCGCCCAGGGCAGCCACCACCTTGTGATTACCGATCAGGTGATGCCGTCGATGGACGGCCTGACCCTCATTCGCGCGCTGCGCACACTGCCGGCCTACGCCGACACCCCGATCCTCATGCTGACCACCGAGGCTGACAGCACCATCCGCGACCAGGCACGCGCTGCCGGCGCGACGGGCTTTCTGCCCAAGCCGTTCGACCCGGATGGGCTGACGGATTCGGTGATGCAGTTGCTCGAATGGCATGCGCAGACCCATGGGTCTGCATCGACGCATTAAACGACCGAGAAGACAGATATGAACCTCGACCTTAGCCAGTTTTTCGGCGCCTTCTTCGAAGAGGCGGAAGAGCTGCTCGTCGACATGGAGCGGCTGCTGCTCAACCTCGATGTCGCCAACCCTTCTTCTGATGATCTGAACGCCATCTTCCGCTGCGCGCACTCCATCAAGGGTGGTGCTGCGACCTTCGGTTTCACTCACATGACGGAACTCACGCATGTGGCGGAGTCGATTCTGGACCGCGCTCGCACCGGTACCCTGCAGCTGCGCGAAAACATGGTGGATGCCTTCCTGGAAACGAAAGACGTGTTGAAAAGCCAACTTGATGCCTACCGGCAAGAGCACCCAATCGATACGGCCACGCTCGAATACATGGTGGCCAAGCTCAACAGCCTGACCGCCGAGGAAGGCGCCCCTGTTGCCGCCGCGCCGGTGGCTGCGGCGCCCGTGGTGGCGACGCCCGAACCGGTGGTCGCGCCCGAACCCGAGCCGGTGGTGGTCCAAGCGCCTGCGGCCGAAGCGGTGGGCGACATCGACGGCGGCCTGGACATCAAGCTGATCAACGTCTCGAATGAAGACTGCGAGCTGATCGTCACCGAACTCAAGCATCTGGGCACCGTGCTGCGCCACGCGCGCACCGGCCGCAACAGCGACATCGTGCTGCAGACCACCTGCACCGCCGACGACATCATCGCGGTGAGCTGCTTCATCATCGATGCCGACCAGATCGTCATCACGCCGCACGTGGGTGGCGCGGCACCGGCCGTGGCCGAAGCCAGCGCGACGGTTGTCGCCGCACCGACGCCCGCTGCCGCACAGACGGAAGTGCACGCCCCGGCTGCCAACGAAGCTGCGCCGGCTCAGGCGGCTGCCGCTGCGGCCGCCCCGGCGCCGGCACGCCCGGCCGCTGCCGACCACAAGCCGGTCGTGGCTGCTGAAACGTCGATCCGCGTTGGCGTGGAAAAGGTCGACCAGCTTATCAATCTGGTGGGCGAACTCGTCATCACGCAGGCCATGCTGGCGCAAACTGCGCAGGCCTTCGACCCGGTCCTCAACGAGCGCCTGTTTGCCGGCCTGTCGCAGCTCACGCGCAATGCGCGCGACCTGCAAGAGGCCGCCATGTCCATCCGCATGATGCCGATGGATTACGTGTTCAACCGCTTCCCGCGCCTGGTGCGCGACCTGGCGCACAAGCTGGGCAAGCAGGTCGAGCTGTCGACGTTCGGCAAGTCGACCGAACTGGACAAGGGCCTGATCGAGCGCATCATCGATCCGCTCACGCACCTGGTGCGCAACAGCCTGGACCACGGCATCGAACTGCCCGAAGCCCGCGTGGCCGCCGGCAAGGACGCCACCGGCCAACTGCTGCTTTCCGCTGCCCACCAGGGCGGCAACATCGTTATCGAAGTGAGCGACGACGGCCAGGGCCTGAACCGCGACAAGATCCTCAAGAAGGCGCGCGAGCGCGGCCTGCCCGTGTCGGACAACATGACCGACGACGAGATCAACCAGCTCATCTTCGCGCCGGGCTTCTCTACGGCCGACCAGGTGACGGACGTGTCGGGCCGCGGCGTGGGCATGGACGTGGTCAAGCAGAACATCCAGTCGATGGGCGGCTACGTCGAGATCCAGTCGCAGAAGGGCAAGGGCACGACGATCCGTATCGTGTTGCCGCTCACGCTGGCGATTCTGGACGGCATGTCGGTCAAGACCGGGGAAGAGGTGTTCATTCTCCCGCTGTCGTGCGTGGCCGAATCGCTGCAACCGCGTCCGGAAGACATCAAGGCCGTGCCGGGCGGCGGTCGCCTGCTCAAGGTGCGCAACGAATACCTGACGCTGGTGCCGATGTACGAACGCTTCCGCATCACGCCGTCGCTGCCCGATCCGTCGGAAGGCATCGTCGTGATCCTGGATTCGGAAGGCAAGAAGATTGCGCTGCAGATCGACGAGCTGGTCGGTCAGCAGCAGGTGGTGGTCAAGAACCTGGAGACCAACTACCGCCGCGTGCCCGGCATTTCGGGCGCGACCATCCTGGGCGATGGCAGCGTGGCGCTGATCGTCGACGTGTCGGCCCTGATGCGCGAGACGCGCTCGGGCCATTCAGAAAACGCGGCGCGTGCCGTTACTGCCGAAAAGCACGAGATGGGCGAAGCACAGGGCGGTCGTTTTTCGACCGAGGCGATGGCTGCGGCATAAGCGTTCACGCCTGACAGGGTGCTATCAACCACCACAACGAATTCAATCTAGTGGCCCGACGGGGCCGAGGGGAGCCGCAATGGAAGTCAAGAAACACGCGATCGGCGAAGACACCGGCGGGGAGGAGTACCTGGCCTTCACGCTGGGTCAAGAAGAGTACGGCATCGACATCCTGAAGGTGCAGGAGATCCGCGGCTACGAGACCGTCACGCGCATTGCCAATGCACCCGATTTCATCAAGGGTGTGATCAACCTGCGCGGCATCATCGTGCCGATCGTTGATCTGCGCATCAAGTTCCAGCTCGATCGCGTCGAGTACAACCAGTACACCGTCGTCATCATCCTGAACCTGATGGACCGCGTGGTCGGCATCGTCGTGGATGGTGTGTCGGACGTGCTGACGCTGCAGAGCCAGCAGATCAAGCCGGCGCCGGAGTTCTCGGGCGCGCTGGACACGGAATACATCCGTGGCCTGGGCTCGATCGACGAGCGCATGCTGATCCTGGTGGACATCGAGCGCCTGCTGATGTCGGCCGACATGGCACTGTGCGACGAAGCCGAAGCAGCCTGATCACGACATGAATCCGGCTGGGGCGCGGCGTACGTGCCCATAGCGATTGAGGCGGGGCCGAAGGGGCCCGCCGGGCGACAAGACACCGTAACAACAGGTGCGGCGCCGTTAGGGGAGGGAAGCATGTTCAGCAAAATGACCATCCGGCTCCGTTTGGGGCTGATGATGGCGGGCATTGGTGTGCTCGCCGTCATCGTGGGCGTGACGGGCCTGATCGGCATGCGACACGCCAACACCCGCGTGCAGGACGGCTATGCCGTGCAGCTTGCGGGCACCGTGGCATTGGCTGAATCCGATTCCAACCTGCTGAGCTTCCGCATCGTGCTCGACCGTGCCGCCATGGCGCCCAACGCGCCCGGCACGGAAAAGACGGTCGAGCGCGCCAAGATGTTCCTCGACAAGTCCGACGCCGCCTGGAAGCGCTACCGCGCGCTGCCCACCACGGCAGACGAACGCAAGCTGGCCGACGAGGCTCAGGGCCTGCGCGACGTTTTCCTGCGTGACGGCGCACAGGTGCTGATGCAAGCCGTGCAGGCGCACGATGAAGCGCGCATCAACAAGACGGTCATGGACGTCATGCCTGCGCTGTACCGCCCCCTTGGCGACAAGGTCACTGCGCTCAACCGCCTGCAGATGGACGCGGCTAAAGCCGGCTACGAAGCCAGCCAGGCCGAACATCGCAATCTGAGCGCCCTCACCACCGGCCTGCTGCTGGGCGGCATTCTGGTGGGCGGGCTGCTGACGTGGGCGCTGCGCCGTTCGATCACGCTGCCGCTGATGCGCGCCATTGAACAGGCCGAGCACATCACGCAGGGCGACCTCACGCACACCATTCAGGTGGACCGCGCCGATGAAACCGGGCGCCTGCTGCACGCACTGCAACGCATGCAGGAAAGCCTGCAGAAGATGGTGGGGCAGGTGCGCTCGGGTTCCGACTCGATTGCCAGTGCCACGCAGCAGATTGCTGCCGGCAATGCCGATCTGTCGCAGCGCACCGAGCAGCAGGCTTCGGCGCTGGAAGAAACCGCGTCGAGCATGGAAGAGCTGACGAGCATCGTGCGCCAGAACGCCGACAACGCGCGCCAGGCGAGCACGCTGGCGGGCAACGCCTCGGACATTGCCGTCAAGGGTGGCGAAGTGGTTGGCCGGGTGGTGGACACCATGGCCGGCATCAACGACAGCAGCAAGAAGATCGCCGACATCATCGGCGTGATCGAAGGCATTGCCTTCCAGACGAACATCCTGGCGCTGAATGCTGCGGTGGAAGCCGCGCGCGCAGGCGAGCAGGGCCGCGGTTTTGCAGTGGTGGCGGGCGAGGTGCGCAGCCTGGCGCAGCGCTCGGCCACGGCAGCCAAGGAAATCAAAGAGCTGATCAGCGATTCGGTTGGCCGCGTTGAAAACGGCACCACGCTGGTGGCCGAAGCGGGCAGCGTTATCGATGAAGTGGTGGTGGCCGTGAAACGCGTGACCGACATCATGGGCGAGATCAGCTCCGCATCGGACGAACAAAGCGCGGGCATCGAGCAGATCAACCAGGCCGTCACGCAGATGGACGAAGGCACGCAGCAGAACGCTGCGCTGGTGGAGCAAGCCGCTGCCGCTGCCATGTCCCTGCAGGAACAGGCGAGCGGGCTGCGCCAAGCTGTGGCGGCGTTCCGGACGCTGGCTGGCACACAGGCAAACGCAATGTCGACGGTGCCGGTGGCCGCGAGCGCGGCTGCCAAGCCGGCGCACAAAGCCAAGGCCGTGCCGCGCCGTGCAGCCCAGCCGACGGCTGCAGCACGCACCACCGCTGAACCCACCGCGAAGACCGCCGCTGCAACTGCAGCCCCGGCCTCCGCCAAAGAACAACAACGCGAGCGCACCGCCGCCGCTGCCGTGAGCAAAGCGGCTGCGTCAGCGCCCAAGTTGCCCGTACCCAAGCTCGTTGCCGCAGGCGGCGACGATAGCGACTGGGAGACCTTTTGACCATGTATGCACGGGATCTTCGCTGCTCGCGAAAGCTCTCTCGTGTGTGTTTGTGGTGTGCAGCCTGCCCTCCGGGGCAGGTTTTTTTTTGCCTGGGCTAGTGCCTGCTGAAGCCGGGGTGACCCCCCACTGAAGTGGCATGACCCCACGGCGGTTCTAAAGAGCCGTCCCCTTGCAACCGATAGCGGTTAGAGGGGCATATAAAAAATGAGGGGTAGACAGATGATGGGTTGGATCAAGCGCTTGCCGGTGTCCACGGTGCTGACGGGCGGATTCCTGATTGTGGCGGCCATGGGTGCTGCCATCGGCGGTCTGGGCATCTATACGATTACGCAGCTGACCAAAGCGAGCGAAGAGCTGGCGCAAAAGCAGATGCGCGCCATCACGCAGATGGGCAGCGCGGCCAACAGCCTGGCGCATGCCAGCCGTGCGCAGACGGCGCTGCTGATTGCCACCACGCTCACTGAGCGCAAGACACTCAGCACGCAGATTGCCGACAGCATGCAGCACCTGAAAGACGGTGTGGAGAACGTGCGCCCGCTGTTCACGTCGGACGAAGGCAAGAAGATGATCCGCGAAGTCGATGCGATCTACCCCGTCTGGGGCAAGCGCATGACCGACTTCGTGGCGCTGATGGACAAACAGGGTTTGGACCCGACCCAGTTCGACAGCCGCGTCACGGCCGAAAACGTCGGCCTGCTGGACGATACCGCTGCGTTTGAAAAGACGCTCGACAAGATGGTCAAGCGTGTGGAGGAGGTCTCTGCCTCATCGACCGTCAAGGCCCGCGACGACGCACACCGCTCGCGCCTGGTGATGATCGTGATGGCCTGCGCGGGTGCGCTGCTCGGCATCGTGCTCGGTCTGGTCATTGCACGCCGGCTGTCGCGCCAGTTGGGCGGCGAGCCATCGTACGCGGCCGATATTGCTCGCCGCATTGCCGCCGGCGACCTGGCCGTGCACGTGCAGACCCGCCCCGGCGACCGTGACAGCATGCTCTTCGCCATGGCGCAGATGCAGCAGCAACTGACCGGCACGATCACGAATATCAAGAGTTCGGCTGACTCTATCGCCAGCGCTACCAAGCAGATCGCCGCCGGCAATGCCGACCTGTCTCAGCGCACGGAAGAGCAGGCTTCGTCGCTGGAGGAAACTGCCTCCAGCATGGAAGAACTCACCAGCATCGTGAAGCAGAACGCCGACAACGCGCGCCAGGCCAGCCAACTGGCGGGCAGCGCGTCGGACATCGCCGTCAAGGGCGGTGAAGTGGTTGGCCGCGTGGTCGAAACCATGGCTGGCATCAACGCCAGCAGCAAGAAGATCGCCGACATCATCGGCGTAATCGAGGGCATTGCCTTCCAGACCAATATCCTCGCCCTGAATGCAGCGGTGGAAGCCGCGCGCGCGGGCGAGCAGGGCCGCGGCTTTGCCGTGGTGGCGGGCGAGGTGCGCAGCCTTGCGCAACGCTCGGCCACGGCGGCCAAGGAGATCAAGGAGCTGATCGGCGATTCGGTGGGCCGTGTGCGCAACGGGTCGGCCCTGGTGGCCGAAGCCGGCACGGTGATCGAAGAAGTGGTGGTGGCCGTGCGCCGCGTGACCGACATCATGGGCGAGATTTCCGCCGCGTCGGACGAGCAAAGCTCCGGTATCGAACAGGTCAACCAGGCCGTGAACCAGATGGACGAGGTCACGCAGCAGAACGCCGCGCTGGTGGAGCAAGCCGCCGCTGCCGCTTTGTCGCTGGAAGAACAGGCGCAACTGCTGCGCAATGCCGTGGCGACGTTCCGCACCGATGCCTCGGCCGAACTGGCCGTAGTGGCGCAGGCTGCCGTTCCGGCGCCGGCCGTCCGCAGCGAGGTCCGCCCCGAAAAGACCGAAGTGGTGCCTTCCGTAGCGCGCGCCTTGGCTTCGCGCAAGGCGACCAAGCCGGTAGCGATGCCGGAGGCTGCACCGGAACAGGTTCCCGCCGCCGCGCAAGCAGAAAAAGCGCCCCAGGGAGCACATGCGCCGGTTGCACCGGTGGCTGCGGCTGCGGTTTCGGCCGCCGTTTCTGAGGCCGTCGTCGCCCCGACCCTCAAGCTGGCCTCGGGTTCTGCCGATGAAGATGACTGGAGCACCTTCTGACGCCAGCCTCGCCAACAGCAAATTTGGCGCGGCCCGCGGTAACGGTGCCCGCCAACGACTGAAAGCGGGCATCAAGACTCGCCAAACACGGGGTTAGTTATCCATGGCAGCACAAAATTTGGCGCCCGTTTCGCCGACGCTCGCGTCGCGCGAGTTTTCATTCACCGCCGAAGATTTCGGCCGCATCCGCGACTTGATCTACCGCCGCGTCGGTATTTCGCTGTCCGATCGCAAGAGTGAAATGGTCTACAGCCGCCTGGCCCGCCGCCTGCGCGTGGTCAACCTCGGCTCGTTCCGCGATTATCTGGATGCGCTGGAAAAAGGCCACCTGCCTGACGAGTGGGAAGCCTTTACCAACGCACTGACCACCAACCTGACCGCGTTCTTCCGCGAGCAGCATCACTTCCCGATCCTGCACGAGCACGCCAAGGCCAAGCGCACGCCGTTCACCGTGTGGTGCTCGGCGTCGTCGACGGGCGAAGAGCCGTACTCGATCGCCATCACGCTGGCTGAAGCCTTCGGCTCGATGTCGCCCAGCCAGGTGAGCGTAGTTGCCTCGGATGTGGACACCAACGCGCTGGCGCGTGCCCGTGCCGGCATCTATCCGATGGAGCGTGTCGCGGCCCTGTCGCCCGAGCGCCTGAAGAAGTATTTCCTGCGCGGCACCGGCAAGCAGGAGGGCTATGCCCGCGTGCGGCCCGAGCTGCAGGCCATGATCGATTTCCGCCAGATCAACCTGCTCGACCGCGATTGGCCGCTGCAGCAGAAGTTCGACGTGATCTTCTGCCGCAACGTGATGATCTATTTCGACAAGCCCACGCAGGCCAAGATTCTTGAGCATTTCATCGACGTGATGAAACCCGATGGCCTGCTGTTTGCCGGCCATTCGGAGAGCTTCCTGCAGGTCACCAAGGCGTGGTCGCTGCGCGGCAAGACCGTGTACGAAATCGCGCCCGAACTGCGGGCCAAGATGGGGGCACGATGATCGAATTCGGCAAACGCGCGACGCCGCAGTCGGCCACGGACGCCGTGCGCAGCGATAGCGGCATGAACAGCGGCATGAGCGCTGGCGCCATGGCCACGCTCGCGCAATCGGCGGCCAGCACCCACGCTTATTACGACACCACCTTTGGCCGTCGCGCCATGAAAGTGCTGCCCGGCGAGTATTCCGTCACCACCGAAGACCTGATGCTGGTCACGGTGCTCGGCTCGTGCGTGTCCGCCTGCGTGCGCGACAAGACCCTCGGCATTGGCGGCATGAACCACTTCATGCTGCCCTCGCGCAACGAGGGGGAATCGATCCTGTCGCCCTCCATGCGCTATGGCACGCACGCCATGGAAGTCCTGCTCAACCAGCTCTACAAGGCGGGCGCCAAGCGTGAGCGCCTGGAGATCAAGGTATTTGGCGGCGCCGCCGTGCTGGCTGGCATGAGCACGCTTGATGTGGGTGAGCGCAACGGCAAGTTCGTGCTCGAATTCCTGCGCAACGAAGGCCTGACGGTGGCCGCCAAAGATCTCTTTGACGTGCACCCGCGCAAGGTGTATTTCGTACCGTCCACCGGTCAGATCATGGTGCGCAAGCTGCGCTCGCAAAACTCGGTGGCCGAGCTGGACAGCGAGGCGCAATACGCCAGCAAGCTGTCGAAGTCCATCACGACGAAGCCAGCCTCGCGCCTGCAACTGTTTACCTAGGAGACCGCTGAAAAACGATTCTGACGACCCAGCACCGCCTTGCCGTACGACTTGTACTGTCTGCGTCGGCGCTGACCCATCAGAACCGCTTCGCTTCGTTTTACAACGGTCTCAACATTCAGAAGACTTGCTTCCCGAACATGAACGACAAACGCAAGATTCAGGTGCTGTGCATCGACGATTCCGCACTGATCCGCAGCATCCTGAAGGAGATCATCAACAGCCAGCCGGACATGGAAGTGGTGGGTGTGGCGCCCGATCCGATCATCGCGCGCGACCTCATCAAGCAGACCAATCCGGACGTGCTCACGCTGGACGTCGAAATGCCGAAGATGGACGGCCTCGACTTCCTGGAAAAACTCATGCGCCTGCGCCCGACGCCGGTGGTCATGATCTCTTCGCTGACGGAGCGCGGCTCTGAAGCCACGCTGCGCGCGCTGGAGCTGGGCGCGGTGGATTTTGTCGCCAAGCCCAAGCTGGGCATGCGCGACGGCATGAACGAATACGCCGACCAGATTGCCGACAAGATCCGCACTGCGGCCCGGGCAAAGCTGCGTCCGCGCGCTGCTGCACCGGTTGCGGTGGCCGCGACCCCCGGGTCAGCAACCGCATCGGCGCCCGGCGCACCCGTTCGCGCGGAGCACGCACCGGCAACCTCTGCACCTGCGCGTACCCATTTCTCGTCGACGGAAAAGCTCATCATCGTGGGCGCTTCCACCGGCGGCACCGAGGCCATCAAGGATTTCCTGCTGGAAATGCCGCCCGATTGCCCCGGCATCCTGATCGTGCAGCACATGCCGGCGGGTTTCACCACGTCGTTCGCCAAGCGGCTGGACGGCCTGTGCCGCATCCGCGTGAAAGAAGCCATGCACGGCGAGCGTGTGCTGCCCGGCCACGCCTACATTGCCCCGGGCGACATGCACCTGTCGCTCGGCCGCAGCGGCGCCAATTACGTCACCGAGCTGGATCAGGGGCCGCCGGTCAACCGCCATCGCCCGGCGGTGGATGTGCTGTTCCGCTCCGCCGCGCGCAACGCAGGGGCCAACGCCCTGGGCGTCATCCTCACCGGCATGGGCAAGGACGGGGCGGTCGGCATGCTGGAAATGCGCAACGCGGGTGCCTATAACGTTGCCCAGGACGAGGCGTCCTGTGTGGTCTACGGCATGCCCAAAGAGGCCGTGGCCCACGGCGGTGTGCACGAAGTCCTGCCGCTGTCGCAGATCGGCCCGCACGTGCTGGCCAAGCTGTCGGCCCATGGCCGTGTGACGCGGGTGTAACGCTGCACTTTGTGGGTACATTGGTTGCGGGGCGCAGCAGTCAGGCGCCCCAAACTATTCCAGCGCTCAAGAATCGGCCCCAGGCGCCGATAAGATTGCCAAGGAAGCCCGAAACCCCCCAATTCAGTAAGTTTGCGGAGATTGTGTCCATGGACAAGAGCCAGTACCGATTCCTCGTCGTCGACGATTTCCCGACGATGCGCCGGATCGTGCGTAACCTGCTCAAGGAACTCGGTTATGCCAACGTCGACGAGGCCGAAGACGGCGCCGCCGGCCTGGCCAAGGTCAAGGAAGGCCGGTTCGATTTCGTGATCTCGGACTGGAACATGCCCAACATGGATGGTCTGCAGATGCTGCAGAGCATCCGTGGCGACGCCAACCCTGTCATCAGCAAGATGCCGGTGCTGATGGTGACGGCCGAAGCCAAGAAGGAAAACATCATCGCCGCTGCCCAGGCAGGTGCCAACGGCTACGTGGTCAAGCCCTTTACGGCTGCCACGCTGGACGAAAAGCTGGGCAAGATTTTCGAGAAGCTCGAAAAGGGGGCGTGATGAGCGAGATGCATGATGGCGCCCAGGCGCCTGCCGTAGAAGGCGTGGACCACGGTGATATGCCGGAAATGCTCCAACGCATCGGCCACCTCACGCGCATGCTGCGTGAGAGCATGCGTGAGCTGGGTCTGGACAAGGGCGTGGAGAAGGCCGCTTCGGCTATTCCCGACGCGCGCGACCGCCTGAACTACATCGCCAACATGACCGAGCAGGCGGCCACCCGCGTGCTCAACGCCATTGACGCGGCGCGCCCCGTGCAAGATGCGCTGGAGTCCGACGCCGAGGCGCTGGTCAACCGCTGGCAGTCGTGGATGGATCGCCAACTGGGCGACGACGAGATCCGCGAGCTGGTCGGGCAGACCAACGGCTTCCTGCGCAGCGTTCCGGAAAAGACGCGCGACACGAACCAGCAGCTCATGGAGATCCTGATGGCGCAGGACTTCCAGGACTTGACCGGCCAGGTGATCAAGAAGGTGCTGGACGTCGTTCAGCTCATCGAAAGCCAGCTCGTGGGCATCCTGCTCGACAACGCGCCGGAACACCTGCGCGTGGAAGCCGCGCAAGTTGCGACGACGCTGCTCAACGGCCCGCAGATCAATCCGGACCATCCGGACGTGGTCGCGAACCAGGAACAGGTCGACGACCTGCTGGAAAGCCTCGGGTTCTGACCCTGCATTGCCAGCCCCTCGCAGGATGCGGGGGGCGGCGTCTCTCCGTGCGGTCAGCCACAGGTTGACAACTGCGACGGAGCAAATCGCCTCATTGGATCTTCTGCGGCACGCGCGCCAGCATGGCGTCGATCTGCGCGTCCTTCTCTTCCCAAAGCTGTGCAGGCCAGCGATGAAATTCGCTGCGGAATGCCGCATCGGCGGTGTAGTCGCCCACGCAGAGCCTGCCGGGATCGGCAGTCCCGCACGTGCACCATCACCGGCCCGGCCCGAGCGTGTCGTGCAGACGTAGGAACGAAGCCTTGGCCTGCATCAGAGAACACGATGCATCGAAGCCTCTGCGCCAAACACGCTGCCTTGCCCCACGGCTCGCGATACGCCAATGATGACGACGTGCGCGGCGCCGTGACCGTCTGTGGCGATGGCATGCCCAGACCGGATCCCGTGCGCGTCAGGAAGGTGCCAGGTGCAGCAATATCCCGCCGGTATTTCCATGACCGCCGTAGGGGAGTTGACACGTTACAACGCCCCACAAAGCCTTGCGCTGATTGGCGTCAAGGCCTGAGTCGGTATTCATTCTTATCATGGTCATGGCCTATTTGGGCCACTGTTCTCACTCCTTTTGATTCGAGGTATCGACGTGCTCATTCGACCTATAACCATTGCTGCCCTGGTGGGGTTCACCTTGCTGACGGCATGCAGCAAGAATGAGGAGGCTGCTTCCGCTGCCTCCGCCACTGCGGCTCCCGCAACTGTGGCTGCAGCGCCCGCTGCGCCGCAGGCAACCCAGGCCAGCGCAGGCGATGTCGAGAAAGGGGAGAAGGTCTACAAGTCCACTTGCGCCATGTGTCACAGCACCGGTGCCGGCGGCGCACCGATGTTCAAATCGAAGGACGATTGGGCCCCTCGTATCGCGCAGGGCAAGGACACCCTCTACGACCATGCGCTGCACGGCTTCTCGGGCAGCAAGGGTACGATGCCCGCAAAAGGCGGCAACGCATCGCTCGGCGATGAAGACGTGAAGGCTGGGGTGGATTACATGACGTCGAAGGCAACGTAAGGACTTGCGATCGGGCAGGCATGGCGGCGCTCCTGGTGAGCGCCGTTTGTTTATGCCTGTAGCAGCGGGTCGACCAGCACGGCATCAATCACGGCGCGTACGTTGGCCCAGGGTTCCGCGTTCGGGTTGGTCAAGGGATCTTCGCGCAGCACCTCCGAAGCATCGTGCAGATGGTTAGGGAAGGTGGTGAGCGTGCGATGCAGCGGTGCGGTGTCGATGCGTAATTGCGCATCGCCCCACCGCCACGCGATCGCATATTCCGACCGAGCGGGGTAACGCAGTTCGAGCAGAACGCCGTTGTCGAGCGAGACCATCAAGGCGTCCTGGCACAGCGTAGGAGGTTCCGCCAACACCGCACCGTAGTGCGCCTCCAGTGCCTCTTTGAGATCGAGGTGCTGCATGATCAGCCTCCCATGCGCGCCAGTAGCGCCTTCAGTTCAGCGGTGACGTCTTGCTTGGCGGTTGCAAGCGCGAGTGACCCGAGGTAGTGCTCATAGGCTGGATGCTCCGGCAAGTCCGCCGCCGCGATGCGCGCCAGCAGATCCCCCTCGTCGTTCACCCCATAGGGTTCGAGCAGCTTGCGCCGGCTTTCCCGCAGCTCGTAGGACAAGCGACTGAGCTGCTCCATCTGAACGGCATCATCGGGCGGTAGATTGGCAAAGTAATCGATCATTTCGTCTTCTCTGGGGCGGTTACATCTGGGGATCTTTCAATACGCCACCGTCGAGCTGTGCCATTTGGGGCGTAATTTCGTTGAACTTGTAAACCTTGCCGCCTTGATGTGTGGCGAAGGCGTTGGCATCGGCCTGCGTGGCGAAGGACGCAAACGTGGCGCCCATCGATCCGCGCGCCTTCGATCCCACGACGTAGAACGCGGTGCGGGCGTCGATCCAGTGGCCCCGCGGGGTGTTCCAGTCTGTCTTGGCCATGTCTTGCACGTACATGGCGAGCATGTGCCGCTGTTGTTCGGGGCGCAGCACGATCGAGAATAGCTCGATGGTGTCGCAGAAGACGTCGGGGGTGCCTTTGTCATACAGAATCTGCGCTTTCGGGCCGGGGAAGTCAGTCACCGTCATGCCATCGAGGCTGCAAGGCGTGTCGCGGGTCAGTTCGATCGGACCGGGCGTGGACGCGGCGCCTTGGCAGCCGGCCAGGACGATTGCGGTAGCGAACAGGGCCGTGCGCGCGCTGCGGCGCAGGGCGGATAGCGGAGGTTGCAGTGTGCGTTTCATTTGCGGAATTTCCATGCGGCCACAGCGAGCGGAGCGACGATCCAGGCGGCCATCAGAGCGCCGAGCACGAGCGGGTCGGCCATGTGCTCGGGGAATACGGTCGCCAGACCGTAGAGCGTGCGGACTTCGTCAAAGCTGAAGATATTGAGGATGCGGAAGATGTCTGCCGGGTTGAGCAGCATCAGGTAGGGCAGGGCGTCCGATCCCAGCTTTCCACCCGTGGCGATCAGTGCGCCCAGAAGCAGCAGATCGAATACCAGCACGAAGAAGAACCACAGCGCGATGGCGACACCGCTTGCGCGCGTGCGGTCGGCGGCGATGACGGACACCAACAGGGCCAGGCTCAGGAAGGCCATGCCAAGCAGCACCGAACTGAGCATGAAGCCGGCGTAGTGATACATGGCCGCGAGCGGCAGCTTGACGGCCAACAGTATCCCGACCACCCCGAAGCCGACGACCGTGGAGCACGCAAGCGCGGCCGCTAAGCCGAGGTATTTGCCGAGCAGCAGCTCGACTCGGGTGATCGGCATGGAAAGCAGCAGGTCCAGCGAGCCGCGTTCACGCTCGCCCACGATCGCATCAAAGCCGAGAATCAACGCAATCAGCGGTACGAGATAGATCACGAGGCTCACCAGGCTGGCAATCGTGACCTCCATGCCGCGCAGCCCGACTTCGCCCTGCTGTGCCGCGCCGAAGTAGGCGATCACCAGCGCAAACGCTGTCAATACAGTGGTCACCGCCAGCACCCACCGGTTGCGGATGCGGTCGTGGAATTCCTTGGCGATGACGATGCCGATCTGCCGGGGTTCGAGTGTCAATTGCATGTCTGGCCTCAAGCAGGTTGGCCAAGGAGCACGTCTTCGAGCGAAGGTTCGCGCAGTTGCAGGTCGGCAAGTGTTGCACCGAGCGTGGATAGCGATTGCAGCAATGGCATCTTCGCCGGCCGCGGGCACAGCACGGTGGCGCGCGATCCATCCATGTGCAGTTCGCATCCTGGCGCGGCCGCGAGCGCGCGCCGCAGTGCGGGCTCGGCATGCTCTGGGCCGCCCGTCAGCCGTAGGTCGAACCAAAGCGGCAAGGCCATCGATTCGCGTAACGATTGCACCGTCCCCTGTGCATGCACGCGTCCGTTCTTCATGATCGCCAGGCGACCCACGCGCTCCTGGATTTCCGAGAGGATGTGCGAGGTCAGCACAATGGTCACGCCCTGCGCCTGCAGTTCGCCCAGGGTGCGATAAAAGTCGCGAATCCCCTGCGGGTCCAGGCCGTTTGTGGGCTCGTCGAGAAACAGGAGTGTGGGCTGGCCGAGCAGGGCCTGGGCAAAACCGAGGCGCTGGCGCATGCCCTTGGAGTATCCGCGCACGCGGCGGTCTGCGGCATGGGACAACCCCACCCGTTCCAGCACGCGCGCGCAATCCGTTCGCGGCGCGCGCTTGAGCGCAGCGAAGAATTCCAGTGTTTCCTGGCCAGTCAGGTTGTCATAGAACACCACGTTTTCCGGCAGATAGCCAAGGTTGCGCCGCACCGACCGGAAGGCCCCACTGCTCATGGGCTGGCCTCCAATGCGCACTTCACCTGCGGTGGGCGCCTCCAGGCCAAGGAGCATCTTGAACAGCGTGCTCTTGCCCGCGCCGTTGTGGCCGATCAGGCCGAATAGCTCGCCGGGATGCACCGTCAGGCTCACGTCCGCCACGGCTTCGATCTCGCCGTAGCGCTTCACCAGTTGCCGCGCTTCAATCATGCTTGTTCACCCACGCGCGCCAATCATTGCCCCGTGGACGCATGCGGGGGCTGGCATCGACCACACTGGGTGAGCGCAGCAGCGGGAATTGCTCCGAGATCAGCCTCAACGTCTGTACCGCAGGGCTATTGAGCAGCAGCTTGGCGCTTGGAAAGCGCCACAACAGCCGGTCCATCAGATCGCTCGCGCGATAGGGCACGTCGCCACGGCCGTCGCCGTTGCGGTCCCACCCGGCATAGTTGCTCCAATAGTTGCCGTTACGCCCGCCCCAGGGCTCGTCGTGTGCGGCAACGTAGCGCACCTGTTCCTGGTTATCGATGAAATCGTTACCGTCCACTTTGTTGTGAATGGACCCGGCCCATACGTGCATGCCGACCGTGTTGCCGATGACGAGGTTGTTGCTCAGCACGTTGTATTCGGCGTCGTAGACGAAGAAACCGCGCAGGTTTCCGGACACGACGTTGTCTTCAATGACCGAATCCTGGATGGTGCGCAGCATGATGCCGTGGTCCGAGTTGCCCCAGGCGCGGTTGCCACGCACGATCTGGCGGCGCGTCATCATGAGTGCCAGTCCGCCGCGGTTGTGGTAGGACTCGTTGCCCTCCCACACGTTGTCGTTGGAGTTCATGTAGTGCGTGCCATAGCGCACGTTGTGGATGCGATTGGCACGAAACAGCGCGTGGTGCGACACATCGACATAGATGCCGTCACGCGAAAAGCTGATCTCATTGCCTTCGAGCTGCGCACCCGTCGTGTTGTAGAGCTGGATGCCGTTGCCGCGCTGGGCGGAAGGGTAATCGCGCTTGCCGGCAATCACGTTGCCCACGATGCGTACATCCTTCACGCCTTCAATCCACAGGCCGAACAGGTTGTAAGTGAGCTCGCAGTGTCTGACCGTGACGCGATCCGCGCCGGGCTGGATGTAGATGCCGGCGTTCTGTGCACCGAGGTCGTCGCCGCTGTCGCTGACAATCAGGCCATCTATCGTGACGTCCGGCGACGTGACGCGGATCACATCTCCGACAAGGCCGCCGCTGATGGTGGGGCGGTCGATGCCCACAAGGGTCAGGGGTTTGTCGATCCGGACCGGGCCTTGATACCGACCGCGCTCGATGATGAGGGTGTCCCCTGCATGCGCGAGCGTGACCGCCTGCGAAATCGAACTGCCGGCATGCACGCGAATCTCTGCACCGCAGGCCGCAGTGCAGACCAGCAGTGCCGAGATCGCGCAGAGGAGCCGGTTCAGTACAGCCATTTCAGTTGGGGCAAGGATTGCAGCGCCGGAAGCACGCCCACGCCCTTCATGGCAAGGAAGAGTCCTGCGCCAATCAGCAGGTTCTTCATGCCGACATAGGCAGCCATGTCGGCCCAGGAGGCTGTACGCAGCTTGTAACCCCACCAGGCGCCTTCCTTCACATAGGGCTTGCACGCCATGCGCATGACCCATTCGTAGGCGGACCACGCCAGCCACCAGCCGAGCACGATGCCGGCGCCAAGCCTGCCGCCCGCACCGAGCAGCCACGCCCAGGTGACCAGCACGGCCAGGCCAATGCCGGCGGCACGGAAGAACAACGGATGGTGAAGGAACTGCTGGTTCCAGGGGAAGAGGTGGTCAGTCAGCTCGCGACGCAACCGGGCGACGATGCCCACCGGTGGCAGCGGCAGCGAAGCGGGCGCCGGTGCAGCGGGTTTGTGCGGCGCGCTTGGCACTGGCTGGATCGGGATGTAGTAGCCGTCGGCGCCGATCGGTGTCAGTTTCAAGCCGGCGCTCGTGCGGTGCTTGCGCTCCTTGACCAGCGGAGGGCACGCATGATCGTCGTAATACATGACCATGCAATCCAGGCACAACAGGCATTCGCGCTGATCGATCTTGCCATCGCGTCCGATCGCCTGCGATCCGCAGCCCGCCTCGCAGGCGCGGCATGGGCCGCATTCCTGCTTGCGTTTCAGACCCCACCACCGGAACGTGGACGGGATTGCGAGCGAGGCACCCAGCGGGCACAGGTATTTGCAGAATGGCCGCTCGATGAACAGGGCGGCGACAGCCAGCACGCTCCAGAACGTGACGAAGGGCCACGTCCGGTTCCAGACGCCGACCAGGAACGTGGTCTTGAAAGGCTCGATCTCCGCCAGCTTCTCGGCGGTGCCCATCGAGTAGAACGACATCCCGAGCAGACCGGCAAACACACCGTACTTGATCCACTTGAGCTTGTCGTGCAGCGCCTTGGGCAACTGGAACTGGAAGCGCGCAAGGCCAAGTTTGCCCCCCACCTTGTAGAGGATCTCACTCATCGAGCCGTAGGGACACAGCCAACCGCAGAACATGCCGCGGCCCCAGAAGAACACGCTGATGATGATGAACCACCAGAACAGGAAGATGAAGGGATCCGACAGGAACAGATCCCACCGCCACTTGAAGAGAATGGCGTGGAACCATGTCAGCACCTGCGTGATGGACGGCTGCGCCATGAGATGGAATCCAGCGAAGCCGATGCTCGTGGTCCACAGTGCGTACTTGGGCCAGGAGACCCAGCGCTTGTCCTTGCGCTTGGAGCGGCGGACCAGCGTGTCTCGCGACGCATACACCACGCCTGCGCTGATCAACAGGAGGACGAACAGACCGATCTCGACGGCACGCGCCTTCCAGATCTGCAGCCAGGGCGGTGCGGGGCGGTCGTACTGCGGCCGCCCGCCCACAAGCTCATCCGCCGGAAGCCAGTATTCCTGTTCGAAGCTCGTGAACGTCTTTGCGCCGGTTTCTGCATCCAACTTGTTGGCCAGGAACACCAGCTTCCACGGATACGCCGACGAAAATCCCGGGCTGCGGATGATGAAGATGCCGGATTCGCGATAATCCGGCGCACTGGTTGCGCGGATGCCGTAGAGGTTCTGGTAATCGAGGTCCCGGAAGGTGAAGGTGTCGGTATCCTGGGCGACCTGGATGCGGTCGAAGATGCCTCCGCGCACGAAGCCCGAGCCTTTGAAACTCTCGGTGCCGTTCGACGCGATGAAGATCGCGTGTTCGCCGGGTTTCAGGCTCGACATGAGCGATGCGTAATTCGCATCGCCCAGAATGCTGCGTCCTACGGCCGGCGCACTGACGTCGCCGAACACCATATCCACGTAAGGCTGGCCGCTGGCTTGGAGTCCAACGTCTTCAGGGTGCACGGTCAGCCGCTGCACGGCGCCTTGGTCGAGCAGTGCCTTCCAGCTCAGCGGCTGATTGACCGGCGTGAATTTCGCCTGGGCGCGGCGCTTGGGCGTGATGATTCCGGCCTGCTCGGCCACGGCCTTGCCACTGCGCAGGATGACCTGATTCTCGGACATCACCGTCACGGTCGCACCGCTGATCGCGTCGAGTTCGACGGCGCCCTCGCTCACCGCGTGGGATTTGCCGATCTCGATGCTCCCCCCGACGAACTTGCCGACGTATTGCGAGGTGAAGTGCGTCAGTTGGGTTTCTGGAATGCCCAGCAGAAGGATCGGCTCGGAATGTCGCAGGACCTTGACGCCCGTGATCACGCCGTGCGCATCCATGCCCATCAGGGTAATGATGGGTTTGCCTGAATAGCCGGGCATGTCCACGATGTCGGTAGACAGGAACGCGTAGCCGACCAGCTGGCGCTTGCCGGCAACGTCGAGATAGCCCTCCACATAGGGAGGGTGCCCCTTGCGCGGGGAGAAGCTGCTGGCGCCAGGCAGCACGTCCGTGCAGGGCACCATTGCGCAGAGGTTCGGGTCGGTCGATAAACCGGCGGGCAGCGGCGCCTCATAAGCCATGCCGCTGATGCCCGCCAGTGCGGACGTGTCCATCGCACAAGTGGCGGCAATCACCGCCAATCGTGAGAACAGTTGTTTCATACGTCCGCCTTCTCCCTTATGCCTCAACAAGCATGCGCGAGCGCATTTCCAGGTGCAGCGCGTGGCAGAAGTTGGTGCAGTAGCACCAGTAGACACCGGGCTTGTCGGCCTTGAAGGTGACCGACTTGGTTTCCTGCGGGTTCACGATGAAGTTGATGTTGTACTTCGGGATGGCAAAGCCGTGGGTCAAATCCTCCACCTTGTCCAGGTTGGTGAGGATGATCGTCACTTCGTCGCCCTTCTTCACGGTGAACTCGCGCAAGCCAAAGGCAGGTGCCTGCGAGGTCAGGTAGACCGTCACCTGCTTGCCCTTGCGCTCGACGCGGCACTCCTTCGGGTCTTTCACCGCGTTCGGGAACTCATCGATGTTGTAGACCTGACGCGTCTTGATGATGTCGCGCCGGATGACGATCGAGTCATGCGGCTCGGAATAGACCGCATGGTCTGCCACGAGCTTCATCTTGTCGCCCGAGATGTCGATGAGCTGAGCCGTTTCCGGGTGGAGCGGGCCCACCGGCAGGAACCGGTCTTTCGAGAACTTGTTGTCCGAGATGAAGAACTTGCCATCCGGCTCCTTGGTTTCGCCCATCGAGGTGAAACCGTGGCCCGGCTGGTAATTGACGTCGATGCGGTCGACCACCGGCACGGCGGTCTTGTCGCCCTTGAACGCCTTGATCGCTGCTTCGAGGTTCCATTTGACGATCTGGCTGTCGAGGAACAGCGTGGTATAGGCATTGCCGCGGTTGTCAAAACCGGTGTGCAGCGGGCCGAGGCCGATCTCGGGTTCGGCGACGACGCAGTCGCGCGGTTCCTTGACCTCGCCGTTGAACCACTTCAAGACCAGGTCGTGCTCGATCAGCGTCGCCGTCGGTGACAGCTTGCCGGAACAGGCGTAGTACTTGCCGTCTGGGCTGGCATTCACGCCGTGCGGGTTCTTTGGCACGGGCACATAGCATGTGAGCGCGGTCTTCGGGTCGGTGTTGGCGGCTTTGGTGCCGTCGACGACAGGGACTTTCGAGGTGCCGATGGTGAAGGACTTGCCGGCTTTGACGGCGGCTTCGATCCGGGCAATGTTGAAGAAGACGCACGCGTCGCGCTCGGCGGACATCATCTCTTCGTAATGCACGCCGCCTTCGGTGTTGTACTGGTTGGAAGCGGCGAGCTTGCCGTCATACGACGTTGCCACCAAGTCCATGTTGCCGTCGACCTTGACCTGCCAGCGGGGCTCGAGCGTCTCCGCGTCCACGCACGTGAACAGGCAGAAATACTTCTTCGGGTCGTTCAGGTCGCGGCCGTCATTGGGCTGCGGAATATGGAACTCGTTGCCGCAGAACACGCGGGTGGTGTGGTTGATCTTGTCATCCACCGGGTCCCGCTTGTCCGGGAAGACGCCGTGGAAGCCCTGCACGTTCGGCAATTCGACGATCTTGTCGCATTCCATCGTGTCCATGCGCACACGGGCGAGCCGGCTGTGGATCTTGTCGTTGACGAAGATGTATTTCCCGTCGTACGTGCCGTCGGTATAGGAGGGATGCACGTGGTGGGTATCGCCGGTCCAGTACTTGAGCGTGCCGTCCGGATTGGTGCCCATGATCTTCTTCGATTCGTTGGTGATGCCCCAGCCCACCAGACAATCGATGTTGAAGACGGGGATGCGCTTGAAGCAGCGTCCCGAAGGCAGACCGTAGATGCGAACTTCACCCGAGTGGCCGCCGCTGGAGAACGCGTAGTAGGTATCCAGCTGGCCGGGCGGAACTTCGTACTTGCTGTAGTCGACGCCGCCGGCTGCGCCCGCTTTGCCATCGGCCGGAGCCGCCGCCGCGGGTGCATCCTTGTCTGTGCCTTTGTTGCAGGCTGCCAGGCCGGCGGACAGGCCCACGCCGACCAGCCCCGCTGCCGTCCGGTTCAGAAAGCTGCGTCGTGTCGGGCTCACAGGAATCGGATTCTCAAAATCATTGTTGGATTGGCTCATCTCTTACGCTCCCTCAGAATTGGAAACCACATTAACAAACCGCAAGAATTTGCTATTGACAGCCATCAAAGGTCAGAGAAAACCCATCAATTCGAATTGAATTGCAATGAGCCTTATTTGATTGACCATTGGAAATTTGAATAACCTATTCTTTATAAGGCTATTCGGAATTGAATGAATGTGACGATGCCGTTGCGCTTTGTGCGGGTTGCGGTGCGGATCAGGTGGATGTGGCAGGGCGACCGCCCAGCGCAGCAAACGCGGTTGTCATCCGGTCTTGATGGCGGCCTTCGGCATCGCGCAGGACGAAATAGGCGGCCAGCCCGAGTTGCTCGGCAACCTCGACGCCGCGCTCGGGGCCCAACACAATCAGCGCCGTAGCGTATGCGTCGGCAATCGCACACTGCGACGCGGCCACGGTGACGGAAGTCAGGCCATTTGCAATCGGGCGGCCTGTGCGTGGATCGATCTCGTGTGAGTAATGCTGCCCGTCATGCTCAAAGCAGATGCGGTAATCGCCCGACGTTGCCATTGCCATATCGCGCAATGGCACGACGAATCGTGCACGGCGCGGTAGCTTCCGCTGAGGCTCTTCAATACCGATTTGCCACGCACGCCCGTCATGGCGCCGGCCCTTGGCGCGCACCTCTCCACCCACTTCGACCATGTAATCGGCGATGCCCAGCGCGTCGAGCGCGATGGCCGCCTGGTCGACACCAAAACCCTTTGCGATGGCCGATAGATCGGTATACACGCGAGGGTCGGCCTTCGTGGCGGTACGCGTGCGCGGATCGATTTCCAGTGCGCCGGTGCCGACTGCGCTCTTGAGCATCGCCAGCTCGCGCGGCGTTACCACCCGCTGCGCCTTTTCCGGCCCGAAGCCCCACAGGTTGACGAAGCTCCCGGCTGTGACATCGAACGCGCCATCCGTTGCGAGGCTCACAGATCGCGCGATCTGCAATACGCTGATCGTGTCTGCGGACAACGTGAAGGGGTGCCCGCCCGCATGCCGGTTCAGTTGCGACAGTTCGGAGTCCGCCCGATACGTCGACATGCGTTGATCGACTGCCTGTACAGCCGCATCTACGGCTGCGCGTGCCGCATCGAGCAACGCCGTGTCATCCATCGAGGGAAGCGCGAGCCGGACGTGATATGTCGTGCCCATCGTGTCGCCCTCGAAGGCATATCGGTACCGGGCCGGCGGCGTGCTCGCGGCCGGACTGGCCGTCCAGCGCAGCGTGTGCGCCAGTCCGGCGAGCCCGATACTCGGCAGGATTCCACGGTTGGGCAGAGTGCAACGGTTCAAGATTTCACCGCATGTGTCAGAAGCGGCCGATGGTAGCGGTACGCCTGCGGCACAGATTGATGCGTATCAATTGACAGAAATGCCGTGGCTAGAATTGATGCAAATCAAGCATTTCAGATGCTTTTTTTATCCACAACGCAATGTCGGGTATTTTTTTTCGAATGTTTTTGCTAAGCAGGAATAGGCAATGCAATTGCCAGCAGAAAGGTCTAATTAAAATATCCAGCATCAATTCCTGCCATTGATCAATTCAGAGGATGAGCCGCACCGATATGCTCGCCATGTTGGTCTTGGCTGGCGATGCGATTGCCGATGGATTCGTTCATGTCACGCCCGTGGTGTCGTCGTTCCATTTCTTGTGGCCGGGGAGGCAACGCTTGCTTGTCTCCCGTGGAGCTTTCACTTGTGATTTGCCACTGTCATCTTCTGCCCAGAACTGTCTTTATCTGTGGCATCAGCGCCGGTGGATGGAGCGGGTCATGACGACACGCCGTCGGCTGTCCGCACTGGCTGCATTGCTTGCGACACTCTGGTCTCTTTGGTGGTTTGTTGGACGTGCATCCCTTCGGGCCGAGCCGAAGGTGCCCGACGAGATCTGCTTTGTCGCGCCGGCCGTGCCGTACGATCCGCGATCCGGATTGCAGCCACATGCCCCTCGTCCGGTTCCGGCCAATGCGCGTTGCCCCGTCTGTGGGGCGTTTCCATCTCGCGTTCCCGAGTGGGCGGCGCAGCTCATTTTTGCCAACGGCGATGCGTACTTCTTTGATTCACCGCTGACCCTGTTCATCTACCTGCGAAACCTGCAGCGCTACGCACCCGGGCGACAGGCCGCGGAAGTTGCCGCCAGCTACGTGCATGCCACGGGAGACGGTGGATGGCTTCCGGCACTGCAGGCCGTTTATGTGTCGGGGTCGACCGCTTTGGGACCGATGCGGCGCGGCAACCTTCCCGCATTCCGGAATCTGGCGGATGCGCAACGGTTCATCGCGCGAAATGGTGGCGTGGTGGTGCATCCGGCGGATATCACGGCGGACCGGTTGCAGGATGTCGAGCCGCACCGCATGCCTCGCGCGGCAGACCCCATATAAGGGGGCGGTGTATTTGCGCAGCCAGGGGGCACGACCGCAAACCGGGCGGCTCGCTCATGCGAGCGGATCGGGTTCGGGAGGGGTCATCGCCACCGCGCGGCTCGCAGGCAATGTCGGACGACGTGCACATGCGTCAGGGGGGCATTGCGGGACGGCTTTTTGCCGATAAGCGTGCTTTCAAGGCGTCTTCTTTGCGCTTCGATGGCCAGACCGGGGCGGGATAATGCGAGCGTCCATTCACCCCTCGCACGCCCGGCATGTCCGAAGAAAGCGATCTTGAGAAAACTGAAGCCGCCTCTCCGAGGCGCCTCGAGCAGGCGCGCGAGGAAGGCGACGTTCCCAGATCACGGGAACTGGCTTCGTTCGCCCTCACGGCGGTGTCCGCGGGCGGTTTGTGGGTGATGGGCGACTCGATTGTGCGGGCTGCGTCGTCTTTCCTGGCGCGCTGCCTGGAGTTCCACCGCTACAACTACACCAGCGGGCAGGACCAGTGGAACTACGTGACGGGCCAGTTCATGCCGCTGGCCATGGCGCTGGGCGGGCTGATGCTGATGCTGGTGATTGCCGCGCTGTCGCCGCTGGCGCTCACGCGTGGGGCCATCTCGTTCAAGCCGCTGGCACCTGATATCTCGCGCCTGTTCAAGCTGCAGGGGCTGACGCGCATGTTCTCGCTGGAGGGGCTGATCGAGCTGCCACGCTTGTTGATCAAGCTGTTTCTGATTGCCGGTGTGGGCTGGTTGCTGGTCCGGTACTACCGGGGTGACCTGATCGAACTCCCGCAGCAGGACCTGGGCGTGGCCATGCGCGACACCCTGCACGTGGCTGGCGTGGCCTTCCTCTGCATGGCGGCGGTGATGATGCTGGTGGCGGCCGTGGATGTGCCGCTGTCGTTGTGGCAATACGCGCGCAAACACCGCATGACCAAGGAAGAAGTGCGCAAGGAGCACCGCGAGTCCGAAGGCGATCCGCACGTCAAGGGCCGCATCCGCAACTTGCAGCGCCAGGCGGCCCAGCGCCGCATGATGGCCGATGTGCCCAAGGCCGACGTGATCGTCACTAACCCGACGCACTATGCCGTGGCGCTGCGCTATTCCGAAAAGGAAGGCGGCGCGCCGCGTGTGCTGGCCAAGGGCGCCGACATGGTGGCCGCCAAGATCCGCGAGCTGGGGACGGAGCACAAGATTCCCATCCTGGAAGCGCCCCCGCTGGCCCGTGCGCTGTACCGCCATACCGAGATCGGCCACCAGATTCCGGAGGCGCTCTACGCCGCCGTGGCCGAAGTGCTTGCCTATGTCTACCAGCTACGCCGCCTGCATCAGGTGGGCGGCCGTGTGCCGGTGCGCCCGACCGACCTGCCGGTGCCTGCCGATATGGACCCGGGGCCGCAACCCGGCCCGGACGACGAGCCCGAAGACGCCTAAAACGTCGCCCATCGAGCAAACACCCCACGCGCCGAGTTCCGAACTCGAATCGCCAGACAAAAAGCGCCGAGCACGACGCTTTTTGCCCGGCGAGTAGCGGTTTGATGTCCGCGCATGGGGCGCTTGGCGTGCAACGACGGCCAAACGGCGCCACCGCCCGCTTCCGCACCCCCCGGTGGGAGGGTATTTCAAAGAAAAGCCGCCTTTTGGGCGGCTTTCTCACGTCTTCGATTTGGCGGTTCCCCCGGCAAGATGGCATCCATCGAAAAGCCCCCCGCTGCACGCCCGCCAATGAACGCCGCACTGCTCCGAGTCACCGACATCCTGCGCAAGGGCGACTACCGCTCCGCCGCGGGCCCGGTGCTCATCATCCTGATCCTGGCGATGATGGTGCTGCCATTGCCGCCGTTCATCCTCGATCTGCTGTTCACGTTCAACATCGCGCTGTCGATCATCGTGCTGCTGATCAGCATGCACACGCTCAAGCCGCTGGATTTCTCGTCGTTCCCGAGCATCCTGCTGATCACCACGCTGATGCGGCTGTCGCTGAACGTGGCCTCCACGCGCGTGGTGCTGATGGAAGGCCACACCGGCCCGGACGCCGCCGGCAAGGTGATCGAAGCCTTCGGCCACTTCCTGGTGGGCGGCAACTACACGGTCGGCATCGTGCTGTTCGTCATCCTGGTGATCATCAACTTCATGGTGATCAGCAAGGGTGCGGGCCGCATTGCCGAGGTCAGCGCGCGCTTCACCCTGGACGCGATGCCCGGCAAGCAGATGGCGATCGACGCCGACCTGAACGCCGGCCTCATCCGTGAAGACGAAGCCCGCAGGCGCCGCACGGAGATCGCCCAGGAAGCTGAATTCTTCGGCTCCATGGACGGTGCCAGCAAGTTCGTGCGCGGGGATTCGGTGGCGGGTATCGCCATTCTGCTGATCAACATCATCGGCGGCCTGGCCGTGGGCGTGCTCCAGCACGGCATGGACGTCGGCCACGCAGCCACCAACTACACGCTGCTGACCATCGGCGACGGCCTGGTCGCGCAGATTCCCGCGCTGGTGATCTCCACCGCGGCGGGCATCATGGTCAGCCGTGTCTCCACCGACAAGGACGTCGGTCAGCAACTGTCGAGCGAGCTGTTTGCCATGCCGACGGTGCTGATGACCACCGCCGGTGTGCTGGGCGTGCTGGGCATGGTGCCGGGCATGCCGCACTTCCCGTTCATCCTGTTTGGCGGCGGTCTGGGCTATCTGGGCTGGTACCTCAAGAAGAAGCGCGAGGTGCCTGAGGTCGAACCCGTGCTGCAGGCCATTGCCCCGGTGGATACGCCCGAGGCGAGCTGGGACGATGTGTCGTGGGTCGACGTGCTGGGCCTGGAAATCGGCTATCGCCTGATTCCGCTGGTGGACAAGAGCCAGGACGGCGAGCTGCTGCGCCGGATCAAGGGCATCCGCAAGAAGTTCACGCAGGACATGGGTTTCCTGGCGCCGGTTGTGCATATCCGCGACAACCTGGAGCTGGGCCCGTCGTCGTACCGCATCACGCTCAAGGGCGTGGAAATCGGCCAGGGCGAAGTGCAGCAGGGCAAGTTCCTCGCCATCAATCCGGGTGGCCAGGATGGCCTGGGCGGTCATGGCGGCCTGGGTGGTCGCCTGGGCACGCAGCTGCCCGGCACGCCCACCGTAGACCCGACCTTTGGCCTGCCGGCCATGTGGATCAACGCTGATGTGCGCGATCGCGCGCAGGCCGAGGGCTATACCGTGGTCGATTGCAGCACGGTCATCGCCACCCACGTCAATCAGTTGATTTACACCCATAGCACCGAGCTTCTCGGCCGTTTGGAAGTCCAGCAATTGCTCGATCATTTGGGCAAGGAAGCACCGAAGCTGGTCGAAGACGTTGTACCGAAGCTGTTGCCCGTCGCGACGGTGCAGAAGGTGCTGCAGAACCTGCTGGACGAAGGCCTGCATATCCGCGACATCCGCACCATCGTCGAGACGCTGGCGGAACACGGAGGCAGGACGCAAGACCCCGCCGAACTCACCGCTGCCGTGCGTGTGGCGCTGGGCCGGGCGATTGCCCAGCAGCTCTTCCCGAACAAGACCGAAATGCAGGTCGTCACGCTTGACCCGAATCTGGAGAACATCTTGCTGCAAAGCGTCGTTGGCTCTAACGCCGGCCCGATCGAACCGCAACTGGCCGACTCGCTCATGCAAGCGGCTGCGGACTCGTCGCGGCAGCACGAACAGATGGGTCAGACGGGCGTCCTGCTCGTACCGCCCGTACTGCGCCCGATGCTTGCCCGCCTGTTCAAGCGTGCCGCACCGAGCCTGCGCGTGCTGTCGCACGCAGAAATTCCAGATCACCGAACGATTAAGGTTGTCGCCATGCTTGGAGGCCGCGCATGAAAATGCATCGATTCACCGGACTGACGTCGCGTGACGTCTTGCGCAAGGTCCGCGACCAACTGGGCGATGGCGCTCTGATCCTGTCGAACCGCGCCATTCCTGGCGGCATCGAGATCATCGCGGCATCCGACTCGCACGTGGATGCGCTGGTCGACACGCAGTCGTCGGCGCCCAAGACGGCACAGCGCCGTCCGATGGCACCGGCGCCGATCCCCGAGCCCGCCCCGATTGCCGCTGCAACCGCAGCCGTGGTTGCCGCCCAGGCACCTGCTGAAGAAGCCCCGCAGGCCGAGGCCCCGGCGCCCAACGCGCTGGCCCGTCTGCGTAACCGCTTCATTGCCTCGCGCCGCGCCCCAGCACAGGAAGAGGCACCGGCAGCCCCGGTTGCTCCGGTGGCCAAGCCGGCCGGCCGCACGCTGCAAACGCGCGTGGATGACGACGTGGCCTTCGGCGAAGAAGATGCGCTGGCAGCATCCACCCGCATGCTGGCTGGCCTGTCGCTGGACCGTGCCAATGCAGAGGTTGCCCAGTCTGCGGCGCAGGCCCTGGCCAGCACCGCACAGTTCATCGCCCGCCGCACCACGGTGGAAGACGACGAGCCGGAGATGGAATCGACTGCCCGCTTTGCCGCACGTCGCGAACAAGCGCGTGAACAGGCACGCGAGCAGGATGACCGCCCGGTTTCGCTGCGCAGCTTTGCCGAGCGCGTGGAAGCCCAGGCCCGTACCCTTCGCGCCGAACAACAGAAGGCCGACGCGCCTGTGAAGCCGCGCGGCGACGCGCAAGCCGACGCAGGCAAGGCGTCCGACATTTTCGTCCGCGTGGAGGACACGATGGCCAAGCCCGAAGCCCCGCGTGACGACGTGAGCCTGCAGCGTTCGGCCATCCAGGCCGACGTGAAGGAAAGCATCCGCGCCGAGACCGACATGATGACCCGCCGCATGGTCGGCGAGATCGAAACGCTCAAGAGCACGCTGACCGACGCCATGTCGAGCCTGGCCTCGCTGGGTGTGAAGCTGGGCGACCCGGTGCGTACGCGCCTGTTCCAGACCATGCTCAACGCGGGGTTCTCGGCACAGCTCACGCGCTACGTGCTCGAGAACATGCCGCAGCACGACTCGTATGAAGGCGCGCTGGATTTCGTGCAGCGCGCGATTGAAAAGAACCTGACCACCGTGTCGGATGAAAACAGCCTGCTCGACCAGGGCGGCGTGTTTGCCCTGATGGGCCCGACCGGCGTGGGCAAGACCACCACGACCGCCAAGCTGGCCGCGCGCTTCGTGCTGCGCCATGGCGCATCGCGCGTGGCACTGCTCTCGACCGACAGCTACCGGATCGGCGGCCATGAACAACTGCGCATCTACGGCAAGATCCTGGGCGTTTCGGTGCATGCCGTGAAAGACGCGCAAGACCTGAGCCTCGCCCTGAACGATCTGCGCGAGAAGCACGTGGTGCTGATCGACACCATCGGCATGAGCCAGCGCGACCGCGCCGTGTCCGAACAGATGGCGATGCTGCATGCCGTGGGCCCGTCGATCAAGCGCCTGCTGCTGCTGAACGCCGCAAGCAACGGCAAGACGCTCGATGAAGTGGTGGGTGCCTACCGCGACGCCAACCTGGCCGGCTGCATCCTGACCAAGATCGACGAGGCTGCGTCTGTTGGCCACGCGATGGACGTGATGATCCGCCGCCGCCTGCCGCTGCACTACGTGTCGTACGGCCAGCGTGTGCCGGAAGACATTGCGGTGCCGAACAAGAAGCTGCTGATCCACCGCTCGTTCCGGGCCGGTGCGGAGCAGTCGTCGTTCACGCTGGATTCGGACGAATCGTTGCTCGTGGCGCAAGGCGCTGCGCGCAACCGCGAACCTGGCCTGGCCGCTTTCGATTTCGCCTGACAAGGGGGCGACCATGACGACGCCATTCGCCAAGGATCAAGCCGCAGGGCTGCGGCGCATGCTCGGTCATGCCGCTTCCCGCCGTGTGCTGGTGATCGGTGCGGAAGAGCAGGTCGATGATTTTGTCGACAACCTGCGCATCGCGCTGTCCGCCATGGGCCGCGACACGGCCGTGGTGAACGCCCAGACCATGCTGGCCATGGCCGGCGTGCTCGAGCAGCACGACGAGACGGCGGATGTGACGCTGGTGGCCGCGCATTTCGGCACCCGGGCGCTGTGCACCGTTGCTGAAGCCTGCGACGACGTGCTGCTGACCTTCTCCGATGGTCCGGAAGGCATCAAGAGCGCGTACACGCTGCTCAAGAAAACCGCCGTGCTGCAAGGCAGCGCTGGCATCCGCACCGTGGTGTGCGGCGCGCATTCGGTGGATTCCGCCGTGCGCGTGTTCGGCAACCTGGCCAACACCGTGGGCCAGTACCTGAACACCCGTATCGATTTCGCTGGCTACCTCCCTGAGGACCGGCACGTAGAACTTGCGCTCTCGCTCGGCAAGCCCGTGGCGAGCGCGTTTCCCGCATCGCCTTCGGCCATGGCCTTCCGCCAGCTTGCCGAAGAAATGTTGAGCTGGGCCAGCGCCGAGGCCCAAGCCGGTGATGGCAGTGCGCCGTCGCGGGTGGTCATGTCGGCGCGGGCTCCGGCACAGCCGGCAGATGAATCGGCGCAAGCAACGTCAATGTCCACATCGACTGCGACGATCCGCGCCACCGCACGCGCGGCCGAATTGGTTTATTGAGGCGCAGCATGAACGAAGCGTCAAAGGCAGGCATGGATATGTACACCGCAACCGGTCGCAAGACCAAGTCCGACGAGATGGCCACGTATGCACCACTGGTACGTCGCATTGCCAACCAGATGATGGTCAAGCTGCCGGCCAGCGTTGAGCTGGATGACCTGATCCAGGCCGGCATGATGGGCTTGCTCGATGCGCTGTCGCGCTATGAGGAAACGCAGGGCGTGCAGTTCGAGTTCTACGCGGCCCAGCGTATTCGCGGCGCGATCCTGGACGAACTGCGCGGCTCGGACTGGCTGCCGCGCGGGCTGCGCCGCAACGCGCGCACGATCGAGCAGGCGATCCAGAAGCTGCAGCAGCAGAAGGGCCGCGCGCCCACCGAAACCGAGATTGCCGTAGCGCTGGGCATGTCGCTGGCCGAATACCAGAAGCAACTGGTCGACCTGCAGGGCAGCCAGCTGCTGTATTACGAAGATTTCGACCGCGAAGACGCCGACGCCTTCATCGAGAACCGCGCGCCCGAGAACGACGCCACACCGCTGGACCAACTGCTGGACCACGACCTGCGCGAATCGGTTGTCGCTGCCATCGAGGCTCTGCCCGAGCGCGAAAAGCTCATGATGAGCCTCTACTACGAGCAGGATCTGAACCTGCGCGAGATCGGCGCCGTGATGGGCGTGTCGGAATCGCGCGTGTGCCAGATCCACAGCCAGGCCATCGCCCGCATCCGCTCGCGCCTGCGCGATCGCGCATGGCTGCCGACGCCGACCTGATCTGAGGTCGGCTGAGAGCCACTGACACAACCCTGTGCTTCACGGGGTTTGATGGCGGCTCTTGGTTCCAGCTTTACCTGCCAGGTATTTCTACTGCGCGGCCAGCGACTCATGTCGCGGCCGCGCTTTTTCTTTGGCCCCGGTCACGAGGCGCGCTTGGAGGCTTGAGGCAGGTTGATCACGGCGCACACGCGTTTCAGAACGCAAAATATGTACACAAAAAACGGTTGTAATTGTTGACAGAAAAATGGCGCCCCTCCAAGATGCCGGCAAATACGCGGCATCACGCCGCATGAATGCAGGCGGATGGAATCCGCCGCACCCGCCTAAAGCACGCTCCCGGCATTGACACGGGGGCGGCCCCAGGAGACAGACAATGCGCCAATCCCCCGGCGAACCCTCGCCTTCTTCGTCGACAATCGCTCACGCCGTTGCCGATCCCGTCAACGAGCGTCTGCCGCTGCCCCGCCTGTTCGCACTGGGCTTGCAACACCTGTTGGTGATGTACGCCGGTGCGATTGCCGTGCCGCTGATTGTCGGCAATGCGCTCGGCCTGTCGAAGAGCGATCTGTCGTATCTGGTCAACTGCGATCTGTTTGCGGCTGGGATCGGCACGCTCATCCAATCGCTCGGTTTCCTGATCTTCGGGATCCGCCTGCCGGTGATGATGGGCGTCACGTTTGCCGCGGTTGCACCCATGATTGCCATTGGCGTGGAGCCCGGCATGGGGCTGCCCGGCATTTTCGGGGCGTCCATCGTTTCTGGTGTGTTCGGCATTGCCATTGCGCCGCTCATGGGCCGGCTGCTGGGCCTGTTCCCGCGCGTGGTAACGGGCACGGTCATCATGCTGATCGGTTTTTCGCTGTTGAGCGTGGGGATCAACTGGGCCGCGGGCGGTCAGCAGATGATTCCGCAGGTGGTCGACGGCGCGCGCCACATGGTGCCGAACCCGGCGTTTGGCGATCCGTTCGGTCTGGCCATTGCAGCGCTGGTGCTGGTGACGATTCTGCTGCTGACCAAATTCGGTAACGCACTGCTGTGCAATATCGCGGTGCTGCTTGGCATCGTGACGGGCACGCTGGTGGCGGCGGCATTTGGCAAAGTGTCGCTGGCTGATGCGAGCGCCGCGCCGCTGATGACGCTGGTGACGCCGTTCCACTTCGGTATGCCGAAGTTCGAGCTGTCGGCCATCATCTCGATGTGCATCGTGATCGTGATCACGCTGGTGGAATCGACCGGCATGTTCCTCGCGCTGTCGCACGTGGTGGGCAAGCCGATCTCGCGCAACGAGTTGACCAACGGCCTGCGTGCCGATGGCCTGGCGACGGTCGTGGCGGGTGTGTTCAACACGTTCCCGCATACGTCGTTCTCGCAGAACATCGGGCTGGTGTCGATCACGGGCGTGCGTTCGCGCTATGTGGCGGCCGCCGGCGGGGTGCTGCTGATCGTGCTGGGTCTGTTTCCGAAGCTGTCTTACGTGGTGGCGTCTGTGCCGCAATACGTGCTGGGCGGTGCGGGCATCGTGATGTTCGGCATGGTGGCCGCTGCCGGCATCCGCATGCTGGGCATGGTCGATTTCCAGCAGCAGCGCCACAACCTGCTGATCATCGCGGTGTCGGTCGGCTTTGGCATGATGCCGACGCTGGCGCCGGCGTTCTTCCACCACTTTCCGGACTGGACGCACCCCATCACCCACAGCGGCATCGTGATGGGCACGCTGGTGGCCGTGGTGCTCAACGCATGGTTCAACGGCATCCGCGGCGCGCACGAAGTCATGCACGGCGCGGCCGCAGCGGCGCATTGAACATCCAAGCCGCGTGCCTGAATGCAGATCAGGTCTCGCGGCTCAGGTCTCTTCAGCAACCGACACGCGGTATGCGGTGCGCTGCCGGTAGACCTGGCCCGGGCGGAACATGACCGCTTCCGCATCGGGCATGTTGACCTGGTTCGGGAACGCGCTCGCTTCCAGGCATAAGCCGCTGCGTAGCGCGTGCGTGCCCCCCAGCTTGTGCCCCGAGTAGAACTGAAGCCCGCGCTGATCGGTGAGTACTGTCAATTCGCGCCCGCTGCCCGGGTCATACAGCCGGGCGACTGGGCGCACATGCGGGCGACCCTCCGGCGCCGTATTGCGCAGCACGAAGCAGTGGTCGAACCCGCCGGCCTGCGCGAGTTGCGCGTTAGGCCAGTCCAACCGTACCCCGATGGGCGCCCCCTGACGAAAATCGAATGCCGTGCCAGCGACACTGGCTGTTCGCGTCGGAATCAGCTTTGCATCGACTTCCAGAAAGGCGTCGGCATCGATCGACAGGATGTGGCCTTTGATGTCGGTGCCGGGCTTGCCGCTCAGGTTGAAATACCCGTGGCTTGTCAGGTTGATCGGCGTGGGCGCATCGGTCCGCGCTTCATAGTCGATCGACAGCGTGCCATCGTCGTCAAGCGCATAGCGAACCTGAACAGCGACATTGCCCGGGAATCCCGCATCGCCTTCCGGGGAGGTGAGCCGCAGGACCAATGCGCTGTCCTGATCCTCGGCCTCCCATAGCGCCCGATGAAACCCGCTCGCCCCGCCATGGAGCAGGTTGCCCCCCTCATTGCGGTCGAGCGCGTAGTCGATGCCGTCGAGCGTGAAGCGCGCGCCCGCAATCCGGTTGGCCCAGCGTCCGATCAAGCCCCCCAGATAGCCCGGCGATTCAAGGTAGGCGGCAGGCGTCGCGTGGTTCAGAAGAATCTCCCCCAGGCGCCCGCTGCGGTCCGGTGCTTGCCAGGAGACGAGCGTCGCCCCCAGATCGCTGATCGAAACGCGCATGCCCGAGGCATTGCGCAGCGTGAACAACCGAACGGGTTCACCGTCCGGCAATTGCCCCCATGTTGCTGACGAGAGGGCGCCGTCGAGCGGCGCGTGTGCGGACAGCGCTGGCGCGATGCTCATGATTGGCCCTCCGTGATGGCGCGTTCCTGGTATTCGCGTGGCGTGCAATCCAGCTCACGGCGGAATACGGCGTGCATGTATTGGGGTGAGGTAAAGCCGCAGCGCACCGCCACCTCGGCGGTTGCGACATCACGGCTGGCCAGCATGTGCTTGGCGGCGTCGAGCTTATGGCGAAGGATTTCCTGGTGCACGGTGCAATTCAATTCACGACGAAAGTGTTCTTCGAGCGATGACCGCGAGATACCGACGTAGTCCGCGACCTGCTCGGTCTTGATTCCCTGGCAGGCGTACTGCCGGATGAAGTGGCGCGCGCGCATGACATATGGGCTGGAAAGCGGCTGGTGCCTGGACGACGCCAGCACATTGATGCCAACCGGCGGCACGAGAATCTGCCGGCCTGCCAGGCGGGCACCGCCCAGCATCTGATGTAGCAGATGCGCAGCGGTGCGCCCCATCTCCACCGTGCCCTGAATGACCGATGACAACGGGATGCGGCTCAAGGTGCGTGTGAGCGGATCGTTGTCGATGCCGATGATGGCGACTTCCTCTGGCACAGCCAACCCTGCCGTCATGCAAGCCTGCAGCAGGTGCCGGGCCCGCGCGTCGGTGACCGCAATGATGCCGATGGGTTTGGGCAAGCCCCGCAGCCATTCAATCAACTGACCGATCGCCTGATGCCAGGTCGGCGCGCTGGTCGAGAGGCCCCGGTAAATCTCCTGGTCAATCGGGGCGGTGGGATTGTCCTGCCGGCGCAAGCGGGTAAAGGCCAGTTCGCGCTGCTGTGCCCAGCGGTTCTCCGGTGCCTGGGGCAGGCTGTACAACGCAAAGTGCTGCAGGCCGGCTTCGATCAGGTGCCGGTATGCAAGCGAGACGAGCTTGCCGTTGTCCGTTGCGACATAGGGCTCCTTGGACGGGTATTGCGCTGCATCTTCATATGACGAGCCGACGGCCACCACCGGCAGCGGGCAACCGCGCAGCGCCTCAGCGACTGCCGGGTCGTCGAAATCCGCAATGATGCCGTCGCCATCAAAGCGCTCGATGCCAGGCAGCCGGCAGCGGAAATCCTCTTCGAGAAACAGGTCCCACGTCACGCGCGTGGAGCGCATGTAGTCGCCAATGCCCGCAATGATCTCGCGGTCGTACACCTTGTTGGCATTGAACAGCAGCGCAATGCGATGAATGCGCGCGTGCTGCGATGGATCGGACGGTTGACGGTGCATGGTGGCTCGGGCCGCTCGCGGTGGCAGGGGTTGCCAAACGGCTGCAGCGCTGGGGCGTGCTGCGCGCTTGCACATTCTATTGGCTACGTGGGGCGCTGTCAGACGATCGCAGCGGGGTGGCAAGAAATGTTAGGGCGGTTGGGCAATTTCGTAATTGCCCGTGCTGAGCGGTCGCATCACCATGCGATGGCCGTCGAGCCGGGCGAGATCACTATTGCGGCGCACCACGCGCACCGTCGGCCTAGGGGTATCCACCAACAATAGAAGATGGAGTGAGACATGAAATCGAACCAACGCCGTAGTGTTCTGAGGGCCGCCTTTTGCGGTGCAATGCTCGCCAGCCTGTCGATTGCAGCGCCCCTGGCGCATGCCAGCAAGGCGCATCCGGAAATCGGCTTCTGTATTGATGACCTGCGCGTGGAGCGCTGGTCGCGCGACCGCGATTACTTTGTCGCTGCCGCAGAAAAGCTGGGCGCGAAAGTGTCGGTGCAATCGGCGGATGCCAGCGAGCAACGTCAGATCTCCCAGATCGAGAACCTGATCTCGCGCGGTGTCGACGTGATCGTCATCGTGCCGTTCAACTCCAAGGCGCTGACCAATGTGGTGGCGGAAGCCAAGAAGGCAGGCATCAAGGTGGTGTCGTATGACCGCCTGATTCTCGATGCCGACGTCGATGCCTATATCTCCTTCGACAACGAGAAGGTGGGCGAGCTGCAAGCGCAGGGCGTCTACAACGTCCGGCCCAAGGGTAACTACTTCCTGCTGGGTGGCGCCCCCACCGACAACAACGCGAAGATGCTGCGGCAGGGCCAGTTGAAGGTGCTGCAGCCGGCCATCGACCGCGGTGACATCAAGGTCGTCGGCTCGCAATGGGTGCCCGAGTGGAGCGCGTCTGCGGCGCTGGGTATTGTCGAAAACGCGCTGACGGCGAACAACAACAAGATCGATGCCGTGGTTGCATCCAACGACGGCACGGCCGGTGGCGCGATCCAGGCACTGGCTGCGCAGAAGCTCGCCGGGAAAGTGCCGGTGTCGGGGCAGGATGCGGACCTTGCTGCCGTCAAGCGCGTGATTGCCGGCACGCAGACAATGACGGTTTACAAGCCGCTCAAGCTGATTGCGACGGAAGCCGCGCAGCTTTCGGTGGCACTCGCCAAGGGTGACAAGCCCAAATACAACGCGCAGTACGACAACGGCAAGAAGAAGGTCGACACGGTGTTGCTGCAGCCCACCCAACTCACGAAGGACAACGTCAACCTGGTGGTGAAAGACGGCTTCTACACGCAGGCTCAGATCGGCGGCCAGTGAGGTCGCGCAGTCAGGCCCACTTTGTGCCGGCGGCGAGCCAACGCTTTGTCGCCGGCCGCGTTCGTACCCCAAGGACGAGGCATGTCTGAACCTCTGTTGCAGATGCGCGGCATCGTCAAGACGTTTGACGGTGTGAAGGCGCTCGACGGTATCAACCTGGCCGTGAGGCCGGGCGAGTGTGTTGGCCTGTGCGGCGAGAACGGCGCCGGAAAATCAACGCTCATGAAGGTGCTTTCCGGTGTGTACCCGAGCGGCACCTGGGATGGCGAAATTCTCTGGGAAGGCCGACCGCTCCAAGCCGGCGGCATTCGAGACACGGAGCGTGCGGGCATCGTCATCATCCATCAGGAACTGATGCTGGTGCCGGAATTGTCGGTGGCGGAGAACATCTATCTCGGCAACGAGATTACGCTGCCCGGCGGCCGGATGAACTACTCGGCCATGTACCAGGGTGCGGACAAGTTGCTGCGTGACCTGAACATTCAGGGCATCAACGTCGCGTTGCCTGTGATGCACTACGGTGGCGGCCATCAGCAACTGATTGAAATCGCCAAGGCGCTCAACAAGCGCGCCAAGCTGCTGATTCTGGACGAGCCATCGTCGTCGCTTACGGCGGCTGAAACGCGCATCCTGCTCGATATCGTCCGCGACCTGAAGGCGCGCGGCATTGCGTGTGTCTACATCTCGCACAAGCTCGACGAGGTGGAAGCAGTGTGCGACACGGTCACCGTCATCCGCGACGGCCGCCATGTGTCCACCGCGCCGATGCCGGACCTGACCACCGACCGCATCATCGCGCAGATGGTCGGGCGGGAGATTACGCAACTGTTCCCGCGCGAACCCCATCCCATCGGGGAGGTTGTTTTCGAGGCGCGCAATGTGACGTGCTACGACGCGAACAACCCGGCTCGCAAGCGGGTCAACGATGTGTCTTTCTCGGTGCGGCGGGGTGAAATTCTTGGCGTGGCGGGGCTGGTCGGCGCAGGGCGCACCGAGCTGATGCAGGCGGTTTTTGGCGCGTATGAAGGCGCCAGTGAGGTGGAGCTCGAACTGGACGGAAAACCGTTGAAAGTCCGGGCGCCGCTTGACGCCATTCGTGCGGGCATTGCGATGGTGCCGGAAGACCGCAAACGTCACGGCATCGTCTCGCTGATGAGTGTCGGCCACAACATCACGCTCGCAGTCCTCCAGCGTTTTTCGCGTCTCGGGCGCATTGACGGCGCGGCCGAACTCGACACGATTCGCAAGGAGATGCGGCGGCTTGCCGTGCGTGCCGCGCATCCGATGCTGCCGATTGCCAGCCTGTCGGGCGGCAATCAGCAAAAGGCCGTCCTCACTCGCATGCTGCTTACCGAGCCGCGCGTCCTGATTCTGGATGAGCCGACCCGCGGTGTGGATGTCGGCGCCAAGTACGAGATCTACAAGCTGATCGGCGACTTGGTCAAACGCGGCATGGCCATCATCGTCATTTCATCGGAGCTGCCGGAAGTGCTCGGCATTTCGGATCGCGTGCTGGTGATCGGCGAGGGTGAGCTGCGTGGCGACTTCGTGAACGACGGGCTGACGCAGGAACACATTCTGACCGCAGCCATTCAACCGGTGCGGCACGCATCCACTTTTCATCAGGTAGGCCACGCATGACTTCTCAGACGAGCCCACAAGCCGCCGGCGGGGTGGACCCTTCGCGTAGCACGCTCAAGGCAACCCAGCGCCTGAGGCAACTCTTCGCACGCTACAAGATCCTGGCGTTGCTGATTGCCGTGGCCGCGATCTGGCTGTTCTTTTCGATGCTGACCGACGGTGCATTTACGTCGCCTCGCAATCTCTCCAATCTGCTGCGGCAGATGTCCATTACGGGGATGCTGGCCTGCGGGATGGTGTTCGTCATCATCGCGGGCGAGATCGATCTCTCCGTCGGTTCGCTGTTGGGCTTGCTTGGCGGCGTGGCTGCCATCCTCGATCAAGGACTGGGTTGGCCAATTGTCGCGACGGTGCCTGTGGTGCTTCTGCTTGGGGTGGCCATGGGTCTGTTCAACGGATGGTGGTCAACCTACCGGGGCGTTCCGTCCTTCATCGTTGGCCTGGGCGGCATGCTCGCGTATCGCGGCATCCTGCTCGGCCTCACACATGGCTCGACGATTGCGCCGGTGTCGGACAGCTTCGTGCTGATCGGCCAGGGCTATCTGCCCCGCCGGGTGGGTGACCTGATGGCGGTGCTGATCTTCTGCCTGTTGGTGTTCGTGGTGATCAGGCAGCGGCGTGAGCACCGCCGCTATGAACTTGACGTCGCCCCGCTATGGCAAGACGTCGCCAAGTTGATTGTTGCGGGCGCGGTCATCGTTGCATTTGTCGCCACGCTCAACAGTTATGGCGGTATCCCGGTGCCCGTTTTGCTCGTTCTGGCGCTACTGGGCATTTTTTCGTGGATTGCCAGCCAGACCGTGTTCGGGCGCCGTATCTACTCCGTGGGTTCGAACCTGGAGGCCACGCGCCTGTCGGGCATCAACACCGATCGCGTGAAGCTGGCCATCTTCGGGCTCATGGGCCTGATGTGTGCGTTCGCCGGCATCGTCAATACGGCGCGTCTCGCTGCGGGCTCACCGTCCGCCGGAACCATGGGCGAGCTGGATGCCATCGCGGCCTGCTTTATCGGGGGCACGTCAATGCGCGGCGGCGCGGGCACGGTCTACGGCGCGCTGGTCGGCGCGCTCGTCATGGCCAGTCTCGACAACGGCATGTCCATGCTCGACGTGGATGCGTACTGGCAGATGATCGTCAAGGGCGGCATCCTCGTACTGGCCGTCTGGGTGGATGTCATCTCGCGCTCCGGCCGCCGCTGAATTTGCGCTTCGGGCTTTATCCCTTTTGCTGTAACTGGAATCTCCTATGTCTTATGCAATTTATCCGAGCCTTGTTAGCAAGAACGTTTTGATTACCGGCGGCGGTAGCGGCATTGGTGCTGCCATCGTCGAAGGCTTTGCCAAACAGGGCGCGCGCGTTACGTTTCTGGATATTGCGGGTGCGGACTCAGAGGCGCTGGCGGCGTCGCTGGGCGAGTGCGTGCATCCGCCGGTCTTCCGCTACTGCGACCTGCGCGATATCGACGCGCTGAACACCACGTTCTCGGACATTGAAGCCGAAACGGGCCCCATCGAAGTGCTGATCAACAACGCCGCGAATGATGACCGCCATCAAATTGGAACGGTGTCGCAGGCCTATTGGGACAACCGCATCGAGGTGAACCTGCGCCATCAGTTCTTCTGCGCGCAAGCCGTGCTGCCCGGCATGAAGAAGCTGGGGCGCGGCGTGGTCCTGAACCTCGGGTCCATCTCGTGGCATCTTGCCCAGCCGGACCTCGCCATCTACATGACGGCCAAGGCCGGCATTGAAGGCCTGACGCGTGGGCTTGCGCGCGACCTTGGCGGATTCGGTATCCGCGTCAATTGCATCGTGCCCGGCGCTGTCCGCACGCCGCGGCAGATGGCACTTTGGCAATCGCCAGAGAGCGAAGCCAAGCTGCTGGCCGAGCAATGCCTGCATGAGCGTGTCGAGCCGGAACACGTGGCGCGGATGGCCTTGTTTCTTGCGTCAGACGATGCCGCGCGTTGCACGGCGCGTGAGTACTTTGTCGATGCTGGGTGGTACGGCGGATGAAGGCGCAAATCATTCCGGAATGCGTCTGGCGCGTAGCGGCAACGCTGGGCGAAGGCGCGGTGTGGCACGCCGCATCGCGCTGCGTGGTCTTTGTCGATATCAAAGGCAGACGGCTCTACCGATATGACTCCGATACCGCTGTGTGCCGTAGCTGGGTCGCGCCCGGCCAGATCGGCTTTGCGCTGCCTTGCGTTGATGGCAACTGGATCTGCGGCGTGCAGGGCGGCCTTTACCGGTTCGCGTTTGCAACGGGCAGCTTCAGTCGCGTGTTGCCGGTCGAGACCGATCGGCCGGGAAACCGTCTGAACGACGGCTTTGTCGATCGCACCGGGGCACTGTGGTTTGGCTCGATGGACGATGGGGAGCGCGAGCCGAGCGGGCAGCTCTACCGCGTCGGTCTGGATGGCGGGCTGAGCGTGCGCGATTCAGGCTACGTGATTACGAATGGCCCGACCGCGAGCCCCGACGGCCGCACGCTGTATCACACAGATACCTTGCAGCGTGTGGTCTATGCCTTTGACCTCGCCGACGACGGCAGCCTGCAACGCAAGCGCGTCTTCACTGCGATCGAGGGTACCGGCTACCCGGACGGGATGGCGGTCGACGAAGAAGGGTGCGTGTGGGTCGCGCTGTTTGGCGGAGGACGGATCGAGCGGTTCTCGCCCGACGGCCGGTGCATCGGGCGCGTCGACTTCCCGTGTTCCAACATCACCAAGCTCGCATTTGGCGGCGATGACTTGCAGACGGTCTATGCAACCACCGCCCGAAAGGGCCTGACGGACGAGGCGTTGCGGGAGCAGCCGCTTGCCGGCGGATTGTTCACGTTCCGCGCGCCGGTCAAGGGGCTGCCTTCCACGGACTGTGCGGTGGCGTTTTCTGAGGCGGTTTCGGTAGCGACGATAGGTCAGCCCTGACGGACGAGCCCGCGTGCCGCCAGGTTGCGATACAGGGCGCGGACACCGAACGTCCACGGCGCGATCTCTGTCGACAGGCGTACCGTGTTGACGAGCGCGCCGAGCGCAGGGGCGCTGATCGTTACGCGGTCGCCGAGGTGGTGTGTGAAGCCGGCACCCGGTGCGTCACGGTCCTTGATCGGCGAGAACATCGTGCCGAGAAACAGCATGAAGCCGTCTGGGTACTGGTGATGCGGCCCGCAGGTCTGGGCGACGAGGTCGAGCGGGTCGCGGCTGATCTCGCTCATGTGGCTTACGCCGTCGAGCGTGAAGTCGTCGTCCGTGCCTTCAACACGCAGCGACACCTGCGTCGCGCGAATCGTGTCGATCGTGAAGTGCTCGTCAAACAGGCGCACAAACGGGCCGATCGCGCAGGAGCCGTTGTTGTCCTTGCATTTGCCCAGCAGCAATGCCGAACGCCCTTCGATGTCGCGCAAGTTCACGTCGTTGCCGAGCGCTGCCCCGAGGACATGGCCGGCGCTGCTGACCGCCAGCACGATCTCCGGCTCCGGGTTGTTCCAGCGCGAGGCCGGATGCAGGCCCACGTCGGCGCCGAACCCGACCGCCGACATCGGCTGCGATTTGGAGAACACTTCCGCATCTGGGCCGATACCGACTTCCATGTACTGCGACCATGCGCCCCGGCGCTGCAGTTCCTCCTTGAGCCGCATGGCAGCATCGGAGCCGGGCTCGATCTTGGAGAGGTCCGAGCCCACCACGCCGACAATCGACTCGCGCACGTCGCGGGCCTTGGCCGGGTCGCCGCCGGCCTGTTCTTCGATCACCCGCTCGATCAGGCTGACCGCGAACGTCACCCCGCACGCCTTGATCGCCTGGAGGTCGTTCGGCGCAAGCAGGGTTGGCGCGCTGCCCGTGCGATCGACGGCCAGGGAGCGTTCGACAAGCGGTTCGACGCGGCCCAGGTTTTCGCCCGATGCCTGCCGGGCCACGGCCAGTGCGTCAGGATGCTCGAACAGATCTGCCACCGTTGGCACGGCTTCCGTGATGTCGAACACGACACCATTGCGCACCACCACGACAGAAGGCCCCTCGCCGTTGGCAGTCGTACGCCAGACCCGACCAACGAGCGTTGATTGCTCCAGATCGTGCGGCAAATAGTTGGCGATGGCGGTCATGTGCGCTCCATAAATTGGACACCCGTGTTGGCAGGGAACCCGCGTGATCGTAGAGACGGCGATGCGGGGTGTCCAACACGGTGACGCAATTTCCAACCTGTTGGACAATCGAGCCAATCATGAGCGGAGCAGGTTTTCTGTGAAGACAGACTACGAGGTGCCAGCACTCAAGCGTATTCATGACGTGCTGGAAATACTTTGCGCGGCAACGTCTCCCGTCCGTCCGGCCGCATTGGCGCAGGCGACGGGCATGTCCCGAAGCACGCTGTACCTGCTGCTGGAGTCTCTGGAAAAGCGCCGCTGGATCGAAAAGCGGGCCGACGGCTATCTGATCGGCCTGACCCTGTTTGAGCTGGGCAACGCCTATTTCCGCCACGACAGCTTGTTGGCCGCGTTCCGGCGTGAGTCCGCCGCCTTCGTGGCCACACACAACGAGGTCGTCCAGCTTGCCGTGCTCGACGGCACGGAAGTCGTGTACATCGCGCGAGAGGATGCGCCGCGGCCGGTCCGCCTTGTGTCGGATGTCGGCCTGCGCCTGCCGGCGCATTGCTGCGCGCTGGGCAAGGCGCTTCTCGCCAGCTTTGATGACGAAGCGGTGTGCGCGCTGCTGCCTGCCCGTCTTGCCGCCATGACGGAGCGCACCACCACGCGCCGGGCCGATCTCCTCCACGAGCTTGAAAGCATTCGCGTGCGGGGGCTGGCGACGGAGCGTGAGGAGGTGGTAGCGGGGCTGGCCTGCTTTGCTGCGTTCGTCGGTGTCACGCCGCTGGGAAAGCACGTTGCCGTGAGTTCCAGCGTGCCCATCGGCCGACTGGATGCCCGCAGGGAGAAGCGCCTCGTTGTTGGTGTTGCCGGCATGGCGGACCGCATCGGCCGCGCGCTGGCGCAGGCCTAGCGCCCGGCTGCATCATCGCCGGTTCCGCTATGATCGCCACTCCCTTTCCTCTTTCCCCTTGCGCATAGACGTTTCTCAATGACCACCGGCCCCACACCTCCTCGCATGTCCGATGTGGCGCGCATTGCCGGCGTGTCGAAGATGACGGTATCGCGGGTGCTGGCAGGCGGCAGCGTGTCGCCCGCAACCCGTGCCCGTGTGCAACAGGCCATCGATGCGCTCGGTTACGTTGCAACGGCCGCTGCCGGGATGCTGTCCAGCGGCCGGTCGGAATTCGTCGCTGCCTTGGTGCCGTCGCTGGCCAGTTCCAACTTTGCCGATACCGTGCGCGGGCTGACGGATGCGCTTGCGCCGCATGGCCTGCAATTGCTGCTGGGTGACACCGATTACCACCTCGACCAGGAAGAGGCGCTGGTGAAGTCGCTTCTGCGCCATCAGCCGCGTGGCATCGCATTGACAGGGCGCCACCACAGTGCAGGCACGCGCGCGCTACTGGAGCGCGCCGGCATCCCGATCGTCGAGATGTGGGATCTGCCTGAGCGCCCGATCGATAAGGCGGTCGGGTTCTCGAACGCCAAGGCGTCGCTCGCGATGCTGCGTCACCTGTACGCGCGGGGCTACCGGCGCATCGGTTTCCTGTGCGGCGCAAGCGAGCTGGACCGGCGCGGTACGGACCGCCTGCGCGGATACGTAAGCGGAATCAAGGCGCTTGGCCTTGGCGAGCCGCGCGTGATCCGCCTGGGCGACTCGCCCATCACCATGAGCCACGGCGGGCCTGCCATGGCCGCCTTGCTGGAAGCGTGGCCCGATACCGATGCCGTGATGTGCGTGAGCGACATGTCCGCATTCGGCGCCATCATGGAATGCCATCGGCGCGGCCTGTCCGTGCCCGGCGACATCGCTGTTGCAGGGTTCGGCAATTTTGAAGTCGCGTGGTGTTGCCACCCGACCATCACGACGATCTCCGTCGATGCCTATGGCATCGGGCTGCGCACGGGCGAGGTATTGCTCGATGCGCTGGGCGTTAGCGAGGCCACGGGCGCGCGCAAGCTCTCGCACATCGAATTCAGCGTTGTCGAGCGCGAGAGTGCGTAGCCGGCAGCGCGCCGCCGGCTGCTTCCTGCGTCAATGCGAGTGCCGTGGATTGCCGCGCGTCTCGATGACATTCAGATACAGCGTTGCCGGCTCCAGGCATCCGCCTGTTGAAAGCTGCCCGACGAACTTTCGATAGATTTCCTGCCAAGGCGTTTGTGACTGCGGCACGCTGAACGTTGCGCTTTCACGGCGGCGTTCAAGCTCGTCCGCGTCGATCAATACATCAACCTTGCGCGCATTGAGGTCCACGCGGATGCGGTCGCCCGTGCGCAATAGCGCGAGGCCGCCACCCGCTGCCGCCTCCGGAGACATGTTCAAGATGGACGGGCTTGCGGAGGTGCCGCTCTGCCGGCCATCGCCCATGCACGGCAGCGATTCGATCCCTTGCTTAACGAGCGCCGCCGGCGGTGCCATGTTGACGACCTCGGCACTGCCCGGATAGCCGACCGTTCCGCAGCCACGGATGACCAGGATGCAGCGCTCGTCAATGGCGAGGGCCGGATCGTTGATGCGGGCGTGATAGTCCTCGGGGCCATCGAAGACGATCGCTCGCGTCTCGAAGACGTTTTCCGCGCCGGGTTCGCTCAGGTAGGTTTGCCGGAACGCCTCGCCCACCACCGACATCTTCATGATGGCGCTGTCGAAGAAGTTGCCCGACAGCACGATGAACCCCGCGCGGTGCTTCAGCGGTGCATCCACAGGAAAAATCACGTCGCTGTCGGCGGCAGGGGCGGCATCGGCAATCGCGCCGATCATGCGGCCCGACACGGTGGGGCAATCGCGCCGCAGCAAGCCGCCCGCGTCGAGCTGGCGCAATACGGCCGGCACGCCGCCCGAGCGGTGGAAGCTCTCACCCAGGTATTCGCCTGCCGGCATGCAGTTCACCAGAAGCGGAACCGATTCTCCGTGGCGCTGCCAGTCTTCGAGGCTCAGTTCCACGCCCATGTGGCGCGCGATGGCGATGAGGTGAGGAGGGCAGTTGGTCGACGCGCCCAGCGCCGAGGCCACCATGATGGCGTTCTCGAACGCCGCGCGCGTCATGATTTTCGAGGGGCGAATGTCTTCGTGCACCAGGTCGACGATGCGCTTGCCGGTGGCATAGGCCATTTGTCCGCGCTCCCGATACGCCGCCGGAATGCTGGCACACCCAGGCAGCGACATGCCCAGCGCTTCGGCCAGGCTGTTCATCGAAAGCGCGGTGCCCATCGTGTTGCAGTGGCCGATCGACGGTGACGACGCGGTGGTCAACTCCATGAAGCCTTCGTAGTCGATGTCGCCGGCAGCCAGCCGGTTGCGCGCATGCCAGATGACGGTGCCGGAGCCGACCCGTCTGCCATCGTGCCAGCCGTCCAGCATCGGCCCGCCAGACAGCACGATTGCCGGCAGGTCGACCGTGGCGGCGGCCATCAGGCAGGCGGGCGTGGTCTTGTCGCAACCGGTCGTCAGCACAACACCGTCAAGCGGGAACCCGTGCAAGATCTCCACCAGGCCGAGATAGGCGAGATTGCGGTCGAGCGCAGCGGTCGGGCGGCGGCTTTGTTCGGCAAGCGGGTGAACCGGAAACTCCATCGGAATGCCGCCCGCGTCCCGTATGCCGGCCTTCACACGCTGCGCCAGTTCCAGGTGGTGCCGATTGCACGGCGCCAAATCGTTACCCGTTTGTGCAATGCCGATGATCGGCCGGCCCGACTGCAGCTCTTCGCGCGTCAGGCCGTAGTTCATGAAGCGTTCGACATAGAGGGCAGTCATGTCTGCGTGGCTCGGATCGTCGAACCAAAGCTGGCTGCGTAGTCTGCGTGGGGGTTGGGTGGGCATGGTGTCTCGGTCGTGATGTGGAACTGGGTTCCCTCTGCGGGGAATCGGCGTGGAGGTTTCCGGAGGCTTGTGATGCGATTTTGGTACCGGTAACAACAAATAGTAGAGCTGGAAGAACGCGCAGGCAATAGCGGGCCGGCGATGCGGCGTCAGGCCATGCCGGCGGCGGCCGCATCAACGATACGTGCGCGTTGTCAGCCCCCCTCCGGGGGAGGGTGTCTGGATTTGCCGACATCCACCTGAGTGCAAGCGTTTGCCCGGTGCCGCCTGAGAGGGAGGCGTCCTGGTTTCACGATTCTGCAAACAAGCCACCCTATGTTGTGCCGATCTTCGGGGGAGGATAGGAGGCTGCCATGCAGGGGTTATCTGCACGATTCGAAAAAACCGACGCGGGGCGCCGTGAAATTGCCACGCGCAACGGCGCGCTCAGCCGCACAAGCCGAGCACTGCTGATCATGGTGGATGGCCACGTCACGGGCGAGGACCTTGCCGTGCGTGCCGGTCAGCTCGGCCTGGAGGCGCAGGCCGTGTTCGAGCTGATGCAGGCCGGGTTCATTCAGAGCGCAACCGATGTTGCCGGCGACGCCGTCTTCGTTCAGGTGGCCGAGCCGCAGCCCGAGGCACCCGAAGCACCCAAGGCGGGTGCCTCCGCAGCACCGGCGCGCAAGCGTTCGCTGGCGGCGGCGCGCATGTACCTCATGGACATTGCGGCACGCACATTCAGCTCGGCCGAGCATCCGATCCGCCAGCGCCTGGTCGAGGCCACCGACCGCGCCTCCGTGGAAAGCGCGTTCGATGCGTTGCTGGCGGCCCTGCGCGAAGCCACATCGGCGTCGATGGTGGAGCAGGTGGAGGTGTCGTTCCGCGGGTTTCTGCCGGCCGAAGAAGGGGCGGCCGGCTGAACGGTCAGGCTGCCTGTTGCGCCACTTCATCCTTGAGCAGCCCGCGCGCCCGCTGATTCGACTTGTAGATGTTGTCGCGCACCGGCACCGCGCCGGTCTTCACGCTGTGCACCCATTCCTGGGTCGACATCACCGCCGCGAAGCGCGATTGCAGCACCACGCTGAACACGCGGTGGATCTCTTCCGCACTCGCAAAGCCGGCTTGGTTCTGATACGGCACCGCGCCTGATGCATCGTGCAGGAACTCCACCGCCGTGCCGTTGTGCAGGGCGTGGTTGATGGTCGATGCGTCGCAGTTGTGCGTCATGTAGCCGACCACGGCGAGCGTATCGATGCCGCGTGCTTCCAGCCATTGCGCCAGGTCCGTCTCCGGATAGGCGCTGGGCAGCAGCTTGCGCAGATAGTGGTCATGCGGGCGCGATGCCACCACCGGGTGCAGTTGCCAGCCATCGGTGTCGATGGCAAACAGCGGCGAGCTGGCCGGCGAGGTCTGCTGCACGACGATCACCGGAATGCCGGCTTCGCGCGCCGCATCCATGGCAGCACCAACGTTGGCCACAGTCTGTTGCGGGTCCGGATACTCGATCGGCAAGCCGCCCGTGAAGTATTCGTTCTGCACATCAATGACGATCAGGGCGCGCTTCGGGGTGTTGTTCGTGGTCATGGCTGACTCCTCAAGGTCGGTTGGAGCGGGCAGTTGCGTGAGCCCGTGGACAGCATCTTCGCGAATGTCTATCCTTCCCGACAGTGGCCCGGAAGACGTTTATCGAAAGAATCGGGCCAAAGCGCGGAGCCCCGTATGCCACCTCAGCAAACTCAGCATCCTCAGGAAATCGCCGTTCTGGCATTCAACGACATCAGCCCGTTTCACCTGTCCGTGCCGTGTCTCGTGTTTGAAGACCGCATCTGGGCGGGGCTGCCGTCCTACAACCTGCGCATCTGTGCGGGGGAGCCGGCCAGGAAGGGCGGCCTGCGCACCACTGCCGGGTTTGCCGTGCAGACCGACTTCACACTTGAAGACGCTGCCCGCGCCGACGTGCTGATCGTGCCGTCATGGCGCGATACGAAGGAGCGGCCGCCGGCGGCCATGGTGAACGTGGTACGCGACGCCTACGCGCGCGGCGCTACGGTGGTCGGCCTGTGCCTGGGCGCCTTTGTGCTGGCGGAGGCAGGTGTGCTCGACGGCCATGAGGCAACCACGCACTGGAGCGCCGCCGATGCGTTCTCGCAGCGCTACCCGCGTGTGAAGCTTGTACCGGATGTGCTGTATCTGGACGCCGCCGACGGCCGGCTGGTGACATCCGCAGGCACGGCCGCCGGGCTGGATTGCTGCCTGCACCTGGTGCGCCGCTGGCATGGCGCGGAGGTGGCCAACCGGATTGCACGGCGGCTGGTGGTGGCGCCTCACCGGCAGGGCGGCCAGGCGCAATACATCGAGCAACCGCTGCACGATGCGCCAGGCGGCGATCGCCTGTCGGACCTGTTGAACTGGACGGTGGCCAACCTGGCGGAGCCACATTCGCTCGACTCGCTGGCCGAGCGCGCGGCCATGAGCCGCCGCAATTTCACGCGGCGCTTTCGTGAGTTGACGGGAACCACCGTCGGCCAATGGTTGCTCGGGCAGCGTCTGGCCTATGCGCAGCGCATGCTGGAGACCACACGCCAGCCGGTCGAAGCGATTGCGCAACTGGCGGGGTTCGGCAGCGCGGTATCGCTGCGGCAGCATTTCAGCCGGACGTATCACACGTCACCCAGCGCCTACCGGGCGTTGTTTGCGCAAGCCTGAAAAAAAAGCGGCTGGTCGGCCGCTGTATTGATTACTTGATTACTTGGTTACTTGCTCAGCTCGTGCCCGATGACGGCGCCGGCTGCGGCACCCCCGATCGTCCCGGCTGTGCTATGCGTGATCTCGTGGCCGGCCACACCGCCTGCCACTGCGCCGCCTGCCGTACACGCCGTGAGCGTGGGAGCCAGCACGACAATCGCGCAGACCAGCGCTGTTTTCCATGCGTTCATGATGTCCTCCTGAGGTGCCGGCCAGATGCAGCGGCCGGCATATCCCTCAGTCGAGCAAGGCGCGTGCCGCCCTCACATGAACAACGGCGAGAGCGACAGATGCGACAGCGCGATCACGATCACCTGCGCAATCACCAGCAGGATCAGCGGAGACAGATCGAGCCGGCCGCCCAGCGGCGGCACCACGCGGCGGATCGGGCGCAACAGCGGATCGACCAGCGTGTTCAATACCGCGCCCATGGGCGATGCCGGCCCCATCCATGACAGCACGGCCGACGCAATGGTCACCCACACCAGAACGTTGAACGCCCACTTGAGCACCGTAAAGAGCGCCGCCACAAAGCCCATCGGCACGAGCGCCATCGGGCTCACGCCCACCGATGCCAGCAGCAGGAACAGATACACAAGCGCCGTGGCATAGGCCGCCACCAGCGACGACCAATCGATATAGCCCGTGGCCGGAATCACGCGGCGCAGCGGATGCACCAGCCAGCCGGTCAACTGGAAGATGGCCTGCGACAGCGGATTGCGCGGTGACAGCCGCACCGCTTGCGTCCAGGCGCGCAGCAGCAGTGCCGCGCCAAAGAGCGAGAAGATCGTGTCGAGCAGAAAACGCGTGATATCGCCGAACATGCGTCCGGTTCTCCTATGGTCAGGTCAGGCAAGAGCGCGCGGCAAACGCTGCGCTGGGGCGCGGTATTGTCGCACGGCAATCTGACGTCCATCTGTGCGTTGATGCCTCTGCGCACGGGCTGCGCATTCGCGTATTGTTGTGCCCGTTTGCCGCTTTTCCTGCCAGGAGACCTGCCTTGAAGCCAACCCTGTTTCGCGCGTTGTTGTCGCTGGCGTGCCTGTCTGCTGTGCCGCATGTGCATGCGCAGGCCGATGGCACGTTCACCGTCGAGTCCCCCGCGTTTGCCGACAACGGCGTCATGGACCGCAAATACGCCGGCAAGAACCCCGCCAACGCCAACTGCACGGGAGACAACGTCTCGCCGCCGGTGCACTGGTCCAACGTGCCCGCCGGTACCAACAGCCTCGTGCTGATCGCCACCGACCCGCAGGGCGCGGGCGGCCTGGGCGTGAACCACTGGATGGCCTACGGCATCCCGGCTGCGCAGACGAGCCTGCCCGAAGGCGCTGGCACCGGCGGTGCTTTGCGCATGGGCCAGAACGCCATCGGCAAGCCGGCCTACCTCGGGCCGTGTCCGCCCAAGGGCACCGGCATGCACCACTACGTCTTTGTGCTAATCGCCACGGATCTGGCGCCGGACGCGCTGCCCAATGGGCTCACGCGCGCTGAACTGGACGCCGCAATCAAGGGCCATAGCAAAGGCGCCGCCGCCTGGGTTGGCCGGTTCGGCAACTTCTGATGGATGCGAGCCCGCCACGTTCAGCCGGCCGCGGCAGTTGCGGCTAACTCGGCCAGATACGCCCACGGATAAATGCCGCGCGCATGCCCATCGCTGAACACCAGTTGCATACCGTAACCAGCGGGCTCGACGGTGGTGACGCGCACGTTGGCCGGCACGTTGATGGGCGTGCCGTGATGGCGCTTGAACTGGCACTCCGCACAGCGGCATGCCTTGCGCAACATCACGTGGCTTAGCGCCACAATGGCGTCCGCCCAGTGCAGGCGCAACCGGCCTTGTGCGATGTCGTTGTCGATGTGCTCAGGCGGCTGCACGGGCGCCCTCGATCTGTGCCAATGCGATCCGCACGGCCTTGACGACTTCCGGGTCGCTATCGCCTTCTGCTGTGCGCAACGCGGGCAGGGCAGAGGCATCGCCGGTCTCGCCCAATGCGAGCGCAGCCTCCTTGCGCAGATTGCTGATCGGGTGCGCGAGCAGCGCGGCGAGCGCATCCACGGCATGCGCGGCGCGCCACCGGCCCAGCGCGCGGGCGGCTTGCAGACGGACTTGCCAATACGCATCTGCCAGCGCATCGACCAACGCTTGCGTGACGTCCGGGTCAGGCGCGAGCGCCCGCAGCTTGCCGAGCGTGCTGGCGCTTTCCTCGCGCACGCGCCATGCGGTGTCGTGCAGTGCATCCAGCAGCGCCGGCAGCACGGTGGCATCGGTGGCAAGGCCGAGGGCACCCACTGCGGCACGGCGTACCTCGGCATCTGCGTCATGACGCGCGCGTTCCGCCAATGCAGGCAATGCCCCCACATGCTTGCGCCAGCCGAGCACCGCAACGGCCTCACGGCGCACGGCGGCGTCGGCGTCACGCAAGGCGTGCAGAGCGGGCGTTTCGCTCTCGGGCACGCGCAACTCACGAAGCCCGCGCAACGCGGCGGCGCGTACAAAGGCGCTCGCGTGGTCTACGTAAGGCAACAGCGCAGGCGCAGAGTCGGGCGATTTCAAATCCCCCAGGCCGATTGCCGCCGCATCACGCACGGCGCCATCCACGTCTTCCAACGCGCGGGCGAGCGCGGCCACGGTATCCGGCTGCTCCCATGTCGCCAGGATGCGCGCCGCTTCGAGTCGAACCTCCGGCGCGGGGTCGTGCGCAAGCAGCGCAATCACGTTGGGCAGCGCATCGGCGTCTTCTTCATCCGCGATCTGCAGCAGGGCAACGCGGCGGGTGGTGGCATCTGCGTCGCGCAGGCGCGCCAGGAGGGTTGTTGTCATCGTCACCTCAGCGCAACAGGTACGGGATGTCGACCCTGACCGCGCCTGTCGGGCAGTCCTGCTCGCAGGGCATGCAGTACCAGCATTCGTCGAATTGCATGAAGGCCTTGCCCTTGGTCAGATCAATGGCCAGCAGGTCGAGCGGGCAGACGTCGACGCACACGGTGCAGCCCTTATCGGCAATGCACTTGGCTTCGTCGATGGTGACGGGCGCACTGCTGCGTGAGGTGACGTCGTGCGGCGTGTGGGTGAAATGAACAGTCGTCTGTTGCATGGTCATGCAGCCTTCGGAATGCGCAGGTGCGCGTAGGAATCGGTGCCGAGCACATCGACAGGGATGGCGTACGGTTCAACCGCCTGCTTGCGGCTGGCCATGGCGCCATGCGCGTCCTTGTACAAGCGCGTGTGGCAGAACCAGTTGGCGTCGTCGCGCTCGGGGTAGTCCACGCGGTGGTGATACAGGCCCCAGCGGCTCTCGGTGCGGAAGAGTGAGGCGCGTGCGGCCATCTCAGCGCAATCGCGGATGAAGCTGACTTCCATTGACCGCATCAGCTCGTGCGGGTTGCGCGCGTGCAGGTGCGTGATGTCTTCGGCAATCTCGTCGAAGCGGCGCAGGCCGATCTCCATCTTGCGCGTGACCTTGGGCGGCTGCAGGTAGTCGTTCACCATGCGGCGCAGCTTGTATTCCACTTGGGCGGGAGCCAGGCCGTGATCGCGCTGCAACGGCGCAAAGATGCGCGCTCGCTCGTGGGTGATCTGTTCGGCGTCGATGCGGGCGTCGCCTTGCCGGCCGGCGATGTAGTCCGCCGCGTTCTGCCCCGCAAACCAGCCATACGTGAACGCGCCGAGCATGTAGTTGTGCGGCACGGCGGCCATGTCGCCGGCGGCGTAGAGCCCGCACACCGTTGTCTCCGCGCGCGCGTTCACGTGTACGCCCGACGCGCTATGCCCGCTGCAGAAGCCGATTTCCGAGATGTGCATCTCCACCATCTGCGTGCGGTAATCGGTGCCGCGCCCGGCGTGGAAGCGGCCGCGGCTGGGTCGCTCGTTGGTGTGCAGGATGGTCTCGATGGTCTGGATGGTTTCTTCTGCCAGATGGTCGAGCTTGAGAAATACCGGGCCCTTCCCACCCTGCAGCTCCTGGTAGAACTCCCACATCATCTGGCCGCTCCAGTAATCGCACTGGATGAAGCGTTCGCCGTGGGCGTTGGCGGTGTAGCCACCCAGCGGGCCGGTCACATACGCGCAGGCGGGGCCGTTGTAATCCTTGATGAGCGGGTTGATCTGGAAGCATTCCAGGTTGGCAAGCTCTGCGCCCGCGTGATACGCCATCGCATAGCCATCGCCTGCGTTAGTGGGGTTCTCATACGTGCCCATCAGGTAGCCCGACGATGGCAAACCAAGCCGCCCCGCAGCCCCGCAGCTCAGCACCACGGCCTTTGCGCGCACCACGAGAAAATCTGCAGTGCGGCAATCGAACCCGAGCACGCCGCAAGCCGCGCCATTGGCATCCGTCAGCACACGGGTGACGACAATGCGGTTGGTGATCTCGACTCGCGCACGCTTGAGCTGCCGATACAGCACCTTTTTGATGTCGTGGCCCTCCGGCATCGGCAGCACGTAGCTGCCCATGTGGTGGACCTTCTTGACGGCGTAGTCGCCGGTTTCGTCCTTCTCGAACTTCACGCCCCAGCGGTCGAGCTGCTCGATGGTGGCAAAGCTGTGCTGTGCATACGCATACACGGCCGATTGGTCGACGATGCCATCGTTGGCCAGCGTGATTTCGCGCGTGTATTGCTCCGGCGTGGCATGCCCGGGAATGACGGCGTTGTTCAGCCCATCCATGCCCATCGAGATGGCGCCGCTGCGCTTCACGTGCGCCTTGTCGATCAGCAACACGCGCAGCGCGGGGTTGCGTTCTTTTGCTTTGATGGCCGCCATCGGGCCGGCCGTGCCTCCGCCCACGACGACGAGGTCGTACTCCAGTTCCAACGTGTTCATACAGTGCCTTGCAGAGGAAGGATGGATTGCGCGTGCGCCGCCACTTGCCGATCCAGGCGGAGCCGGTACTGGAAAGCGTCGCCACGAAAATAGAGGCGTTCAAAGTCGATGGGCGTGCCTTGTGCGTCATGCGTCAGGCGCTCCACGCGCAGCAGCGCTGCGCCCGCGCCCGTGTCGAGCGCTGCGGCGGTGGCGTGGTCAGCCAATGCCGCATCAATGGCGAGCGTCGCGTGGCCGAGCGCCACACCTGCGTCCTGCTCCAGCACAAGAAACACATCGCGCGCGACGAGGTCCGCTCGGGCGACGATGCTGCCAAGTGCTTCCGGCAGCCACGTCACCTCAAGCGACACCGGCAATTGATCCAGCAACCGCACGCGAAGCAATTCGGTGACGGGCGAACCGGACGGCAGTTGCAGCGCCTGTGCCACATCGGTCGGCGCGGGCACTGTCCGCAGCTTCAGCACATGGTTGCGAATGGCATGACCTTGTGCCGACATCGCCTCGGCAAAGCCCTGCAGCGCCGTCACGTTCTGGAACGCCTTGGGTTGGCTGACAAACGTGCCTTTTCCGTGGCGGCGGAAGATCAGCCCTTCGTTCTGCAGATCGGCCAACGCCTGACGCACGGTGATGCGGCTGGCGTTGAACTGCTCGCCCAGGGCCGCTTCCGACGGCAGCAGTGATGCCGGCGCGTAGTGGCCACTGAGAATGCCCTCGCGCAGCGTGCCCTTGATCCGCTCATAGAGCGGCAGGGCCGGTTGGCGGTGCAGGTTGGAAGTCGTCATCAGGCGCGGAACTCGTCATAACAAGTGCGCCCAGTGTAAGAAGCAGCCGTATGCAGCGGAACGAAGCTTTTTCGATATGCATGCTCGGTTTTTGGCATGCGCCACCGCTACCGCTCTGGCTGAGCGGGCCGCACGGCTGCCGTCGCATCGCGCGATTTTGGTGCGCTGCACGATGCGCAAACGCCAGGTCTGATATCAAAAGCGATATCAGTTGGCCCCCAAAAAAACATTAGACGGTCATGTCAGGCTGTCAATACCATGGCTCACCACGAATCACCGGCAAGGGAAGACGGGCGCCACATGCCGGATTTGACTCGTGTACCGCGTTGCAAAGACGACGTGCGCAGCCCCGGGGGCAGTCACCCGCTGCGTTCCACCATAAAGGAGACAAACGATGGAAAAAACGAGCGCCGCGGGCGCCAGACGGACCGTGTTGACCTTCCTGGCCGCAGCCGGTGTGCTGCTGGCTACGGGCTTGACCACAGCGGCTCACGCGGCTGACAAGTCGTTCACCATGGGCTTTGCCCAGGTGGGCGCCGAGAGCGAATGGCGTACCGCCAATTCGGAATCCATCAAATCGACGGCCAAGGCGCAGGGCGTGAACCTGAAGTTCTCCGACGCGCAGCAGAAGCAGGAAAACCAGATCAAGGCGATCCGCTCGTACATCGCGCAGAAGGTGGATGTCATTGCGTTCTCGCCAGTGGTGGAATCCGGCTGGGACACCGTGCTGCAAGAGGCCAAGGCAGCCAAGATTCCGGTCATCCTCACCGACCGGGGTATCGACAGCAAGGACCCCTCGCTCTACACCACCTTCATCGGTTCGGATTTCGTCGAGGAAGGCCGCAAGGCGGGCCGTTGGCTGCTGGAAAACGTCAAGCCCAAGGGCGGCGACGTGAACATCGTCGAGCTGCAAGGCACTGTCGGCTCAGCGCCTGCCATCGACCGCAAGCGCGGCTTTGAAGAGATCATCAAGGCCGACTCGCACTACAAGATCATCCGCTCGCAAACCGGCGACTTCACCCGCGCCAAGGGCAAAGAGGTGATGGAAGCCTTCCTCAAGGCCGAGGGCAAGAAGATCAACGTGCTGTTCGCGCACAACGACGACATGGCGATTGGCGCCATCCAGGCCATTGAAGAGGCTGGGCTCAAGCCGGGCAAGGACATCACCATCATCTCCATTGACGGCGTGAAGGGCGCGTTTGAAGCCATGATGGCCGGCAAGCTGAACGTTACGGTGGAATGCAGCCCGCTGCTCGGGCCGCAGCTGATGGATACCGCGCGCGCCGTGCTGGCCGGCAAGACCGTGCCCAAGCGCATCGTCACCAAGGAAGGCATCTTCCCGATGGACGTGGCGGCCAAGGAGTTCCCGAACCGCAAGTACTGAGTACTGAGCTGCGTTCGCAAGCCCTTTGCTGAACCGGAGTATGCCGGCAGGGCGGGTGACTCCGCCTTGCGGGCATGCACCATCAACAGGTGACATCCATGTCGGATCACGTTGATCATGCCGCCGCGTCAGATGCCCGTGGCGCGTTGCTGCACATGCGCGGCATCTCCAAGAACTTTCCTGGCGTGCAGGCGCTGGCCGGGGTCGATTTCCGCTTGTTTCCCGGTGAAGTGCATGCCTTGATGGGGCAGAACGGCGCCGGCAAATCGACGCTCATCAAGGTGTTGACCGGGGTGGAAGCGCCCGATGCGGGCGAGATCCTGCTCGGCGGTCAGCCCATCGCTCCGGGCTCGCCGCTGGAGGCTCAGAAGCTCGGTATCAGCACGGTGTATCAAGAGGTCAATCTCTGCCCGAACCTGACCGTGGCCGAGAACATCCACATCGGCCGCTTCCCCATGCGCATGGGCAGCATCGACTGGCGCGCCACCAACCGCGCCGCGCAGGCGCTGCTAGCCGATCTGAACATCCACATTGACGTGACGCTGCCGCTGTCGCTCTATCCGGTGGCCATTCAGCAGATGGTGGCGATTGCCCGCGCGCTATCCACCGAAGCCCGCATCCTGATCCTGGACGAACCCACCTCCAGCCTGGACGACGACGAAGTGGCCCGGCTGTTTGCCGCCATCCGCACGCTCAAGGCACGCGGCATGGCCGTGCTGTTCGTCACGCATTTTCTGGAGCAGACCTACGCGATTGCCGACCGCATTACCGTGCTGCGCAACGGCCGGCTGGAAGGCGAATACGCTGCGCGCGATCTGCCGCAGCTGCAATTGATCAACAAGATGGTCGGGCGCGACATTGATGCAAGCCGCTTCGAGCGCACCGAGGTGCCGCCTGTGGATGACACTGCGCCAGCATTCCTGAGCGCGCGTGGCATGGGCCGCCGTGGTGTCGTGCAGCCGCTCGATCTGGACGTGCGCCCCGGGCAGGTGCTGGGCCTGGGCGGCCTGCTGGGCTCGGGCCGCACCGAGACCGCGCGCCTTCTGTTTGGCGTGGATCGCAACGATGCGGGCTCGATCAACGTGCAGGGCCAGTCGCATCAGTTCAGCTCCCCGCGTGACGCCATCCGTCAGGGCATCGGCTTCTGCCCGGAAGACCGCAAGACCGAGGGCATCATTGCCGAGCTGTCGATTCGCGAGAACATCATCCTCGCGCTGCAGGCCAAGCGTGGGCTGTTCCGCTATCTGCCCAAGAAGCGCCAGCGCGAGATTGCCGACCAGTACATCGCTCAGCTTGGCATCAAGACGCCCGACGCTGAAAAGCCTATCGGCCAACTCTCGGGCGGCAACCAGCAGAAAGCCGTGCTCGCACGCTGGCTGGCGACCGACCCGGCCATGCTGATCCTGGATGAGCCCACGCGCGGCATCGACATTGCCGCCAAGCTCGACATCATGGACCTGGTGACCGCGCAGTGCCGCAAGGGCATGGCCATCCTGTTCATCTCCAGCGAGCTGCCGGAAGTGCTGCGTGTGAGCCACCGGCTGGCGATCCTGCGCGATCGCAAGAAGGTGGGCGAGCTTGCCGGCGCCGATGTGACGGAAGACAACCTGTGCCACGTGATTGCCGGCGGCGACGTGCCCGCCAGCCAGTCCAACACCCAGTCCACCACCACCGGAGGCGCCGCATGAACCCCGCCAGCCTGCGTGCGCTCACCGGCCACCGATTGTTCTGGCCGTGCGTGACGCTACTCCTGCTGTGTCTGCTCAACGCGTGGTTCAACCCGCATTTCTTTCACCTCGACATTCGCGGCGGGCATCTGTACGGCAGCCTGATCGACATCCTCAACCGTGCCGCGCCGCTGATGCTCATATCCCTGGGCATGACGCTGGTGATTGCCGTGGGCGGCATCGATATTTCAGTGGGCGCGGTGGTGGCCATTTCCGGCGCCATTGCCGCATCGCTCATCGGCGGCACGCTGGTGGTGCAGAACGGCTTGCCTGTGTATGTAACCAAGGTGCCGCTGCTTCTGGCGCTGCTGGCTGCCGTGGGCGCAGCGCTGGTGTGCGGCCTGTGGAATGGCTTGCTGGTGGCAGGTGCAGGCATGCAGCCCATCATTGCCTCGCTGATCCTGATGGTGGCCGGGCGCGGCGTGGCGCAGCTCATTACCGGCGGGCAGATCATCACCGTCTACTACGAGCCGTTCTTCTTTGTGGGCAACGGCTATCTGTTCGGGCTGCCGTTTGGGCTGTACATCGCGGCCGCCGTGCTGGGCCTGCTGCTGTTGTTGATGCATCGCACGGCGCTCGGTCTGTTTATCGAGGCAGTCGGCATCAACCCCGTGGCAGCGCGGCTTGCGGGGCTGAACACCAAGGCGCTGCTGTTTGGCATCTACGGATTCTGCGGTGCCATGGCCGGCATTGCGGGGCTCATCATCTGTTCGAACGTCAAGAGCGCGGACGGCAACAACGCGGGGCTGCTGCTGGAGCTTGACGCCATCCTGGCTGTCACGCTGGGCGGTACCTCGCTGGTGGGCGGCAAGTTCAGCCTGTGGGGCAGCGTGATCGGCGCGCTCATCATCCAGACGCTCACCTATGCGATCTACTCGATGGGCGTGCCGCCCGAGATCAACCTCGTCGTGAAAGCCGTGGTGGTATTTGCCGTGTGCCTGGCGCAATCGGAAGCGTTTCGCAGCATGTTCTTTCAACGCCAAAGCCGTGCAGGAGCGCAGTCATGAGAATCAATCCACGCCGCTTGCCGTTCTACGTCACGCTGTTCCTGTTTGCGCTGCTGTTCGGCTTTGGGTCTGTGACTTACACGGGCTTCTTCAGCGTGCAGGTGTTTCTGAATCTGCTGATCGACAACGCGTTCCTGATGGTCGTTGCCATTGGCATGACGTTCGTCATTCTGTCGGGCGGTATCGACCTGTCTGTGGGGGCGGTGGTGGCGCTTACCACCATGATCTCCGCCGCGCTGGTTGAACATCACGGCTGGTCGATTGGCGTGGTGGTGCCGCTCGTGCTCGCTGTCGGGTGCCTGTTCGGCTTGATGATGGGTGTGCTGATTCAGGTGTTCCGCATCCAGCCGTTTATCGTCACGCTGGGCGGCATGTTCCTCGCGCGGGGGCTGTGCTACCTCATCAGCATTGATTCGATCAGCATTACCGACCCGATCTACACCACGCTGTCGCAGTACAAGATCCAGGTGGGTGGCGGCAACTACGTGTCGCCCAGCGTGGTGATTGCGCTGGTGGTGTTTGCCGCTGCGGCGTGGCTCGCGCATTGCAGCCGCTTCGGCCGCACGGTCTATGCGCTTGGCGGCAATGAACGCTCCGCCTTGCTGATGGGCTTGCCGGTGGCGCGCACGCGCATCCTCGTCTATGTGCTCAGCGGCTTCTGCTCGGCACTGGGCGGCGTGCTGGTCACGTTCTACATGCTCTCCGGCTACGGGCTGCATGCACAGGGCATGGAGCTGGACGCCATTGCCGCCACCGTGGTCGGCGGCACGTTGCTCACCGGCGGCGTGGGCCTCATCAGCGGCAGCGTGGTGGGCGTGCTGTTGCTGGGCGTCATCCAGTCGTTGATCACCTTTGACGGCACGCTCAGCTCCTGGTGGGCGCGCATCGCCATTGGGGTGTTGCTGTGCGTGTTCTGCCTCATGCAGCGTTTTCTGGGGCGCGCGCAACGCGGGGTGTCGGTGCCGCCGTCAAGCCCGCACAAGCCTGTGCGGCGCCCGAATGAAACGACCAAGGACACAGCTCCCTCGGCCATCGTCATGCGGTCGCACGCCATGCCGCCGTTCAACTAGGCACGCACGCTCGCGCTGCTCGAAGTCGGCTCGTCGCTCGCGCGGGCCGACCCTCGGATGTCTCCCCTCACGCACTCGAATTGACAACGCATGCACCGGTGCAGGGCGCGATGTGGGCGCTTTGACTCACGCACTTAAGGTATTTCGCGGCCTACCGATATGCAGATGTAGAACATCCATAAATCCGGGGCACGTGCCTCCGGATAAACAAATCGGGGGAAATCATGCCGTCTATCGTGCATTCGGTGCGCTTCAAGTTGCTCGGGGCTTTTGGTCTGTGTCTGGCGCTGCTGCTGGCCACCGGTGTGTTTGGGGTGCGGGGCCTGATGCGCCTGAACGCCAACATTAACGCCGCATATACCAGCAACACGCTGCCCATCGCGCAGCTTGCCGAGCTTCGGACGGCCCAACTTGATATACGCCTGCAATTGCGTCGCGCGCAGGTCTTCACCGACGATGCCGCGCAAGTTGCAGCGGCCGTGCGCACCATCCGCACGGATCTGGAACAGATCAACGGCGCATGGAAGCAGTACTACCCCGCCAGCGTGACGAGCGAACAAGAACGCGATGTCGCCAGCAAGGTCAACGATGCCCTGCCGCAATTCAACACGGCCACGAACGAAGCGATCGAAGCGCTGCAGGCAGGCCAGCACGACGTAGCCGCGCATATCATCAACCGCCACGCCCGTTCTGGACAAGCCGTGAGCGACCTGCTCGCAAAGGACATTGCCATCAACCTGCAGCAGGCCAAACTGTCCGTCGATGACAGCGAAGCCACCTACCACTCCATCTTCAGCATGGCGGTTGCGCTGGTGTGCGCTGGGTTTGCGGTGGGCGTGGGCATGTGCTGGTATCTGCTGCGCGCGATCTCTCGCCCGCTCAGCCGCGCGGTGGACGTTGCCAATCACATTGCCGGCGGGCGGTTGGAGAACAACATCGTGATCGACACGCAGGGCGAGTTTGGTGAGCTGCTGGCCGCACTGCGCTCGATGGATCGACAGTTGACCGAGACGGTGCGCGGCATCAAGGTATCGGCCGAATCCGTGACGGTGGCATCCAAGGAAATTGCAGCCGGCAACATTGATTTGTCTGCACGCACGGAGCAGCAGGCCGCATCGCTGGAGGAAACCGCGTCGAGCATGACGCAGTTGACCGAGACCGTGAAACAGAATGCCGAGAACGCCGCCCAGGCCGACAGCCTGGCCGCCAGCGCCAGCACCATCGCGCAGGCAGGCAACGAGGCCGTGCGAGCCATGGTCGGCACGATCGACCAGATCAGTACCAGCTCGGGCAAGATTTCCGAGATCACGGGGCTGATCGAAGGCATCGCCTTCCAGACCAACATCCTCGCGTTGAATGCCGCAGTGGAAGCGGCGCGCGCTGGCGAGCAGGGCAGGGGCTTTGCCGTCGTTGCAAGCGAGGTGCGCACGCTTGCGCAACGCTCCGCCTCTGCCGCCAAGGAGATCAAGGGGCTGATTGGCGACTCCGTTGCCGTGGTGCAGGCGGGTTCGCAACAGGCCGCTGCGGTGGGCGAGACCATGAGCGAAGTGAAGGATGCCATCCGCCGCGTGTCGGAGATCGTGGCCGAGATTGCCGCCGCCTCTGCCGAGCAAAGCCGAGGCATCGAGCAGGTCAACCAGGCCGTCACGCAGATGGATGAAGTCACCCAGCAGAACGCCGCGTTGGTCGAGCAGGCCGCAGCGGCAGCGCAATCGCTGGAAGAACAGGCGACGACGCTGCGCCGCGCGGTGTCGGTATTCCGTCTGTCGGATGGAGCCGGTCGGCCCGCGTTTGCCTGAGCACCTGCGGCAGGCGCCTTAGGCGCTGCCCGCCACGGTACCGTCGGGCCTTGAAAAGGTTGTTTCGTGCAACTATATTTGTTGCGCGAAACAACTATTCGAGGCCGATATGGACTTCGTTGAAGCCCCCACGCAATCACGCGAGCAGACGATTCGCGAACTGCGGGAGATCTCGCGCAAGCTCGTTCGCGAATTAGGCTTCATGCGCAACACGCTGGCCGAGAGCGACCTGCCGCCGTCCGCGGTGCACGCGGTCCTGGAGATTGCCGGTACGCCCGGCATCCAGGCGCGCGACCTGGCCGAGCGTCTGCGGTTGGACAAATCCAGCACCAGCCGCCAGGTCACCCGGCTGGAATCTGCCGGGCTGGTCGAACGCCGCACCTGCGCCGATGACGCCCGATCTTCCGAGCTGCACCTCACCAAAGACGGCCAGCAACTGCGGCGCAAGATCGACGCCTTTGCTTCCAGCCAAGTCTCCAATGCGCTGCGACACCTGACCCCGGCAGACCAGCAACGACTGGTCACATCGCTGTCGCAATACGTCAGCGCGCTGGCTGATGACAACGACCACAAGCCCGCGCAACCTCCCGCCGATGCCGGCCCCCAGATCGTGCAAGGCTACGTGCCCGGCTGCATTGGCGACATCGCCAGCCTGCACGGCCGGTTCTACGCACAGCACTGGGGCTTCGGCGTGTTCTTCGAGCGCCGCGTCGCCAAGGAGCTGGCCGACTTTGCGCAATCCCTGCCCGACGCCAACAAGGCACTCTGGCTGTGCGTGGAAAACGGCCGCAGCCTTGCATCGCTCGCCATTGACGGCAACCCGGACACGCGCGTTGCACACCTGCGCTGGTTCATCGTGGATGATTCACTGCGGGGCACCGGCATTGGTCGTAAGCTCATGTCGCAAGCCATGCGCTTTGTCGACGAGCGCTTTGACGAGACCTACCTCAACACCTTCAAGGGCCTGGATGCCGCCCGCCACCTCTACGAATCGTTCGGCTTTCAACTCACGCAGGAAGAGGCCGGCACGCAGTGGGGCAGCGCCGTAACCGAACAGCAATTCCGCCGCCGCAAACAGGGCTGACGTTGCGTCACGCCCGGCGCACAAGGAGGCAACACGTGACATCGCAACTCAACCTGGATGCCTACTTCAACCGCATCCAGTGGGGCGGCAGCACCCGCCCCAGCTACGACACGCTCGCGCAGTTGGTGCACGCGCACATGCGGCACATTCCGTTCGAAAACCTCGACGTGCTGCTCGGACGCGGCATCCGCATCGACCTGGAAAGCGTGCAGAACAAGCTCGTTCACGCACGCCGCGGCGGCTACTGCTTTGAGCACGCCACCTTGTTTGCCGCCGTGCTGGAGCAGCTTGGCTTTCAGCCCACGCGCCACTCGTCGCGCGTGATCATCCAGACGCCGCGCCCCGAGGCGCCCCGCACCCACATGTTCCTGACGGTGCCGCTGCCCGAGGGCACCTTTGTCATCGATCCGGGTTTCGGCGGGCTGGCGCCCCGCGTGCCTGTGCCGCTGGACGGCACGCAGGCCAACATCGATGGCGAACTGCACTGGATGGCGCGTGATGAAGATCGCTGGATACTCCGCGCCCAGGTGCGCAGCGACACGCCGGTCGACGCCTGGGTCACCACGATGGAGCAGGACTACCCGATCGATTTCGAAATGGCGAATCACTACACGAGCACGTATCCGGCGTCGCCGTTCATGAACCGCATCCTGATGCGGTCGTTGACGGACGAAGGGCGCGTGACGGTGATGAACCGGGACGCCACGATCTGGCGCGGGAATACGCCGCACAGGTTTGAACTGGAAGACCGGCGCGCGTTGCGGGAGCTGTTGGCCGAGCACTTTGGGATTGATTTGCCCGAGGTGGAGGGGATGCGGGTGCCGGGAGTGGAGGGGTGGGATTGAAACTGCATTGGCATCCGGATTTCCCGCCGCAGTGATGGTTTGTTGGTGTCTGACGCCAACCGCCTAAGGGGCTACCGCTGCCCATGAAAAAGTACGGTCAGTTCAACACATAACGAGAGTCGGTCTCTGCAAGCGTCCCCGCCCGTCTCGGGTTCGCTTTTACTGCTGTTTTTTTATTTCAGCTTGTTCGCACGTGCCAGCACATGCAGGACTTCCCACCGGTACAAGTCCACTGTTACGCCATCCAGCGAGGTCAGCATGAAGGCACCAATCGCATCGAGAAACCCGGCCTGGTATTCAACGGCCTTGTCTTTGACCTGAAGCTGGTATTCCAAGCGCAAAGTCTTGGGGCTGAACTGCCGCTGCACCTTCATGTCCATTTGGGCGCGCCGCAGATAATCTCGCGCGCTCAGGGCGCCTTGTGCATACAGGAGATTGTCTTCAAGGCTCATCGGGCACCTCCAGACGGAGGACGTTGCGCGATGCTGGTGAAGTGACAAATTGCGGGGCGATGCCCGCGTGGGATGGGTACAGCTTGGATCGGTTGCTCCATTGTCTTGCCTCTGGTTGAGTGAGGAGCCGCCCACCGGGAGGGGTGGGCGGGCACACGGCAAGGTCTGCAATACCGATCAAGACAAATCCAAAAATCGGCAGGGCCGAAGCCCTCCCTGCCGGGCCCGCCCATATAGGCGAACGACGGCACGCAAGGGCCTAACGGCACTCGCGGATTTGTCTTGAATTCGGGATTGCAGTCCCGGCTGCGCTTGGTTTGCGCGAGCGGGAGTGAGTTTATGGGCGGCGAGCGGCGGCGGCAAGTTGCGGTTTGTCGCGGCGGCCAAATCAGAGCGCATTCGCGGGGTCCAGAACGCCCGGCGCCAGGTTTCGAACTCGGGGCGCCGAGTTCCGAACCGCAAACGCCGAGCAAAAAGCCCCACACGCCGGGCTCCGAGCCTCAACGGTCGAGTCCAGAACCCCAATCGCCGAGATCAGACCCTCGGCCGTGCTCAAAAAAGCAGCATGTGTTGCTGAAAAAAGCAGCAAGCGCGAGGCAAAAAGTGTCGTGCGCCGAGTTCAGGGCCCCACGCGCGGAGTTCAGAGCGCGATGTGTCGAGGTAAAAGGACCGACCCATTGCTGCAAAAAGCAGCAGGCGTGAAGCAAAAAGTCCCACGGTTGGGGCTTGGACGGCGGCAAGCGGGGGGTGAGGGGCGGCAGTCGGGGGATGAAGCCTCAAGGCGAAAAAAAGGCGTGCCGTCTGGCACGCCTAGTCATGATCGATCCGCTGTGTTCCGCACGCCGTTTTGGCAGCGTGCGGACCGGCCGGATTGCGCGTTGCCTTTGCGCTTAGTTGTACGTGTACACCATGCTCTTGAGGCTGTTGTCGAGCATGCGGTAGTTGAACAGCACAGAACGCGTGCCCGAGCTGGTCAGCGCCGGCACCTGCTGCGAGGGCAGGTTGATGACCGTCGACGTTGCGCCCCTTGCCACGTTGGTTGACGCGCTGTAAGTGCCCTTCAGATCCACCGTGACAGCAGCACTGCCGATCTGCTGGGCCGACGGGTTCTGCGCCCAATCGACCACCATCGAAGACAGCACGCCGTTGGTGGCGCTGTTGGACGGGTTCAGATCCGCCAGCGTCTGGCTGCCTGCGGTATTCCACGGCAGGTTCACGGCCTGGGTGGCTTGCACCAGATCCGTCAGCAGCGTCTTGTGATAAACGCGGTCGGGCGTGGTTTGCGAGCCGTAGAACAGTTCGACCTGATACCGCGCGTTCTTCACGACAGGGTTCGGATCAAGGCTGTCCGACGCCTGCGCCCAGATCGGATTGCTGAAGTCGCTACGCGGTGCCGCCAGTGTGGTCGCCGCGGAGCCAGTCAGGCCGACCGTGCGCGCGAACCAGAAGTTCGGACAGTTGTAGGTGGCCGTACCGCCGTTGCTGCAACGGGTGGTGGCCGGAACCGTACCGAACTTGTTGCTCACATCCATGTACACCTGGGTCGGCTCGTTGCTGTCGCCCGTGGGGGCGATGTAGACGAGACCGCTGGTGGGCAGGCCTGGCCCCGTGATACGCGCAAAGCTCAGGCTGCCGTTGTTATTGACGCTGCCCGGGCCCTTGGCGTTGATCCAGAACTGGATGCCCGTCTGGAAGTGGCTGTAGCTGTTGCTATTGGCGCTGGTGCCCGCAAAGGTCGGGTTGACCTGCTCAACCCGGCGAACCTGCAGACGGTCGCTGACTTCCACCGGTTGCTGATTGCCCACGACCCACCAGTTGGACGGATGCGCAGCCGATGTGCCCGACGCGACGTAGCGCGCCAGCACGATGATGTTGCCGGGGTTGCCGCTGGCGTCCAGGTACTTGGTGTTCAGGATGGCCGTGTCGTACGTGGGGGACGACGGCGAGCCTGCCGGATAGAACGCCATGACTTCCGGCACGCTGAATTTGGCGCCGGTCATGCTGTCGCTCATCAGGTAGCCGAAGAACAACTGTCCGAACGCGTAGCCGTTGTGCAGGAAGGCGATGCCGCCGGCGTTGCTCGTGTCCGATGCAATGTTCTGGCAGGCCGTCGCCAGCGCCGTCACCTTCGGGCCGCCTTGCGAAGCGGGCGGCGTGAAGTCGGTCCCCAGTACGCGCTGCGAGGCCGGCAGCGCAAAGCAGGCGGTCAGCGCATTTGCCAGGGCTTGCGCGCCCTGCGGCAGGCTCGAAACGTTCGGAGCAGGCGCCGGCAGCGCCGAGCCGCCGGTCGTGGCAGTGGCCAGCGGCACGGGCGTGCCGTCCACCGTACCCAGTCGCAGTTGGCCTGTGACCGGGTCCTTCGACACCGTCACCACATCCAGAATCTGGTCGGCCGTGTTGCCAACGCCGGACGACGTGGCAGCGGAAATGCTGGTGGCAAACGGGTCATAGTTGGCCGGCGCACCGATGGCGCTCAGCACCGACGACAGTTGCGCCACGACATTCGCGGTAACGGCCTTGAGGGCGTTCGCATCCACCGTCTTCGCATTGACCAGCGTCAGCGGATTTCCGTCCGGCGCCAGTTGCGCCAGGATGGCGGTCGTCAGCGGGGTGGCATTGAGCGTGAGCGGCGTGCCGGCCGGCGGGGTGGTCGTGGTCACGCTGACCAGCGGCGCGGTGTTGCCGGTCGGGTCGGTCACGACCACGAAGAACGGCGCCGTCTCGCCAGATTTGAGCGTGCAGGTGTACGAGCCAAGAGCGCTGGTGGTGATTGCGGTTTCAACGCACGGCGAGTTCCCCGTGCTGTCGGTCACGACAACGTTAGCGTTGGCAAGCGCGCTACCGGTGGCAGCGGTGCCGGTCAGGGTCGCGGCTGCGGGCGTGGCGGTGCTTGTGCCACCCGATGTGGAGCCATCCGAGCCTCCGCCGCAACCGGCAACCAGCGTGACTGCGGCCAATGCAATAGCCGTCGCAGCGGAACTCAATTGCCAGATACTCTTGGCGTACCTTGCTTTCATCAAAAACCCCCCTGTTTTGTTTTTTCAAGACGTTGCGCAAATAACCGTTCTCGATAAGAAGAAGCGCGTTATGCAGCAACCTCTGTATGCGCGCGGGCGAATGCACTGGCGCAAGCGGATGCTAAGAAAAAACCTGGGGGGAATCTATCCCTACATCGTGGGATAACCGTTTGGTTAGGTTGCCGTCTCGCATATTTAATATGCGTGAAACAAGCGGCCTGCATGGCGCGGTTGCCTTAACTTCGAACCTCGTCAAATCGTCCGCCAACAAGTTGTTCATGGGGACTGCCGCACCAGTTAATGGCGAATCAGGCTTACCGGGAATATTTGTGAAAAGCGGGCGTTTGCCTACGGTGCGGAACGTCGCTTATTTCGGAGAGAGCCCGAGCGCCTTGACGAAGCGGTCGATATGAACAGACCAGAGCTTGCCCCCGTAGTACATCAGAAGGTGGCCGTCGCGCCCTGGCAATTCGGCAGCATGGATGAATTCTGCTGGGCTTCCTCCGGCGGCGAAGGCGCGGTACCACTCATTGGGAGCGTCAGGGCCCCAGTACTGATCGTTCTTGGCGTAAAGCCACAAGCCGGGGATCTTTGCAGTCTTGCCGAGTTCGCCCATGACTTCGCGTAGTTGTTCTTGGTCGCAACTATGACCAGGCGCGCGGTCGGGCCAACCAGCAGCACCCCCCGCAAAGTTGATGTACCCGATAACGCCTGGCGGTTGGGCCGCTACGGTGGCGATTGTGGCAAAACCGCCCACGGACTGACCTTCCAGAATAATCCGGTCTTTATCCACCCAAGGTTGCGCACGCGTCCATGTCAATGCTGTCAGGGTGATGTCTCGCGTGACCTTCACCAAGTGAGGGAAGTCTGGCTTGCTGGTGCAAACGCCCGTGGCATTGATGAAGGCTCCGGAGGCTTCCTGGTCTGGGCCTCCAGTCGCGCCATACCCGACACGAATCGGAGCAACGACGGCGATGCCCTTGGCCAGCCAATATCGTACGTGCCCTTTCGGGATCGGGTATTTCAAATTGGCGCGATCTAAACGGTCCGCCGCGCGGCCATGAGAGAAGATCAATGTCGGGAATGGACCGATACCCGCAGGTTTGTAGACTTCGGCGCGCATATCGATGTCACCGCCAAACGTGCCGGCACCGGGAACCGTAATGGAGACGATCTCCGGTTCACTGGACCCTGAGATCGATGCGGTGGTTTGTGAGAGAGCTTCGGCTGCCTTAACGGGAATACTGAAGAACAAGCCATGCCCAATCAGTGTGGCTAAAAAACCAGCGACCAGAAAGACCTTGCTCACAATGGGCGGTTTGCCCGCTTCGCTCTTCAGCGAGGCAACCGAACGGCGAATGGGCAGTTGCTTCTTCGATACGTGAGTAATGGGCATGGATGCGGCGGAATGTCGATCGGCGCAATGGGCTTTGCAGCGGCGCTTATACATAGCAGAAGGAACGCGCTATGTGGGCGGCCATATTTTCTCCGCTCGCGTGAAGGAAAGCCCTCCATCTTCTTGCCTACCCCGGCCGCACTCGCGTTGTGCCAACAGGGCCAATCGATGCAATTCCGTCAATCCCCTCCGGCTAGCGACCGTTTTGCGTAGCGCTGCGAATTGCTCGAATTCGCTCCGCCTGCCATGCCGCCAACGCAGTGCCCGCTTCGGCTTCTTCCTCCTTGGTCGCCTTCCGGGTTTTATAGGGCGACAAACTGGCAGACAAAATCGGCGCGCCGTTATGTATGTCCTGCGCGAGCCAGCGCAAATAATCCCGACCCTCATCGCGATACCGTTGAACTTCCGCCGTGGTCAGCCGAATCATGAAGCTGTAGCCGACCGCCCCATGGTTGCAGTTGGCATCGAGATACAGCTCGCCATCCGCTTCAAATAAAAACCAGCTCTGCGGTTCGTGGTCCAGCACCTGCATCAACGCCTCCGAGCGCGTAGTTGATTGTGTGAGTGGTTGCGAGCAATTGCTCGGCATGCCATGGCGCATGTGCGGGCTTCGCACATGCGATCGCACTTTCGCATGATCGTGCTGGACGCTGCAATTGGCCGCCTAGCATGCAAGCGTTATTGACCATTGCTGCCCGCCATGCCAATTCCATCGAAGATCAGCGGACCGAGCGTCCAGACACACATCAGTAGCACCGACGCGCCAGGCTCGTCGCCGATCAAGCCGCCGCAACCTCAGGCGCCTCAGCGCACGGCACGTACGTCGCAAGGGGAACTCGGGGCGCTGTCTGCGCGCGGCTCGAAGCGCCCACGCGAGTCGAGTGGTGATGATGCTGCTGCACAGCCCCAAGCCAAGCAACGCCGCGCGGATCTGCCCCGCTCGGAACTCCCTCGCGCACACGGCGACGCAGACTCGCGCATGGAGCGCATCATGCAGATGCAGGCCGAGACCATGATCCGCAGTGCGGAGCTGCAGAACGTGCTGAACCGCGCCAACGCGCAAGCCAAGCTGATGGAAGAGGGCAGCAAGGCTGCCAAGGATCTGATCAATTAGCGTCGATGCGCCAGCTGGGCGTGGCATTCACGGAATCTGCGCTGGCCCCGGTGCATCACTGCCACGTACCGGAACGATTGCCGCTGCCTCGCTGCGGCGGTGATCTGAAGCACAGCATCGTGGTTGCCGGCGTGGTGCAAGTGATTCACGCCGTGCAGTCGGTGATGCACTTGCTGCGTGACCATCTGCTCAACGCAAAGGTCGTGGCGATGAAAGCCCGGCACATATGTGAGGTGCAGCGCGCACCAGGTGACGGTATCGCTTCCTGGCCAGAGAAGAACTACGCGTTTTCCCAGTAGTAGCCCCCCGCCCATCTGGCCAAGATTGCCGCGTATTTTCGTCGTTGCAATTGCCTTCGCGAACTGTGCGGTACGGGAGAACGCTATGCCTGCTTTTGTCGAGACCAACGGGCGACTCGTGTACTACCGGCCCCAGTTGTATCCGCTTCCTCCGTCTCCCCTGCAACGGCAGGCAGTGGCGGACGCCAAGGCAAAGACCGACCAAGACATCACCACAGTCCGTTCGGACATCAACGGCGCTAGTGGTGCTTCTGCGGATGGCACATCGCTCGACACATCGCTGCCCAATCTCATGGCCGCCGTGGCGAACGAACTGCGGCTCAATGCGGATCTGGCGCCCCCGGGTGGCGAGACGAAAGCCATCGAGGATGCCGCTGCGGCGATCAAGCAGCGCGCGCCCGACGCAAAGTGGCTCGGGGAAGTCGTTGACGACGCGAAGAACGGCGTTGAGCAGCAGGACGCGAGCCAGCGCAATGCAGCGGAAAAGCGGGATGCGGTGCTGGATGCGCAAGACAGCTTGCAGTCTGCATTGGCGGTCAAGGTCACCAATCGCACGATCGCGGAGGAAAAGCAGGCCAGCGTTTCTGACGCGCAAAGCAAGCTCGATCAGGCGGTCAAGAACTTCAAGGATGCCCTCGGCACGGAGCTGAGCGAGTACGAGAAGTTTGGCACTGTCGACGACCTCAAGGCCGCCAACGATGCCGTTTCGCAGCTGTCTGCCGCACACCCGGAATGGGACACCGCCAGCCTGGATATGGCCCGTGTGATTGCCGTCCGGCATGCCATTCAGTACCAGGTTGACCATATCAACCCGAATGACCCGAAGCTTTCGCCGGACCTGCAGGCCGTAGCGAAAAACGATCCCGTGACGTTTGCGTGCGAGCAGTTGCTGGCCCCATACAAGAACGACAAAGATGCGTTCGGCATCGCAGAGTTCGTCGGCAGCGTGAGCTTTGACGTGCGCGTGAGCAACACCAAGACGCTGGTCGATCAAAGGATGAGCGCTGGGGATGCAAACGGTGCGCTGAAGGCCTTGTCGATCAACATGAACGCGGTGTCGTTCTCGCAGACAAGCCCGGAGGCGCGCCAGGAACTGTTCCAACAAGCCGGCGAAAAATACTTTGGCGCGAACAGCGCTTACTTCAATCAACAGATCGGCAACTTAACCTCGGTATACAGGTACAACCCCGACGATTCGGATGCCACACAGCGCCTCGCTTACGACGACACGGTCAAGCTGGACGCGGTGGGTCAATGGATGAAGGCGCTCGCCAAGGATGCGCCACCTGAAGTTGCGGCCAACTTGCTGCAGACCGTTGAAGGGCGCTTTAACGATAACGGCTACTGGTTCCAAAACAATGCTGGCCAACTTCGCACGGGCATCGCGCACGGCACGGATTTCTACGGCGGGCTGAGCTTGACGGCACTTGCGGCGGACACACCGAGCTTTCGTGACACACAGCCATCCACCGCGCATGCACAACAGGTTGCGGATTGGCTGACCAGCAACCGACAAGCAAACGCTTACCTCGACACACTTGGGGCGTCGGGGTCAGTCAGCGGCAGCTCCGACTGGGCACCCATCACCAACGCAGTCGGTGATACACAAGCCACCAGCCTGACCACTGCGCTGCTCGCGCACCGCGCTGCCTTGCCCGAGGCGGATGCCTTTCAGCACGCGTTTGATCTTGGCAAGCAGACCGTCCAGAAGAAGCAGGCCGCCGCCGACTACGACGCGTTCCAATCGAATGTCGACGCCGGCCTGACAAGCATTTTCGGACAGATGAGCATGGCCACCTTTGGTCGTGACACGCCCATCTTCGACGGTAAGAGCCACGTCTTCAACGCCCCGGGCGCAGACGCGCAACTCGGCAATTTCATCGGCGCGTCACTGATGGTGCAGGCCGATAACAGCGCCGCGCAAGACAGCGGCCACATCAACACTGCATGGTTCACCAACAAGAACAGCACCAAGATCATCGACGAAGTGCGCAAGGCAACCCGTGAAGCAGGCGGTACCGACGGTACCGTCACGGCGATTCCGATTGCGTACGTCGACAAAAGCACTGGTGTCGCGCCGACCGCGCTGTTCAAGGTAGTCAACAAGCAGAGCGGCAAGATCACCTACGTCGATGATCGCGGCACGCAGTATGACGACATCAAAGATTTCCGGCATAACAATGCCCTGGCCGATGGCGGCACCATTTACGTGCCGAACGATGCGAATGGCGCGCTGACGCTCAATGCCAAAGGTGTTCCCGATGTCGCCCATCTGAGCGCGCATGTCACCACGGGTTGGCAGCGTGTCAGGCATGGGCTCGACTTCGTCTTTGGTGTCGCGACCATCTCAGCCGGTGTCGTGTTGGTGGCGGGCACAGGTGGCGCTGCAACGCCCATCGCTGGCGGCGTGATGGCAGCCGGGGCCGGGTGGGCAATCGGCGAATCGGTCGACCATTTGACGACGCTGTCGGAGCACGGTCGCTCCATCTCGCCATTCGATCCCGAGGCGCGCGCAGACTGGCTCACCATTGCCGTCTCCGTGGCCGGGGAGGGCAGCTTGGCGGCCGGCGGTGTCAGAAGCATTGCCGGGTCAGCCGAGGCAGCCGGCGGCTTACGGGGCATGACGCCGTTGATCGTGAACAGCAATGCCTTCCGGGTCGGCGCCAAGGGCGCTGACCTGACGGCGGGCCTGGGCGGCGCCTTCATGACAGGCGATCAAGCCCTCACGTTGATGAAATACGGCGACAAGATGTCAGGTGAGGCGAAAGCCGAGGCGGTGCTCCTTCTCGGTCTGGGTCTGGGCGGCGCGGGCTTGGCTGTGCGCGGTGGTGGAATGACAGGCACGACCAGCGGAGGTGAGTTTGACCCCGCCGTCGGCGCAAGGCTTCCATCGGAATCGACGGACGCCGCCGATGCGTCGACCTCCAGCCCCTCCCGGCAGGAGCTTCTGGAGCAGGCGTCCACGGCCATGCGCAACTTCATCAGCGGCGCAGGCGCTCGCATTGGTGGGGCACCCGATCCGGCCATCGATCAGATCAGCAGCGATGGCATCGTGCTGCGCCCTGGCAATGCGTTGGGCCAGCTCTCGCGCTATGCCGGACTGGACGACGGAACACGAGCGTTCTCGCTGGACCGTTCAGCAGAAGGCAAGCAAGGGAGCCAACCGCCTTCACTCGACTTTGTCCTGCGCTTGGACGACAAGACCCAGCGTGAACTCCCCGGCATCGTAGACATCGTGGACGACAACGTCGAACTTGGTCCTGATGAAACAGGCAAATCGGCAACCGAAGCACTGAGGCGCGGCAAGTATCAACGCGTTTTCACGTTGGATAGTCTGGTGGCGCATGCCGATGTGCTTTCTGACATGCGCCACGCCTTGCTCAATGATTACCGTCCCGACGCGATCATCGGTTTGGAGCGCGGCGGCGCGTTTGTCGCCGACACCGTCACGACGGGGTCACCCGACCTGGCATCTCGCGTGGTCAAGGTACAAAAAGTCAAAGCAGGCGATGTAGCTCCGGCCGGGCTGAGCGGGTCGAGCGACGACCCGACCACGCCCGCCAATATGATCGCAATGAAGCAGGCGGTCGAGGACCAGATTCGGGCGGGAAAGAAGCGCTTTGCCTTCACCGAGGTCTACTTCAGCGGCACCGCAGTCAACACGATCTACAAGTACGTCATCAAGCCGCTTTCAGAGCAGTATCCGGATTGCCAGTTCAAAGGTTTCTGGCTGCACGAGGGGACACCCGACGAAGCGAAGGCCGCACTCCAGGGCACGGATGGGCTAAGAGAGAACAGCGAAGTCTTCTCGACGCCGTTCATCCTCGGCGAGGATGTGGAGGATGTGCTCAGCTACAACAGCTCACACCCGCTCTTCATTGCCGATGTCAACAACGAAGGCAAGACGTTGAACATGGATGTGTTGAGACCGAACCCAGGGGAAACAACGCGGGAATTGCTGATTCGGATTCTGAGGGAATCTGGGAAAGGGTGATTTGATGCCGGCGCCGTGGCGTGCAAAAACTCGAGTGAGCCGTTATGCGCCATTCGGCGCTGAGCTGCTCGACCGGCCAACACGCTCAGGTTTCGAAGGCTGTCACCCACTTACGCTTGCCACACGGCATATCCTTCTTCGCGCAATCCGATCGCCAGCTCCACCTCCATCTCCCGAGCGGCCTCGTAAGGCATCGGGTTGAAGCACTCATACAGCTCCGGCATCAGACGCAACCCATACTCGCGCACAAACCGGTTCGATTTCAGCCCCGCCTTGTGTTTGTCAAAGCGCACGTCCGGCGACTGACCTGTCATGCCTACATAAACGCAAGGTTTGTCGCCAAAGTAATCCGGATTGGCTTTCACAAAGCGCGCTTCGCCCAGCACTTGCCGCGACAGTTCGACGACGTAGACGTGATGGTGGTGACGTGGCATTGGAGGACTCTTCGGCCACTGCGCAGAGAGGCTCTTGCGCCGCTGTGTGGTCGGAAGATGTTATTCGATGTGCGGCGTTGGTTGGGCTCCAGGTATGCGCGGGTTTGGGTCTTTGCTTGGGGCCACTGATACCGGCTGTATTGGCCCATGCCCAGTCGATACGCAACCTTGGCAACGCTGTGGCCTCTGTCCAAAACCTGGGGGACTGCCTCGCCGCCGCCAGGCGTTCCTCAGAGCCTCGGCCAAGACGCCGGAGGCTAGCGAACCAATGAAGGCGCTTACTGTTCCAGCGACCATCCCGGGTTGGGCACGTTTTTCCCTTCCCGATAGGTCCAGTTTGCGCCGCACGTGCGGCATGCAAACGTGCTCACCGTGACGGCCGCTGTCTTGGAGGCTTTGATGCGCTGGGTGTCGGTGATTCGTAAGAAGGCATGGCCTGACGCACCAAGTCGGTGGACTTCAATCGCAAGGCAAGCGCGGCAGAGTGTCATGCCAATTTCTCTCTCAAATAACGTGGGCGCGATGTAGCGCGCGAGTATTCGTCCGCTTCGTCTGCGGTCTAGACGCCAAAGACAGGAGCGCCGTACTTCAACAGCAATTGCTCGATCTGGCTCAGGTCATCGGTGCGCGGTGTTCTGTCTTCTGTCACGCGTGACGGCCCGCCATAGACGGCAGCAACATGTCTGCGCACGGTCAGTACATCATTGGCCGGCGGCGCGACGATGACGGCATCACCAGGTACGTGTCGATAGCTGCCATCTTTCCAGCCCTCGGGCGTCAGATGCAGTTCTTCCCACTCTTCGCTAACAGACATGGTGATTTCCTTCCTGTCGACTGCTGGGTTGCGCTTGCGCTTGCCGCAAGCGGAAAAAAGCCGCGCGGGGCGGCTTGAGCGGTTCAGTTCTTATGATGGGGTGCCAGACGTGCGATGGCTGCTCTTCCTGCAACCCGGGCAGCATTCGTTGCGAGTGCTTCCGTGCCATGTACGTTGTGGCGCATCGAGACGTTGGCGAGGATGCGTTCCGTGCCATCCCTGTACTCATTGATGAGATAGGTGGCAAACCAGACGCCGGGTTCTTGTTCAATTGGGTACACGGACACCGTGTACGGGGAGTCGATTTTGTTCAATACACTGCTGGATTTCGGGCGAGAGCTGATGCAGGCGTGGAACGCCTGAGCAAACCAGTTCCTGCTGATGAGCTACGCCACGATGGGTAGGGCCAACGCCTTTGGGTCATGCATACAAATGCACGGCGCAAGCTATTGGCAACGAGGTGACCGTACTTGCGTAGGCTGGCACGCCTAGTACATGCGCGCTGCGTACGGAGCGGATAAACCGCCGGTCAGGTAGGTGATGGGCCGCGTGGCCCAAGATGATTCGGGTGTACGCCCGACGGGTGGCCAGCGCTTGATGAGTCTTCTTGCCAGGCACCCAGCCCGATCGATTCGAAGAACGGGTAAAGGTTGCGCATGGTAACAGCTTCTCGCAATCCCTGCTCTCTGGGCTGCTTCAATGGCTCGCGTTGTGGGTAGCCATGGAATGCCAATGCTCGTCTGTCACAACCAAACGCGGCGGTGTATGGGCAACATGGAGCGGTTGCAAAGCGCGGTCGCATCCACATTCATGGCTTATTTCCGGGCTCATCGCCTTTTTGATTGACAGAACCTGGTGAGCCCGGTACACCTTGCACCGCAGGCTTTTCAAGCAGTTACTCCGAAGTTTTGGGTTGTCACGCTAGGCGATACCTTTTCTCATTGTTCCTTCCTTGATTGTCATGCCTGGTGAGCATGGGCTCGACCAGAACATTTAAGGAATCCAACATGGAAACCGGTATCGTAAAGTGGTTCAACGACTCCAAGGGCTTCGGCTTCATCACCCCTGACGCAGGCGGCAACGATCTGTTTGCTCATTTCTCTGAGGTTCAGAGCAATGGGTTCAAGTCGCTTGAAGAGGGACAGAAGGTCAGTTTTGTGTCGGGCGCAGGCCAGAAAGGCCCGGTCGCGACCAAGATTGCGGCAATCTGATTCGTCTCGCCCGCAATATGAAACCCCGCTATGCGGGGTTTTTTTTCGTCGCTCACACACTTGTGCTAGCCCCGGACACGCCGCCGTGCATATATGAGAGTACAGTGGGACACCATCCTCCTGTGCCGCACACGGACGCCTGCCCGTTGATGCTCCGACTGGCGGTGTAAGTCATGGAGATCCGTGATGCTCGACCTCGTCGCGTTTACCAAGCCGGTGCTAGACGAAATTACCGGGCAGGACGTGCGGACCTGGCACTCCGGGCCGAGGGTGCTAGCGGCAAACTGGCAGGTACCTGAATTCGACAGCCGTATCTGGCGTGCGAGAACGTTGACGATCGCGTTCACGCACGATGTCATGAATCAGTTGACGCACGCAGATCGGCAAGACCTTGGTCAGCTGCAGTGCATGCTTGACCGTTTTCTGCGGGCGCAGTTGGGCGTGCATACCCAAGCGGATCGTGGAGATCGGATGCTCGTGATCACCGTCGATCAATTAGGGGTGGACTCATAACTGCCCCGGCAAATCAGCGGATTGCTGTTGCCAGTCTATGTCGATGCCCAACCGGGCATCGATCACGCACACCCTCGGTTGGAGTCCCTCATGAATGCAAGCCCGTCAGCCACGTACAAGGGTTTCGACCTGTATCCATTGGTGTACAGGACTGAGACGGCCCAGTCATGGCCGCGCAAGCGTCCCGATCGTACGTTCAACGCGTCTGTAGTGATCTGCCGCACAGGTCATCAACCCGGAGCCGAGCACTCGCGCGTTTTTCGCATGACGCTTACCGTTTGGGAGAATGTCGGCACCGCGAGGCGGGGCGCGCTTAAGTTCGGCGAAGACGTCATCAATGGCCTGGTACCCGGAGAATCGGTGGCGTCGCTGTAACGGGCGCGAGGTGTTTCTGTAGCCGGTGCCTTTTTGATATTGCGTTGGCGAGGCGTGTTGCTCGCGTAACCAGCCAGGAAGCAAGATGACGCATGCGACCGACAAGACGAGCTTTCTTTGCACGCTCCCCGGAGCGGCAAAGGGCATGGCGTATTCCATCACTGTGGGCTTTATCCACGATGGGCAGCCGAACTGCGTCCAGTTCACCAGTTTCGTGGGGGAAGGAAGGCGGTCCTTCAGGGTGCTGGCAAGCGCACCGGATCTGGCCTCGGCAGCCACGGGCGGCATTGAAACCTTGTGTCGCCTGGCCATCGGACAAGTCATCCGGGACAGCCTCTACGCGAAAACTGCACAAGGCGACCATACCCTCGATATGCGCGTGCAGCCTTGGCAAGGAGATCTCAAACCGGCGGGATCACGTGGCGCACAAAGGGCGCTTCGTCCGCAATTGCTTCGAGGATAGTTCAATGGAGCAAACGGAAAGAGCGTACAGTGAGGCCACCCCTTTCAACGGAGATTGCCGTGGATGCCTATCCGACTTGCCGCTACAAGGGGTTCGATGTTTACCCCCTGATCTACCTGTTTGATCCGCCCCGTGAATGGCATGAACGGCGTCCGGACCGGTCTTACAGTGCCTCCGTGTTGATCTGCCAGCAAGGGGAGCCGCCGAGTACCGAGCATTCTCGTATTTTCGCGCTGCCGGCTGACCATTGGGAAAGCATTGGTATCGCCAAACGGGCGGCAACGAAGATGGCTGAGGCCATCATTGACGGATTTATCCCTGGAAAGTCGATTCCCAAGTAGTTGCGCAGATCTGGTCAGTGCGTGCCAGATGGATTCCGAGCCTGCGCACGAATAGCGCGCCGCGCGGGCATCAGAAAATCACTGCAGCCGACTAGGGTACTGACCAACTCTGCAGAATCGACGTCTGGAAACGGCCAATCGCGCGCGACAACCGAGTCGCCTGTAGGCCGACAGCAGCCGTTAGCAAACGGCTGCGCCCTCATCCAATCGATTTCCCGCTTGATGACGACAGCCGCCCGATACCGGCGTCATCGTCTGCCGCATCAAGCCACCGAACTCGCCCCGTGCAGTCGGAAGAACGCCACCGCATGGCTCAGTTGCTGACCCTGGCCTTCCAATGATGTGGATGCGGCCGCTGCCTGCTCGACCAGCGCGGCGTTCTGCTGGGTGACTTCGTCCATCTGCGTAATCGCCAGATTGATCTGCTCGATGCCACGGCTCTGCTCGACAGAGGCGGCGGCAATCTCGCCCATGATGTCAGTCACACGGGCCACGGCCTGGGTGACTTCGGTCATGGTCTTGCCGGCAGTTTCCACTAGCGAGGAGCCGTCCTGGATCTTCTGCACCGAGGTGCTGATGAGTTCCTTGATCTCCTTGGCTGCGCTGGACGAACGCTGCGCGAGGCTGCGCACTTCACTGGCCACCACGGCAAAGCCGCGGCCTTGCTCGCCGGCGCGAGCAGCTTCCACTGCGGCGTTGAGCGCGAGTATGTTGGTCTGGAACGCAATGCCTTCAATCAGGCCGATGATGTCTGCCACCTTGGCCGAGCTGGTGCGGATGTCGGTCATGGTGTCGACGACGTTGCCGACCACGTTGCTGCCGCGTTGCGCAATTTCGGAGGCGTCGGATGCGAGCACGCTGGCCTGCTGCGCGTTGTCGGCGTTCTGCTTCACGGTGGAGGTCAGCTCTTCCATGCTGGAAGCGGTCTCTTGCAAAGACGAGGCCTGCTGCTCGGTGCGAGACGAGAGATCCTGGTTGCCACTGGCGATCTGGCCCACATCGCTGGCAATGCCGTGCGCGGCCTGGCGAACCTGGTCGATCAGCTTCACAAGGCTGGCCTGCATTTCCGACATGGAGGCGAGGATGCTGCCGCGAGGTGCGGTTGCGCCGCCGAGCACGGGGCTCAGGTCTCCGGAGGCTACGCGGCGCGTGATGTCGCTCAGCGCATCAGGCTCCGCACCCAGCGCCCGGGTCAGCCCACGGGTGATGAGAATGCCGGCAGCCAAGGCGCCCAGCACGGTGGCAAGGCAAATGCCGATGAGCAGTGTGCGCTGGAATGCGTAGCGCTCGGCCGATTGGCGCTCCATCTCGTGTGCGCGCTCGCGGGCGTGTTCGCTGTAGGCATTGGTTGCCTTGACGAGCGCGGCCAGCAGCGGCCGGCACTGCTCGTTCATCATCGTGATGGATTCTTCGTGTTTGCCAGTGAGCGCCGCGTTGACGATGGCGAGCGCCACCGGGCCATACTTGGCTTCAATGCGGTCGATGTCTTCGACCAAGCCGCGTGCGCGGTCATCGGTGTCTCCGGCTTGTGCAGTCAACTCCTTGAGTTTGCCCAGGCGGCTCTGCACGTCTTCATGCGCCTGCGTAACCGCAGCTTTTTCCAGATCGATGTCTGACTGCTTGGCCACAAGCACGAGGTTGCGTGCCGCAATGGCGCGGCGGTCCACTGCCGTGCGCACGCGTTCGGACAGTGAGGCCCGGGCATTGACGCCGTTCACATACTTGGAAAAACGCTCGTTCGACTCGCTCAGCGCCTGCACTGCAAGCGCAGACACGAGCAACACCAGCCCCGCCAGAAAGCCAAATGCCAAGGTGAGCTTGGCGCGCACCGTCAAGTTGTTGATCCCCATTGTGGTTTCCCCGTTCGTTCGGCCTTTTAACCGCACCGTTTGTTGATGGCAGGCCCCGATGGCGCTGCTCGAAACTTGCAACGGCAAGGAAACCTGATGCTGTAGCGACCTATTGGGGGTAATCCTCTCCATGTGAGCAATTTTGAGAATTGGCCCGGCGAACGCGGGCGTCATGGACCGGAGCCATCCCAGTCCAACGTGAGGATGAAATGGTGCTGCGGATCACGCTGCCTGGGCAGGCAGTTGCCGGTGGGCGGGCGGTGATTAGTCTTTTTGGAGGGGGCGATTGGCGTCCGCTTGAGAAGGGGGAGAACGGTTCACTTCCCCCCATCGCCCAGCAACTTCGCTGGATGCACTGACGTTTCGTGGCGGCGGCAGCACGCGGCGGGTGCCGCTCTAACATGGTTGTCGACGCTAAGCGGTTGCGCAGGGCACCGGATAGTTGTCTTCCTCCTCCGAACCTGAGAATGAAGTCCATGGGCAACTATCGCATCGGCTCAACACACAGCACGCCGTCACATCACAGCACCCAAGCGAACAAAGAAAACATAGCACCGCAGCAGCAGCCCAGTGGCAACCAGGTTCGGTCTAGGCAGGGCGTCTTGGCGTCGCTTGCCGCGAGCCCGCGTCGTGCAGGCCGCGCGCTGCAGCGGATGTTGCATATCAATCGGCCCGCCGAGCCGGCCAAACCACAGGTTGCCCGATCGACTGCGCAGGTTCATCCATCCGTCCAGCAGCCTCCCATGGCCAACGCCCCGGTCCGGCGCGAGGTTGCCGCGTCGCCCCGATCGGTGCGCACGCCAGGCCATGGAGTGTCTGGCGGCAACATCTCGGTCCAGCACCATCGTGCGCGCGTATTGAGCCAGATCGAGCATCTGCCGACCGAGCACGGCAAGCAGGCTTGGCGCAAACCGATCGAGGCCATGGAAACGCTCGATCGACACGTCGCGCACTTGCCACCCGCGCAATCCGTCAAGCTGCTGCAGCAGATGCAGGTCATCCTCGGCATCAAGGACAGCCGTACGCGCAATCTCAACCTGGATCACTTTGTCGCCTCGCTCAACCCGGCAACCGTGCACGCGCCCCCACCCAGAGGAATGTCCTCACCGGCACCGCGCGCATCCGCTCCCCGCACGGCTGCAGCAACGCCGCAGCGCCCGGCTGCCACACCGAGCAAGCTGAGCTTCAAGGACCTTGAGGAGTTCGCCAGCCAGAGGCATCGTCCGGCCGCACAGGTGCAAGGCGCGCCCGCGCGGGGGCCGCAGGCTGGCCGACCAGCGAGCGCACCTGCCACGCCCGCACGTCAGCACACCGCCCCGACACGGACGTTGGCCGACTTCGAGCGCGACGCAGAGGAAGCGGCCGCCTACCACGGCCATGCGCATGCGGACTACAGTGCCGCTCGTGCGGAGTACGCCAGCTATCTCGCGCGCAGCAATCCGGCGCCGGAACGCCGCTCGCAGTCCGCGCCGCCGCGCGTCCAACGCGTTGCGCACTCCAAGCTAGACGATGTGCAGCGCGCTCAGATTGCGCGTGCCGAAGACGATCGCGCCCGCTACCACGGCGAAATGCCGAACTATCAGCAGGCCTATGCAGACCATGAGGTTCGCCAACCGACACCCGCCGCCGTTGGGCTCAGGCGCGCGGCGCGCCCGGCGCCTCGTCAGTTGAGCGCCAGTGAGCTGCAGTCGATCCACCAAGCTGAAGACCAACGCGCGGAGTACCACAGCGAAAGCCCCGACTATGCAGGCGCGGAAGCCGCATACCGGGCCCAGCACGGGCTGTGATGGGTTTGCGGCGGGTCTGACTCCGCGATGGGCGCGCCGAACATGCTCAGCTTGGGCAGGGAATGCACCGGCCCACAGCTGAGTTTCAGTCCGACAATGCTACGGATGCAGCTTCTCGCCCTTGTTCAGCATGTCGATGAACTGGGAGATCTTTTTGGCACGCGTCTCGGCCTTCTTCACGTTTTGGATTCTGAACAGAATCGCGTACCGGTTTTGACTGTTCAGGGTCGCGAAGAATTGCTCCGCCTTCGGGTTGGCGTCGAGAGCCTGCTGCAGATCATCGGGCACGGTTGATGTACTTGCAGACGAATAGGCAGCCTCCCAACGCCCGTCGCGCTTGGCCAGATCGATTGCGCGAAGCCCGCTTGGGCGCATCCTTCCGTCGGACATCAACGCTTCAGCTTTGGCTTTGTTGATCTTCGACCAGATGCTTTTGGCGGTTCTAGGCGTAAATCGCTGTAGCCAGTAGTGTTCGCTCCCAGCCTTTTTTTGGCCATCGATCCATCCGTAGCAGAGAGCGCTCTCAAGTGCCTGTGCGTAAGACACAGTCGATTGCTCGGCAGATCGCTTGGCAATGTGCAACCAAACACCGGGCGCAACCTCTGCGTTGGCTTCGAGCCAAGCTTCCCAAGCTTCCTGATTGGCGAATGTAAGTGCGGGGTTTTGCATCTCGCCGGAACACTCACCGTGGACTTTGTAGGGGAGGTAGCTCGCGCCTGAAGCGCAGAACGCCTCTTCCTATTGGATTTCCGGCAACCAGCGGATTCGGCATCCACGCCGTATAGACCACGAGCGCGTCTCCATCAAACGTGTAGTGCCGTTCCTGCTCTGTGCCGGTCCATGCTTCATTCCACGACGCATCGACTTTCGTGATGAACCGATCGCCGTCGACCCGATACCGCCCTGTATAGGCCAGGACGGTACGGAACAGCGCCACGAGCTTCTCGTCTGTATTCCCGGGCTCGCGCGCCTTGGCGGTCAAGAGCACCATCATTCGCCCATCAGCGCTGAATATCAGTGACCCATTGGGATCAACTCCCCAGGGCTGCGTGCGCTCCTTTGTCTCTTGCATTTCGGTCTCGAAAGACAACAAGCGCCAGCTACCGTGCAGTTTTGCGTCGTGCTCAGTCATGGTTCGTCCTGTCATCGTCCGTTCAAATGTTCGTACGGGGCGGGCGCCGTAGAACAACATGCGTCGCGTTTTCCGACGCTACGGATTCAACACACGTATAGCCCAGTGCTCGCAAATCAATGCCTTCGAACAGAGGTTCCCCACGGCCAAGCAAGACCGGCGAGATCGCAATGTGCAGTTCATCGATGAGGCCCTCACGAAGGTACTGTCGGATGGTGCCTGGCCCACCGCCGATTCGTACATCTTTCCCGCCGGCGGCCTCGCAGGCGCGGTCGAGCGCTTCTCGAGCGCCGCCTGTGACGAAGTGGAAGGTCGTGCCGCCCTCCATCTCGATGGGCGCACGCGCGTAGTGGGTCAACACAAAAACGGGAACGTGATACGGCGGGTTGTCGCCCCACCAGCCTTTCCAGTTGTCGTCGGGCCAATCCCCGCGAATGGGGCCGAACATGTTTCGCCCGAGAATCCACGCCCCAACGTTCTGAAAACTGCGGGCGGCAAAATCATTGTCAACGCCGGTTGTGCCGCCGTCCTTGCCGAGCAGGGCGTGCTGGAACGTGCGCGTCGTGACTAGCCACGTGTGCAGTTCTGTCCCGCCAATGCCGAGCGGATTGTTGATGTCCTGATCCGGACCTGCGCCGTATCCGTCAAGCGAGAGGGTGAAGCCCGCAACGCGAACGCGTGTCATCGTTTGTCTCCAGCTCGAATGTGACGCCCGATCGCTCATCAACGGATGCCAGCGTCAAGACCTGCATATTAGTACCAGCGCCACCCGAACGCGCTGCGCACGCTGGGTCGGACATCGCCCATTGGGGGGAGGGGGCCGCCATCATTTAGAATCGCGCACTTTGCCCGTACTCCCATGTGGTTCAAAAACCTTCAGCTTCATCGCCTGCCGGCACCTTGGGCCGTTACCCCTGACCAGCTTGAAAAGTGGCTGGCGCCCCACGCATTTCAACCGGGCAACAGCGTAGAAAAGCAAACGTCCGGCTGGGCATCGCCGCGTGATGACGGCGCGCTCGTGTATTCGAACAACGGGCAGATGCTGCTGGTCTTTCGCGCAGAAAAGAAGCTGCTGCCGGCGTCTGTCATCAACCAGGTGACCAAGGCCCGGGCGCTTGAGGTTGAGGAGCAGCAGGGCTTCAAGCCCGGCCGAAAGCAACTGCGCGAACTCAAGGAGCAGGTGACTGACGAACTGCTGCCGCGCGCGTTCAGCATTCGGCGCGATACCCGTGTGTGGATCGATACGGCAAACGGCTGGCTCGTGATCGATGCGGCCTCGCAGGCGGTTGCCGACGACGTGCGCGGCCTGCTCGTGAAGTCGATCGATCAGTTGCCGCTCACGAACGTGCACGTGGCGCATTCGCCAGTTGCCGCGATGACGGAGTGGCTGCTCTCTGGAGAGGCGCCCGGCGGCTTTACCGTAGACCAGGACGCCGAGTTGCGCTCGACGGGTGAGGGCGGTGCCACCGTGCGATACGTCGGCCACGCGCTGGAAGCGGAAGACATGCGCCGGCATATCGAAGCCGGCAAGCAATGCATGCGCCTTGCCATGACCTGGGACGACCGGGTCTCCTTCGTGCTGACGCCGTCGCTTTTGATCAAGCGCGTGACGCCGCTTGACGTGATCAAGGAAGCCGAAGACCCCACCGCGCAGAACGATGACGAACGCTTCGACTCCGATGTCGCACTCATGACCGGCGAGTTGGCGCGGATGCTGACCGACCTGGTCGACAGTCTGGGCGTCGATCAGCTCGACGCCATGCAACAGGCCAAAGCGGCCTGAGCTTGGTCAGCCGGTTGGCGGTGTGCCGGTGAACACCGCCAGCTGCGCCTCGAACGCGCGCTGGTAAGCGGGGCGCGCTTCACCGCGCGCGACATAGGCGGCCAGGCTCGGGAATTCGTCCAGAAGACCCGATGGACGCAGCCGGAGCAGTACGGACACCATCAGCAGGTCCCCCGCGCTGAATGCGCCATCGAGCCAATCCGCATCGCCCAGGCGCGCGGAAAGTTGACCCAGCCGACGGCGGATGCGATCCATGACCAGCGGCAAGCGCTCAGCGGTCCACGGCTTGTCGCCCTCCTGGAACTTGGCAGCAACGAGTTCGAGAATCGGCGGTTCGACGGTGTTGAGCGCCGCAAACATCCACGTGATCGCCCGTGCGCGGGCATTGTTATCGTTTGGTAATAAAGCAGTGTGCCGCTCGGCGATATGGAAGACGATCGCGCCTGTTTCGAACAAGGCCAGGTCGCCTTCCTCGTAGGTCGGAATCTGGCCGAACGGATGCAGGCGCAGGTGCGCTGGCTCTTTCATCGCCTGGAACGAAACCAGCCGGACGTCGTAGGGCCGGGCCGCTTCTTCTAGCGCCCAGCGAACCCTTGTGCCGCGCGCCAGTCCTTTGCCGCCATCGGGCGAGCGTTCAAAAGCGGTAATGGTGGGGATCATTCATGCGCTCCGATGCGTGTCTGGCGCCCCCCCCCCCCCCCCCCCCCCCCCCCCGCGGAGGCTGTGGCACCTGCGGTTGGTTTTCAGTACGTGGGGCGCGAAATACAGCTCTGCCGTCGCCGCGCTAAACAATGGAAAATTCACTCACCACGTGCGTGCCAAGCATGTGCACGCCGGCGTCAAAGGTCAACCGACATTCGTTGACGCGCCTCACGCCGGAAGGCACACTCGTCCCCATGCAAGCCCACACGTCCCTCACTATTGCGATCCAGCATCACGCGCACGCCCATTGGGGACGGCCTCTGGGGACGTGCACGCGTTAGCAATCCGCAACACCATGCGCACCGAAGCCCCGCCGACAACGACGGGGCTTTTTGTTTTTTGCGCGTTACATCCGCTCCCGCAGTAACCGAGTGCCCAAGCTCGAATCCACCGCCGCTTTCCTATCGATGAAACAGGAAGATCAGATGCCAGCCGTATCGTCCCCCTTCGCAACGCCCCTCGATTTGTACAGAGCCCTCTCGCGCGCGTGGTCTGCAGATACATCGAGCCCGACCAATGCGTGGACGCCGTCGAATCCGGCGCAGAATCACTGCAGCGTGACTTCGCTTGTCGTGCAGGATTATTTTGGCGGCGACATCCTCACGACGCAGACGCCCGGCGGTACACACTTCTACAACCGGATCGACGGCAAGATGTGGGATCTGACCGTGAGCCAGTTTGCCGAGCCGGTGCCGTATGACGACTCGCCTTCCACCCGCGAAGCGGCGTTGGCTGATACCTCGCCGGAAAAATATGCGCTGCTTGTGTCGAGGCTGAACGCGAGCAGATAGCGCGTGCCGTTGAAGTCGCGCAGCCTGCCGGGCAAGTCGACGAGACTGTGTTCTCGTAACGGTGGACGTTGTTCAGTCCGTCCGCCCGGCGCGCAGGTCGCTCTTGCGGATGAGCTGCAAGAGCGTCTCCGCAGGCTTGCTCAGGCGCCGCGCAGACAACGTGATGAATTCGATTGCCGGCAGCGGCGGCAAGACATCGCCATTGACGGGCGGCACCAGCCCGCCGCCCGCCAGGTTCTGCGCACGCACGGTAATCCCCAGCCCGCCGCGCGCGGCGGCGATACACCCGGAATGACTGCTGCTGGTGCAGACCACGCGCCACAGCCAACCGGCCGCGGCCAGCGTGTCCAGCACAATTGCGCGGGTCACGCTCGGCTCGTTGACGAGGATGAGCGGTAGCGGCTGACTCACATCGACCACGGTACCGGGCCGCGCCAGCCATTCGAGCTGGCCTCGGAACAGCGGTACACCCCGTCGCCCGCCTTCGCGGCGCTTGCCAACAATCAGATCGAGCGAGCCGTCTTCGATGCCTTCGTACAGCTTGCTGGTCATCCCCATCGTGATCTCAAGCTCGACATCCGGGTGCGTGGCCCGGAACGCCGCCAGCAGATTGGGCAGCGGCCCCTGCGCCAGGTCTTCTGAAGAGCCCAGCCGAACGCGGCCCCGCAGCCGGGGCGCACTGAACTGCAGCTCGGCGCGCGCCAGGGATTCGAGGATCAGCTTCGCGTGAACGAGTAGCGCCTCGCCGTCTGGCGTGAGCGACACCGAATGGGTGTCGCGCACAAACAACCGCCGGTTCACGCTTTGCTCCAGCCGGCGGATGTGATCGCTGACCGACGATTGCGACAGGTCAAGCTGGCGCCCAGCCTCCGTAAAGCTATGGGCGGCGGCCACCGTGGCGAAGGTTTGAATCCAGACGGGATTGAGCATGCCGGCATTGTCATCGGGTTTTCCGATAACAGTCAACGTCTCTAGAGGGGTTCCCGATTGGCTATCCGTCGGTAGCATTGCGGGTGATGTCCGGCGCTTTCCGGACAGCATTCCAGGATTCACATGCAGACCGCTTCAACTTCCGCTGCCCCACAGAGCGCCTCGCAGAAGGCCATGCTGTGGATTGTCTTTGCCGGCTTCTTCATGCAGGCGCTGGACACAACGATCGTCAATACCGCGCTGCCCTCCATGGCCCGCAGCCTCGGTGAAAAGCCCCTCGACCTGAAATCGGTGGTGGTGGCCTACACGCTGACCATGGCCATGCTGACGCCAGCATCGGGGTGGCTGGCGGACAAGTTCGGTACGCGGCGCGTGTATTCCACCGCGATCCTGATTTTTGTTCTCGGTTCGGTGTTCTGCGCAACGGCACACACGCTGCCGCAGTTGGTGATCGCACGCGTGCTGCAAGGGATTGGCGGATCGATGCTGTTGCCGATTGGCCGGCTGGCGGTGCTGCGCAATATTCCGGGCGAGCAGTACATCGCCGCCTTGGCCTTCGTGTCGGTGGCGGGGCAGGTTGGCCCGCTCCTGGGGCCGGCCCTGGGCGGCTGGCTTGTGCAGGATGTCTCGTGGCACTGGATTTTCCTGATCAACGTGCCGGTGGGTTTCGTGGGTCTGTTTGCGGTACGGCGCTATCTGCCGCAAGACGCCGTGCGCGCCGTGGCGCCATTCGATTGGCTTGGCTGCGGGCTGCTGTCGTTGTGCATGGTGGCCTTCTCGCTGGCGCTCGAAAACGGTGCGCATAGCCCGTGGAGCGTGGCGCTGATCGCCGTGAGCATCGTCAGCGCGCTGCTCTATATTCCGCACGCAAGGCGGCGTGTGGCGCCGCTGTTCCAGCTTGCGCTCTTTCGCGAACCGAACTTCAGCATTGGGCTGATCGGCAACCTGTTCTGCCGCATCGGGTCCGGCGCCGTGCCATTCCTGTTGCCGCTGCTGTTCCAGTTGCAGCTTGGCTATTCGCCGTTCCATTCAGGGTTGCTGCTATTGCCGATTGCCATTGCCGGCATGCTCGCCAAGCGTTGGGTCGTCCCGCTCGTGAACCGGTTCGGATACGACGTGTTTCTCCAGGTCAACACGTGGGTCGTCGGTGTCTCGATTGCCTCGTTTGCGGCCATGTCGCCAGGCTGGCCGCTGGTGCTATCGATCGTGCAACTGTCAGTGTTTGGATGGGCGAATTCGATGCAGTTTGCAGCCATGAATAGCATCACGCTCAAAGGCTTGTCGCACCAGGATGCCGGCAGCGGCAACAGCTTGTTCTCGATGGTGCAGATGCTCGCAATCGGCCTGGGGGTATCGATCGGGGGCGGGCTTGTCAGTCTTTTCTCGGTCAAGCTTGGTGTGGCCGCGCCGGCGTATCGGCTGGCGTTCTTCACCATGGGCGTGGTGACCGTGTTTTCTGCGTGGATTTTTCGCAGGCTCGACGCCAAGCCCGCGCCGCTCCATGCCAAGAACGTAGAAGCGAAGCCTGTTCAGGCGCGCTAACGATTGCAAGCGCAGCGCAAACCGGCTGGGCGGATCATCCGCGCATGCGCAGAAGATCGGCGTAGGAGACCAATTTGCGTTTTCCCGTTCCAAGCGTTTTGCGCTTTGACGTTGACCGGCCTGGCTTGCTGCGCTCGAACTTGGCCGCAGCACGTGCGTCTTCCTTGGCATGCACGCTGGCGGACTTCGTTTCCGCCTTGACGCGTTCGGCTTCCAGCCGTGCGGCCACCCGCTCTTCGCGGGCAACTTCCTGTGCTGCCGAGAGGATTTCTGCCTTGAGTTGATCGCGTCGCTGTTTGGCGGCAACGCGGGCGGCCTGCAGTTGCTCCTTCCGTTGCCGGAGCCAGTCTTTTCGGCTCACCGGCGCGGGCCGTGCCTCTGCCGGCACGCTCAGGCGCAATGCTCGGCTGGCAGCGACTTTCTCGGCGTGGATCTGGCGACGCGAATCGCGTTTCGCATCACTCATCGTGCGCAACGCTCCCTGGCGGCACCGTTGTGCCGCCGTGCACCAGCAGGGGATGGCGGGTCATGACATTCATTCCGTCAACCGTACCATAGGGTTTCAAGTCCCGCAGGGGGGATGCCCGCCCATCAAGCCTTCTAGCGCCCGTTCCGGCAGGCGCGCGAATGCCCTGGCGACGGCGCTATTCCGGTGCGGTATTCCCCCTCCGCCAGGCGGCGTCTCGGCCATGGAGCTACGGCGGTTGATGCTCCCGGGCGCTCGTCCAACCGCATTGTTTTTCCGCCGCCTGCAATACCGTATGCGCGTGAATACGCAACCAAATTGCATCGCCGTTGGCGCAAAATAGCGGTTTGGGCATTTTTGTGCCCCCTCGCACTCTTGGAGACGGTATGAACAACGTTGTCGAATCGGCTATTTCGATCGAGAAGAGCCCGAACCCTGTTCCGGCGGAAGAGCGGGCGCGCCTGCTGGAAAACCCAGCTTTCGGCCGCGTCTTCACGGATCACATGGCCACCATCCGCTACACCGAGGGCAAGGGCTGGCACGATGCCAAAATCGGCGCGCATGGCCCGATCCAGTGCGATCCGTCTACGTTGGTGCTGCACTACGCGCAGGAAATCTTCGAGGGCATGAAGGCCTACCGCCTGCCGGACGGCGGCGGTGCGCTGTTCCGCCCGGAGGCGAATGCGCGCCGGTTCCAGAATTCTGCCAAGCGCCTGGCGATGCCCGCGCTGCCGGAAGACCTCTTCTTGCAGGCCGTGCGCGAGCTGGTCAAGCTCGATCGCGACTGGATTCCGTCGGGCCAGGGCTCGTCGCTGTACCTGCGCCCCTTCATGATCGCCACCGAAGTGGTGCTGGGCGTGAAGCCGTCGGCCGAATACCTGTTCTGCGTGATTGCCTGCCCGGTGGGCGCGTACTTCAAGGGCGATGCATCGTCAGGCGTCACCATCTGGGTGTCGGACAACTACACGCGCGCCGCGCCTGGCGGTACGGGCGAGGCCAAGTGCGGCGGCAACTACGCGGCCAGCCTGGTCGCCCAGGCCGAAGCCACCCGCGAGGGCTGCGACCAGGTCGTCTTCCTCGATGCGGTGGAGCGCAAGTGGATTGAAGAACTGGGCGGCATGAACGTGTTCTTCGTCTTCGATGACGGTTCGCTGCAGACGCCGCCGCTTACCGGCACGATCCTGCCCGGCATCACGCGCGATTCGCTGATCACGCTGGCGCGCGGCATGGGTCTGACCGTGCGTGAAGAGCCGTACTCCATCGACCAATGGCAAGCCGACGCGCAAAGCGGCCGCCTGCGCGAAGCCTTTGCCTGCGGCACCGCAGCGGTGGTCACGCCCATCGGCAAGGTCAAGGGCCACAAGCACAACTTCACCATCGGTGATGGCAAGGCGGGCGAGCTGACGACCAAGCTGAAGGCCGCGCTGGTTGATCTGCAGAACGGCCGTGCACCGGACCCGCACGGCTGGCTCGACCGCCTGTTCTGACACCGCGATGGCTGAGTCGCTTTCTGCGGTTTCGGCTGACGGTGCCGAGGCATGGATCACCACACCCGCTGGCCGTCTCCATGCCCGGCAATGGGGCGGCCCGGTTGACGATGCCGCCAAACCGCCCATCGTGCTGCTGCATGATTCCCTCGGCTGCGTGGCGCTGTGGCGTGATTTTCCGCAGCACCTGGCGCAGTCGACCGGGCATGCGGTCATCGCCTACGACCGGCTTGGCTTCGGCCGATCCGACGCCTTTGCGGGCCAGCTCGATCCGGGCTTCATTCAGCAGGAAGCGTACGGTGGCTTTGCCGCGCTGACCGAGCAGCTTGGCGTGGACCGCTTCATCGTCTTCGGTCACAGCGTCGGCGGTGGGATGGCCGTGTCGATTGCGGCGGCGTATCCGGGCCGCTGCGCGGGTTTGATCACCGAGTCGGCGCAGGCGTTCGTGGAAGAGCAGACGCGCGAGGGCATCCGCGTCGCTCAGGCACAGTTTGCCGAGCCCGGCCAGATGGGCCGGCTGGAGCGCTATCACGGTAGCAAGGCGCAATGGGTGCTGGATGCGTGGGTCAACACGTGGTTGTCTCCGGCATTTGCGCAGTGGTGCCTTGACGACGCGCTGCTTGCCGTGCGCAGCCCCGTGCTCGCGCTGCATGGCACCGAAGATGAGTACGGCTCGACTGCGCAGCCCGAGCGCATCGTCACGCTTGCCGGTGCACCCGCCACGCTCAAGCTCGTGCAGCGTTGCGGGCACGTGCCGCATCGGGAGCAGGAGGCCGCTGTGCTGGATGCGGTCGACGCGTTCCTCCCCACATTGGCCTGATCCGTATTGCCTGCCGGCGCCTTCGGGGCTGGCATAAACGGTTGTTGTGAGTCTCCGTTCAGGTGCGCCGCACCAAAATCGAACGACCGTTTTTAAATCGTCCGTTTCAATCGACTGCTTTTTTCCCGCCTCCAGAGGGCCGCGCGGCGGCCGCTTTGTTTGGAGTTTTGCGCCTAGTTTCTGGCGTTGGTCTCTCCTCCTGCTGCGCCTATAACGCAAGCGTCGGGCACGACCCCGGCGGCGCACGCATGTGCGTACACAAGCCAAGCCACCCAGCGGGGCAAAACAGGAGGAAGACAATGGCAACACCCGGCATGGTCGCGTCCGTGGAATGGACCGACGGCAAGCGCTATCTCTGGATGCTCGGCGCGCTGACTATCACGCTACCCATCATCGCAGCCGTTTCGGCGCTTGCGACGGGCTGGCATCCGCTCTGGTGGGCGGGGCCGTTCATCGTGTTCACGATCATTCCGCTGCTCGATTTCCTGATCGGCGACGACCGTGAAAACCCGCCCGAAGAAGTCGTCCCGACGCTGGAAAAACAGCGCTACTACCGCCGCATCGTCTACCTGGCGACCACCGTGCTCTACGTGAGCTTTGCGGTGGCGATGTGGGTGCTGCGCACGTATGACCTTGCCTGGTACGACTACCTTGCGTTCGCGTTTTCGGTGGGCGTGGTGACGGGCATCTCGATCAACACCGCGCACGAGCTGGGCCACAAGACAGACCGGTTCGAGCGGTGGCTCGCGAAGATCACGCTGGCACCGGTCGCCTACGGGCACTTCTATGTGGAGCACAACCGCGGCCACCACGTGCGCGTGGCCACGCCGGCCGATCCGGCAAGCGCGCGCTATGGCGAGTCGTTCTGGGAGTTTCTGCCGCGCACGGTGGTGGGCAGCGTCAAATCGGCGTGGGCATTGGAGAAACGCCGGCTGGAGCAGCATGGCCACTCGGTCTGGTCATGGCGCAACGATGTGCTCAACGCCTGGGCGATGACGGTGGTGCTGTGGGGCGTGTGCATCGCGTTTGTCGGGCTGAAAGCGGTGCCGTTCCTGATCATCCAGGCCATCTACGGCGCCTCGCTGCTGGAGGTGGTGAACTACCTGGAGCACTACGGCCTATGCCGCCAGCAATTGCCCAGCGGCCGCTACGAGCGATGCACGCCGCAACATTCGTGGAACAGCAACCATGTGGTGACGAACCTGTTCCTGTATCAACTGCAGCGACATGCCGATCACCACGCCAACCCGACGCGGTCATTCCAGGCGCTGCGGCATTTCGAGCATTCGCCGCAACTGCCCGCCGGTTATGCCGCGATGATCCTGGTCGCCTATGTGCCGCCGCTGTGGTTCCGCATGATGAACCCGCGCGTGGTGGCGCACTACAAAGGCAACATGTCGCTGGCGAATATCAAACCGTCGATTCGCGACAAGGTGCTCGCGCAGTATCCGGCGCGCGCCTGATCTGCGGCCTAGCGCCGAGCGACCAGATACTGCACACCCAGCGGCCCGTAGCGCTCGGTGTGCGGTGCGTTGGCTGCCAGATGGAATGTGTCGCCGGGCCGGTAGACGCGCTCGGCGCCGCCTGAGTGGATATGAATTTCCCCTGCCAGGATGAGTGCTTTCGCCTCGAACGCGTGCGTGTGCGTGTCCAGCTCGCCCGCGTCTCGCGTAACGAGGACAAACTCGGTAAAGCCCTCCGCCCTCAGTGCGCTGACGAATGCGTCGCGATCCATTGGCGTGTCTCCTTGTGGTCGGTGCCACTGTTTCACCATAAGCGTAGGGCACCGAAATAGAAAGACGGCCCGGAGGCCGTCGGAAATTCGGCTGTGGGGAAGCCAAATCCAACGTTGGCAAGTATCTGGCTATCGATATCTGAAATCGAGTTGAACTTTGTTATGGCAACGATAGCGCGCCGTATGGGCGCAGAATGTCGAGGCGCCCGCGAACCTCCGCCCTTGCCATGAACGCCGTCACGCCTGCCGCCTTGCTTGAACCCGCCTCCGTCAGCCTGCGCTCCAGCGAGGGGCTCGGCTGGGACGGCTTTGCCGGAACGCTGCTTGGCATTCGCCCCGGCACGTATCGGGTGCCCGCCATGGCGCATCACCGCGTCACCGTGCATGTCGGCGCACCTGTGCGGACGAACTGCGTTTGCGACGGCCGCCGTTATTCGGGCATCCAGGCCCACGGCGATGCGAACGTGATTCCCGCCGGCCTGCCCGGCATGTGGACGGACGATGCCGACTGCCGGATTCTGCGGATCGCCATCACCGACACGTTTGTACGCAGCATCGGCGAACAGGTGGGCGCACCGGCAGACATTACGCCGCGTCTGCAATGGCGCGATGCGCGCGTGCATCATCTTGCCGCTGCACTGGGGGCCGAACTGGAGGCGGAAGACACCTCCGATGCGTTGTATGCGGAAAGCCTGTGCACGGCATTGGTGGTCCGTCTGCTCAACAGCAGTCGGGATGTGGCTGCCGGGGCGGCCAACAGCGCTCGCACGCTGGCGCCCCGCGTGGCTGCACGCGTGATCGACTACATCGAAGCCCACCTGCACCAGCGCCTGATGCTGGCCGAACTGGCGGCGCAGGCTGGCTTGAGCGTGCCGCATTTCAACGTGCTGTTTCGTGCAACGTTGGGCGTGCCGGTACATCGCTATGTCGTGCAGCGCCGTGTGGAACGCGCGAAAGCGCTGCTGTTGGAAGGCCGCTGCAGCGCATCGCAGATCGCGCTCGAGGTCGGCTTCGCACACCAAAGCCACATGACGCAGTGGATGCAACGGCTGCTCGGTGTGGGCCCGCGTGACATCGCGCGCGCGGGCAAGGCGGCGGCTGGTTCTGTGGACAGGCTGGCCGTGTAGCCAACCCTCCGAATCTGCCAGATTCCTCCGTTCCTGCAAGTCGGGTTTGCAGGGCCGCCCTAAGCTCGTGCCTCCCACTTGAGAGGAGCGCGAACATGTTTGTCATCTTTGGGGCGTCGGGCAAAGTTGGCCGCGCCACCGCCACGGCACTACGCAACGCGGGTCGGCCAGTGCGCGCGGTGGTGCGCCATGTCCGGCAAGGCGAGGCGCTGGCCAAAATCGGCTGCGACATTGCGATTGCTGACCTGACAGATCCAGCCTCGGTTGCATCGGCCATCAAGGGCGCCACGGCCGTGCAGATCCTGTGTCCGGTGCCGGTGCGTGATGCGGACCCAGCGTCGACCATGGAGCGCATGATCGACGTGGCCGCTGATGCGCTGCGTGCCAACCCGCCCTCGGCTGTCCTGGCCCTGTCGGACTACGGCGCAGAACTGGACCGGGGCACTGGCCTGACGCGTCTGTTTCATCTGCTGGAAGAGCGGCTTAAGCCGCTGGCGACGCACCTGACGCTGCTGCGTTCAGCAGAGCACGCGCAGAACTGGGCGGCGATGCTGCCCGTCATGCTGGCGACAGGGCGGCTGCCGAGCCTGCACCAGCCGCTGGACCGCGCGTTTGCGACTGTCGCCACGCAAGACGTTGGTGCGCTGGCAGCCGAATTGTTGCTGGAGGCGCCATCGATCAAAACGCCGCGCATCGTCAGCGTGGAGGGCCCGCGTCGCGTGAGCCTGGTCGACGTGGCACGCGCATTCAGCGCCGTCGTCGGCAGCGAGATTGTTGCCGATGCACTGCCGCGCACCGCCTGGGCGCCGATGCTGCAACGCGCCGGTCTGAGCGCGAACCATGTGCAGCTCATCACCGAACTGTACGACGCGGTCAACGCCGGGCAGATCGACGTGGAGAAGGGCGTGTCGGAGCAGCGTTTCGGCAAGACCGAGCTGCACGATGTGTTTGCCTCGATGCTCGCGGCGCATGTGAAGTCGAGATAGCTTGGGGAGTTGTCCGGGCGTCTGGTTGGCGCGGCACTTTGCGCCTATCCTTCGCAGCATTGCTCAAGCCGAAGCCCCGTGCGGGCGAGGAGGCCACCTTGATGATTTCCGCACGCTGCCTTGCCGTGGCGCTGTTGCTGGCCGCGCCGGCCGCCCACGCTGAAGACGACCTGCAGAACCGCGGTCACGACCCGTTCTTCCAGATATCGTCAGGCGTAGCCAACTGCCCGGAACCCGCCGGCCCGCGCATCACCGAGGCGGAATGGAAGCGCGATTCTCACCACCGCATCGAGCATGGCAACCATTGCTGGCTGGAAGGCCGGTGCCGCTTGCCCAACGCGTTTTCTTACGACGACGAGATTGCAGAGACGGCGAAGCGGCGCCTGCAATGGATGTCCATCCATGTGCTGGGGTGGAAGCAGAACACCACGCTGTGGGTGACGATATGGCAGCGGTGGATGCTGGTGCAGGGCTGCGTGGCGCCGGGCTATGCGTTGACGCCGTTCATGACCGCCCTGCATGACGTGCCCGATGTCGAACGCTTCATCAACGAGACGACGGCCCACCCGGAGAGGGGCGTGCCGTATGCGCTGTTTCGCAAGGGCGCGGTTGCCAAACCTTGAAAAACGGGCCGCCTCACATCCTGACGAAATCGGCTCAGTGGTCGTGCTTCTGATAGGTGCCGACAAGTTCGGCTTCAGCCAGCACATGGCCGCGCATGGCCCGCTCCAACTCGGCCTTGGTAGGTGCGCCTAGCTCCGGCAGTTCGACGTTCAGCGCGTAGAGCTTGTGGTAGTAGCGATGGCGCCCTACGGGCGGGCAGGGGCCGCCGTATGCGGTGCGCTTCCAGTCGTTGTTGCCGGAGCGTGCGCCGGGAGGCAGCCCCTTGCGTGACGCGTCTTCCGCCAGTGAAGTGGTGGCGGGCGGGATGTTGTAGAGCACCCAGTGGACCCACGTCATCCTTGGTGCAGCGGGGTCGGGTGCGTCAGGGTCATCGACGACCAGTGCCAGGCTGCGTGTGCCGGCCGGAGCGCCGGTCCACGCAAGCGGCGGCGATGTATCCGCGCCTTCACATGTGAGGCGGCTGGGGATTTCGCCCCCAGCGGCAAAGGCCGGGGAGGTCAAGGTGAGCGTCATGGCGTTCCTCACTTGAGCTGAGACGGGCGGGCCACACAGCAGGGTTGCCAGCAGCAGCGCCCGGCCCAGCAGTCGGAGCGTTCGACAGTCTGCAGGCGGCATGTGCGAAGACCCGGTTGGCGAGAGCGCATCGTCTAACGCGCTCTCGACTCCTTTCAAGCTAGTGCGCAGCGGAGCGGCAGACAAGCACTGCCGCCGTCGCTTCAGCACCCATCGCCCATCGCCCATCGCCCTCAGGCGAACCACCCGAGCACCAACGCCGCCACAGCCGGCACCGTCTGCACGAAAAGAATCCGCTTGTTGACGGTGATGGCGCCCCAGATGCCGGCCACCGCCACACAGATCAGCCCGAACAGCGCGAAGGACGCGTTGACGGTCGGGTCTGGCGCCACCAGCCCAATCACCAGCGCAGCCACCAGAAAACCGTTGTACAGGCCCTGGTTGGACGCCATGGCTGCGGTTTCAGCGGCTTTCTCGGGCGTCATGCCGAAGACCTTGGGCCCGCGCGTCTTCCAGAGCACCATTTCGAGCACAACGATATAGACGTGGATCAGCAGCACCAGCAGGTAGGCGATGAGGCCGAGGGTTTTGATCATGGGAGGCAATCAGGATGTGAACGTGCCGCCATGATAGAGACTTTGTGCCGCGTATCGGCACCCTGATAGAGGGGTATCGGCAGGGCAGAGGCGCACGCAGCCCATTCCCGCTGACGCGCCGCCAGCAAATTTCATCTGGCAGGACTATCCTGTGCGTTTTCGTTCCAGGCAGAGGAGCCATCGCATGACTGCATCGCAAGGATCCATGATCTCGTTCAAGCGCCCAGACGGGCAGGACGTCCAGGGCTATCTGGCCAAGCCCGCCAAGGCGGAAGGCGCCCCGGGCATCGTCGTCATCCAGGAGTGGTGGGGCTTGAACGACCAGATTCGCGGCGTGGCGGACCGCCTCGCGCGCGCGGGTTACGTGGCCCTGGTGCCCGATCTCTACCGCGGCAAGATGACGGTAGAAGAGGAGGAAGCCCACCACCTGATGACCAACCTGAATTTTGGCGACGCGGCTACGCAGGACGTGCGCGGCGCCGTCCAATACCTCAAGCAGACCTGCGGCCGCGTGGGCGTGACGGGCTACTGCATGGGCGGCGCGCTGACACTGCTGACGCTGTGCAACGTGCCGGAAGCGGATGCCGGCGTGGTGTGGTACGGCTACCCTCCGCTGGAATACATCGACGCCTCGAAGATCAAGGTGCCGGTGCAGGGGCACTGGGGCACGCAGGACAACGCCTTCAAGATCGAGGGCGTTGATGCGCTGGAAAAGAAGCTCGTCGATGCCGGCGTTGATGTGGACTTCCACCGCTATCTCGCGCACCACGCTTTCGCCAATGAAACGGCCGTGGGCGAGAACCGCATCGCCATCACACAGTACGACCCGGTGTGGGCCGAACATGCGTGGGACCGCGCGCTGACGTTCTTCGGCCGCACGCTCTGGCCGCGTCAGGGGTAAGCGCACGCAGGGCGGCGGGATTGGCGGCAAGGCGCGATCACGAAATGCTGCAAACTGGCACGTGGTCTGCGCTGTTGCCGCCGCTATAATTCACGGCGCTGCCGCACCAACGGCAGCTGGGTTTAGCAGCCTATTCTTACCGTATGGCCGGACGGCCGCCTTGCGCGGCTTTTTTACGTCCGTGCTCGCGCACGCCTTTACCACGGCGGGCCGGGCAGGGGACCTTCGGGTCGCCGGCGTCCTACGGGCCGGTCTGCTAACCCTGCCGTCGGGCCCGCCACCCTCGTTTAGCAGCGACTAGTCGGGCCTTTTGCTATCCGTAGGAGGCTCCATGACTGTTGTATCCAGCGGGCGTCGCCCCGCGTCTTTTCCTTCTCCACCTCGGCTGTATCCCGTTCCGTTGCGAGCCGGGAGCCGCCCATGACACTCACCAAACGCCGCGTCTACCTTGACGGTGCGCTCGAGGCGCGAACCTTCCTCTGTCGAACGCAGGCCTACGTGCGCGAGTTTGGACAGCATCGGCCGCGCCTCTTGCGGCAGCAACTGATGCAGTACACCGGCAGCGCATATCCGCCCGCATTTGCGCGCGGGTTTGTCGACATGATCGGCGCGTATCTATCGCTGGCGCTTGAGCGCAGCGATATCGATCCGGCCACGTGGGAACTGATGGCCGAGATTGAGCGGTTGCGCTAGATGCCCTGCGGCGGCGCTAGCAATCAGCCACCGAGGATGCGCCGCGCCGCCCGATCTCCCCACCACGCCGCTTCTTCAAAGACGGAATAGCCGGACAGGTCCGCATGCGCGTAGTGGATCGGCCCGGCGCTCTCACGCAGGCGCGCAATGCCTGGTCGGGAGAGAAAGCCCGGTGTAGGAATCGCCATCGCGTGGCCGCGCAGCGTCAGGTCTGCGCGGCGGATCTGCGTGCGCAGGCGAATGCCGTATACCGTATCGAGATCGGCCAGCGCGCGATCGAGCAGCGCTTGCGGTGACGCTTTCAGCAGCCACTCACGTGCCGCCTTGGGCGACATGTCCGACAGCGCCACGTAGGCCGTGAATACGCTCTGCGCAGGCGGGCCGACGCGAATGTCCTGGTGATTAGCCACCACATAACCCAGGCCGGTGCCGCGATAGACCACGTTGTCCCACGCCAGCGGCGTGTCGTCGTGTTCGGGCGGAAAGCCATCGATGAACAGGTTCGCGAGCAGCCACGGTGCGGCTTCTGGCAACTCGGCGGCGGGCACATCAAAGCCCTCGACGATGTGCTTGGCGACGTGCAGCGGCATGGCGCTGACCACGTGATCGGCCAACAGGCGCACAACGCGGCCGTCTGCCTGCAGCACATCGGCGAAGACCCGTGCGCCGGCCTCGTTCGTCGTGCCGATGCGCGCGGCGCTGCCCGGTAGCAAGCGGCCTGGTTCGTTCAATCCGGCGGCTTCGAACAGCCGCTCGGCCATCCAGTCCAGCCCTTCCGGCCACGTGAGCACGGTGCCTTGCTCGGCGTTGCTCGCCATGCCGCCGCGGCTGGCGAAGTACGCAATGCCGGCCCAGGCGGAAACATGATCGGCCGTGGCGCCGTAGTCGTCGCGGCAGCAATAATCGGCATACCAGTGCAGCGTGGAGGCGTGGTAGCCCTCGCGGTGCAGCCAGTCGCGGAAGGTAAGCACATCGAGCGCCCGCCATGCCGGGTCTGCGGACGAGAGCGCTGTCGGCACGGCAAAGATGCGACGGCCGTCGGCGCCCTTGGTCTGGCGCAGGCTGTCGATCTGGGCGAAGAAGCGGGTGTGCTCGGCGCGCTCATCGGGCGTGATGCCCTCGTGCGGCACAAAGCCGTCTTGCCAGCGATTGCCTAGCCACAGGCGTTCATCGGGGGCGTGAACAAGCACGCGTTCGTCGTACGTCGGGCGCAGCGCAAATGGATTGCGCTCGATCACGCCAAAGTCGGCCAGCATCTCGCGCACGTGCGTCGATTCCATCGACGGCAGCGGCAGGTAATGTGCACCGGTCGGGAACCGCTGCGTACCGAACGCACCGCCTGAGGCATTGCCATAGCGCTCCGGGCCTTCCACGACCACCACGTCGTGCCGCCCGCTTTTTGCCAGCCGCCAAGCGCAGCTCAATCCGCCGATGCCGCTACCGCAGATGGCCACGCCCACGCGGCGCGTTTCCGACGGCGCAGGCAACGCGCGCAAGTCGCGCAATCGATGGCCCGCCGCCTGACCCGGCATGCGCACGTTGGGTGTGATTTCCGTAAACGCCCGAAAGCCCGCCCACGAAGCGGCACCCGCCGCGGCCACACCGGCCGCAGCTGCGCCCACCAGAAAGCTGCGTCTGCTGTTCATGGTGTGCCGGTCATCAGCGCAGCACGCCGTGCCAGTCTTCTTCGAAATACCGCACCAGCGATTGGTTGTTCAGCCGGTTCGGCTCCACCTGCGGGCGCGGCATGTCGGGCGCGAAGCTGAACATCTGGTGCGTGGTGTCGGCATCCAGGAAGCGTGTCGGCACGCGGTACGACGTGGGCGGCTGGAAATCCGCGCGGCCGGGTGCGGCCAGGATGAAGCCCCATTCACCAAAGGACGGCACGAGCGCGTGGTACGGCCACGTGCGATAGCCGGCTTCCTTCAGGGTCGCATCCACACACCAGTACGAACGCGGCGCGAAATACGGTGACGTGGCTTGAATGACGACCAAGCCTGTATCCGCCACATGGCGCGACAGCAGCCGATAGAACGGCACCGAATACAGCTTGCCGATGCTGAAGTTCGACGGGTCTGGAAAATCCACGATGGCGACGTCGAACATGTCGGTAGCGGTCTGCATCCATTGCGCGGCATCGGCGTTGACCACCGTCACGCGCGGGTCGCTGAACGCATGCTGATTGAGCGCGACCAGCGCTTCCGCGTGCGAGAACAGGTTCGTCATGCGCGGGTCCAGGTCAACCAGCGTGACGTGCTCAATCTGCGGGTACTTCAGGATCTGCCGCAGCGCGAGGCCGTCGCCACCGCCCAGCACCAGCACGCGCCGCGCACCCCGCACCGATTCCAGCGCGGGCAGCACCAGCGCCTCGTGATAACGGTATTCGTCGCGCGACGAAAATTGCAGGTTGCCGTTGATGTACAGCCGCAGGTCGTCTTTCCAGCGCGTCACCACCAGCCGCTGATACGGCGACGAAATCGCGTGGATGATCTCGTCGCCAAAGAGCGCACGTTCAGACCAGTGCGTGAGCTTGTCCGATGCGCCAAAGCCCGCGAGCAATGCCGCTGCCACTGCGCCTGCGCGCCACGCCATTGCCGTGCGCATGCGGGCCGTGAGCGCCAGCTCGGCGCGGAAGTGCCAGAGCGTCCAGACCGCAATCGCCGTATTGAACAGGCCGAAGAGGAAGCCGGTACGCACCAGCCCCAGGCGTGGCGCCAGCACCAGCGGAAAGAGCAGGGACACCGCCAGCGCGCCCAGGTAATCGAACGTCAGCACGCGGCTGACGAGATCGGAGAACTTTGCCTGGCGCCGATGCAGCATGCGCATCACCAGCGGGATCTCCATGCCGACCAGCACGCCGATCACCATCACCAGCGCATACAGCACCAGCCGGAACGGGGCCGATTCCAGCGCAAACAACGCGAACAGAGCTGCAGCGGATACGCCGCCGAACAGCCCGACCAGCAATTCCAGATCGACAAAGCGGGCGAGCAGCGCGTCATCCGCCACGTAGCGCGAGAGCCACGAGCCGATCCCCATCGCAAATAGATAGGCACCGATGATGGAAGAGAACTGCAGGATGGAATCACCCAGCAGATACGAAGCCAATGCCCCGGCAATCAATTCGTAAGCGAGCCCGCACGAGGCGACCACGAAGACGGCGAGGACCAGCAAGGCATTGCCGCGGCCCGCAGGCTGCGTGGGTTCGTATGTGGCGTCAGGCTGCGGCGTCGACATGCTGCGAAGTGGAAAATGAAGGTGCGTTAACAAACGGCGGATGCCAAGGCGAGCGCGATTGTGCCGCCTTTTTTCCCTGCCTGCGAGCCGGCTGGTGCATGGCCGCATCGGGGGGTACGCAAGCGGCGCATCAGCCGCTATAGTGACGCCACCTATGTACTGCACGGCCTTCCCATGCCCGACATGACCGCTCCCGTGATCGCCTACGCCTCGCACCTGCTGGCAGGCGCCGTGGTGTTCTCCGGCTTCTTTTTCGTCTATCTGCGCCTGACGCCGTATGACGAGTTCAAGCTGATCCGTGAAGGCAATATTGCGGCGGCGCTGTCGCTGTCCGGTGCGCTGCTCGGCTTCGTGCTCACCATTGCGTCGAGCATCACGCATGCCGATGGCCTGGTGCCCTTTCTGTTCTGGGCGGTGATGGCGTCGGTGGTGCAATTGATCGTCTTTCTGGTGCTCACGCGGCTGATGCCGGACTACCGCCTGCAGATCGAGCACAACAATATCGCCGCCGGTATGCTGTTTGGCGTGAGCGCGCTGGCCGTGGGCGTGATCAACGCGGCGTGCCTGTCCTGACCTTGTTCTGATTGTTCCTGCCCCGCGAATCATCGCGAAGGAGTTTGCTGTGAGCCTGTCCAGTTTCATCAAGAAGCAGTTCATCGACATCCTGCAATGGACGGAGAGCGAAGATGGCGTGCTTGCCTGGCGCTATCCGATGCAGGACATGGAAATCCAGAACGGCGGCACCCTGGTCGTGCGCGACTCGCAGATGGCGATGTTCGTCAACGAAGGCCAGATCGCCGACGTGTTCAGCGCCGGCACCTTCAAGCTGACCACGCAGACGCTGCCCGTTCTCACGTACCTGAAGAACTGGGACAAGCTGTTCGAGTCCCCCTTCAAGTCCGATGTCTATTACTTCAGCACGCGCCAGCAACTCGGCCGCCGCTGGGGCACGCCGCAGCCGGTGACGGTGCGCGACAAGGATTTCGGCATGGTGCGCCTGCGCGCCTTTGGCGTGTATGCCTACCACGTGGCCGATCCGAAGCTGTTCTACCAGCAGGTGAGCGGCACGCGCGACATCTACACCGTGGATGAAGTCGAGGCGCAGCTTGGCCCCGTCATCATGGGGGCGATGGCCACCGCGTTTGGCGAATCCGGCGTGCCGTTCCTGGACCTAGCCGCCAACCAGATGCTGATGTCGAACAAGGTGCGCGAGGCGCTGCTCCCGCAGTTCACGCAGTACGGCCTGGCGCTCGACAGCTTCCAGGTGTCCAGTGTGACGCTGCCAGATGAGTTGCAGGCCGCGCTGGATCGCCGCATCAGCATGGACATGACCGGCGACATGCAGCGCTTCACGCAATACCAGACGGCCGAATCGCTGCCGCTGGCCGCGCGCAACGAGGGCGGCATCGCCGGCACGGGCGCGGGTTTGGCGGCAGGGCTGGCGATGGGCCAGGCGATGGCCGACAGCCTGCGCACGGCGGTGCAAGGCAACGCAGGTGGTGTGGCCGCGCCGGCGGCTCAGCCTGCAGCTCCAGCGGCTCCAGCGGCTCCAGCAGCGGATGATCCGACCGCACGCCTGGCCAAGCTCAAGGAATTGCTCGACAAGGGCCTCATCACGCAAGCCGACTTTGATGCCGGCAAGGCTGCCGTGCTCAAGGCACTGACCGGAGGCTGAGCTTCGGCCCCGCTGATCGGATGACCGGGCGGCACCGCAAGCCGCCCGTTTTTCTGCGCAATTTTTCGCGCAATCGAACGACCTGACCATGTTTCATGCCAACTGCCCGGCGTGTGGCGCGCCGGTGGAACTGAAGTCTGCTGCTGCCGTCATGGCGGTGTGCAGCTTCTGCAAAAGCACGCTGCTGCGCGACGGCGAGACGCTGTCCGACATCGGCAAGATGTCTGCCGTGCTGGAGGACTACGCACGCGTGCAGATCGGTACCACCGGGCGCTACAAGAACAAGGCGTTCACAGTCGTCGGGCGCATCCAGTTGCGTTACGACGCGGGTTTCTGGAACGAGTGGTACGTGCTGTTTGACGACGGCACCGATGGCTGGCTCGCAGAAGCGTCGGGGCAGGTCACGATGACGTTCGCGCGAGGCACGCCGGCCAATGCGGTGGCGTTCGAGGCGCTGCGCCCCGGCCAGCTCTATGACGCCGAGGGCGCGCAATTCACGCTGTCCGACGTGCGCGAGGCCGATTGCACAGGCGGTCAGGGGGAATTGCCGTTCCGCGTGGGTGAGGGCTGGCATGCGCGCGTGGCCGACGGGCGTCGCGAAGACGCCTTCATCACGCTGGATTACTCCGACGGCACGGCCCCCACGCTCTACGTGGGTGAAGCCACCACGCTCGACGTGCTCAAGTGTCAGCTTCTGCGTACCGACGCCGAGATCAAGGAAACCGCCGGCCGCGTCCCGCGCAAGCTCACGAATCTCGATTGCCCGCAGTGCGGCACGTCGATTCCGTTCAGCCCCGGCCTGACGGGCCACGTGCTGTGCCCCGGCTGCGGCGCCGCCATCGATGCGGCCACGCCGCGCGGCGACATCATTGCGCGCGCACGCTCGGTGCCGCAGGTGGCCACCACGTTGGAGCTGGGCGACAAGGCGCTCATCGACGGCCAGCAGTGGCAGGTGATCGGCGTGATGCGCCGCGCGGTGGTCGACGGCGGCGGCGAATGGTTCGAATACCTGCTGTACACGCCCAAGCGCGGTTTCAGCTGGATGGTCGAAACCGATGACGGCTGGTTCCGCGCGAGTGTGCTCGACCGCTGGCCCACCCAGAAGGACGGCCGCACCGCGGTGCTAGACAGCAAGGTCTACGCCCGCGACGAGGACTACACCTCGCGCGTGACCTACGCCGCTGGCGCCTTCAACTGGCGCGTTCAGGCTGGTGACCAGACGCGTGTTGTCGAATACACCGCGGGCCAGGAAAGCCTGGCTGCAGAGAGCGACGCGCATGAACTGACGTGGTCCAAAAGCACGCCGGTGAGCGCTGCGCAGATCAAGGCCTGGTTCGGCAAGGTGGTGGCGGAGCCGGCCAAGACTTCGTCGTCGAGCTACATGACGGTGGCTGTGGTCGCCTGCGTATTGCTCGGTTTACTGAACCTCGTGCCGTTCTTCATGGCGCCGGGCTCGGTGTTCGGTATCACGTTCTTTGCGGCGCTTCTGTTGCTGGTGCCCGCGTGGCTGGTTGCCAAGATCGGGGGCGGTGAATGAAGAACTGGTTCGTTCTCTACGCCGTGGCCGTGGTGATTGGCGCGACCTATATGGATTGGAAGGCCGGCTTTACCGCGCCGCGCACGCCGTCGTACGGCAGCAGCACGGGCGGCTCGTCTTACTGGGGCGGCTCGTCGGGCGGCAGCGGTTATGGCGGCGGCTTCAGCGGGGGCCACAAGTGACGCGGACTGACGCAGCGCTTTCAGTGGAGGAAGCATCCGCCGCCGTGGGTGAGCATCTTCTGCTCGATCTGTACGGCGTGGCGCCTACGCTGCTGCGCAATGCCGCTGCACTGGAAGCCGCGCTGCGCGATGCTGCCGACGCGCTCGGCGCCACGATCCTGCATGCGCATCTGCATCGTTTCGATTCCGTGCGCACGGGGTTGTCCGCTGGCGAGCAAGGCGGCGTGACCGGCGTGTTGCTGCTTGCTGAATCGCATCTTTCCATTCACACGTGGCCCGAGCACGGCTTTGCGGCCATCGACGCGTTCATGTGCGGCACTGGCACGACGCATGCCGCGCGCGCGGTGTTCGAGCGTGCGTTGGCGCCGGAACGTGTTGACGTGCGCGTCGCCCGCCGCGGCGGCGAGCCGGCCCCGAATTGATTTACACCGGCTGGCCGTCGAATATCACGCGATTGCGCCCCAGCCGTTTGGCAGCCAGCAGCGCGGCATCGGCACGCATGATGAGGTCTGTGGGTGTGCAGAGGTTGCGCCCCGGCTCGCAGCTCGCCAGGCCCAGGCTGATGGTGCAGCGGATGGGGCCCTCCAGTGTGGCAATCTCCAGAGCCTCCACCGTGCTGCGCAAGCGCTCCGCAATGCTGGTGGCCTGCAGGGTGGTCGTATCGGGCAGCACCACCAGGAATTCTTCGCCGCCGTAGCGGCCCACCGAGTCGATGGGGCGCGAATTCACCCGCAGCGTGCGTGCGATCTCAATCAAGACCGCATCGCCTGCGGGATGGCCGTAGGTATCGTTCACGCGCTTGAAGTGGTCAACGTCCACCACCAGCAATGAAAGGGGCTGCCTATGCAGCATCGCGTGGCCGCATTCGCGCGCGAGCAGTTCCATTGCGGCGCGCCGGTTCCAGATGCTCAGCATCGGATCGGTCAGGCTCTCATGGCGCGCGACCTGCAGCTCGGTCAGGATGGACCGCTGCGTTTCGCTCAGTTCGCGTTCGCGAAAACCCGATTCCACCCAACTGGCCAAGTCGTTGAGCAGTTCTTGCTCGGCGTGGCCAAATGCGCGCGGCTTCTGGTCGATCACGCAGAGCGTGCCGACGGCGTAGCCCGCGAGGTTCCTGACGGGCCGCCCGGCATAGAAGCGGATGTGCGGCGCGCCGGTAACGAGCGGGTTATCGGCAAAGCGGGGGTCTGCCATGGTGTCGGGAATGACCAGCATCTGGTCTTCGGCCACGGCATGTCCGCAGAACGAGATGTCGCGCGGGGTCTCGCGCACGCTCAGACCGATGCACGATTTGAACCACTGGCGCTGGGCGTCGATGAGCGACACGAGCACCGTGGGGGCGTCAAACACCCGCTTGGTCGTGCGCGTGACGCGGTCGAACAGTTCCTCATCCGGCGTGGACAGCAACAGCATGTCCTGGAGGGAGGCCAGACGTTGTGCTTCGTTATCCGGAATGGGGGCGGGTTTCATGCGCAGGGGGGGGGCGCCGGTCGGGCCGGCGCGCTTGAAACGGGCAATGGGAGAGGGATCGCCCACGCATAGCAAGCCGCAGGCCCGCCATACATCACGTTAGCGGCCGACCATGTTCTCTGGCCGCACCCACGCATCGAACTGCTCGGGCGTGACATAGCCCAGCGCCAGAGCGGCTTCGCGCAGGCTCGTGCCTTCCTTGTGCGCCTTCTTGGCGATCTGCGCCGATTTGTCGTAACCGATATGCGGGTTGAGCGCCGTCACCAGCATCAGAGAGCGCTGCACCAACTCGTCGATGCGGTCGCGGTTCGGCTCGATCCCCAACGCGCAATGGTCGTTGAAGCTGCGCATGCCGTCGGCCAGCAGGCGCACGCTGTGCAGGAAGTTGTAGGCGATCATCGGGCGGAACACGTTCAGTTCGAAGTTGCCCGACGCGCCGCCGATGTTCACTGCAACGTCGTTGCCGAAGACCTGTGCACACAGCATCGTTACGGCTTCGCTCTGCGTGGGGTTGACCTTGCCCGGCATGATGGACGAGCCCGGCTCGTTTTCGGGAATGGAGATCTCGCCCAGCCCGCTGCGTGGGCCGCTGGCCAGCCAACGGATGTCGTTGGCAATCTTGGTGAGGCTGGCGGCCAGCGTCTTCAGCGCGCCGTGCGCATGCACGAGGCCGTCGGCCGATGCCATGGTCTCGAACTTGTTCGGCGAGGTGATGAAGGGCAGGCCGGTCAGTTCCGCCAGTTCTGCCGCCACCTGTTCTGCGTAGCCGGTCGGGGCGTTCAGGCCCGTGCCGACGGCCGTGCCGCCCAGCGCCAGTTCGCACAGGTGGGGCAGGGCGGCGTTCAGGTGCGTCTCGTTGTGCTGCAACTGCGCGACGTAGCCGGAGAACTCCTGGCCCAGCGTGAGCGGCGTCGCGTCCTGCAGATGCGTGCGGCCGATCTTGATGATGTCGTTGAAGTCCTCGGCTTTCTTGGCGAGCGTCTCGCGCAGCGTGTGCAGCGAGGGCAGCAGGTGCTGGGTGATGGCCGTCACGGCCGCCACATGCATTGCCGTGGGGAACACGTCGTTGGACGACTGGCTGCGGTTCACGTCATCGTTCGGATGCACGAGGCGCGCTTCGCCACGCTCGCCGCCGAGCAGTTCACTGGCGCGGTTGGCTAGCACCTCGTTCATGTTCATGTTGGTCTGCGTGCCCGAGCCCGTTTGCCAGACCACCAGCGGAAATTCATTCGGGTGCTTGCCGGCGATGACTTCATCGGCTGCACCCACGATGGCGTTGGCTTTCTCCGCGGGCAGCAGCCCGAGCCGCTGGTTGACGACGGCGCTGGCACGTTTGATGCGAGCGAGCGCGTCGATCAGCTCGCGCGGCATGCGGTCGCCGGCAATGTCGAAGTTCTGCAGCGAGCGTTGCGTTTGTGCGCCCCACAGGTGGTCGGCAGGGACTTCAATGGGGCCAAAAGTGTCGCGTTCGGTACGGGTGGTCATGGCAGAAGGAAAGGCACGAGGTGACTGGGATGAACGCTCCAGTATAGGCAGAGCCCAGTGCCCTTGTTGGCGGTAGGGCGGATACGTCTGCTCGGCCGGGTACAGCGTTTGCGGGCTCGGGCGAGGCACGCCACAATGACGGCTGCCTCGCACACCGTGCTGCCCCTGCCCCGCCACATGCCCACCACGCCCTCCGCCTCCGTCGACAAATCGCTGAAACCGCTCCTCTGGCTGGTGGCGATGGGTCTGTTCATGCAGACGCTCGATTCCACCATCGTCAACACCGCGCTGCCGGCCATGGCGCGCAGCCTGTCCGAAAGCCCGCTGAAGATGCAGTCGGTCATCATCGCGTACACGCTGACGACCGCCATGCTGATGCCGGCTTCAGGCTGGCTGGCCGATCGCTTTGGCACGCGAAAGATGTTCTTCGCCGCGATCTTCCTGTTCACCATTGGTTCCTTGCTCTGCGCGGAATCACGCAGCCTCGACATGCTGATTGCCTCGCGCGTGGTGCAGGGTGTGGGCGGCGCGCTGTTGATGCCTGTGGGGCGGCTGACGGTGCTGCGCGTGGTGCCGCGCGAGCAGTTCTTGCCCGCCATGAGTTTCGTCACCATCCCGGGGCTGATCGGCCCGCTGATCGGCCCGACCTTGGGGGGCTGGCTGGTGGAGGCGGTGTCGTGGCACTGGATCTTCCTGATCAACATTCCCGTGGGCGTGATCGGTGCGCTCGTCACGCTCAAGGTGATGCCCGATGTGCACGCTGAAGATGACAACGGTTTCGACTGGTCCGGCTACCTGATGCTGGCCTTCGGCATGGCAGCGGTGTCGTTCTCGCTCGACGGGCTCTCGGAACTGGGCTTCCAGCACGCGACGGTGCTGGTGCTGCTGGTCTTCGGCCTGGCCGCGCTCACGGCGTACTGGCTGCACGCGGGGCGCGTGGCCGGGCCGCTCTTTCCGCGCACGCTGTTCGGCATTCCGAGCTTTTCCATTGGTGTGCTGGGCAACCTGTTTGCGCGCATCGGCAGCGGCGGGATGCCGTTCCTCATTCCACTGCTGCTGCAGGTGAGCCTGGGGTACACGCCACTGCAGGCCGGGCTGATGATGGTGCCGGTGGCCGCTGCCGGCATGGCCGCCAAGCCGTTGGGCACGTGGGCCATCAAGCGCTATGGCTATCGCCGCATGCTCTCTGTCAACACGGTCATGGTCGGCCTGATGATGGCCAGCTTTGCCGTGATGACGCCCAATGTGCCGGTGTGGCTGCGCATCGTGCAACTGGCGGTTTTTGGCACGTTCAATTCGATGCAGTTCACGGCCATGAACACGCTCACGCTCAAAGACCTGAGCGGCCCGCTGGCCAGCGCGGGCAACAGCATGCTCTCGATGGTGATGATGCTGTCGATGAGTCTGGGTGTGGCCGCAGCGGGCGCGTTGCTCACGGGTTTTACCGACTTCACCGCCGGGCCGGAAGGGCGCGACACGCTGGCTGCATTCCACAAGACGTTCGTCTGCGTGGGCGTCATGACCTGCGCGGCCGCGTGGATCTTCGCGCAGCTCTCGCGCTTCGAGTCAACGCACGTCGTCAAGCGGCCCGAGATGGAAGTGCATTGATTGCGCGCTTCGGCCGCCGCGCTGGCTACTTTTTCCAGTAGCCGCGCATCTTCTGGCTCAGGTCTACCTTGGCTGCGGCACGCGCTTCTGCCGCAGGGTCCGCGCCGGGCTCCGGTTCCGGCCATGCACACGCTTCGAACATCGGCAGCAGCGCAGGCGGAATGAACCGCGTGCGCGACGCGTAGATGTGTCGATCGCCATTGGGTGTTTGCTGCGTGACGTAGAAGCGCTGGGGCACCAGGATGTCCAGGTGCTCGCGCGCACGGGTCATCGCCACGTAGAGCAGCCGGCGTTCTTCTTCCAGTTCTTCATGCGAACCGGCGCCCAGATCGGCCGGCATGCAGCCGTCCACGGCGTTCAGCACATACACCGCCTTCCACTCCTGGCCTTTCGATGAGTGGATGGTCGAGAGGATCAGGTAGTCCTCATCGCGGTACGGGTCGCCCGATTCATCGCTGGTCAGCTCGGGCGGGTCGAGTGTCATCTCGGTCAGGAAGCGCTCGCGCGTGGCGTACGTGGCGGCCATGCGGGCGAGCTGATCCAGATCGCCCTGGCGCACGGCTGCGTCGTCGTGCAGGCGTTCCATGTGCGGCGCGTACCAGGCGCCTACGGCTTCGAGTTCGCCGGCCCATTGCAGGCTGTCTTTGGGCGCGCGCAGGATTTGCATGAGCGCGATCAGCGTAGACCAGTCGCCGGCCAGGCGTGCCGGTGGCTCGTAGGCAAGCAGAGCGGCAATCGGGTCCGCCGCTTCGGCCATGGCGTCGAGCACGCGTGCCGCCGTGGCAGGGCCCGCACCCGGCAGCAGCTGGATCACGCGAAACCCGGCGATGCGGTTGCGCGGGTTCTCGGCCCAGCGCAGCACCGAGAGCACATCTTTCACATGCGCGGCTTCCAGAAACTTGAGGCCGCCGTATTTCACGAACGGGATGTTGCGGCGCGTGAGCTCGATCTCCAGCGGCGCGCTGTGGCTCGCGGTGCGAAACAGCACCGCCTGCGATTTCAGCGTCAGCCCGCCTTCCCGGTGATGCAGCACCTGCTCGGCCACGCAACGCGCCTGCTCGGCTTCATCGCGCACCGAAATCAAACGCGGACGATGCGTCGATGCGCGGTCCGTCCACAACGTCTTGGCAAAGCGCTCCGTTGCGAAGCGCATCACGCCGTTGGAGGCATCCAGAATCGGCTGCGTCGAACGGTAATTGCGCTCCAGCAGCACCGTGTGCGCGGGCCGCGAAAAGTGGCGCGGAAAGTCGAGGATGTTGCGCACCGTCGCCGCGCGAAATGCGTAGATCGATTGCGCGTCGTCGCCCACCACGGTAACGCCGCGGCCGTCGGGTCGCAGCGCACGCAGGATGGACGACTGCAGCCGGTTCGTGTCCTGGTATTCGTCGACGAGGATGTGGTCGAAGCGTGCGCCAATCTCGGCCGCCAGTTCCGCGTCGGACACCATCGCGTGCCAGTAGAGCAGCAGGTCGTCGTAATCGAGCACATGCTGCGCCTGCTTGGCTTCGACATACGCATCGAACAACGTGCGCAACTGCGTTTCCCACATCGCGCACCACGGAAAGTGGTGCTTGAGCACGGCATTCAGCGGGCTCTCGGCGTTGATGGCGCGCGAGTAGATCGCGATGCACGTCTGCTTGAGCGGGAAGCGGCGCTCCTTGGTCGACAGGTTCAGCTCATGGCGCACGACGTTGAGCAGATCGGCCGAGTCGCTGCGGTCATGGATGGTGAAATCGGGCGCGAGGCCGACGCGCTCGGCGTATTCACGCAGCAGGCGCGCGCCGATGCCGTGGAAGGTGCCGGCCCAGGGCAGGGTGGTTTTGTAGGACGTGCCGGCCGAATTGAGGGCGTTGTTCAATCGCTCGCCCTGCATGGCGCGCGCCAGCAGGTGGCCGGCGCGGTTGGACAGCTCGCTCGCCGCCCGGCGGGAGAACGTCAGCAGCAGGATGCGTTGCGGATCGGCCCCGTTGGCTACCAGATGCGCCACGCGCCAGCCCAGCGTGTGCGTCTTGCCGGACCCGGCACCGGCCAGCACGAGGAGCGGCCCGGTTTCCGCCGCGTCCGCCCCGGAAATACCGAACTCGACCGCCTGGCGCTGTTGGTCGTTCAGTTGGGCCAGGTAACCGGGGCTGGCCGGGGCATTGGCGGTGTCTGGGGTGGAGGAGGCGGCAAGCACGGCAGGGCGTCACAAAAAATAACTGTATGAATATACAGCACTGTGTCGCCTGCTTTCGGAAAGTGAGGGCGGTGAATGGAGGAGACGATCAGATCCCGTCCCGCAGCGTCTTCGCGAAATCCTGCGGTGAAGCCCGCCGGTTGACGGCCTCCACCAGGTCCGCCAGGAACCAGGGCAGCACGAGCTGCGTGCCCGGATCACTCAGACCGACGCGTAGCCGGTCAGGAGATGCCGGTTCGGCGGCTTTGGCGGGCTGGATCGGCTGGGCCGGCTGGCTGTGCGCGAGCATCCCTTGCAAGTCCTGATCGGTGAACGTGAAGGTCGACGTGGTCAGGGCCGAAGCGGACATTGCTGCCGACATCAGCGTGGCGGCCACGACAAGGTGTTTGAGGGTGTTGGCAGGCATCGTGGCCTCCAGAACAGAACGGTTGGGTGAGTAGGTGACCGGCGCGCAGCGCGATGGCCGCAGCCATGATCCCCCCTCCGATCCTGGCGGTGGCTTAGGGTTCCGTTTCGCTCAGGAAAACCTAAATATCTGCGCAATTCGATCAGTTGGCCTGCGGTTGCAGGGCGATCACCGCCATGCCCGTCAGCGCAATGGCCGCGCCGCCGATGTCCCAGCGCGTGAGCGTCACCCCGTCGACCAGGCGCAGCCACACCAGCGCCACGGCGATATACATGCCGCCGTATGCGGCATAGGTGCGGCCGGCTGCGGTCGGGTGCAATGTCAGCAACCATGCAAAAAGCGCCAGCGAGGCGGCCGCCGGCAGTAAGAGCCAGACCGGCTTGCCCTGCCGCAGCACGAGCCAGGGCAGATAGCAACCGACGATTTCCGCCACGGCGGTGACGGCAAACAGCATGGCAATGCGAAGCAGTTCCAAAGCGGGCCCCGAAGCAATCAAAACGCGGACGGCGCAGATTGTGGCATGCGCCGCCACGATGCCACGTGGTCTTAGGCGTGCGAGGCGGCGTGCGCCTGCAGCAGCGCATCGACTTCCTCTTGCGTGCCCGCATACGCGCCGGCGCGCGTGGCGGTGAGGGCGGCCGCTGCAGCGGCTTGGCGCAAGTGCGCTTGCACGGGCGCGTCGGGCGATTGCAGCAGGCTCGCCAGCCAGCTTCCCATGGCGGCATCGCCGCAGCCGACGGTGTCCGCCACCGGCACGGCAATGGCCGGTTGCGGGATGCGGGCATCGTCTTCCCCTCGGTGCGCCGCTGCCAGCCATTCCATGCCATCGGCCCCGAGCGTGAGCAGGATGTCGGCTTGCGGCGCGAGGGTGCGCAGCGTACTCAGCGGATCGGCATCCCTGGGAAAAAGCTGGCGCAGATCTTCATCGGACACCTTGATGACAGACGCGATGGCGGCCATGCGCAGCAGCAGCGGCGCGTAGTGCGGTGCGTCCATCGCCGTGCGCCAGTTCGGGTCGAAGGTGATGCGCGTGCCTTGCGCGGCCAGCGTCTCGGCCAGCGCCACCAGGCGGCTGCCCAGCGGTTCGCGCGCGAGGCTGATGCAGCCGAAGTGGGCGATCTCCACGGCGGTTTGCCAGCCGGCGGGCAGGGCTTGCGCATCGAAATGCAGATCGGCGCTGTCATCGCCCACGAAGAAATAGTGCGGCGGCTGGGTGGACGTGACCATTGCCAGCAGCGGCGAGCGGTCGACGCGCTGCAGAAAGCGCAGGTCGAGGCCAGCCGCCTGGGAATCTGCGAAGAGCGCATCGCCGAACACGTCGTTGCTGATGGCGCCCGCGTAGCCCGTGGGCACACCCAGACGCGCCGCCACGCGCGCCACATTCCAGCACGCGCCGCCCGGCCGGGCGAGCCACTGGCCGTTGCCCTGGTGCAGAAAATCGGTCAGCGCTTCGCCAAAGACGACGAGGCGGGGCAATGGCAGGGCGTCGGTCATGCGGGCAAGGGCAGGTCAGTCGTGTGGGCGGAAGGCGTAACCGGCAGCGGCGAGGCACGCCGATACAGCGCACGGAATGTCGTCAGCCGTTCAGCAAGGCGCGCGTGGCGTGCGGCATCGGGCCGATACGTGGCTTGCACGGGTGGTTTGGCGCAGACGGCTGCTTCGATGCCGCCATCGGCCATCCAGCCCAGGCGCGCGGCACCGAGCGCGCCACCGGCTTCGCTGCCGATATGCGTTGTCAGTTCGGTGTTGAGCGTGTCGGCCAGCAACTGCGCCCAAAATGGACTGCGCGAGCCGCCGCCCACAAACGAGAGCGATGCGACCTGCGTGCCCGCTGCGCGCAATGCGTCCAGGCCATCCGCCATGCCGAAGGCGACGCCCTCGATCACGGCGTAACCGAGTGCGGCACGGTCGCTGGCGTGTGTGAGGTTGTGGAAATGGCCCTGCGCAAACGCATCGTTGTGCGGCGTGCGCTCACCGCAGAGGTAGGGCAGGAAGAACGGCGCTGCCTGGCGTTCGGATTCGGCCAGCGCGGCAATCTCCGGCAGCAGCGTGGCTTCCGGCACGCTCGTCAGCCGGCAGAACCAGCGCAGGCAGCTTGCCGCAGACAGCATCACGCTCATCTGGTGCCAACGCCCCGGCAGTGCATGGCAGAACGCGTGCACGGCTTGGGCAGGGTTCGGGCGGAACCGGTCGTTGACCACAAAGATCACGCCCGACGTGCCCAGCGAGAGGAAGCCATCGCCGGGCTGTGTTGCGCCGATGCCCACAGCGCTGGCCGCGCCGTCGCCACCGCCGCCGGCAACGATGACGCCATGCGCCAGACCCCACGCATCGGCCACCTCGGGCAGCAGTGTGCCGCTGGGCGCGCTGCCTTCCACCAGGCTTGGCATCTGGCGGCGTGACAAGCCCGTCGCGGCGAGCAGTTCGTCGGACCACCCCCGCCGTGCAACGTCCAGCCACAGCGTGCCGCCCGCATCGGATGGGTCGGATGCGCGCTCGCCCGTCAGGCGAAGGCGCAGGTAATCCTTGGGCAGCAGCACGCAATCGATGGCGTTGAACACATCGCGCTCATGGCGTGCGCTCCACAGCAGCTTCGGCGCGGTAAAACCGGGCATCGCCAGGTTGCCGGCGACGGTGTGCAGGTTGGGCACGCGGCGGGTGAGTTCAAGGCATTCGGCGGTGCTGCGCGTGTCGTTCCAGAGCATGGCGGGACGCAGCACGCGGTTGCGTGCGTCGAGCAGCACCGCGCCGTGCATCTGGCCCGACAGGCCGATCGCGCGTGTGGCGGCAAAAGCTTCCGGTGCGGCCTCGCGCAGTTTGCCGATGGCGGCACCAGTGGCCTGCCACCAATCTTCCGGCGTCTGCTCGGCCCAGCCCGGGTGCAGTCGCGATACGGTGAGCGGCTCGCCCGCCGTGCCGAGGATGGCGCCCGCTGCATCAAGCAGCAGCACTTTGACTTCCGAGGTTCCGAGATCGATGCCGAGGTACATGGGGCCGCCGGGTCCGGTTGCTTGAACCGTGGATTGTCGCGCGAATCCGCTGATACGTTTGTTGGCAACTAACCGGCCGTGGCGGCTTGCTCGACTGCCAGCCACGCCCGCACACGCTCGATGGCGTTGCGAACAAGGCCGGTGAGCGCTTCCGTGCCCGCGAGGTTGCCCCACAGTGCGGCGTTCCGGCAGTACACCGCAACCGGGTCATCTGCGGAGAGCATGGCTTGCGCGGCAACCGGATCGAACTGGCCATCCTGGTAGACATACGGCAGGGCGCCCGCATGCCAGCGCTCCAGAAATACGAAGAACAGCGCCGGCAGCATCGCCGTGGCAAGCGGCACATGCCCGCGAGCGAAGGACTCCGCCAGTGTGGGCGTGATGAACCCGGGAATTTTCGAAAAGCCGTCTGCTGCCACGCGCTGGTTGGTGTCGCCGATGTGCGGATTGGCGAAACGGTCGAGCACTGTGTCGCGGTAGGCGGCCAAATCGATGGGGCTGGGCTGATTGGCGGTGAGACACGGGATGACATCGTCGGTCACGTAGTCGCCCGCCATGCGGTGGATGGACGGCACAGCAACGCTCTCATCAATGGTGTGCAGCCCCAGCAGCGTGCCGGCCCAGGCGATGCAGCTATGGCTGGCGTTGAGCACGCGAATCTTCGCTTCCTCGTACGGCAGCACCGAAGGGACGAACTCGACGCCCACGCGTTCGAGCGGAGGCCGCCCGGCACGGAAGTCATCTTCCACCACCCATTGCGCAAAGGTTTCGGCCATCACGGGGCAGCGGTCTTGCCAGCCGGTCTGTGCGGCCACGCGATTGCGCAGGGCGTCGGTTGGGCGTGGTGTGATGCGGTCGACCATCGTGTTGGGCGTGCTTGCATGTGCGTCGAGCCATGCAACGAGGCCGCTGTCGCCAGGCTCGCCGCGTAACGCGAGGAACTGGCGCAGGCCACTGCGGAAGCGCTCGCCGTTGTGGCGCAGGTTGTCGCAGTTGAGTAGCGTGAGGGGCGCGCCGCCACGCTGCAAGCGCAGGTGCAGCAGACGGGCCAGTGCACCGTAGAGCGTGCCGGTACCGCCGCGCAGGTCAGCGGCAATGTCCGGCTGTGTTGCGTCGAGTTGGTGCTGCTGGTCGAGGTAGTAGCCGCCCTCCGTCACGGTGAAGGAGATCACCCGCGTGTCGGGCGCCGCCCCGATCTCGCACAGCGCCGCGAGTTCGGCATCCCACGACACGACGGTATCGATGGACTGGATGCGCGTGTACGCGCGATGCCCGGCGGTATCGATGGTCTCCAGCGTGTAGGCGCCGTGCTGGGCGGCAAGGTCACGCAGCAGCGTGCCGGCATCGTCGCGGATATTGCCAAGCGCCAGGCGCCACGACGTGTCGCCGCTCTCGCGAAGGCGATGCAGATACCACGCCTGGTGCGCGCGATGGAAGGAGCCGGCACCCAGGTGCAGCCACGTGGAGGAGTTGGGGGAAGGCATGATCGTGTGCAACGTTGGGGTATGGGCCTCAGGCGGCCAGTTGCGCTTGCAGGCGCGGCAGCGCGCGGCCCTCGGCGTCGAACAGGTGGCAGTGCGTGGCATCCGCAGACAACGTGATGGCGCCGCCGTGCGCGAGCCTGGTGGATTCCGGTACGCGCAGCACAAGGCCGTCGGGTGCTGCCTCACAATCGGCGTGCAGATAAGCCACGTCGCCCAGGGACTCGATATGCGTAACGGTGCCTTGTAGCGCGCCGGCCGCGTCCAGATGCAGATGCTCTGGACGGATGCCGAGCGTGACGGCATCCCCCTCACGCAGCTCACCCGGCGATACGGCCACATGCTGTTGGCCGCCAGCGAGCGCCACGGCCACGCCCGAGGCATCGGCACGCGCGACGGTGCCGCGCAGGAAGTTCATCTTCGGCGAGCCGATGAAGCCCGCCACAAACTGGCTGGCCGGGTGGTGATACAGCGTTTGCGGAGAGCCCACCTGTTCGATGCGTCCGTCACGCAGCACGACAATCTTGTCGGCCAGCGTCATGGCTTCCACCTGATCGTGCGTGACGTAGATCATGGTGGTCTTCAGTGCGTTGTGCAGGCGGGCGAACTCCAGACGCATCTTCACGCGCAATGCGGCATCCAGGTTTGAGAGCGGCTCGTCAAACAGGAAGACCTTCGGTTCGCGGGTGATGGCACGGCCGATGGCCACGCGCTGGCGTTGACCGCCGGAGAGTTGGCGCGGCTTGCGATCGAGCAGCACATCAATGTGCAGGACTTCGGCAGCGCGGCGCACGGCAGCGTCGATGGCCTCGCGCTTCATGCCCGACAGCTTTAGCCCGAAGGCCATGTTGTCGTACACGCTCATGTGCGGATACAGCGCGTACGACTGGAACACCATCGCAATGCCGCGCTTGGCGGGCACCACATCGTTCACACGCGTATCGCCGATCAGCAGGTCGCCGCCGTCGATGCCTTCCAGGCCTGCAATCGTGCGCAGCAATGTCGATTTGCCGCAGCCCGAAGGCCCGACGAAGACGACGAATTCGCCATCGGCAATGTCGAGGTTGATGTCGTGCAGGACGGTGTTCTGTTCGTAGCGCTTTTGCAGGTGACGCAGGGTCAGGCTGGCCATGTCGAGGTCTCCTTGTGCGTGTTCGGTGTGCGGATCAGGCGGGCGTGGCGAGGGTCGACGAAAGCGCGTCGGCGAGTGCCCGCATGTCGGTAAAGACGTGCCGCGCGCCGGCGGCCAGCAGACGCTGCGTGGCGACAGCCGGCACATGCGCGACGCCGGCAAAGCCGAATACGGTCAGGCCGGCGGCTCGCGCGGCACGCACGCCGGCGTCGCTGTCTTCAATGACCAGGCATTGCGCGGGGCTGGCACCCAGGCCCGCACACGCGGCGAGATACACGTCGGGTGCCGGTTTGGGCCGCGGTGTTTCGTAGGCGCTATAGATATGGTCGCCAAACAGCTCGCGCAGCCCGGCGCGCCGCAGGCTCGCTTCAATGCGCGGGCGGCTGCTGTTGCTGGCAACGGCCTTCGGCTGCGGCAGTGTGGCAAGCAGGTTTGCAATGCCGGGCACCGGCTGCGATTGCGTGGCGCAGTCGTGTTCGACATCGGCCAGCACGGTGGCCAGTTGCGCGTCGGTCAGATGAAAGCCGATGCTGCTCTGCAACTCGCTCAGCAGTGCCATGGTGTTCATGCCCAGGCGCGGTTCAAGCATGTCTTCCAGCGCGGCGGATGAAAGATGCGGTATGTGCGGACCCAGCGTGCGGATCAGCGCGCGCAACGCCACCGACTCGCTGTCGATCAAGACGCCGTCGCAGTCGCAGATCAGGTAGGCGGGGGCGCGTTCGTTGGCATATTCGTTGGCGTGTGGCGTCATTTCACGGCCCCGAATGTCAGGCCGCGCACAAGTTGCCGTTGTGCCAGCCAACCCAACACCAGGATCGGCGCAATGGCCAGTACCGAGGCCGCCGACAGCTTCGCCCAGAACAGCCCCTCGGGGTTGGAGTACGACGCAATGAACACGGTGAGCGGCGCAGCGTCGATGCTGGTCAGGTTCAGGCTCCAGAACGCTTCGTTCCACGACAGGATGAGCAGGAGCAGCGCGGTGGAGGCCAGCCCCGGCAGCATCGTCGGCAGCAACACGTAGACCAGTTCCTGCCAGAGGTTGGCGCCGTCCATGCGCGCGGCCTCCAGAATCTCGCGCGGCACGTCGTTGCAGTAGGTGAAGACCATCCACACGGCAATCGGCAGGTTGGCGAGCGTATAGACGATCACGAGCGCGGTGATGGAGTCCAACAGCCCGGCCGTCTTCGCCAGCAGGTACACCGGCAGCAGCACGCCCACGGCCGGCATCATCTTGGTCGACAGCATCCAGAGCAGCACCTGCTGCGTGCGCTTGTTCGGGAAGAACGCCATCGCATATCCCGCCGGAATGGCAATTGCCAGCGCCAGCAGCGTGGAGAGGATCGAAACCGCCAGCGAGTTGCCGAGAAAGCTCGGGTAGTGCGCGCGCTCCAGCACTTCGCGGAAGCTGTCGAGCGTGGGCGTAAACCACAGCGTGGGCGTATAGGCGTCCTGCTCGGTCTTGAAGGCAGTCAGCGCTGCCCACGCGATGGGGAAGAACAGCACCAGGGCGATCGCCCAGGCCAGTACGCCGGCAAGCCGCGTGCGCCAGGTTGAGGTGAGGGCGCTCATTGCTCGTGCACTCCCTTCAGGTTGCGGGCCAGCATGCGGACGAGGAAGAACGCCACCACGTTTGCCAGCACGACTGCCACGATGCCGCCCGCCGACGCAATGCCGATGTCGAACTGCTGCAGGCCGAGGCTGTAGACGAAGTAGGCGAGGTTGGTCGTGGCCGTGCCGGGGCCGCCTGCGGTGGTGGTGTGGATTTCGGCAAAGATCGAGAGCAGGAAGATGGTCTCGATCATCACCACCACGGCAATCGCGCGCTTCAGGTGCGGCAGCACGATGTGCCAGAAGATGCGCACGGGGCTCGCGCCGTCAAGCTGCGCGGCCTCCTTCTGCTCGGGGTCGAGCGATTGCAACGCCGTCAACAGAATCAGGAAGGCGAATGGCGTCCACTGCCACGCAACGATGATGATCACGGACAGCATCGGCTGTGTCGCGAGCCAATCCACCGGCTCGACGCCGAACAGGCGCGCCACCCACGCGGCCAGACCGTACACGGGGTGCAGCATCATGTTCTTCCAGATGAGTGCTGCCACCGTCGGCATGACAAAGAACGGGCTGATCACCAGAATGCGCGCCACACCGCGCCCCGCAAACGGCAGGTCGAACAGCACGGCCAGCAACGTGCCCGCCACGACGCTGATCACCAACACCGAGCCGATCAGCACCAGCGTGTTGCCGATGGCCGGCCAGAAGGCGGGGTCTTCGATCAGGAAGCGGTAGTTGTCGAGCCCTGCCAGGCCGGTCTGATCAGGGTTGAGCAGGTTGTAGCGGCTGACGGAGAAATACAGCGTCATCGCCAGCGGCACCGTCATCCACAACAGCAGGACCAGCACCGACGGCGACACCAGCAGCGTTGGCAGCCAGTGCCGGGCGCGTTGGGCTGGCACCGATGCCGGTGAGGGCGTGCCACCCACGCCGCTCATCTGCGATTTCGGGTGCGACTCCAATACGTTTTCCATGAAACCTCCGGGGCGCAGCAGCGGCTGCATCACTTCAGATAGCCGCCTTGGCGCATCGCCCGCTGTGCCTGCGATTGCGAGACACGGAGCGCGTCGTCCACGGTCGTCTTACCCGTGAGCGCGCCGGCAATCGCCTGGCCAACCACCGTGCCCAGCGACTGGAACTCAGGAATCGTCACGAACTGCACGCCGGTGTACGGCACCTTCTGCGCGGACGGATCGTTCGGGTTGGCGGTCTCGATGGCGTGGCGCACGAAGCTCGAGAACGGCGCGGCCTTCTGGTAGGCCGGGTCGTCATACGTCGATGCGCGCGTGCCCGGCGGCACCTCGCCCCAGCCCTGTGCCTTGGCCACGGCGCGGATGTATTCCTTGGATGTCGCCCACGCCGCAAACGTCTTGGCGGCCTCCGGCGATTTCGACGATTTCGGCACCGCAAGCGCCCAGATCCACAGCCAGTGCGAGCCCTTCGGTGTGCTGGCGATGGGTGCATTCGCAAAGCCCACCTTGTCGGCCACCTTGGAATCCTTCGCGCTGCTGACCATACCCGCGGCGACGGTGGCGTCGATCCACATGCCGCACTTGCCGCCCGAGAACAGCACGAGGTTTTCATTGAAGCCGTTGCTGCTTGCGCCAGGCGGGCCGTACTTCTTCAGCAGGTCGACATACGTGTTGACCGCCTGTTTCCACTGCGGCGTGTCGATGGTCGGTTGCCATTTCTCGTCGAACCAGCGGCCGCCGAACGTGTTGACCATGGTGGACACCAGCGCCATGTTTTCGCCCCAGCCCGCCCGGCCGCGCAGGCAGATGCCGTACACACCCTTGGCGGGGTCGTGCAGCTTGGCGGCGAACTTGGCAATGTCGTCATACGTGGGCTGCTCGGGCATCTTCAGGCCCGCCGCGCTGAACAGATCGCGCCGGTAATACGTCATCGAACTTTCGGCATAGAACGGCACGGCGAAGAGCTTGCCGCCCTGCGAGAGCCCGTCGCGCACGGTCGGCAGCAGGTCGGCCGTGTCGTAGCTGGCGGGCATGTCCAGCGGGGCGAGCCAGCCTTTCTTGGCCCACAGCGGCGCTTCGTAGCCGCCGATCGTCATCAGGTCGAACTGGCCGCTGCCGGTGGCGATGTCGGTGGTCACGCGCTGGCGCAGCACACCTTCTTCCAGCGTGACCCAGCGCAGTTTGATGTCGGGGTGCGCCTGCTCGAACTGGCTCGACAGCTTCTGCAACACGATCATGTCGGGGTTGTTGATCGTGGCGATCGTGAGCGTGGTGGGCGCGGCGTGCGCAGAGACAGCGCAGAGAGCGGGGAGGGCAGCGAGGGCGGTCAGCTTGAGTAGTTGGGATGGGCGGGCCATCCCGCGCAGAAGCGTGCGGAACATGCAGTCGTCTCCTTTCTTGGAATTTGGCGATGCGGGCGCACCGCCTGGACTTGCTTCAGGATTTGAGCAATTGTCCGTGTTGTGAGCAAATAATCGGATGTGAGTTTGCGCTTGTCAAGCAAATGCTCGGTGAAAGGGCAAAAGCACGCTACGATGCATGCGATATCGCCAGGGTTCTAGAGGAGGCGCTGCGTGTCCAAGCAGCAGGAAAAACGAGACCAGGCCGCGCGCGCGGCGTGGCTTTACTACGTGGGCAACCACACGCAACACGACATCGCCGAGCAGTTGGGCGTGTCGCGCCAGATCGCCCAGCGGCTGATTGCCTATGCGGTAGAGCATGGGCTGGTGAAGGTGCGTGTGACGCACCCGGTGTCAGCGTGTCTGGAGTTGGCAGAGAACCTGCGCAGCCGTTTCCGGCTGGAGACCTGCCATGTGGTGCCGGCCAGTGCCGACGATGCAGGCGCCGCACAACGCATGATTGCAGTGGCCGCCGCGGAAATCATGGAGCGCCACCTGTTGGCCGACGCGCCGCGCGTGGTGAATGTCGGCTCGGGCCGCACGCTGCGCGCCGCGATCGACCAATTGCCGGACCTTGACCGGCCGCAGCATCGCATCGTCTCGATGGTCGGGGCGATTGCGGCGGATGGCTCGTCCAACCGCTACGACGTCGCACTTGCCGCGGCGGAGAAAACCCGCAGCCGCTATTACCTGCTCCCTGCGCCGCTCGTTGCCGACAGCGCCGAAGACACACGGCAGTGGTGCCAGCACAGGCTCTACGGCGTGGTGGCCGATTTGGCTGCGCAGGCGGATGTCACCTTCATTGGTGTCGGCACGATCGGCCCCGGTTGCGCATTGCAGGTCGATGGCTTCATCAGCGCGAAGGATGTGGAAGATCTGCTTGCCCATGGCGCGGCAGGCGAGCTGATTGGCCGGCCAATCGACGCCCAGGGGCGCTTGCTGGATGTGCCACTGCAGACCCGCATCACCAGCTTGCCGCTCAAGCCGATGCCATCTCGCCTGGTAATCGCCATTGCTGGCGGCGTGGCCAAGGCGGGCGCGATCGGGGCGGCGTTGCGAGGCGGCTGGCTGACCGGTCTTGTGACCGACGAAGCGTGTGCGCAGCGGATGCTGGCTGCAACGGACTGAACTCACCCCACCGAGGACGTGATGCTGGAACTCCGCCCAACCTGCGAACACTGCAACACGGCGCTGCCGCCCGATGCGACCCACGCGCGCATCTGCTCATTCGAATGCACGTTCTGCACGACGTGCGCGGACGGCGTGTTCGGCAATGTGTGCCCGAACTGCGGGGGCGGCTTTACGGCACGGCCGATCCGCCCGTCGAAAGATTGGAAGAACGGCAATTTCCTCGGCGGGCACCCGGCCAGCACGATGGTCAAGCATCGTCGGGCCGACCTGGCCGCGCATGCCGAACTGGCAGCGGCTGTCGGATCGACGCCGCCGGAAAGGCGCTGACCGGATAACGCGTACGGGCTAACGCGATACGGCCGGCGGCAACACCGGCGTGACCTTGTATCCGCGCGCGGCCAGCAGCGCCGGAATCCCCTTGGGCCCGATCATGTGCAACGCGCCCACAGCGCCAAACACGCGCTGGCCGCTGTTGTGCACGCGTGCAATGTTTTCAGCCATGGCGCGGTTGCGGTTCGTCACCAGGCGTTGGAAGGCGCGTTTATCCGTCGCCGTCTTCAGGCAATCGCACCACTGCGGATAGTGCTCCAGCGTGCTGATGTCGCTGTCGGCCCAGGCATTGGCGAGCGTGAGCGTCTGCGTGCGCGCCTCGCCCGATTCAATCGCGTCGAGCACGGTATCGAATTGCTGCGCAACCTCGTTCTTCGGCACGATCTCGTTGAGCACGCGCACCTGCTGCGCCAGCGTTTCGAGCGGCACGATGGGCAAGTGCACGCTCTTGGCGTAGGTCGTGAGAAACAGGTCGATGCCGAAATCGGGATAGAGCCCGTCCGTGCGCACCCCCAGCACCGCCAGCGAGGCCAACTGCATGGTCGGCTGGAACTTGCGGATCTGTATGAGGGCCGTGTCGGGCAGGCACGCCGCAGAGAGCAGCTTGTTGAAGCGTTCACCGCGCCGGCCCGCCATGAGGCGGCGGTCTTCGGCGGGGTTGCTCGTGGTGAGCGGCTTGCGGTTGGTGTCCTTGTCGAGCAGGTCGAGTTCTAGCGCGATGGTATCCACCTGCTGCAGTGCGCTGCGCACGGTGGGGCCGGGCAGCATCCAGTCGGCCCGCGCGACATGGATCGTCCCGTAGAGCCACGATGTGTGGCCGTTCTTTTCGATACGCCAGAGCAGGCCGTGGTCGGTCGCGCGTTGCGCGGCGGCGGCCCAGCCGTCCTTGGGGATGAAGCTGGAGGCCGGGGGCGGACAGTTCGTGGCCGGGGCCTGTGCTTGTGTTTGTGTTTGTGCGGGCGTTGCGTCTTGCGCGAGGGCGGCGCCTGCGCCCGTCAGCAGAAAAAACGCGGCCGCCAGCGCGCGCCACGTGGTGCGATTGCCTGCCATTTGGCTGCTCCCCGAAATATTGTTGTGGTCGTCTGTGCAGTTTAGCGGGCGCAGACCATCGCGTCCCACGCGGCCATCGCGCAATCGACGGTCGCGATCAATGCTTCACGCGGGGCGCCGTCGCGCGCCTGGATCGACAGGCCGTTGAGCACGGTCGCGTAGTAACCGCCAAGTGCATCGGCGTTGGCCGTGGCAGGCACGTCGCCTTCATCCATACCGCGGCGGATGCGCGTTCGGATGGCCTCGATGGTTTCCAGCCGGATCGTGCGCAAGTCCTCCTGCACCTGCCGATTGGGGGCCGAACACAGCAGCGCGCCGAGCACGACCATGCATCCGCGCGGCGCGTCGGGCTGGCTGAAGGCAACGGCGTTGCTGCGCAAAAGCGCGTCGATGGATTCGCGCGCCGTGGCAGGTTCCGTCAGGGCGATGGCCGTGGTGCTGCCCGCCGTCTGCCGGTACAGCGCAACGGCCTCGCGAAAGAGCGCTTCCTTCGAACCAAATGCCGCGTAGAAGCTCGGCGCGGTGATGCCGCCCATCGCCAGCTTGAGTTCGTCGAGCGTGGTGCCTTCGTAGCCGCGCGCCCAGAACACGGTCATGGCCTGGCGCAAGGCTTCGTCGCGATCAAAGGTGCGGGGGCGTCCTCGTGTCGCCATGATGAAGTCCTGAAATCCCTATTTCTGTACCGGTCAATATATTAATCCTTGACGCCGGTCGTGTCGCCTCGTTAATTTGTATACCGATCGATACAAAAATAAGAGGCTCCCTTGAATACGACGATTTCGCATCGCCCAGAGCACGCCGGGCGCTGGCTGGTGCTCGCGGCGGTTTGCATGGCGGGGCTGGTCCTGCCGCTGTCTTTCACCGGTGCGGCGGTGGCCACGCCGGCCATCGGACGTGCGCTGGGCGGCAGTGCCACGGCACTCAACTGGGTCGTCAACGGCTTCATGCTGGCCTTCGGCAGTTGCCTGATGGTGGCAGGAGCGATGGCCGATTCGTATGGCCGCAAGCGCGTGTTCGCCAGCGGGATCGCGCTGTTCGTGCTGGCATCGATTGGCGTCGCGTTGGCGCCCAGCGTGAACGCCATCGGGTGGTTGCGCGCGCTGCAGGGCGTGGCGGCGGCGATGTCGCTGGCGGGTGGCTCGGCTGCGCTGGCACAGGAGTTTGATGGGCATGCGCGCATTCGCGCCTTCAGCCTGCTGGGGACGACCTTTGGCGTGGGTTTGGCCTTCGGGCCGTTGATTGCGGGCGCGCTGGTGCAGACGCAAGGCTGGCGCGCCATCTTCGTGCTGTGCGCGGCGGTGGGCGCGCTGGCTTTTGTGTTTGGCGTGCCGCGCATGCGGGAAACGCGCGATCCCGATGCGCGCGGCGTGGATTGGGCCGGCGCCGCAAGCTTTACGGCCACGCTTGTCCTGCTCACGTGGGCGCTGATGGAAGTGCCCGAGCGCGGTTGGGGCGATGGCGTGGTGCTGGCGTTGTTCACTGCGTCAGCGCTTGGGCTGGCCGTGTTCGTCGCCATCGAGCAGCGCGTGGTCAGGCCGATGCTCGATCTTTCGCTCTTCCGTTTCCGTCGTTTTGTCGGCGTGCAGTTCTTGCCGCTCGCCACGGCGTGCTATGTGGCGATGCTGGTGCTGCTGCCAGCGCGCCTCATCGGCATCGAGGGGCAGGGCGAAACCGAGGCAGGCATCACGATGATTGCCTTGTCGCTCCCGTTGCTGGTGGTGCCGCTGCTGGCGGTGCAACTCGCGCATCGGTGGTCCGCGGCGGCGCTCACGTGTGGCGGGCTGCTGGTGGCGGCGATGGGCTTCTGGTGGCTGGGCGAGGTCGCGCCAGGTCAGCCGGCAGCCGCGTGGATTCTGCCGATGCTGCTCACGGGCTTCGGCACCGGTTTCGCGTGGGGGCTGATGGATGGCCTGTCGGTGAGCGTGGTGCCCAATGAGCGCGCGGGTATGGCCACCGGCATCTTCAGCACCACGCGCGTGGCTGGGGAAGCGGTTACGCTGGCCGTGGTGGGCGCAGTGCTGACGGCGCTCATCGTTTCGCAGGCCGGTGCGTCCGGCAGCGCGAACGTGGCGACCTGGATGGAGGCCGCACACCGCACCGCCATGGGCAACGTGCCCGCAGCGTTGGCGCTGCTGCCGGCCGGATCGGCGCCGACGCTCATCTCGGCCTACGTTGCCGCGTTTGCGCAGATTGCCCATGCGCTGGCCGTCGTATCGGTGGTGTCGGCGGCGGTGGTGTGGGGCCTGCTCGGCCGCACGCAGGCGGTGCCGGTGGCAGCGGTTTGACGATCAGAGGCGCTACTTGCTCAACCGCGGCGGCACGGCATGGGCGCCCCGCGTCTCGCGAAACCACAGCGCCAGGCTTTCGTCTTCCAGCGCGTAGGCGCCGCGTGACTCCTTCCAGATCAGGTTCTTGTCGCGCAGCGCGTCAAGCGCGGCTTGCACCGTGGCGGTGGAAAACTCGCTGTGGCCCAGCTTTGCCGCATACGCCTTCATCGAGTCTTCAGAAAAAGGCGAATAGCCTTGCCCGCGCTCGATCAGCACCGCCAGTACGGCACGCTGGATTTCCGTCAGCGCGCTGTAATCGCTTTCGATCTCGCCCCAGATGCGATCGCGAAAACCCTGCGCGCCGCGCTTGAGCAACTCGCCCAGGCTGGCGGCTTCGCCCAGCTCCAGGGCGATCTCGCTGACGATGCCCTTGAGCATCTCCGGCCGGTGGCCGACCAACTGGAAGGCGGCAAACATGTCGTCCTCCTTGAACTGGTTATTCGGCGCCAGGTGCTGGTTGACCCACGCCGTGTACGCCGACACATACGGCCGGCCCAGCAGCGGGAAGTTGGTCACGCGCGAGCCGAAAAACGGCTGCGTGCGATTGAGCAGCAGGTTGGCAAGCTTGTCGCGGTTCGACCCTGTAAAGACGAGGAACAGGCGGGGCTCGTCCACACCCTGGTTCATCTGGTCCCGCGCGGCCTTGAGCGCGAACATGGCGTTGGTGCCTGCCTCGGTAGACAGCGCGTGCTGCGCCTCATCGATGATCAGCACGACGGGCCGCTGCACCGCCTTGTAGAGCACATCCAGCGCGTCGGCCAGCGTGATGCCCGGCGGCAGCCCAATCTTGCCGAGGTTGAAGGTGAAGGTGCGCAGCACGTCGACCTTTTCCATGCCGGCCTGCTTGGCGAGCTTCGCGATCGGCCCGTCGAACTGGGCCAGCTTCGATTTGATGGCATCGGCGATCAGGAGGCCGGGGTCGCGCGCGCGGTCGGCCCATAAATCCACGTAGATGGCGATCCACTTGCGGCGCTCGACCTCGGGCACCAGGTCTTCGCGCAGGAACGTGCTTTTGCCCGTGCGCCGGGGCGCCGCCAGGAAGAGCCCCGAACGCGCATCGGCCAGGCCCTTACCTTCCAGGCTGTCGCACAGCGTGTTGGCAAGGTCCTGGCGGTGGAAGTTGAAGCGGCCGGTGTCGCCGGAGTCGATTCGGGAATCCATGGAAAGCCCTGTTTTAGACCTGATTATGGAAATCGGTATAAATTATAGTCGAATCTATAATTAGGCCTAATTCGGCTCGAATTGAACGTTCTTTGATCTGCGTGGCAGTCCGTCGCAGGCAAATTGTGGAATCTTGTGTAGCGCTATACTCGCGCAGCTTGCCACCCGTCTCCATGTTCTCTCGCCGCTGGCTCTTCCTCGTCTGGCTTGCGATCGTACTGAATGTACTGTCGCCGGTGCTCGCTTCCGCTCGCGCGGCGGCCACGGGCACGCTTGCCGTCGAGCTGTGCAGCGCAACGGCACCGCATGGCACCACCGTGCAGGTTGCCATCGACCTCCAAGGCGATGGCTCCGCCGACGATTCGGCTGCCCACCACAGCGTGGCGCACTGTCTGTATTGCCCGGGGTTTGCCGCCGGGCTGGCGCTGGCCTCGTTGCCGGCGCTGGATGTTCCTTCCGCCCATTTCGTCTTTCGCGTGCGGCAGCCGGCCACCCCGGCGCCCGTCTACGCGCGCAGTGCGCTGCGCGTGGCCGAGTCGCGCGCGCCTCCTGTGTCTCCGTCGTTGTCGATCTGACGCGCCTGCGGGGATGAGCTCCGTGGCGCCTTTGCGTCTGGCCCTGCCTGGGGTCAACGCCATCGCAATCCGGAGACCTTTCCGATGTCATTCCACAAGCGCGCCGGGGCCGCCGCCCCTAAGCGCACGCTGGTGTGCCGTGCTGCGCTCGCCCTGAGCGCGGCGGCACCGTTGTCTGTTGTCGCTGCTGAAGACGCGGCCCCCGTGCCCGTGCCTGTTACACAGGAACTCGCGCCCACCGTGGTGCGGGCCAACGCCAACCCCACTCTATTCGCCCGCAATACGCCGGCGGTCGTGCAAAACGTGACGGCCGATCAACTGGCTGACCGCAACGTCGTCACCACCGAAGACGCGGTCAAATACCAGCCCAACGTGATGGTGCGCCGCCGCTTCATCGGCGACCGCAACTCCATCTTTGCCGGCCGCGATTTCAACGAGATTCAAAGTGCACGCGGCCTGCTGTATGCCGACGGCATCCTGCTCTCGAACCTGCTTGGCTCCAGCTACAGCTACCCGCCGCGCTGGTCGATGGTCGGGCCGGATGACCTTGCGCGCGTAGATATTTTGTATGGGCCGTTCTCGGCGCTGCTGCCGGGCAACTCGATGGGCACGACCATCGCGATGACGTTGCGCCGCCCCGAAAAATCCGAGGCCGCCGCGCAGACGCAGGTGATGAGCCAGCATTACAACGATGCATATGGCTTTTCGCGCAACGTCACCGGAAACCACGAAAGCGCATCGCTGGGCGACCGCGTCGGCAAGTTCTGGTATGCGCTGTCGGTCGACCGGCTGGAGAACGATAGCCAGCCGATGCAATACGCCACGCCCAACTCCAGGTTCACGGCAGGCGGTACGCCGGTGCCGGTCACGGGTGCGCGGCAGGATGTGGGCCCCAACGGCCAGCCGCGCATGATTCTCGGGCCGCAGATGCTGGAGCGGACCCAGCAACTGCAAGAGACGGTGCGCCTGGGTTACGTCTTCAGCGACAGCCTGGAGGCGTCGCTCACACTGGGCCATTGGGAGAACCACTTCAACGATCAGGCGCTCAGCTTCCTGCGCGATGCCGCCGGCAACACTGTCACGGGCGGCAATGTGCTGATCAACGGCACGCCGTACACCATCGCCCCGAACACCTTTGCCCCGCAAAACGGCGATCAGGAAAACTGGCTCTACGGCCTGGGCGTGAAAGGCAAGATCGGTGGCTGGAAGATCGACACCAACGCGTCGGCCTACAACGTCACGCGCGACATCCTGCGCGCGTCCAACACGGCGGCTGGCAATGGGCCCGGCACGGTGTTCTACGGCGACGGCACGGGCTGGTCCAACTTCGACATCAAGGCGACGTCGCCCACGGTGTCCGGCCATACCTTCACGACCGGCTACCACTACGACCAATACCACCTGCGTAACCAGACCTTCAACGCGACCAACTGGTCGACGGAAACGCTATCGACGCTCAAATCGAGCTACCAGGGCGACACGCAAACGCAGGCCGTCTTCATGCAGGATGCGTGGGCGTTTGCACCGCGCTGGCTCGCCACGCTGGGCCTGCGCTATGAAAGCTGGCGCGCGCACAACGGTCGACTGGGCAACGGCACGAGCACGTTGGGCTACGCCAGCCGCACCGAAGACGCGTTCTCGCCCAAGGCCGCCATCCAATGGCGGGCCACGCAAGACACGCTGCTGCGCCTGTCGTACGGCCGTGCGGTGCGTTTTCCGACGGTGGCCGAACTGTTCCAGGGCACGATCAGCGGCAGCACGATCGTCAACAACGACCCGAACCTCAAGCCTGAACGCGCCAATGATCTCGACTTCACCGTCGAACAGGCCGTGCCCTACGGCGTGCTGCGTACCAGCCTGTTCCAGAGCGACGTGCGCGACAGCATCTACACGCAGACCAACATCACGGTCACGCCCAACGTGACGAACGTACAGAACGTGGACCACGTGCGCACGCGCGGCATCGAACTGGCGTATTCGGGGCAGGACGTTCTGCAGGATGCGGGTGTGCGCGGCGTGGACGTTGAAGCCAACGTCGCCTTCACGCAATCGAAAACGCTGGCCGACGCCGCCAACCCCACCTACGTCGACAAGACCTGGCCACGCATGCCGCGCGTGCGTGCCAACCTGTTTGCCAGTTGGCACGCCACGCAGGACTGGACGGTGGGCGCAGGCGTGCGCTATTCGGGGCGGCAATACGGCACCCTCGACAACACCGATGTGCTGCCGAACGTCTACGGTGGCACCAGCAGCTTCTTCACCGTGGACCTCAAGGCCAGCTACCGCATCGACAAGCACATCACGCTGGCGCTGGGCGTCGACAACCTGACCGACCGGCGGTACTTCGTGTACCACCCGTATCCGTCACGCACCCTCTATGGACAACTGAAATGGCGCCTGTAATGCAGTCGATTCCTCGATTCCTTGCCGGTGCGCTGCTGGCTCTTGCGGCAACGGTGGCGCTTGCGCACGAAGGCCATGACCACGGCGCCATGGCAGGCAAGGCTGCCGCAAAACCGCAGCTTGCGACGACCGCGGCGTTCGACAAGGCAGGGCGCTTGTGGGTGACCTGGGCGGAAGGCCAGCACGTAGTGATCGCCTCGTCCGACGATCTCGGCAAGACGTTCTCCAGGCCGCAGCGCATCAACCCCCAACCCGAGCCGATCTATACCGACGGCGAGAACCGTCCGAAGGTCATCGTCAGCCCGGACGGTGCGTTGTATGTGAGCTGGTCGCGCCCGCTCGATGCGCCGTACACGGGCTTCGTGCGTTTCTCGCGCTCGCTTGACGGCGGCACGACGTGGAGCGCGCCGATCACCGTCCACCACGACCGCCAGCCGATCACGCACCGCTTCGATTCGATCGCGGTCGACAGCGCGGGCCACATCTTCATCACGTGGATCGACAAGCGCGACCTGCTGCGCGCGCAGGCGGCCAAACAGCCGTACGACGGCGCGGCGGTGTACTACACCGTTTCGACCGACCGCGGCGCCACCTTCGCGCCCGAACGCAAGGTCATCGACCAGACCTGCGAATGCTGCCGCATTGCGCTGGCGCCCGATGCCGACGGCCACATGCTCGCGCTGTGGCGCAACGTGTTTGCCGGGCAGATTCGCGACCACGCATTGGCGACATTACCGATCGATAACACGCCGCTTGCCGTCACGCGCGCAACGTTCTCGGAATGGCGCGTCGATGCGTGTCCGCACCATGGCCCCGCGTTGGCCGTCACGGCCGATGGCGTGCGGCATATGGCGTGGTTCTCGGTGCTGCAGGACAAGCCTGGCCTGTTCTACAGCCGGCTCTCCGCCGACGGCAAGCCGATCGGCGGCGCATGGTCCTTTGCCGGTTCGGCACAGGCCGGTGCGCAGGCATCGCACCCCGCGCTGCTGGCGGCGGACGGCGCACTGTGGCTGGTGTGGAAACAGTTTGCCGAAGACCGCATGCAGATCCTGCTGCGCAAATCCACCGACGGCGGCACGCACTGGACAGCGCCGGCCAGCATTGCAAACACCGATGGCGGCAGCGATCACCCGCAACTGCTCGCGCGCGATGGCCATGTCTACCTGTCGTGGCGCACGCAGGCCGAGGGCTATCGGCTGATCGATGTCAGTAATGTCGCCCTGTCCAATCCATCATTGGAGGCATCGAAATGAACATTCGATGGAAATCTTTTGCGATGGGCGTGGTGCTATCCGCCACCGCCTTCACCGCCACCTTCGCCGCACAGGCTGCAGGCGCGCTGCAGTTCCAGCCGCTGCGTGCGCGCGATGTGCCTGCGCTGCTGCAGACGCCGCACGCGCGCCCGCTCATCGTCGAAATCTGGTCATTGGAATGCAGCTACTGCCGCGAGAACATCGCCCGTATCGCGCAATGGCGGCGCACCGCCAAGCAAGATGTGGATGTGGTGATGGTGTCGATGGACGGCCCCGACCAGGCCGAGATGCTGAACCGCGCGCTGGCGCCGCTGGCTCGCGACGGAAAGATCGGCATTACACGTGTGCCGCAATACGCCAATGCCGAAGACATGCCGGAGCGTCTGCGTGCTGCGCTCGACCCTGGCTGGCAGGGCGAGATGCCGCGCACGATCATCCTGCGTCCTGACGGCAAGCGTCACGCATCGAGCGGGTTGCTGACGCTGCAGGCGCTGGACACGGCGCTCAGGGATTAATCAGAAAACGACGCGGACCCCCCTCGTTGTTGGGGTATGGCGGGGGGCGCGCACTTTTTATAATGGCCTCGCTTTGTGAATTCCGGCGCATTGCTCGTTCACAAAGCACACCCGACCATCTTTCGTCGTCAAAGGCTGAAGATGTTAAGCCCGCCCGCCCCCCGGCCCGCGGGCTTTTTCTTTGCCCGGTCGATACTGGATTTGTATTGAACGGGCCTGTGCTGCGGGGGGCGGATGATAGCGCGCCCTCAGCGCGTTGTCGCGTGCGAAGAAGGGGGGTATTGCTCGGACGCGCGCTCCGCATCATTGGATGCCGCACCCAGGCCCACCGCCACGGCGGCCAGCAAGAGAGCAACACCACGCGCGATGTAGAACACCGCTTGCGCACCGGCCATTTCCGGCTTGTCAGATGGGGTATCACCAAGATGGGCGTGCCAGGTATTGCGCGTGGCCCGATCCCGATGGGGCAGCGGATCACGATAGGCGCGTGGTGCGTGCGTGCGGTGCGTCGGATGAGGCTGCATGTGCGACATGGCGGTTCTCCTCATGCTCAAACGTGTGACCAGGCGCGCCAGAACAGCAGCGCTGTCATCGAAAAGCCGAAGGTGGAAATCAACGCCCGGACAACCGGTACCGGCAAACGCTTGCCGACGTGCGCGCCCAGATAACCGCCCAGCGCGGCAGCCACCAGCATGACCAGCGTCTGTGGCCACCACACCATCCTGGCAAGTGCAAAACAGGCTACGGCCACCAGGTTCGTCGCGCCCACCAGCAGCGTGCGCGAGGCGTTCAATGCTTTGATGTCGTCGTGGCCGAACAGTGCCCAGACCGCCATCATCATGATTCCCACCGCGCCACCAAAATAGCCGCCATAGATGGCCAACGCACCTTGCGCGACGAGCAGTGTTGTCCGCCCGATCTGCATGCGCTGGCGCAGCCACACACCGGCCTGTTTGCCGAACGTGAATGCGAGCGAGCCGATCAGCAGAAGCCACGGCACGATGAAATCGAACGCGCGGGACGACGTGTTCATCAACAGCAGCGCGCCGAGCAGCCCGCCCACCAGGCTGATCCCCACCATGGCGCGCATCGAGACCTGCCCGAACCCGCGATAGTCCGCGCGATACGCCCACGCTGAAGTGGCCGCGCCGGGTAACAGCGCGACCGTGCTCGACGCATTGGCAAACACCGACGGCACACCCGCGAACATGAGCGCAGGCAGGGTGACAAACGAGCCACCGCCCGCCAGCGCATTCATCATGCCGGCGAGCAGGCCCGCGCCAAAAAGCAGCAGCGTGGCGGATTCCATGGGGGGCGAATTTGGATATGTTTTGTTTTTGAGATGCCTCAGTTTCCGGCACTGGTGGTTACGCTGCAATCTGCGATAAATTGACCTTGCCTCAGCACGAAACTGAGGCTCATGCCAATTTTGAGATGCATCGTGCGCTTTGACCTGACCGACCTCCGACTCTTCCTCCATACCGCCGAAGCCGGCAGCATCACTGCGGGGGCCGAGCGTGCGCACCTGACATTGGCGTCGGCCAGCGCACGCATCCGCGGCATGGAAGACACGCTCGGCGTGCCGCTGCTCACGCGCAACCGGCGCGGCGTGGAAACGACCGCCGCCGGCCGCACGCTCGTCCACCACGCGCGCGTTGTCCTGCAGCAGATGGATCGCATGCGCGGTGAGCTTGGCGAATACGCGCGTGGCCTCAAGGGCTACGTGCGGCTGCTTTCCAACACGGCGGCCATGACCGAGTTCTTGCCGGAAACGCTCAGCGCTTTCCTGGCTGCACATCCTGAAGTCGACATCGACCTGGAAGAGCTGGTCAGCCATGAGATTGTCGAAGCGATTGCGCAGGGGCGGGCAGACATCGGCATCGTCAACGATGCGGTCGACTTGTCCGGGCTGGAGACCTTTCCGTTCCGCCACGACCGCCTCGTGCTGGTGACCGCGCGCGACCACCCGCTGGCCGAGCGCCGCGAGTTGGCCTTCGTTGAAACCTTGCAGGAAGATTTTGTTGGGCTGACAGGCGATAACGCCTTGCAGGCCTATCTGGCGGGGCATGCCGCGCGCGCCGGCCATCGGCTCAAATACCGCGTGCGGCTGCGCAGTTTCGACGCCGTGTGCCGCATGGTGGAGCGCAACGTGGGCGTGGGCGTCATTCCCGAGCATGCGGCAATCCGCCTGCAGCGTTCCATGGGCATCCGCCGCGTGCGATTGACCGACGCCTGGGCGACGCGCCTGCTGCGCATCTGCGTGCGCCATTTCGATGATCTGCCCGCCTTCGCACGCCAGTTGATCGAGCATTTGCGCGAGGCCTGAGTGCGTGGCGCGTCCGTCATTTGGCGGAGGGATGCTGTTTGAACTCGCGCGGGTGAAAACGCGTCGGTACACTGCAAGCAGTTGCGGGCCGCACAGCGCCATAGACGTGCGGTGCCGCACCAACCCTCCGCTCATGGAGCACATCATGGCGTCTGCCGGTGTTCCCCCTGGTGTTCCGCCGATTGGCCTGCTGCACGCGGCGCGTGCGTTGCGCATCTATCGGCGCCACGAGATCAATGCGCTGGCGTGGATCGCGCTGGGCGTGTGCCTGCGCACTCCGGCGCCCATGGCGGCCATCAGCGTTGCGTTGCTCATCGTGTGCGCGTGGTCGCTCACGCGGCACATCCAATATCTGAAGCCCCTGTATGAACTGCCGGTGTTCAGCCGCCTGCTGGCACACAGCGGCATGGCGTTCGCGGCGATCAATGCGGCGCTGCTGGCGGTGGAGCTGGCCACGGGTGCCGGACGCGGTGCATGGTTCGACGCCGACGGCTGGCTTGCGCCCGCCTGGCCGCAGATTCTCCCGGACATGGCCGGCACGATTGAGCTGATGCTGGTCAGCGCCCAGTGGATCGTCGTGCTGGGTGTCGTGGTTGCCGCAACGGCCTGGGCGTGGCTGAGCCTGGGTGGCGGCCGCTCGCTGCGTTTTCCGCCGCGCTCGCAATGAGTGCATGGCTCAGGAGAATCCGGGCTGGTCTGGCGGAAGAATTCCTCCTATAAGTGGCGATGTCGGTTGCAGGTGCGTTTCCGTAGCGCCCGGACGAGGCGCGTGCAGTTAGAGCGTGCACAACACGCTCCGAACCCCAGGAGACAGGCATGACATCGCTGGACGCCTTCCTGCGGTGCCGCGACTTTCTGCTCGCGCACCGTGAGGATTACGACACCGCTGTGCGCGATTTTGCGTGGCCCGAGTTGGACCGCTTCAACTGGGCGCTGGATTATTTCGACGCCATGGCGCGCGGCAACGACGGCATCGCCCTCTGGGTGGTCGACGATCAGGGCAACGAGACGCGGCTGTCGTTCGCGCAGATGGCCGAGCGCTCGGCGCGCGTGGCCAACCACTTGCGGGCGCTTGGTGTGCAGCGCGGTGATCGCATCCTGCTCATGCTCGGCAACGTGCCGGGGCTCTGGGATGTGATGCTCGCCAGCATCAAGATCGGCGCGGTCATCATCCCGGCCACGACACTGCTCACCGCTGAAGACTTGCGTGAGCGCATTGCCATGGGTGAGGTGAGCCACGTGGTGGCGGGCGCATCGGATTGCGCCAAGCTGGACGCCGTATCGGGCACGTTCACACGCATCGCAATCGGTGCGGACAAGGCGCCGCCCGGCTGGCACCGCTTTGAAGATGCCTATGAGGCATCCGCCGAATTCACGCCCGATGCACCAACGCAGGCCAACGATCCGTTGCTGCTGTACTTCACTTCCGGCACCACGTCCAAACCCAAACTCGTGATGCATACGCATGCGAGCTATCCGGTCGGGCATTTGTCCACGCTGTACTGGATCGGCTTACGCCCGGGTGATGTGCACTGGAACATCAGTTCGCCGGGCTGGGCCAAGCACGCGTGGAGCTGCTTCTTCGCGCCGTGGAATGCCTGCGCCACCGTCTTCATCTACAACTACGCGCGCTTCGAGCCCAAGGCGGCGCTGGATGTGCTCTGCCGCGCCAAGGTGACGACGCTGTGCGCACCGCCCACGGTGTGGCGCATGCTGATCCAGGAAGACCTGGCCGCATGGAAGCCCGCGCTGCGCGAACTCGTGGGCGCCGGTGAGCCGCTCAATCCCGAGGTGATCGAACGCGTGCGCGCGGCGTGGGGTATCACCATCCGCGACGGCTACGGCCAGACCGAAACCACCTGCCAGATCGGCAACAGCCCCGGGCAACCGGTCAAGGCAGGCTCGATGGGCCGGCCGCTGCCGGGCTACCGCATCACGCTGCGCGACCCCGACGGCCACGAGGCGGAAGAGGGCGAGATCTGCATCGAATTGAATTCACGCCCGACCGGCCTGATGGAGGGCTACGCCGGCAATGCGGACAAAACCGCCGAAGCCATGCGCGGCGGTGTGTATCACACCTCCGACATTGCCGCGCGTGATGCCAGCGGCTACCTGACCTACGTCGGCCGCGCCGATGACGTGTTCAAGGCATCGGATTACCGTGTCAGCCCATTCGAGCTGGAGAGCGTGCTGATCGAACACCCGGCCATCGCCGAAGCCGCCGTCGTGCCAAGCCCCGATCCGTTGCGCCTGGCCGTGCCGAAAGCGTTCCTGGTCCTGCGTGCAGGACACGAAGCCGGCCCGGAGCTGGCGCGCGACATCCTCCGGTTTTGCCGCAGCCGATTGGCTTCCTACAAGCGCGTGCGCCGCATCGAATTTGCCGATCTGCCGAAAACCATCTCGGGCAAAATCCGGCGCGTCGAATTGCGCATGCGTGAAGCCACGCGCAGCGAAAGCGCCGCGGGCGTACGCAACCTGCAGGAATATTGGGAAGAGGATTTCCCGGCCGATTGATCCGAGCGTTGCGCTTTGGCACCCACGGAACGTGCGGCCCCCCGACCGCACGTTCCGCTGCGCCAGCGCTGACGGATATCAGCGCGACGAGCGTGGGACCAGGCGCAGTTGACGCGCGCGATCCAGATCGTAAGCCGGCACGCCACCGTGCGGCAGCGATGCACGTGAAGCGGCCAGGTCGCGGCCGCGCACGATGACCGGGGCGAGCGAGCCGGCGCGGATCAGGTCCGACGCCGCCAGTTCGATCCAGTCGCGGTAATTGCGGTAGACCTCCTCGGCCGTGATCTTCTGATGCGCGCAATCGCAGAGCGACAGCGCTTCGGACGTGACGAAACAACTCACGACCTTGCCGTCGACAATGGCTTGGAAGAACAGGTCGCCTACGGACCTGAAGGTCTTGCCGGTGAATGAAATGTTCATGATGCTCCCCCATTGATCAGGCGTGCCGTTTGAGCGGCGTGCCCCACATGCCGCTTTCGCGGCGCAGTGGCCACATGCAGGAGCGTTATTTCCGAATGGAGGGATGACGATGCTCCAGATGTTGAATCCATCCGGATGCGATTGACCCAGTGAAGCGGGTCGGACTATCCCTCGGTGCCGTTATACGGTCTGTCAATTCGGTAGTTGACTGCGGGTTCGCTCTCGCGCTGCGACCTTCCCCGTACAAAATTCCGTTATGTTTTTTTGGTTACCACAATTGGTGCATCAGCCCGACACCGACGGTAATCGAGATGGCCAGAAGCCAAAGCAAAACGGTGGAGGCGCGCGTCGCCGGAAGGCGTGTTTGAAAAAGGCGCCGACGCGTAGGAATTACCTGCCAATTAGCAGGGTGACGTTCCCACCCCAGGCGAGCACTCAAGCTCACTGTTCCCCGTTTGATTGTTCCCATGGCCCGCTCCCGAAAGCTCGCCGCTGCCGCGTATTTACTTATATTTAACTCTACTATTCTTGGGTTGCATTCTAGGACACTCTACGCAGACCGCTAGCGACCCTTGGCATGATTCTTATCCTCCATTTGGCTCATAACGGGAGGTTTAGGACATATTGGGGGTTCAAATATGAAGCGATTTTCATCACCTGCCAGGATGATTAATCGATGCGCAAACGCTTACGTTTGAAACGCACGCCGAGCGTGCCTCGCAACCTGCCTGCAAGGTACCGTCGATACAGTCATGCGCGTCCGGGTCCCATATGTTGCAAGACTGCACAGCAACAGGCGCCCCAGCGTAAAACAGCGAAATGCCGCGCGCGCTGCGGTACAGTGCCGCCGGGCTGGCAAGGCACCAGAGAACGAGCAGGACATCGACATGACGCAAGCAAGACGCGCCCGAAATAGCAGGGCGTTCGCAGGATTCGGGCGAGGGGGGAGCGCCGCTTTGATGGCATTGGCAGCGTTGGTGGCAACGGCCGCCGCGCACGCTGCCGCGCCGAGCCTGGCAATGCGCCGTGCCGCCGTGGAATCCACACTCGCGAATGCCGGCAGTTGTCAGCGTCTGGGCGATTACTACTGGGAAATCGGTGACGCCCATGGCGAGCTGATGCACGGGCAGCGGGGCCAGCGGATCGGCCCGAACAAGACGGTGCGGCTGGCATCGGCATCCAAATGGGTGTTTGGTGCCTACGTGGTGGAGCGTGCGCAAGGCAAGCCCACACCTGCCGAAATCGACGCCCTCACCATGCGCTCTGGCTACGACGGGCTCAATCCGTTGCTGTGCAATCGCAACGACACCGTGCAAAGCTGCTTTGGGCGCGGTCGCAACGCCACCTTCACGCCGGGCCACGTCGGCCGTTTCAGCTACAACGGCGGCCATGATCAGAAGCTGCTGATGGATCTCGGTCTGGGCCGGGCCGACGCCGAGGCACTCAACAACGACCTCGACCGCCAGCTTGCCAATGCGCCGGGCCTGCGCGATGCCGGCCGGCCGCTCGGCATCCGCTACCTCGCACCCGAGCCGGCGGGCGGAATGATCGCCACGCCGGCGGCTTATGGCCAGTTCCTGCGTCGCCTTATTCGCGGCGAATACCAGCTCGGCAAGATGCTCGGCCAGCATGCCGTGTGCACCGAGCCGGGCACGTGCTCGACCGCTGTCAGCACCCCGGCCGCGCTGCCGTGGCATTACGCGCTCAACTACTGGATCGAGGACCAGCCCGGCGGCGACGGCGCGTTCAGCTCGGCCGGCGCATTCGGCTTCTACCCGTGGATCACCGCTGACAAGCGCCACTACGGCATGCTCGTGCGCGAGACCCTTGCCCCCCGGGCTTATGTGCGCAGCGCGGCATGCGGCGCACTGATCCGCCGCGCCTTTGCCGAGGGCAAGCCGCAGCATGCCGCAGAAGGTGCCAGCGGCCCAGATTTCGCCGACTGACGAACCCCGTAGGTCAAGCGGACGAGTCATCGCCTAACGTGATTGGAGGTGGCGCCGCATCCTGTCGGCACCCTCGGCACGCCGGTTGCGACGCACGGGCCACCTACCTACATGGAGATGGCCCATGGTCCGGCACCCCCTGCGCGGCAGCGAGCGCACCATTCCTGAAGACGCACGCATCCTCGGCGATGCGCATCCGGCAGAACAGATCCGGGCGCTCGTGCAATTGCGCCGCCCCAACGAGGCTGAACTCAATGCGCGCCTATCCGGATTTGTCCACGTGCATGCCGCCGGGACGCCATCGCCCACACCCCTGACCCGCGAAGAGTGGGCCGCCCAGTTTGGCGCCACCACGGACGACATCGACGCCATCCGCACGTTTGCCCGCGAACATGGCCTGCAAGTGGTCGAAGTGAACGTGGCCGCCGCTACCGTCATGCTCGAAGGCTCCGTCGAACAGTTCTGCCGGGCGTTCGATACGCACCTGCATCGCGTGGCACATGGCGGCAGCGAATACCGTGGGCGTTCCGGCCCGCTGCGGTTGCCGGAGTCGTTGCAGGACGTGGTCGTGGCCGTGCTGGGGCTCGACTCGCGGCCGCAGGCGGCGCCGCACTTTCGCTTTGTGCCGTTGCCAACAGGGGTGATGGAGCCGGGAGGCATCCGGCCCGCGCGCGCGGCGCCCGCCGCGTCGTACACGCCAGTGCAGCTCGCGCAGCTCTACGGCTTTCCGCAGGGCGACGGCGCAGGTCAGTGCATTGCGTTTGTTGAGCTTGGCGGTGGCTATCGGGAAGACGATCTGCGTGCGTATTTCCAAGAGCTGGGCGTGCCGACGCCCAAAGTGACGGCCATACCGGTCGGGCAGGGCGCCAACCGCCCAACGGGCGACCCAAGCGGGCCCGACGGCGAAGTCATGCTCGACCTGGAAGTGGCAGGCGCCGCGGCGCCGGGCGCCACGCTGGCCGTGTACTTCACCGTCAATACCGACGCCGGTTTTGTGCAGGCCATCAACGCCGCCATCCATGACACCAAGCTGCGGCCCTCGGTGGTGTCCATCAGTTGGGGCGCGCCTGAGAGCGCCTGGACGCCGCAGGCCATGCAGGCCGTCAACGCCGCGTTGCAGAGCGCCGCAACGATGGGCGTGACGGTGTGTGTGGCCTCGGGCGACAGCGGCTCCAGTGACGGCCAGCCTGATCGCGCTGATCACGTCGACTTTCCCGCCTCCAGCCCGTACGCGCTGGCATGCGGCGGCACCAGCGTGCGCGCCAGCGGAAACCGCATCGCAGAGGAAACCGTCTGGAACGACGGCGCACGAGGCGGTGCGGGCGGCGGCGGGGTGAGCACCGTCTTTGCGTTGCCGAGTTGGCAGCAGGGCCTGGCCGCGCAGCAGACCGGCGGCGAGAGTGTGCCGCTGGCGCGGCGCGGCGTGCCCGATGTCTCGGCCGATGCCGACCCGCTGACCGGCTATGCCGTCCGCGTGGATGGCGAGTCCGGCGTGGTGGGTGGCACCAGCGCCGCGGCACCGCTGTGGGCCGCGCTCATCGCACGCATCAACGCCATCAAGGGGCGGCCGGCGGGTTATCTGCATGCACGGCTGTATCAGAACCCCGGTGCGTTCAACGACATCAAGCAGGGCAACAACGGCACCTTTGCCGCCGCGCCCGGTTGGGACGCCTGCACAGGCCTGGGCAGCCCCAAAGGCGACGCGATCGCGAACCTTTTCTAGCAGCGAGGCACGCATGACTACCACTGACCAGCCGTTCTTCGACCCGACCGCTTACGGCAACGGCCCCGACGACAGCGTGACCGACACCAGCGAGGGCATGGCGATCACGCACCACACCGTGCGCATTGGCAGACGCGACATCGCCTACACCGCGCATGCCGGCCACCTCGTCACGGTAGACCCGAGCAGCTCGCAGCCCGTGGCCAAGATGTTCCACGTGGCATTTGTGGCGGATACGCCCGCGGGCGGCGCGCAGGCGCGGCCGGTGACGTTCTTCTATAACGGCGGGCCGGGGTCTTCGGCGGTGTTCGTGCTGCTGGGGTCGTTTGCACCGCGCCGCATCGTGACGTCGATGCCGTCGTTCACGCCGCCCGCGCCGTATCGCATGGAAGACAACCCCGACAGCCTGCTTGATCGCTCCGACCTTGTTTTCATCAACCCGGTCGGCACCGGCTATTCGACGGCCATTGCGCCCAAGCGCAACCTCGATTTCTGGGGAGTCGATCAGGACGCACGCAGCATCGCGCAGTTCATCAAGCGCTGGCTGACGGCCAATGATCGATGGAATTCGCCCAAGTTTCTGTTTGGCGAGTCTTATGGCACGGCGCGTTCCTGCGTGCTCTCGTACGTGCTGCATGAAGACGGGGTGGACTTGAACGGCATCACGCTGCAGTCGTCCATCCTCGACTACACGCAGGCGGGCAACCCGGTTGGGCTCTTGCCGACGTGTGCCGCAGATGCGTGGTTCCACAAGCGTGCAACTTCACCCAAAGGCGGCCCGCTGCCCGCCGACGTGGGCGACTTTGCCGAAGCTGCCGCCGTATTTGCCAGCACCGATTACGAAAAAGCGCTCGCCAAACCGACGCATGCCGATCCGGCCGTGCTGAAAGCGTTGTCTGCCTACACCGGCATCGATGCGGCTACGTTGCAAGGCTGGCGGCTGGATGTGGCAGCGTCTGACGGCGCGGGCACGTCGCTGTTCCTGACCACGCTGCTGGCGGACAAGGGCTTGTCGCTGGGTGCGTACGACGGCCGCGTCACGGGCATCCACACCGGCATTGCGGCCAGTGTTGATCCGAACTCCGGCGGCAACGATCCGACCATGACGGCGGTGTCCGGCGTCTACACCGCCATGTGGAACGCCTACCTGAACGACGACCTGAAGTTCACGTCCAACTCGGCCTTCACGGATCTGAACGACCAGGCCTTCCGCCATTGGGACTTCCGCCACACCGACCCCACCGGCGCGCAAAAGGGGCTCGACGCCAACGGCAATGTCGCGCTCTACACCGCCGGCGACCTGGCCGCCACGATGAGCCTGAACGTGGATCTGAAAGTGTTCTCAGCCAACGGCTACTACGACTTCGTCACGCCGTTCTACCAGACCATGCTGGACCTGAAGGCGATGCCGTTGCTGGATGCGGGTGTGCGCAAGAACCTCTCGGCGGGGTTTTATCCATCGGGGCACATGGTGTACCTCGACGGCGGCTCGCGCACGGCATTGAAGGCCGACCTGGCGCGCCTTTACGACGCCGCCACGACCGACCACCAGGCCGTCGCGCGCATCCGCATGCTGCAGGCGCGCAAGGCATAAGCGGCGGGCATGCAGGCCGCGCCGCGCAATGCGTGGATCAATAGCCGCGGTAATACGGATGGTAGTAGTGCGGGCGTTCGTAATAGCCGCCAGCCGGCACCACCACGCATGCGCTCAGCGCAGAGGCAGCGGCAGCAGCAAGGATGAGCAGGGCGATGGTGCGTTTCATGGTGAGGCTCCGTGGTTATCGTTGGACTTGGCCTCACTGTATGGAAACGGCTCGCAACCGCGCTTTACCGTTTGTAAGCAAAACTGTGACGCCCAGGCCGGTAATTCACCGTCTGCCCCAGGGTTGGCAACGCTCGCACCGCGGCCGCCGTAATTTGCCGTTACTTTTGCGATCAGACTGTGGAGCGGATCGGGTGCGGTCAGGCACTGTCAGCGCAGCGCCACAATGTTCCACGAACTTACCGCCACACTATTGACAGATCGTCGAGATCGGCGGGAAATACAACAAACGGCAAACGTTGGGCTTCAGGTTTGAACGCCCGGCGCCGATAGCCGTTCATATAGATGTCAGGGCGTCTCGGCCCAGTCGAGACAGCAAAGCCCTGCGGGGACTATGCGATGCGCGCCGCCCAACCGTGCGCATCGGCAACACATCGGGGGACGCATCATGACGAATTTTCTGGAATCCACCATTGCCTGGGTCGCACCGTGCCTGATTGCCACTGCGATCATCGTGCCGGTCATGTGGAGCAAGCTGCGTACGCGCCGTCTGCTCGAAGCCATGCACCAGGCACGCGAACACCGCGACGAGTGATTTGTCGATCGGCCATCTGCGCCGATCCCACTTTCTAGCCACGCCAGTAAAAACGAAAACGGGCGCCGCATTGCTGCTGGCGCCCGTTTGGCATTCTGCGAGGCGGAGTGCGGCGCGTCCCGTTGCTCCGCAATCGCGTTCGCTCAGGCAGCCACGGCCTGGCTCACAACGTCGCGCATGGCTGCGTGTGCTGCTTCCAACGCTTGCGTGCGGGCGTCCGGGCCCATCGCCAGGCGTTCTGCGCGTACGAACTGCACATCGGTGATGCCGAAGAAACCGAACACGGTCTTCAGATACGCCTCCTGGAAATCCATGGCGGCTGCGGGGCCGGCGGAGTACATGCCGCCGCGTGTCGACGCAACGATCACCTTCTTGCCACCGGCCAAGCCAACAGGGCCGTTTTCCGTGTATTTGAACGTGCGGCCGGCTTGCGCCACGCGGTCGATCCAGGCCTTGAGCTGGCTCGGCACCGAGAAGTTGTACATCGGCGCGCCAACCACGATCACGTCGCTGGCGAGCAGTTCGTTTACGAGCGCTTCCGAGCGGGCGTGCTCGGCGCGGGTGGCGTCGTCAAAATCATCGGCGCCCGTGGCGCGGAAGCCGGCGGCAATGGCGCCGTCCAGGTGCGGAATCGCTTCGACCGACAGGTCACGGTGGACAACGGTGGCGCTCGGGTGTTCGCGGCGCAGCTCGTCGACAATGGCGGCGCTCAGGATGCGCGAGGCCGAGGCGTCACCGAGGATGCTGGAATCAATGTGAAGGACTTGCATGGTGTCTCTCCAAGAAAAAGGTGGGTTGCTGGAAAGATAGTGCGATGCAGCGAGTTCCAGTAGTGGGTCGAATCGGCACACATCGTTCTACCGGTGAGACAATGCGCCCGTGCTTCGGAGAACGGCCATGGAAGACCTGAACGACCTCGTCCTGTTTGCCAGTGTGGTGACGCACGGCAGTTTTTCCGGCGCCGCGCGGGCGCTGGGGATTCCCAAATCGCGCGTGAGCCGCCGCGTGGCTGATCTGGAAACGCGTCTGGGTGTGCGGCTGCTGCAGCGGTCAACGCGGGCGGTGCATGTGACGGACGTGGGCTCGGCGTTCTTTACGCATTGCGAATCGATGACCCAGGCCGCCCGCGCTGCCTTTGAGGTGGCCGAGCACGCCGGCGAAAAACCTTCCGGCCGCTTGCGCGTGAGCTGTCCGGTGGGCGTTGCGCACGTGTTCATCGCGCCCGTGCTGTCGAAGTTCCTGCGCGCGCAGCCCGATGTGCGGCTGGAGCTGGACGTGACAAACCGTCGTGTCGACGTGATTGGCGACGGCTACGACGTGGCGCTGCGCGTGCGCTCGTCGTTGGACGACTCCAACCTCGTCGTGCGCAGCTTTGGCGTGAGCGATCAGGTGCTCGTCGCCAGCCCGTCATTTGTTGCCGAGCATGGCCCGTTCGAGACGCCGGAATCGATGCGCGGCGCGATTGGCGTGGGCGTTGACGGTGCGGCCGGCGAGCGCACGCGCTGGCGCCTGACCGCCCCGGAAGGCGGCACAGTCGATATCGAATACACCCCCGCGCTGGTGACGGATGATCTGTACCTGATGGGGCAGACGGCGCTGGCCGGCATTGGCGTTGCGCAACTGCCGTTCAACCTGTGCGCGGAGCCGGTTCGCGATGGCCGGCTGGTCGTGCTGCTGCCGGAATATCGCTTGCCAGTGCACCAGTTTCACGCGGTGTTTCCGTCACGCCGCGGGCTGGTGCCTGCCGTGCGCGCGTTCATCGAATTCCTCGCAGAAGAGTTGCCCGGCATGACGGCAAATGTCAGCCGCTGTTATGAGGACATCGTCCGGCAACCCGATCGTTGACTCTGCAACGAATGGGAATCGGCAGTATCATCAATGGCTTCGCTTCTCCCATTGGCGCGGGTGCCTGAGCGGCATTCGCGCACATTCCCATGTCTTCCCGCCCCAGCTTTGAACCGCCCAAGCCAGATACGCCTACCGCGCCCATCGCAGCGGTATCCAGCCCGCTGGATACGCCACCGGTGGCTGAAATTCCGGTGATGGCGGTGATGGGCGGGCTGATGCTCGCCATCTTGCTGGGCGCGCTGGAGCAAACCATTGTTGCCGTGGCGTTGCCCGTGATCGCGGGCGAATTCAACGGCTTCGCGCTGATGGCGTGGCTGGTGTCGGCGTATCTGGTGGCGTCTACGGTGGTGACGCCCATCTACGGCAAGTTGAGTGACCTCTACGGCCGCCGCGCCATGCTGACGACGGCCATTGTCCTGTTCGTGCTGGCTTCGGTGGCATGTGCACTGGCGACCAGCATGCCGATGCTGCTGTTCGCGCGCGTGCTGCAAGGGCTGGGCGGCGGCGGGCTGATTTCGGTATCGCAGGCCACGATTGCCGATGTGGTGCCGCTGCGCGAGCGTGGCCGCTATCAGGGCTACGTGAGCGGCATGTGGGCGATGGCCAGCCTCGCCGGCCCGGTGATCGGCGGCTATCTCACGCATTACCTGTCGTGGCGCTGGATTTTCTGGATCAACCTGCCGCTGGGCATCGTCGCGCTGCTGGTCGTGCGCCGCACGCTGCGGCATCTGCCGGTGGCGCATCAGCGTCGCCCCATCGACGTGCCGGGCGTGGTGCTGTTTGCCGGGGGCCTGACTGCGCTGTTGTTGATGATTACCCGTGTGGGGCAGGGCACGCCGCTCACGCAGCCCGAAAACCTTGGCCTGCTGGCGGGAGCCGTGCTGCTGCTGGGCGCATTTGTCTGGCAAGAGAACCGTGCCGTCGAGCCGATCATTCCGCTGTCGATGTTCCGGGTGCGCACGGTCACGATCTGCTGCCTGGCGCTGTTCCTCTGCTTCTTCCAACTGATTGCCACGTCGGTGCTGATGCCGCTGCGTTTCCAGATGGTGGCGGGTGCCAGCCCCGATGCTGCGGCGCTGCGCCTCGTGCCGCTCACGCTGTCGATTCCGCTTGGCGCCTTCATTGCCGGCAAGTGGATGACGCACAGCGGCCGCTACAAGCCGCTCATGCTGGGTGGCGCATGCGTGGTGCCGTTTGCCGTGGCTTCGCTGGGTTTGTTGGACCCGCACAGCGTATTACCGCTGACCCTGGCGATGATCGTGCTCGGCCTGGCGATTGGCGTGCAGTTTCCGACCGGCCTGGTGGCCACGCAAAATGCGGTGCCGCCGCAGACGGTGGGCCTGGCCACGGCGCTTACCGCCTTCTCGCGTCTGCTGGGTGGCGCGGTGGGTGTGGCGGTGCTGACTTCCGTGCTGATTGCGCTGCTGCGTCAGGCTGCGCCTGAAGCGCATGTGGCGGCCGGCGGCGATGTGCTGATGGACCTCTTTCACGCAGCGCTTGCCAGCAGCGGTGCCGATGCCGAGGCCTTGCAGCGCGCGGGCGAGAGCGCCTTCAGGCATCTGTTCTTCTTTGCGGCTGCGGTGTCGGTGGTCTCGCCGCTGCTGATCATCCGGCTGGAAGAGAAGGTGCTGCGCGGCAAGGTGTCGCTTGCCGAAGCCATCGAGTAGCGCCTGGACGCACTAGCTCGTGGCGGGCGCCAGTGCGCGGTGTCGAGCCCGGCGCGCGACGCTACCCTCGTAGAGCGCCCAGCGCAGCGTGGGCGCCACGGTGCGCATGGCCGCTGACGCAATGGCCGCCTGCAGCGGCGGCCGCTTGAGATCGAGCATTTGTATTGCCCACGGCGGCAGCAACTGGATGCCCGCATCCAGGAAGAGGCGTACCGCCGGGCGCAACCCCGGGCGCGGCGCCTGCCACGTCATCAACACCTCCACCACCGTGCGCGTGCGATCGCTGGCCACCAGCTCGGCGCGCATCGCATTCAGATAGGTCTGCACGGCCGCCCGCGATTTCGGCACGTCGCGCGCGCCGAGCATCTCGGCCACAAGCGCGGTCTCTTCAAAATAACGATCCTGCTGGGTGATACTCAGGTTGCCATCCACGTAGCGCAGATAGCCCGCCAGGAAGCTCGACATCTCGGCCACGTGCACCCAGGTGAGCAGGTCTGGGTCGTTGGCTGAATACGGCCGGCCATCGGGCGCGATGCCCTGCACGCGGTCGTGGATGGTCTTCACGCGCTCGATGAGCGCCAAGGCATCATGCCGGCTGCCGTACGTGGTGCCGGCCACGAACTGCGCGGTGCGGCCCAGGCGTCCTTGCAGGTCTTCGCGAAAGTTCGAGTGGTCCCATACGCCGGCCAGCGCGCGCGGGTGCAGCGCCTGCAACAATAGCGCGCTGATGCCACCGGCCATCATCGCCGGAAAATCGGCATGCACCTTCCAGCAGACCGCGTCGGGGCCGAACAGGCCCGGATCGCCCGGCGGCGAGGCAATGTCCAGGGTGAGGCTGCCGGTGGCACGCGTAAGGCCGCGGACCTGGTTGGCGATGCGTTCGCGAATGGCGGCGAGTGGCGAGGGCATGGTGCCGGAAGTGCCGGGAAGCACGAGGCGAAGAAGCGTTCATTTTACCGAGCCGCATCGGAGCACGCCTTGGCTGTCGTGATGACAGAACGCCGCATGGCCGATGTGCATCCGCAGGCCCATTTGTTGCGAGACTGTGGGCGTTAGCGCCTCCTAGAATGAAGACCAATTCTACAAAAACGCCATTTATGACCTTGCACCGACATCCCGCTTGGCTGCGCCCGATTGCCCTGCTTGCGCTGGTGGCCGGCCTATGCCTGAGCACCGCCTCGCGCGCGGCAGACACTGCGCAGGGCCTGCGCGACAAATATGAGAGCGTGGCGTCCCAGTTGGCTGACAACCCGTTCCACCGCCCGCTGGTGTTGGAATCCACCGAGACGCCCAACATGCTCCAGGGCGACATCTACAGCGTGATCGATTACCCGTTCGCTACCGTGAGCGGCGCCTTGAGTGACGCGACGCAAGGCCCCGGCAACTGGTGCGACGTGCTGATCCTGCACCTGAACATCAAGTATTGCCGCGCCGGGTCCGGGCCCCGTGGCACCGTGCTCGACGTGAATCTGGGCCGCAAGGTTGAGCAGAGCTTGTCGAGCAGCTATCGGCTGGAGTTCAACTACCGCCCCGTTGCCAGCAGCGCGGGCTACTTCCGCGTGGAACTGAATGCCGGGTCCGGCCCGTTCAGCACGAAGGATTACCGCATCATGCTGGAGGCCATTCCGGCCCCGGCCGGCGGCAATCACACCTTTCTGCATCTGACGTACTCGTACGGTTATGGCACCGCAGGGCGGCTCGCCATGCGCACGTATCTGGGCACGGTCGGCAGCGACAAAGTGGGTTTTACAAAGACGGCAGAATCCTCAGCCGCCACACCTGAATACGTGGGCGGGGTGCGCGGCTTGCTTGAGCGCAACACAATGCGCTACTACCTCGCCATCGATGCCTATCTGAAGGCGCTGTCGGCGCCGCCCGACAAGCGCCTGCAGCAGCGGCTGAACACGTGGTTCAACGCCACCGAGCAGTACCCGCGCCAGTTGCATGAAGTGGAGCGGCAGGACTACCTGCAGATGAAGCGCCACGAAGCCGAGCGCCAGCAGACGGCGCAGTAACGCTTCAGACGGGCCGGTAGACCTTGGCGAAGCGCTGCGCCTGCACGACCCCGTAGTCGCCGGGGGCGTATTGGAGTACCCAGTCACCGGCCTGGCCGTGCAGCACATCGCCGGCTTCGGAGCGCGCCATCGAGAACGCTTCGCTCATCTGCCTGGCAAGCACCACGCTCGGGCGGTTGCGATAAGCGCCGGCCTGCCCATGTGCGAGCGATGCATCGGCGGGGACGTACTTCGCATCGAAACGTTCGCGCGAGACCACCCAGCGGTCGCCCGTTGAACCGGTGATCAGCGCATCGTCGGGAGCATAGCGGTTGGGGCCTTCCAGGCTCATCAGCTCGCCGGCTTCGGTGGCAAAGTCGACGTGGACGGTCTCGTCCTTGACGAAGGGGCGGGCGGCGGGGTCCGTGCGTAGGTCGACGTGTTGCAGCGTGGGCATGAGGTGACGCAAAAGCGATGAAAGCGAGGTCGGGCGGAAGGCCGTAAGCGTAGCGCAAATGGCGTCGCTACAGCGTGGTGGGATTGCCGTTGCGGCTGCTTTCCAGCATCTTGTGGCGTGTCGGACAGTCAGATCGTGCGCGATTTTGCCCAGACAGCATTCGCTGAATGACACCGGCTTCTTTCGTCGATGTCTCACACCAAGGATTCCATCGTGAACGCACGTGAACCCCACACGCCATCCCAACTGACCGATCTCGATATGGCACTGTTGCGCCAGGCGATTGCGGTGGCCGACGACGCACGCAAGCGCGGCCGTCATCCGTTCGGCGCACTGGTGGCCGATGAACACGGCAACGTGATCGCCAGCGCGGGCAACAACTCGATGCCGCCCGAAGGCGACCCCACGCAGCATGCCGAGCTGGCGGCCGCGGCGGCAGCAGCCAGGATCTTGTCTCCTGAGCAGCTTGCGCGTTGCACGCTGTACACCAGTGCCGAGCCTTGCTGCATGTGCTCGGGCGCCATCTACTGGTGCAACATCGGCCGCGTGGTCTATGCGCTGTCGGAGCATCACCTGTTGACGCTTACGGGCGACCACCCAGAAAACCCGACGTTCTCGCTGCCGTGCCGCGAGGTGTTTGTACGCGGCCAGCGCCAAATCGACGTGCACGGCCCGCTCATCGAAGACGAAGCCGCGCAATCGCACATCGGCTTCTGGGGGTGAGCGCCATGAACGTCAAGATCGTCATGCTTTGTAGGGGCGTGTAAGCAACGGCGATAGAGCGATGGGCCGATCGCGCGCACAAGACCGCAGCTCAATTTTGCGGGGTGCGCATGCTCATCGATTGGTTCGTCATCGCCACGTACAAGCCCGGCGCGCTGCAAGACACGATCGTCCACATGTAAGGCTGGGCGATGCCGCTTGAGGCTGACCCGTCAGTCGAGACTGGCCAGATTCTGGGCGGCAACTACCGGCGCGTGTTCGAGGCGACGGTGGGTTGATCGGGGCCCGTGCTCTTTCTCACGGGCCAACGCGTGGTACGCAAGCGCTATAGGGCAGAAGCGATGGCGCCCATAGAGTGGTCTCGCCCTCTGCGGTTTGCTGTCTGTCGGGGGCATTTCTTTCACTCTTTGCGGAGCCCACCATGCCCCAAGCATTGCGCATCTATCAACTGGAATTCACCCAGAACAACGTCTCGGCCGGCAGCCTGCATACCAATCTGCAGACGTACGCTGCGCCCATCGCCCTGAGTGATCAGCGTTTCATCGTCGGTATTCGGCTCAACGAGCGCGGACTCCGCGATCTGCTCGGACACTTCTACTCCAACGGCCCCGCCATCATGCGTGTCGAGCACACCGACCGAGATGACTACGACCGCGCCGTCTGGACGCAGATCAACAACATCGTGAACAACGCCACCAATGCCAACATTGAGGTCGATTGGTAGGCTTGGAACCGGGCAGCGGCGCCCGGCCCATGATGGCGCGGACGTAGTAGAAGATCGTGGCGCGTGCATGCGGGTGGGTGAGCGCGCCAGCCTAAACGTCCGCCCGCCGTCCGGTCAATGCCGCATGCGCGCGCGGTAGCGGACATTGGCGGTGTGATTGGCGTGTGGCCCAATACGGCGGATCTTCCCAATCTCGATGCCATGGCGATGGGCATCAAGCGCATGGCCGATGTGGTGGGCGTGGCGCACGTGGGGCTGGGCACCGACATGCGCGGTTTTACCCGGCCGCCGGTGTTCACCAGTTACGCGCAGTTGCCGACGCTGGCCACGGCGCTGCTGAAAGCGGGGTTCACTTCAGTGGAAACGGGCCAGATTCTGGGTGGCAATTACCGGCGCGTGTTCGAAGCGACGGTGGGTTGATCGTGGCCCGCAGGGCGCCCGGCATGACGCCTTGCGGGCCCGATCACCGCACTTCCCCGTGTGTGCCCTGCGTTGCTGCGTTCCTGCGTATTAGCGGTCGTATTCGACCGACGTGGTGAAGTTCAGATCCAGCGGGTCTGCCCACGACATGTTGGTGAACGACATGTCTTGCGTGCCCGACCAGCCCGTCACTGCGGGGAAAGCCACCCCCTGGTCGCCCGCTACATTGACGGTGAGCGTGGTCCCGGGCGCGGCCGGTGCGGCGCGGCCCACCCCGTTCACGAATACCGTCGGCTGGCCCGAAGCCGTTGCGCGAATCTGCACGTTGACGCGCTTCACGAAGGGCACGCCCGCCTTGGTCGTCCACGTGACGGGCAAGGTGGCGCCGCCTGCAAACGTTGATGCCGTGCCCGGGGTGAGGATGTCGCGCGTGGTCTGCGAGATGTCCTGCCACGTGTATTGGCGCAGCGCATCGGGCGAGGGCGACGGCGTGCGCAGCCGCACCGTGTACGTCTTGGACGGCTGGCTGGTGACACCGCCCTGATAGATGGCGATCGTGTACGCACTGAACGGCGTGATGGTCGCCAGCTCCGATGCCGTCAGTTGCGGTTTGGCCCAGGCCGTGTTGTTGCGCGGTGCATCGCCGGGCCACGTGAAGCTGCCCTGGTTGGCCAGGTCTTGTGCCACGCCTGCCAGGCGGAAGTTATTGCGGCAGGCGCTTTGCTTGGCCAGCAAGGCAAGCTGTGCTGCCGTCTGGCTCGCGCCAACCTGGGCTCGGATGTTGAGTGTGTCGCACGTGCCTGACGACGGCTGCAGGAACACGCCATTGCGCAGGCCGGGGCCGGTAACAATCGCAAAGTCGACGGGCGTGCCAGCGGCATCCACGACGCCCACCTGCATGTTGATCGAATCGACAAACGCGTTGGTGCCCGTCATTGCGGTGGCGCTGTTCAGCCAGTCCCACTTCTGCGCATTGGCATTGACTTTTGTGAACACGGCGCGCTGGTTGCCGACGATGCGCCAGCCGTTGTCGCCGCTGGCGCGCGAGGCAGGTTGTACCGCCACTTGCACATGCTGCTGCATGCCGTCGCGAAGGCCATCGGCGCGGGTCCAGGCGAGCTTGACCCACAGCGTGTCACCGCTGTTGGACGCCACGCGGATGATCTCCGGCAGGCTGAAGCTGGCGTTGTTCATCGCGTCATCGGCAAACAGGCCCGGGTTGCCCCCACCCGATGCGGGCCCGAATTCCTGGTCGGCAGTCATGCCGTTGTTCAAGTAGGCCGACGGCACGCCGTTGATGAGCGCGCCATTGGCCACGTCATCCACGAAGATCTGGCCGCAAACGGGTACGCTGCCCCCTGTGCGCGCCGCGCCAGTAGAGCCGGCAAAACACTGGTTGAGCGCGGTTTGCAACGCGGCCAGGTCCGAGGCGGTCGGCAGATTGGCGACGGGGTTGCCATTGATGGTCGCCACGCTCGGCAGGCTCGCCTTGTCGCTGGGCTGGGGAGCGACGCCCGGCGCGAGCTGCAATTGCGCAGGCGTATCGCTGGACGCGCCTGCCACGGAGCTGATCTGCACGCTGCCGTCCGGCAGCACGTTCACCTTCAGCTGATCGAGCAGGCGGTCGAGGCCCGGTGCGCCGGCCGTCAACGGGCCCGAGATCAGATCCACTCCGGTGTTGCCGGTGGCGGCCAGCAGGTCGGCCAGGGCGGCGGCATAGGCGGCCACCGTGCTTGAGACGGTTTGCGCGGTCACCTTGCTCTGCAGCAGGCCCGTGTTGCCCAGCAGCTTGCTCGGGTTGTCGCCCACGATGGTGGCGGCAATGGCATTGGTGATGGGCGTGATGTTGATCGTCTGGCTGCCGGCACTGGCGGACAGCGCGATCAGCGTGGCTTGCGAGTCGGCCACGTTGCCGGCCGCCGACAGCACGAACGGCGCGGCAAGACCCGTGACCGTGCACTGGAAAGCCCCCGTGGTGGCGTTGGCCGGGCAGTCGACCGACTTGCCGGCTGCGTCCATCAGCGTGACCGTCGCGCTTTGCATGGCCGCGCCCGCGGCGGCGACGCCGCTGACGGTCTGTGCTGCCGGAACGTTGGTGCCGGGCGATGTGCTGGCGCTGCTGCCGGAATCGCTGCCGCCGCAGCCCGACAGGGCAAGCGTGGCCAGTGCGATTGCAATGGGGGTGAGTTTCATGGAGTCCTCCGCTGGATCGTGGGTGCGCCGTGCATGCGGCGCCGTTATTCGGCACGGAGATTCTCAAAGGGGGCACCACGCGCCCGCATCATTCATTTGGAGGAAAGCGTCGCCAAAAGAACGATGTTGAGCAACGCACACACGTGTTACGTTTGCGCGCATAACATGACCGCAGCCACTTGGCTCTCACCGAGTGAGCATGGCGGGCGCCAAGGCCAGACAGCCATCCTTCGGGGGAGGGACGCGTGCTCAAAGACCAGCTTATTGGTGATCTGTACGAAGCTGCGGTAACGCAGGAAGGGTTTCTGGACGTGTTCCAGGGCGTGACCGAATCGCTTGGTGCCGACCTGTTCCACATGTTCAGTTGGGACGCCGTGCGCAATGCGCCTCAGCTTTCGGTCTACTCCCCGAAGCGGGGACTGGACGACACCATCGGACTGTATGACAGGTACTACGGCGCATTGGACCCCCGCCGCAGTTTTGTCGAACGTGCGGGCGTGCGCGAGTTTGCCTTCTGCCAGGATCACCTGTCCGATGCGTATGTTGAGCGCAGCGAATTCTTCCAGGACTATCAGATTCCGGCGGGCTTCCGTTACCTGATGGGCGTGCGCTTGGAGCGTCCCGGCAGCAGCGACATCCTGCTCGGCATGTTGCGAGCACACGGCCGGACGCCATTTTCCGACCAGGATCGCTTCAACGCGGCCGGCATGACCGACCACCTGCAGCGCACGATCAACCTCTGGCGGGATACACGCGTGCTGCATCGCGATGCAGCACTCGGCGCCGAATTGATGGAGCAGCTTGGCCGTATTCGCGCTCGGGCGAGACCAGCGTGTGCTGTTTGCCAATGCGCAAGCCGAAGCGTTGCTGCGCGCATCGACTTGCCTGCGGTTGGAGCACGGCCGATTGGCTGCGGCGTTTGCTGCCGACAACGACGGTCTGCAAGCCGCACTGGCGCGGGTGACGAAGTCACGCAAGGGCGAGAGCTTTGCCGTGCGGCCGGCGCTCGGGGCGCCACACGAGATCTTTCTCGGCATTTCCCAATTGCCCGCCAATGCCGCGCAGGCCGCGTTTGGCGATGCCGCCATGCTGGTCACGGCCCGGCGCAAGGGCGATGCCGCGCCGGTGACAGCCATGCAGTTGCGCCAGGCGTTCGGTCTGTCGGCGGCAGAGGCGGCGGTGGGCGAAGCGCTGATCGCCGGCAAGACACCCGACGAATATGCGGCCGACGCCAACGTCGCCATGTCGACCGTGCGCTCGCAACTGCGGGCCATCTTCGAGAAGACCTGCACGCGCTCCCAGGCAGAAGCCGTGGGGGCGATGCTTTGGGTGCTGTCGCAGCGCAGGCCGCAGGGCTAGGCGAGCGTCAAGAAAGCACGGGGCGGAAGAAGCTGCGCTCGTAGCTGACGATGCAGCCGGTTTCCTCGGCGTAGCGGATGGCCGCCATGCAATCGGGGTCGGTCTTCGCGCGTTCGCGGTAGACCTCGTAAGCCGCCAGACTCGGGAACGAAAACAGTGTCAGCGCGACGTTGTTGGCCCCTTCCGACGGGAGGAAGTAGCCGTGGTGCTGGCCGCCGAATTTCTCGACCAGCGGGATCCACATCTTTCCGTAGGCTTCGAATTCAGCGAGCCGTGCCGGGTTGATGATGTAGCGGACGTGGCAGGTGATCATGGCGTGTGCATGCGTGTGGGTGAGCGCGCCAGCCTAAACGTCCGCCCGCAGTCCGGTCAATGCCGCATGCGGGCGGCGTGCTCAGTAGTAACGCAGCTCCGTCGCCTTGCCGTGGAACACCTTGTACGAATAGACCGTGTAGCCAACGATGGTCGGCAGCACGATGGCCACGCCCACCAGCATGAACTCGAGCGATTCCGGCGCGCTGGCGGCCTGCCAGATGTCGAGCCTGTCCACCACAAGATACGGAAAGAGGCTGTAAGCCAGGCCATTGAAGGCCAGCAGGAAGATGGCGCCGGTGCCGACGAACGGCGCCCAGATCAGGTGTTCGTCGCCCTTGGCAATTTGCTGTGGCAGGCGGCGCAGTACCCAGTCGATCAGCAGGAACAGCACGATCGTCACCAGCGGCACGGGCGCCAGCAGGATGATGTTCGGCAGCGCAAACCATTTGTCGAACACGCGCGTACTGACCCACGGCGTTGCCAGCGACACGGCGGCCACGCCCAGCGCGGTGAACCACAGGCTGCCGCGAGCCCACTGCACCGCGCGCAATTGCAGCGCACCTTCCGTCTTCATGATGAGCCACGTGGCGCCCAGCAGCAGGTAGCCGGCAATCAGGCCGCCCGTCGTGCAGATCGCAAAGATGACGTTGGCCGCGTCGTACTGGAAGCCCGTGATGTACAGCCCCAGCATCAGGCCCTGCGCAGCGGTGGCGATGACGGAGCCGGCATAGAACGCGCGGTTCCACCACGGCTTGTGGTGCGCGCGCGCCTTGACGCGAAAGTCGAAGGCCACCCCGCGCAGGATGAGGCCGAACAGCATCAGCGCCACCGGCAAATACAACGCGCCCAGAATCTCGCCATGCGCGGCCGGAAACGCCACCAGCAGCAGTCCGACCCCGAGCACGAGCCAGGTTTCGTTGGCGTCCCAGAACGGGCCGATGGAGGCGATCATGGTGTCTTTCTCGGCGTCGTCCGCGCGGCGCAGCAGGATGCCGACGCCCAGGTCGTAGCCGTCGAGCACCACGTAGGCGAGCACGGCAATTCCCATCAGGGCCATGAAGACCACCGGCAGCCAGCCGGCAGGTTGGGTGAGGTCAGGAATGGTGCTCATGCGTGGCTCGCGACGGGCGCAGAAAGTTGGGAGGTGTGCTTGGCGGGGATGTCGGCATCCGTCGGATCGATGGCGCCCCCGGCCTTGCGGGCCAAATAGAAGACCACGCCAACATACGAGGCGATGAGGAACGCGTATAGCGCGAGATACATCGCCAGCGTGCTGCCGATCATCCGCGCGGGCACGGACGACGCAGCTTGCGCGGTGGTCAGCACGCCATAGACGAGCCACGGTTGCCGGCCGATCTCGGTAACGTACCAGCCGGCCACCACGGCCACCCAGCCGGAGAACGTCATGGCGACGAGGGCGCGTGCCAGCCAGTTCGGCAGTTCACCATTGCGGCGGAGGCGCCAGGCGCTGGTCCACGACACCGCCAGCATCAGCAGCCCCACGCCCACCATCAGGCGGAAGGCGAAGAACACCGGCAGCACGGGCGGGTGCTGGTCGAACTGATCGAGCCCCCGCACCTTGCCGTCGAGCGAGTGCGTGAGATACAGCGACGCCAACTTCGGCACCGCGATCTCGTAGCGGTTGCTGCGCGAAGCCGCATCCGGGATGCCAAACAGCACGGCGGGCACGCCACGTTCGGTTTGCCAGATGCCTTCCATCGCGGCCAGCTTGGCCGGTTGATGCTCCAGCGTGTTGAGACCGTGCGCGTCACCGGCGGTAATCTGCAGCGGGATCAGCATGGCGGCGAGCACCACGCCTGTCTTGAGCGCTGCACGCACATCGCCACCGCGGTCGTTGCGCAGCCAGCGGTAAGCCGATACCCCCGCCAGCAGGAACGACACCGTCAGCCCCGAGGCCAGCAGCATGTGCGTGAACCGATACGGGAACGACGGGTTGAAGATGATCGCCAGCCAGCTTTGCGGATGAGCGCGGCCGTCGATCATCACGTAGCCGGCGGGTGTCTGCATCCACGAGTTGAGCGCGATGATCCAGAACACCGAGATGGTCGTGCCCAGCGCGACGAGGAACGTCGCAAATGTATGGATGCGCGGGCTCACACGGCCTGTTCCGAACAGCATGATCCCGAGAAAGCTGGCCTCCAGAAAGAACGCAGTCAGCACTTCATACGCCAGCAGCGGCCCGGCGATGTTGCCGACGGTATTCATATAGCCCGGCCAGTTCGTGCCGAACTGGAAGCTCATCGTCACGCCGGACACCACGCCCAGCGCGAACGTCAATGCAAAGACCTTCACCCAAAGGCGATATGCGGCCATCCAGGCCTCGTCACCGGTCTTGCGATAGCGCAGCTTGAAGAACAGCAGCACCCATGCAAGCGCGATGCTGATGGTGGGAAAGAGGATGTGGAACGTGATGTTGGCGCCAAACTGGATGCGCGCCAGGACAACGGGATCGAGCGACATGGTTTTTCTTGATACGGGCTACTTCGATTTGCCGCCAACGACAACGGCAAGCTTGTTCTTCATCTCCAGCAGCTTGTGCACCTTGGCACCCATCTTCATGAGTTGCTGCAACGATTCGGCGTCGAGCTTCTGCACGTCGTCAAACCAGTTGGTCATGAGCGTGATGAGTTGGTACATCTCTTTCATGCGCGCCTGGGCGTGGCGGTCATCCGGATCGGTCGGGGATTCGAGCATGACGTCGCGCAGCAGCGAGAGCGTGGGGTCGATCTCGCGCTTGCGGCGCTCCTCGGCCAGCGTGCGGAAGATGGTCCAAACGTCGTCCGGGGCGGAGAAGTATTCGCGCCGGTCGCCCGGCTTGTGCGACAGCCGCACGAGCTTCCACGACTCCAGCTCCTTCAACCCGATGCTCACGTTCGAGCGGGAGAAGCCCAGCGCCTCGGCGATCTCGTCCGCGTTGATCGGCTCGCGCGCGGCGTAGAGCAATGCGTAGATCTGCCCGACGGTGCGGTTAATGCCCCAGCGGCTGCCCATCTCGCCGAAATGCAGGACGAAGCGCTGTTTCAAGGGGGAGAGTTGCATTGTTTTGATCTTTCTCAACTTTCAGTAATTTATGAAAGTTTAGCCCCCCTTGCCGGACTTGGGATGTGACGCGCTGTCGCGGGGCGTTCTCGCGCGGCCAGATAGCCGGCAGACGTAATCCAAGGCCGGCGAGCAAATTGCGGAAGGTGCTGAAGAAAGAGCGTCTGACGAACGTTTCTTTTCACGCCATGTCTTTCGCGCAGGACTTTTCTTCCGGGCGCGCAGCCCGTCCTGGTGTCTAGGTGTCGGCTCGTTTTTAGGGCGCGCGCAGGAATGCGAATGCCTCGCACTGCTGCCGAGCGTGGCGGCGCACATCGTTCAAGCGGCCCGCGAATGTAGCGATATCTGCGACGTGCCAGCGGCAATCAGCGCGGTCGACGAGCATCCTGCAGCCAAGTTTGTCTTTCGTCGGCGATGGAGCGCTGTGTTGCACCCGCTGCAGCATGTGCGCTTATCTGTGAAGTAGAGAAATGCGCCGCGCTTTGCGGGGAACGATGTCGGCCTGCCAGGCCCTGAATATCGTGCCGGCTACCCTTGAAGGTCGCGCACCATGCGGAAAGTGCTGTGAAGCGCGTTCGCTCTAGCGAATGGCGACGGCGTTCCTGCCTGCGCGCTTGGCGTCATAGAGCGCCATATCAGCTCGGGCGAGGACCTCTGCTGTAACCCGTGCGGCGGTGCCTTGGTAAGTCTGGCCGGCCACGTCGCGCTCGGTTGGAATGTAGGTCGCTACTCCAATGCTGATCGTCACAACGCGACCCGCAGACGGCGCAGGCAAGGCCGCACCCTCTACATCACTGCGTACCCTCTCGGCAACCTGTTGCGCACCGGAGCGCTCGGTGTTTGGGAGCAGCACGACAAATTCTTCACCGCCATACCGGGCAACGAAGTCGCTCCCACGCTGTGTGGCGACGCCTGAGAGGATGCTCGCGACCGCCACCAGATAGGCATCGCCGCGGCCATGGCCGAAGGTATCGTTAATTCGTTTGAAGTGGTCAATGTCGATCATCAGAACCGACAGCGGAGTTCCATCTCGTTCGGCCCGCCGCCATTCCGTTTCCCAACGCGTGTCAAACGCTTGGCGGTTCGCTATCTGCGTCAAACCATCCAGGAGTGCCTGTTTTTCGAGTTGCCGATTGGCAGTAATGAGCGCGCGGTACAGGCGAGTGATTTCCGCAATCAACATTGTGAGCACCACGCCCGATGACAGAACACTCAGGAGTCGGGCTGCATACCAGCCTAACGTGTACCTCGCGCCGCCGTGCAGGGTCAGTACTGCGTCAGCAAGGCTGGCCACGAGTGCCACGCAAACCCATACATCCACCGAGCGGCGTAGTCGGGTCAGCACGACATAGCCGACAAGGGCAGCGGCATTCGCGCCAATTACGGGCAAGCCAAGAGTGTGAACAAGGTTTGCGTAGGTTCCGCCCTGAATGAGTTGCGGCAAAACGCTCGTGCCCCAGATGGAAAGCGGCACCACGACTGCCGCCGCGATTGGGCCGACCCAGCGCACAGCTTGAACGTCAGGGAACATACGTGTTTGCGGCTGTGCGCGCGCATAGAGACCTCGGCTCAGTCCGGCTAGCAACACCAAAAGGGGATAGCCGGAATGCCAGAACGTCCACAGCCACACGGCTGTTTGGGCGCCGGCGCCGAGCAAGCCTCCTTCTGAAAACACGCCCGGAAAAGTGGGGAGCTGCGCTGCGGCCCCGGCCGCAGCAAACACGTAGGCGCCAGCAAGTGCTCCGTAGAAGGGGGCTCCCGTCAAGCGGGCGCGTTGCAGGAGAAGATAGCCGGTCAAGCCTTCAAAGATGACGACCGTCGTGAGGAAGATAGGGAGGAACGGCCTGACTTCCGGCAGCAGGACGCGTGCGTAGCTGAAGGCTAAAGATGCCAAGGCAACAATGGCCGCCGAAACCGCTGCGGCAGTAAAAAGCTCAGGTCGGGAAGGAGCGATGCCTTCCACTTGTACGGTCTCGGTCATGAATCTGGGGCGCGGGTGGTCAATGTGAAGTATCGACGGTCCCGCCGCAGTCTTTAGTTTTCGCAGTGCGCTACCGCGGAAATGACTTCAAATTGCGCGATGAGACCATCCACCCACAACGCCGCTCTCTATCAATGTCTTCCGGTCGCAGCGGATAGAGGAAGGGGCGCTTTTTGTACTTCTCAGGGGCAGTGTCTCCGGGTGAGGGTCGTCCCGAAAACGAAGACATCCGACTTGTCGCGACAACTTTGAGGCGGTGGCCGGGTGGTGGCCGCAACTTTGAGGTTGTGCAGCACCCACTGTAAGACTGTGCTCGCCAAGTGCTTAATCTTACGGGCTCGGAAGCAACAACGTTGAGAGGCGACCGGGCGCATGGGGGCTCTCAGGCCCTGGAAGGGCCTGATGTGAGACGGGCTCACAAGAAAACGTATGGTGTCTCGCTATTACGTTTTATATTTTATCGAGCCGCCGATAATTAATGTGAATAAGGTATTAACGAGCTTTGTGTGCTGCGGTGTTTCCGGCTGCTTGCCGTAAATGCGCAGGATAAAGCGGATAAGAATCATTTTCATGACGTAGTATCTGCTCTGGCAAGCGAACCCCCCCGCGTCAGAATAGTTGTCGCCCCGATAGATTCTTGAGTCTCTGACTTCAAGACTCTTACCTTGGTGGTAGGTGGCTGTGGAGCTTGTGGGCGAAGGCCTGCGCGGTGGGCAACGCACCAGCGTTGTCCACGGCAAGCTGGCCGGTGCGCGAAGCGCATCGTCCACAAATCCACAGCCTCGCCTTCCCACCGATTTTTGAAGCACGGGGGCGTTGAAGAGGACGAATTGGCTCGATACGGACAAGCATTCAAGGATCGCGCGGTGGCCAGGCTGCTGCCGCCCGAAAGCGCCGCGGTGGAAGCCGTGGCAGGGGAGATCGGCGTGAACGCCGACACGCTGGAGCGCTGGCGCTCCGAGGCATTGGCCAAGCCGGCGCGCGAGCGCATCTGGACGGCTGCGGCCCGGCTGGAGGCGGTCATCACGACGGCAGCCATGGACGAGACGGCGCGCAGCGCCTGGTGCCGCAAGAACGGGGTGTACGCGCAGCAGCTTGCGCAGTGGCGAG
>NZ_QMKS01000023.1:0-287291 GCF_003290055.1 Ralstonia sp. GX3-BWBA | reverse complement strand
GCGACGGATCACGCCGACCATGCGGCCCATCTGGTCAAGCGCACCGCGCTGGCCGAGGGCATCCACGCGATGGCGGCCAAGCCGGTGCTGCACGGCGACAACGGCTCGACCTTCAAGGCAACCACCGTGCTGGCGATGCTGCACTGGCTGGGGATCGACCCGTCGTATTCGCGCCCTCGCGTGAGCAATGACAACCCGTATGTGGAGAGCCTGTTTCGCACCGCCAAGTACCGGCCCGAGTTCCCTGCCGGCGGCTTCGTCGACCTGGACCATGCTCGCGGCTGGGCGGCCGAGTTCGTGCGTTGGTACAACCACGCGCACCGCCACAGCGGCATCGGCTACGTGACGCCGGCGCAGCGCCACGCCGGCACTGACCGCCACATCCTGCAGGCTCGGCATGAGCTGTACCTTCGGGCGCGGCAAAGCAATCCGGGCCGCTGGTCTGGAGAAACCCGCAACTGGCGTCGCATCGACGTGGTGGCCCTCAACCCCGAGCGCGAAGCGACCGTTTGCGCCGGCGAACTTCCAGGAGGCAACAAAGAACGACTGGCTGCGTGATTCAGGCGACAACTACCTTGACACGCACCGGAACGGATTGGGATCTGGTGAGCGCAAAAAAAGGGTATTCGGTCTTAATAAATCCAGTTATGTGCCGATAATCCGTTGCGAAGTAAATCATCAAAGGAGATCCCCCCATGCGTGTCAACGAACCTGTCACCCAGCGCGAATACGAGTTCCCCGACAACGCCACGCTCATGTCGACCACCGACACCCAAAGCTACATCGCCTATGCGAATGCAGCGTTTGTGGAGGTGAGCGGCTTTTCCCGCGAAGAGATTGAAGGCCAGCCACATAACATCGTGCGCCACCCGGATATGCCAACCGAGGCATTTGCCGATATGTGGGCCACGCTCAAGGCGGGGCAGCCATGGACGGCGCTGGTCAAGAACCGTCGCAAGAACGGCGACCATTATTGGGTGCGTGCCAACGCCACGCCCGTGGTGCGTAACGGACGGGCCAGCGGCTATATGTCGGTACGCACCAAGCCCACGCGCGAGGAGATCGCGGCGGCCGAGGCGCTCTATAAGGATTTCCGCGCCGGCCAGGCGGGTAACCGCAAGTTTCACAAGGGCCTGATCGTGCGAACTGGGTTGATGGCCTGGCGTTCGGTGTTTCAGGTGATGCCGGTGCGCTGGCGCATCCGGCTCACTTTTCTTACATTGCTGCCCGCGTTGCTGGCCACGGCGTGGGCGTTTGGCCTCTCCGGTGCGGCGCTCGGCGGTTTTGCCGGTGCGTTGCTCGTGGCCCTGGCGCTGGCCTCGTGGTCATTGAAGGTGCAGATCGCCACGCCGCTTGAAAAGCTTCAGGAACTTGCGCTGAGCGTGGCCTCGGGCGAGAGCCGGAAAGTCGCCATCGCAGACCGCGTGGACGAGATCGGCATGACGCTGCGCACGATCAGCCAGCTCGGGCTGATGTTCCGCTGGTTGATCGACGACGTGGCAGAGCAGGTCATCAATGTGCAATCGGCCAGCCAGGAGATCGCCAAGGGCAACGGCGACATCAACACCCGCACCGAGCAGGCTGCCGCGAGCCTGGAAGAAACCTCCAGCTCCATGACGCAGATGACCGCCACGGTGGCCAGCAATGCCGAAACGGCTGGGCAGGCAAACACGTTGTCGAGTGTGGCTACGCAGGCGGCGGTCAATGGCGGCCGTGCGATGGAGCAGGTCGTGGCCACCATGAGCGCCATCACGCAGAGTGCCAAGCAGATTGCCGACATCATCGGCGTGATCGACAGCATTGCCTTTCAGACCAACATCCTGGCGCTCAATGCGGCCGTGGAGGCGGCGCGCGCCGGCGAACAAGGGCGAGGTTTTGCTGTCGTGGCGGGCGAGGTGCGTGCGCTTGCGCAGCGCAGCGCCGGTGCAGCCAAGGAGATCAAGGAGCTGATCGGCACCAGCGTCGACAAGGTCGAATCGGGCTCGCGGCTGGTGGACGATGCCGGCAAGACCATGGACGACATCGTCGAGCAGGTCAAAAAGGTCTCCACCATGATTGCCGACATCAGCCTGGCAACGGCGCAGCAGACCGACGGCATCACGCAGGTCAGCCAGGCGGTCAACCATCTGGATCAGGTCACGCAGGAGAACGCCACGCTGGTCGGCCAGAGCGCGGCGGCGGCCGAGGGCCTGCGCATTCAGGCTACGCGCCTGGTGGAGGCGGTCAACGTGTTCCGTTGAGCACGATGCAATTGCAAAAACCGTGTGAGCGCCACATCGCGATTGTGCTGTCTTCGCCTACTATGCCTGTGCGGTAACGTCCCTCAAAACGCACATTCTTTGGAGCGCGAACATGGCCTCACACGGTTTGATTGCCTGGTTGATCATCGGCGCGGTGGCGGGTTGGCTGGCCGGCATCCTGGTCAAGGGTGGTGGTTTCGGCATCTTCGTCGACATCGTGGTCGGCATCGTCGGTGCCTTCATCGGCGGATGGCTGGCGGGGGTGCTGGGCATCTCGCTGGGCGGCGGGTGGATCGGCTCGATCATCACGGCGGTGATCGGTGCGGTGATCCTGCTGTTCATCATTCGGCTGATCAAGCGCGCATAGCGCAAGGCAGCACCAGACCCAAGAACGGCGGTGGATGCGGATGTCATCCAACCGCCGGATTTCAACATGCACCTCATCACCTAGACTGGTTGAACCAAGGGCAGTCGCGCCACGCCACAAGCACCAGCGCGGCCGGTACACGCTAACCCAGCGAGGCCACCATGTCTGACCAGCTCATCACCGCACCGCAAGAACTCTACGAAGGGTTCGAGATCCACGTTGTGCCAAGCCCGACGCGGGCAAACTCCACGCGCTACACCTACACCGGCTACGTGTGCCACCCCGGCGCCGATCCGCAGTTGCCTGGTCACGTCGTGCCCTTTCATGCCGACGGGGACGACACCTTCCGCAGCCCCGAAGAGGCCATGGAGGAAGCCGTGCACGTGGCGCGCAGCATTGTCGACGGGACGCACCCGGATCTGTCGGTGCTGTCGATCGTGACGCACGGCTACTGACGCCGATACCGGATCCGGCGCTTTCCTCCCAAGCAGTCCTCCACGTGGCGTGCCGGTCGCCCTAGGCGGCCGCCGACGCATTTGCTGTGCCGCACCATCCCGAATCGCATCTGCACCGAAACCGTGCGATGTAGTGCTCGCGCATGAGGCACGCGCACCGGCCGATTTCGAGCTCATTTCCTGCAAACCGCTATAACACAAGGCTTTGCGCGCCTGGCATACCTGTTGCATAGCAACATTGCGCGGGTCAAAGGCGATCCGTGCTCTTCGTGGTGAAGGCCCTGGTGCTCAGGGCTACTTGGACAACGGCGTCCCAGACCCTGGCTAGTGCAGTCGGGTTCTCGGACGCCTTTCTTTTTTTTCGGCCCCTGATTGGGATTCAACATGACCGGCAAAGCCACCCGAATCGACCTGTTCAGCCTGCGTACGCCGCAGATGCGCGCCTTCCATCTGACGTGGCTCGCGTTCTTCGTGTGTTTCTACGCGTGGTTTGCCTGCGCGCCGCTCATGCCGGTGCTCAAGGGCGAGTTCCACCTCACGCCCGGCCAGATCGCCAACATCAACATCGCCGCGGTGGCGGTGACGATCCTGGTGCGGCTGATTGTCGGCCCGCTGTGCGACCGTTTCGGCCCGCGCAAGACCTATACCGGCCTGCTCGCGCTGGGTGCCCTCCCGGTACTGGGCGTGGCGTTGGCACAGAGCTACGAGGCCTTCCTGTTCTTCCGCCTGGCGATCGGCGCGATTGGCGCGAGCTTCGTCATCACGCAATACCACACGTCGGTCATGTTCGCGCCCAACGTGGTGGGCACGGCCAACGCGGCGGCTGCAGGCTGGGGCAATGCGGGCGGTGGTGTGGCACAAGGCACGATGCCGCTGCTGCTGACCGCCATCGTGATGATGGGCGTGACGCAGAGCATGGGCTGGCGCCTCGCCATGGTGGTGCCGGGCGTGGCGATGCTGATCGTCGCGGCGCTCTATTGGCGTTATACGCAGGACTGCCCGGAAGGCAACTACAGCGCGCTGCGCGCGGCCGGCAAGACTATCGAAGGCGGCAAGAAGGGCGGCTGGGGCAGCTTCGTGGCGGCCGCTGGCAACTACCGCGTGTGGCTGTTGTTCATCACCTACGGCGCGTGCTTTGGCGTGGAGATCTTCATCCACAACATCGCCGCCACCTATTACGTCGATCACTTTGGCCTGTCGCTGTCGGGGGCGGGCATGGCTGCGGCGAGCTTCGGTCTGCTGGCGCTGTTTGCACGCGCGCTGGGCGGCATCGTGTCGGACCGCGTGGCAGCCAAGCGCGGCCTGGATGCGCGTACTCAACTGCTGTGCGTGCTGATGGTGGGCGAGGGCCTGGGCCTGTTCGGTTTCGCCCACGCCGGCAGCGTGCCGGTGGCCATTCTCGCCATGCTCGGCTTCGGCCTGTTCACTCACATGGCATGCGGCGCCACGTATGCGCTGGTGCCGTTCATTGATCGCCGCGCCCTGGGTGGCGTGGCCGGCATCATCGGCGCGGGCGGCAACGCTGGCGCGGTGGCGGCGGGTTTCCTGCTCAAGGGTATGGCCGACACGCAAGCCACGTTGTCGGTGCTCGGCGTGTTTGTGGCGCTGTCTGCCATCTGCGCGATTGCCGTGCGCTTCTCGGCAGAACACAAGGCGCGCGAGCAAGCGCTGTACGACAACACGCTGGCCGCCGCCGGCAACGCCTAACGCAGTCAAGGAGACATCACCATGACCATGAAGATCGTCGTCATTGGCCACGGAATGGTGGGCCATAAGTTTCTGGAAAGCCTGCTGCACACACCGGGCCATCACCTTCAGGTGACGGTGCTGTGCGAAGAGCCGCGCCCCGCATACGACCGCGTGCACTTGTCGGAATTCTTCACGGGCAAGACGGCCGAAGATCTCTCGCTCGTGGCCCCGGGTTTCTTTGATCGCGATGACGTGGTGCTCAAGCTCAACGCTCGCGCCACGGCCATCGACACCATTGCCAAAACGGTAACGGCCTCCACCGGCGAGGTGCTGCCGTACGACAAGCTGGTCATCGCTTCGGGCTCGTCGCCGTTTGTGCCGCCGGTGCCGGGCAAGGACCGCAAGGACTGCTTCGTCTATCGCACCATCGAAGACCTCGAAGCGATGGCCGAATGTGGCCAGCGCGCCAAGACCGGTGTCGTCATCGGTGGCGGTCTGCTGGGCCTGGAATGCGCCAAGGCGCTGCGTGACATGAACCTGCAAACGCACGTGGTCGAGTTTGCCGGCCGCCTGATGGCCATGCAGGTGGACGACGGCGGCGGCCGTATGCTGCGCCGGAAGATCGAAGACCTGGGCGTGACCGTTCACACGCAGAAGAACACCTCGGAGATCGTCGACGGCGAAACGGCGACGCACCGCCTGAACTTTGCCGATGGCACGCACCTGGAAGCCGACATGGTCGTCTTCTCGGCTGGCATCCGCCCGCGCGATGAACTGGCGCGCGCCTGCGGGCTGGAAGTGGGCGAGCGCGGCGGCATCGTGATCGACTCCGAGTGCCGTACCTCGGCGCCGGACGTGTACGCGATTGGCGAATGCGCGCTGTGGGGCGGCAAGGTCTACGGCTTGGTTGCGCCGGGCTACGAGATGGCGCGCATCACCGCCAAGCAGATCCTGGCGGCCGACGATGTGGCAGAGTTCAGCGGCGCCGACATGAGCACCAAGCTCAAGCTGATGGGTGTGGACGTCGCCAGCCTGGGCGATGCGCAGGGCATCACGCCGGGCAGCTGCAGCGTGCAGTTCACCGACGAGCGCAAGCAGATCTACAAGAAACTGGTGGTGTCGGAAGACGGCAAGTACCTGCTGGGCGGCGTGCTGGTGGGCGATGCGGCCGAATACGGCACGCTGCTGCAGATGATGCTCAACCGCATCGAGTTGCCCGAGGCGCCGGAATTCCTGATCCTGCCGCAGGCCGATGGCAATGCGCGCCCCGCACTGGGCGTGGATGCGCTGCCCGATAGCGCGCAGATCTGCTCGTGCAACGACGTATCGAAAGGCGCGCTGTGCCAGGCCGTGTGTGCCGGCGCCACCACCGTGGGCGCGCTCAAGGATGCGACCAAGGCCGGCACCTCGTGCGGCGGCTGCGTGCCGCTCATGACGCAGGTGATGAAGGCCGAGATGAAGAAACAAGGCCTGGCCGTCAACAACCACATCTGCGAGCACTTTCCGTATTCGCGCCAGGAGTTGTATCACCTGGTGCGCGTGGGCCGTATCCAGTCGTTCGAAGGGCTGCTGGAAGCGCACGGCAGCGGCATGGGGTGCGACATCTGCAAGCCGGCCGTTGCGAGCATCCTCGCCTCGTGCTGGAACGACTTCGTACTCAAGGAAGAGCACGCCGGCCTGCAGGATTCCAACGACTACTTCCTCGCCAACATCCAGAAGGATGGGACGTACTCCGTGGTGCCGCGCATGGCGGGCGGCGAAGTGACGGCAGATGGCCTGATCGCCGTAGGACAGGTCGCCAAGAAATACGGCCTGTACACCAAGATCACCGGCGGCCAGCGTGTCGACCTGTTCGGCGCGCGTCTGGAGCAGTTGCCGCTGATCTGGGAAGAACTGATTGCGGCCGGCTTCGAGTCGGGCCATGCCTATGGCAAGTCGCTGCGCACGGTGAAATCGTGCGTGGGCTCCACATGGTGCCGATATGGCGTGGGCGATTCGGTGGGCTTTGCGGTGGCGCTGGAGAACCGCTACAAGGGCCTGCGCTCGCCGCACAAGCTGAAGTTTGGCGTGTCGGGCTGCACGCGCGAATGTGCCGAAGCGCAGGGCAAGGATGTCGGCATCATCGCTACCGAAAAAGGCTGGAACCTGTACGTGTGCGGCAACGGCGGCATGAAGCCTCGTCATGCCGAACTGCTGGCGGCAGACCTGGACCAGGAAACGCTCATCAAGTATGTCGACCGCTTCCTGATGTTCTACGTGCGCACGGCTGATCGTCTGCAACGCACCAGCACGTGGCGCGACAACCTCGAAGGCGGCCTGGATTACCTCAAGGACGTGGTCATCAACGACAAGCTGGGCATCGTCGCAGAACTCGAAGCCGACATGCAGCACGTGGTCGACACCTATCAAGACGAGTGGAAGACGGCCGTGACCAACCCCGAGGTGCGCAAGCGCTTCCGTCACTTCGTCAACAGCGAGGCGAAGGACGCGAATGTCGTGTTCGTTGAGGAGCGCGGCCAGATCCGCCCCGCCACAGTGGAAGAGCGTGCCAAAACGCGGCCCGTGCGCATTCCTGTTGTTGCTGAAGCCGCTTGAGCCGGATAGAGGAAGAGGAGGACGTCATGCAAGCATCCCGTTGGACCCCGATCTGTGCCCTGGACGACATCGTTCCCAACACCGGCGTTTGCGCGCTGGTGGAAGGCGACCAGGTTGCCGTGTTCCGTGTGGGCGGCAACACGCCGCAAAGCGTGTACGCCATCGGCAACTACGATCCGAACTCCGATGCCGCAGTGCTCTCGCGCGGGCTGGTCGGCAACCTGGGCGAGCGCATTGTCGTCGCCTCGCCCATCTACAAGCAGCATTTCGACCTGACCACCGGCGAGTGCCTGGAAGCGCCGGCCAACTCCGTGCATGCCTACGCGACCAAGGTGGAAGACGGCAAGGTCTGGGTAGCGGCATGAGCCGTAAGCGGCTGCCCTGCGCAGTGGGCAGACACACGGCGGCGCATGCCGATGGCCGCCGGCACTGAGTGAATCAAATGACCGACAACCTTCAGGAGAGGACAGCATGAACGCCAAGACCGTACGCCCCAAGCTGGTCGTCATCGGCAACGGCATGGCCGGCATGCGCACGGTCGAAGAGTTGCTCAAGCTGGCGCCGGACCTGTACGACGTGACCGTGTTCGGCGAAGAGCCGCACGGCAACTACAACCGCATCCTGCTCTCGCCCGTGCTGGCGGGTGAGAAGCAGGTTGACGACATCATGCTCAACACGCGTGAGTGGTACGACGAGAACCACATCACGCTGCATGCGGGCGACCCGGTGGTCGCTATCGACCGCCCCCGCCGCACGCTGCGCTCGCGCGACGGCGTGGAGGTGTGCTACGACCGCCTGCTGATCGCCACCGGCTCGCGGCCGTTCATCCTGCCGGTGCGGGGGCACCTGCTGCCGGGCGTGATCGCCTTCCGCGACATTCAAGACGTGGAGACGATGCTGGAGGCGGCCCGCAATCACCGGCACGCGGTCGTCATCGGCGGTGGCCTGCTTGGGCTGGAAGCTGCCAACGGCCTGATGCGCCAGGGCATGGACGTGACCGTGGTGCACCTGCCCGACAGCCTGATGGAGCGCCAGCTCGACAAGCCGGCCGCCAAGCTGTTGCAGAAGGCGCTGGAGGCCAAGGGCCTGCGCTTCCTGCTGGGCGCGCACACGGCGGAGCTGCTTGGCACCGACCGCGTGACCACCGTCCGCTTCAAGGACGGCACTGAGATTCCCGCCGACCTCGTCGTCATGACTGCCGGCGTACGGCCGAACATTGAGCTTGCCAAGGCCGCCGGCCTGCATTGCGAACGCGCCATCATCGTCGACGACACGCTGCAGACCTACGACCCGCGCATCTACGCTGTGGGCGAATGCGTGCAGCACCGCAGCGCAACGTTCGGTCTCGTTGCACCGATCTGGGACCAGGCCCGTGTGTGTGCCGCGCACCTGGCTGGCGCCGGACACCGCCGCTATATCCAGCAGGCCACGGCGACCAAGCTGAAGGTCACGGGCGTGGACTTGTATTCCGCTGGCGATTTCATCGGCGGCGACGGCACCGAAGACATCGTGCTGCGCGACCCGCGCCGCGGCGTCTACAAGCGCCTTGTGCTGAAGGAAGACCGCATCGTCGGCGCGGTACTGTACGGGGATGTGGCCGATGGCCCGTGGTACTTCGACATGATCCAGCGCCAGACCCCCATCACACCGATTCGCCAGCGCTTGTTGTTTGGCCGCGCGCTGTGCGAAGCAGAAGCCGCCTGATCTCTGATCTGCCTGACACCCAAGGCCATCTCATGACGATGACGACCATCCCCATCCACCCGGCAGTCGATACCGCCGCCAACACGGTGCGCACCACCTGCCCGTACTGCGGCGTGGGCTGCGGCGTGCTCGCGACCCCGCAGGCGGATGGCAGTGTCGGCATTCAAGGCGATCCTACGCATCCGTCCAACGCCGGGCGCCTGTGCGTGAAAGGCTCGGCGCTGGGCGAGACCGTCAGCCTGGACGGGCGGCTGCTATACCCGGCCATGCGCCATCGCTCGCATGATGTGGATGCTGCGCAGCTCACCAAGCCGGCGCCATTGCAACGCGTCTCGTGGGACACCGCGCTCGATGCCGTGGCGCAAGGTTTTCGCCGCATCGCTGAAGAGCACGGCCCGGATTCCGTGGCGCTCTACGTCTCCGGTCAGTTGCTGACCGAGGACTACTACGTCGCCAACAAGCTGATGAAGGGCTTTATCGGCACGGCCAACATCGATACCAACTCGCGGCTGTGCATGTCGTCGGCCGTGGCCGGGCACAAGCGCGCGTTTGGCGAAGACCTCGTGCCGGTCTGCTACGACGATCTGGAAACGGCAGACCTCGTCGTGCTGGTGGGCTCCAACACGGCGTGGTGCCACCCGATCCTGTTCCAGCGCATCGTGCGCGCCAAAGAAGCGCGGCCTGAGATGAAGGTGGTGGTGGTTGACCCGCGCCACACGGCCACGTGCGAGCTGGCCGATCTGCATCTGCCCATCAAGCCCGGCACCGATGTGTGGCTGTTCAATGGCCTGCTGTCGTTCCTCTCGCGGCGCGGTGTGGTTGACCGCAACTTCGTCACGCAGCACACCAACGGCCCGGACGCTGCCCTGGAAGCCGCCGGCACCGAGAGCCACGACGTCGAAGCTGTTGCCAAGGCCTGCAAGCTCAAGCTCGACGATCTGCTGACGTTCTACAACTGGTTTGCCGAGACCGAGCGCACCATCACCGCGTTTTCGATGGGCGTCAACCAATCGACGGCGGGTACGGACAAGGTCAACAGCATCATCAACTGCCATCTGCTCACGGGCCGCATCGGCCGCGCGGGCATGGGGCCGTTTTCGATTACTGGCCAACCGAATGCGATGGGCGGGCGCGAAGTGGGCGGTCTTGCCAACATGCTGGCCGCGCACATGGAACTGAACGAGCCTTCGCATCGTGACCTCGTGCAGACGTTCTGGGGCGCACCGCGCATGGCCGACAAGGTGGGCCTCAAGGCGGTCGATCTATTCAACGCCATTGAAGACGGGCGCATCAAGGCCGTGTGGATCATGGGGACCAACCCCGTGGTCAGCCTGCCCGATGCTGACCAGGCGCGCCGTGCGTTGGCCAAGTGCGAGCTCGTCGTTGCCTCCGACATCGTTGAAGCCACCGACACCACCGTTCTGGCCGACATCCTGCTGCCCGCGCTGGGCTGGGGAGAGAAAGACGGCACCGTGACGAACTCCGAGCGCCGCATCTCGCGCCAGCGCGCCTTTCTGCCCGCACCCGGCGAGGCACGCGCCGACTGGGACATCATCGCCGACGTTGCCCGCCGCATGGGTTACGACGGCTTCGACTTCAAGAGCCCGGGCGATGTGTTCGATGAACACGCACGCCTGTCCGCCTACGCCAACGATGCGAGCGGCACGCGTCGCGCCTTCCATCTGGGCGGCCTGACGGGGCTCGATACCGATGCATACAACGGCATGTCGCCGGTGCAATGGCCCATCGCAACGTCGGGCAACAGCGAAGCGCGCCTCTTCAGCGATGGCCGTTTCGCTCACCCCGATGGCCGCGCGCGTTTCGTGCCGACGCCTGCCCGTGCGCCCGCGCATGTGGCAGATGGCGAATATCCGCTCATCCTCAACACCGGCCGCGTGCGCGACCAATGGCACACCATGACGCGCACCGGCCGCGCGCCCAAGCTGGCGGACCACGTGCCCGAACCGTTTGTCGATCTGCACCCGCACGATGCGCTGCTGGCCGGCGTGCGCGAAGGCAACCTGGCGCGCGTGTCATCGCGCTGGGGCAGTGTGGTGGCACGCGTGCGCATGACGGGCGGCATCGCGCGCGGCAGCGTGTTCGTACCGATCCACTGGAACGGCCAGTTTGCTTCCGATGCGCGCGTGGGCGCGGTCGTCAATCCGGTGGTCGACCCGGTGTCGGGCGAGCCTGAGTTCAAGCACACGCCGGTGATGGTCGAGCCGTTCGATGTGGCGTGGCACGGCTTTGTCCTCTCGCGCCGCGCACTCGACACCGACGATGCAACTTGGTGGACGCGCATTCAAGGCAAGCAGTTCGTGCGCTATGAGCTTGCCGGCCGCCAGCATCTTGGCTCCGTACACGATTGGGCGCGCGCGCTGCTGGGCGTGACCGACCCCCATGCCGATTGGCTTGAATACGAAGACACCACCGCGCGTGTCTACCGCGCCGTGCACGTGGTGGATGACCGCATCGAAGCCTGCGTGTTTTTGTCACCGCGTCCGGACCTGCCGTCGCGCAACTGGCTCGCGGGCCTGTTCGCGCAAGAGCGCCTGGAAGACGTTGATCGCGCGGGCGTGTTGCTCGGCCAGCCGATCGAAGCGGGCGTCGACGTGGGGCCAACGGTCTGCTCGTGCTTTGGCGTGGGTCGCAACACGATCTGCGATGCCATCCGCACCAAGGGCCTGCAATCGACTGGCGAGATCACGGCCTGCCTGAAGGCGGGTGGCAATTGCGGGTCGTGCGTGCCGGAACTCAAACGGCTGCTGGTGGAGGCGCGCGTGCAGCAGGCGGCATGACCTCTGCGTCACGTTACGCGCTGCACCGCTTTTATGCCCGGGTAATATTGACAATCAATTAAACCCGGGTAGAATCCGTTCCTGTTGAAACTTCAGCAGGAGCGTTTCTCATGGATGTCGCAGCAATCCACGCGTGCACGGCGTTTGCCGGCACCCAACGCCTGGCCGGCGGTCCCGTCCGAGATGTCGCACGCGCCGTCAAGGCGCACCTCGATGCGCACCCCGAATCGCAGGTGCTTGTGTTCGACAACACCAGTGCGCACCCTGTGGAGTTCGACTTGCGCGGCACGGTTGAAGACGTGCTTGCGCGCGTCGATCGCGCCGCGCCATCTGCCGCTGAACCCGCCGAATCCGAAAGCCGCCCACGTGGCCCTGGCCGCCCCAAGCTGGGCGTGATTGCCCGCGAGGTGACCTTGCTGCCGCGCCACTGGGACTGGCTGGCCGCGCAGCCGGGCGGGGCGTCGGTTACGCTGCGCAAGCTGGTGGAAGACGCCCGCCGCGCCGCCGAAGGCGCAGACCGCCGTCGCGTTGCGCAAGAGGCGGCGTACCGCTTCATGTCTGCCATGGCCGGCAACGCCGCGGGCTTTGAAGACGCCACGCGCGCCTTGTTTGCCGCAGATGCCATGGCGTTCCAATCCCTGACCCAATCCTGGCCCGCCGACGTGCGCGACTTTGCGCGCGAACTGGCGAGCCGGGCATTCCATCCTCAACAGGAGGCTGCATGACAGCGCCTGCTGCTCGCCCGTTGTGGCGAACATTCATTGCATTCCTCGGCCCGCTGATCCTGGCAAACATCCTGCAATCGTTGTCGGGCACGCTCAACAACGTCTATGTCGGACACATGCTGGGCGTGAAGGCGCTTGCTGCGGTGTCGGCATTCTTCCCGATCCTGTTTTTCTTCATCGCCTTCATCATCGGGCTGGGGTCGGGGGCGGCAGTGTTGATCGGGCAAGCCTGGGGCGCCAAGAAGCCCGAGGCGGTCAAGACCGTTGCAGGGACAACGCTGTCGGTGGGCTTCATCGTCGGGCTGGCTGTGGCGCTGCTGGGCGGCCCGTTTGCAAACGCGCTGCTGGGCTGGCTCGGCACGCCGGCCGACATCCTGCAAGACGCTACGCTCTACGCCAGCGTCATGCTCTATGCCATGCCAGGGCTGTTCGTCTACCTGCTTGCCACAGCGATGATGCGCGGCGTGGGCGACACGCGCACGCCGCTGCGCACCCTGGCGCTGTCGACGTCGATTGGGCTGGTGCTGACACCGACCTTCATTCGCGGCTGGTTCGGCTTGCCGCAACTGGGTGTGGCAAGCGGCGCCGTGGCCACCATCATCTCGTTCACGGTGGCGCTGGTGTGGCTCGCCTTCTTCCTGCGCCGGCGCAATCATCCGCTCGCGCCGGATGCCGTGTTGGCGCGGCACCTGTGGGTCGATTTTGGGGTACTCAAAACCGTGCTGAAGATCGGCGTGCCGACGGGCGTGCAGCTTGTGGTGATCTCGATTGCCGAGCTGGCGCTGCTGTCATTCGTCAACGGCTTCGGCTCCGACGCGACGGCCGCTTACGGCGCCGGCACGCAGATCATCAGCTACGTGCAGTTTCCCGCCATGTCGATTGCGATTACGGCGTCCATCCTCGGGGCGCAGGCCATCGGCTCGGGCAATACGGAGCGGCTTGACGCCATCACGCGCACCGGGCTGTGGCTCAACGTGGCCATTACCGGCGTGCTGGTGGTGATGGCGTTGCTGTTCTCGCGCGCTGTCATCGGCTGGTTCACCACGAACACGGAAGTGATGAGCCTTGCCCAGAGCCTGCTGCATATCTCGCTGTGGAGCTCGGTCATCTTTGGCATGGCGAGCGTCTTCTCGGGCGTGATGCGCTCAAGCGGCACGGTGCTGGCGCCCACGGCCATTTCTATCCTGGCCATTGCGGCGGTGGAAGTGCCAGTGGCCTGGGTGTTGAGCCGACACATCGGCACAGACGGCATCTGGGCGGCATACCCGGCCACCTTTCTTGCCATGTTCGTGATGCAGGGGCTGTATTACGCGCTCGTGTGGCGCCGCCGCGCGCAGCGGTTCGGCATCCGCCGCATGGTTTGACGACACTGCCGCCGGCTGCCACAGGTGCGGCCGGCGGTGGAGCGCGTGTGGGTTACGCCGCGTTCTCGCGCAGGGCCTTCTTGTTGATCTTGCCAACGCTCGTCTTCGGAATCTCCGCCACGAAGGCGATACGGTCCAGTTCCGGCACGGCGTATTTGCTGATGCGCTTGGCTTCAGCGTGTGCCAGCAGGCAATCGCGGATGGCCTCAGCCTTCAGGCGTACCCCCGGCTTGCCGACGACAAACGCCATCGGCCGTTCGCCCCACTTCGCGTCGCGCACGCCAATGACAGCGCTCTCTTGCACGCCCGGCACCTGGGCAATCAGGCTTTCCACTTCAATGGACGACACCCACTCGCCGCCGGTCTTGATCACGTCCTTGATGCGGTCGACGATCTGCACAAAGCCATCGGGCGTCATGACGGCAATGTCCTGCGTGTGCAGGTAGCCACCGGCCCACAGCTCTTCTGATGCTGCCGGCTTGTTGAAGTAGCCCTGCGTGAGGTACGGCGTACGCAGCACGATCTCGCCCTGGTGCTTGCCGTCGTGCGGTACATCGCGCAGATGCTCGTCGACGATGCGCAATTCGGCCAGCGGCACCGGGCGCCCCGTCGCGCAGCGCATGCGGATCTCTTCCTGCCGGTCTGCGGGCTTGCGGCCCGGCGGCAGTTGCGCCAGCGCAACCACGGGGCCGGTTTCCGACATGCCATAACCCGCAAATACGTCAATGCCGCGATCAAGCGCTGACTCGCAGAGCGCCGGAGACAACGCCGAGCCGCCAATAAGGACCTTCCACCCCGACAGATCGTGCATGCCGCCTTCCGCCGCCTGCAGCAGCATCTGCAGCAGCGTCGGCACGCAATGCGAGAAGGTGACCCGCTCCGTCTCGTGCAGCTTGAGGAGAAGATCGGCCGCGTAGCGCCCCGGCAGGACGATCTTCAAGCCCAGCATGACGGCGATGTACGGCATGCCCCAAGCCAGGACGTGGAACATCGGTGTGATGGGCATGTACACGTCTTCGCGGTGCAGGCGCTGGCCATCGCGCGGTGCGCACAACGTCGTGGCAGTCGCCATGGTGTGCAGCACGATGTCGCGGTGGCTGTAGCTCACGCCCTTCGGGTCACCGGTCGTGCCGGTCGTGTAGAAGGTTGCGGCGCGCGTGCGTTCGTCGAAGTCGGCAAATGCAAAATCGGGCGAGGCGTGGGCGAGCAGCGCCTCGTACTCGCCTGCCACCGGCAGCGTGGTGTGCGGCATGGGCGCGTTGTCGGCCAGCACCACAACGTGGCGCACGTTCGTCAGTCCGTCCCAGATCTCTTCGAGCAGCGGCACGAAGTCGGCGTGTACCAGCACGACCTCGGCCTGTGCATCGTTGAGCGTGTAGAGAATCTGCTGGGCAGAGAGCCGCACGTTCACGGTGAACAGCGTTGCGCCCATCATCGGCACGCCAAAGTAGCACTCGAGGTAGCGGTGGCTGTCCCAGTCCATGACGGCCACGGTCGAGCCATGTTGGACCGCCAGCGTGCTCAGTGCCGACGCGAGCCGGCCGATGTGTTCCCGAAACGTGCGATAGCTGTAGCGCAGCGCACCGCGATAGGTGATTTCCTGTTCGCCGTAGAGACATTGCGCATTGGTCAGCAAGTGCTTGACGAGCAGCGGATACGTGTACGCCGAAGGTGTTGGGGTGATGAGGTTCGCATGCATGTTGAGTGGTCTCGTTCGGTGTGCAGGTTCGTATCGCGCGTGGCGAATCAACTGGCGTCTTCGAGCTGGATGACGACGTGGCCGTCGGTCTCCTGAACGGGGTAGGTTTTCAGGCACAAGCCGCCGGACCCGGGCGTGCAGCCGGTGGCGAGATCGAAGCGCAGGCCATGCGCCGGACACTGCAATACGTTGCCGGCAAGACGGCCCGAGGCCAGCGATGCGCCGTTGTGCGGGCAACTGTTGTCGATGGCATGAAGCCGGCCTTCGACGTTGAACAGGACGACGCTGCGACCGTTGACGAAGACGAGCTTGCGTTCTCCGGCGCCCAGCTCGCCGGACGAAGCCACGGTGACATTGCACGCCATGGTGTTCACTGCGCTTCCTCTTGCGATTGCAGTGGCGATAGCGACAGCGACAGCGCGTTCTGCATGGCGCGCACCAGCGTGCTTGCCGGATGCGCACCCGAGATCGCCACGTTCGAGTTGAAGATGAAATACGGCACTCCTGACACGGTCACGCCGCGGCCCACTGGTTTGCAAACGCTGGGCGGGCACACTGCGGGCGCCATGGCCGTGGCAAGGTTGTGCTCGAACTCCAGGCGCTGCAGCACGTCTTCGTTGCCGATGTCGGCACCTTCCAAAAAATAGGCGCTGAAGATGTGTTCGATGAGCTGAGCTGGCTGTCCGCCCGCGTCGACCCGGCGATATTTCCGAACCACACCGTGCGCGCGCTCGGTATTGGGCAGGACATTGATGCGTGTGAAATCGAAGTCGATGCCGGCCGCTTGCCCGGCGCGCTGCACCTGAGCACGCCGCATCGATACGGCAGTGGGGCTGCCGAGGCGGCTGAGGTAAAACGCCTGGTACGGCAGGCCTTCGGCCGGGGTGTCCGGCAGCAGCGGATACGGGCGCCACCGCACCTTGGTCTTCACCTCCGGATGCAGCATCGCGAACGTGCGCAGCGCGCTGGCCAGATGGCGCGTACCGATCCAGCACCACGGACAGATGAAGTCGAAGAAAACATCGACGGTGAGCTTGGTGCGTGGGTGGATTGCGCCGCGCGGACTTGCCTGCATGGACCGGTCAATCGAGTTCATGGATCAGGGCTTCCGCCATGGGCCACGGGCCGAAGCCGGCGGCGGGATTCAGATGACCGACGTCCCCCAGATCGACCAGACGGCTGCCCCAGTCGGCCGCCATGCCGGCCACGCGCTCGAACGATGCCAGCGGATCGTTCCGACTGGCGGCGACGACGCTTGGAAACGGCAGCGGACGCCGGGGGCAGGGCAGCCAGCCATTTTTCTGCAGCACGTCCTGCGTGGGATAGCCCGACGGCAACTGCGTGTCGAGATCGGCCGGGGTGGCCAGCAGGGCGCCGTGGATCTTGCGCGCGTGCCGCTTGGCCCAATGCACGGTGATCATCACGCCTGCGCTATGCGCCACCAGGATCACCGGCCCTTCGATTGCGCTGACGGCCTTGTCCAAGGCCACTACCCTTGCCGCGCAGCTCAACTTGTCGGCTTCCAGCGGCGGGACTGACGCAGCCTTGTGGCCTGCAGCCCGGAGTTTGGCTTCGAGCAACGTCTGCCAGTGTTCGGCCACGTGGTCGCGCAGGCCGGGCACCATGAGGATGGTGGGAGAAGGGTTGGACAACGTCATGATGAAACGCCATGAAGAAAAAACGAGGAGGTCACCCTCCTCGAATGCCGACAGGGGAGACGGCGGAGTCCGCCTCCCGTGGTGTGGGCCGCTCAGAATTTGTGGCGAATACCGACGGCCGCGCCGAGCATGCTGGTCTTGCCGGTAGCCAGGCCGTAGCCGGTGGCGTTGAGGTCCACCGTGGCCTGGTCGAGCGCCAGGCCCGCGTTGCGCGCATAGGCCGTGGTCAGGTACAGATCGGTGCGCTTGGAAAGGGTGTAGTCGGCAATGAACGCGACCTGCCACGGGTTGGCCTGCGTGGACGGCGCGCTGTTGATGGTCTTGATCTTCTGGTACGAGTATTCGAGCGAGAGCATCACGGCGTTTGTCGCCTGATAGTTCACGCCGGCCCAGAAGTAGTCGTCGCGCAGCGCCACACTGCCGTTGGCGTTCTTGTTCTGGCCCCAGCGGTAGCCGCCCATGACCTTGAGCACATCGCCAACGAGGTAGCTGCCCGCCAGCGCCGCCTTGCGCACGGTGCCGGAGCTGAACGCGCCACCGCCCAGCGGGGTGCTGGGGTTGTACTGGTCATACACGAGCGTGGCACCCAGCGGGCCAGCCGAGTACGCCACCCCCGCGCCGTAGCCGCTGTCGCGCCGGGCTTGGCCGGGCACCTCGCCGTTGCCGCCGCCGGTTGGGTTGGCGCTCGGGGCGCCGGTGCCGAATGACCAATGCGCCTGCGCAGTCACCGGGCCGAAGTTGCCCGTGTACATGGCGGTGTTGTCGGACCGGAAATTCACGCCGGTCTGCACTGCCGCTGGTTCGTACTGCGTGGAATACGCCATCGGCTCAAAGTTGGCCAGCAACTGGAAGAGCGTCGTGTACTGGCGGCCGAAAGTAAATTGCCCGATCGTGCTGCTCTTGAGCCCAACGTAGGCCTGGCGCCCGAACAGCCGGCCCCCTTGTTGCGATTGGCCCGTGTCGCTTGCAAATCCGCTTTCGAGCACGAACAGCGCACTTAGGCCGCCGCCAAGATCCTCCACCCCGCGCAGGCCCCAGCGCGAGCCCGACAGGCCGCCGCTTTGCATCGACACGCGGTGCCCCGAGCTGCCCGGCGTGGCACCCGCCAGGTTGGTCGCATATTCGATGTTGGTATCCACCACGCCATACAGCGTGACGCCGGATTGCGCGCAGGCCGCGCCGGCGCAGGCCAGCAGTGCAGCGGGGGCGATGTGCTTCGTCTTCATGTTGCAGGGTCTCCTCTTGGTGTTATCGCCGACGGGTCCGATGTGTCCCGACGATCGTTAGAACGGCTTGCCGCCGATGATGCCGGCGCGTTCCATCTTCCGATGGCACGGCACGTAATCCATGACCGCGTAGTGCTGCGTGGCGGTGTTGTCCCAGATGGCCACGCTGTTCGGCTTCCAGCGCCAGCGCACCTGGTATTCGGGAATGTAGGCCTGGCTGATCAGGTAGCGCAGCAGCTCAGATGCACCTACCGTGGCGTCCTGGCCGTAGCGCACGCGCGCAGGGGTGTGGTAGTTCGTGAAGTGCGTCGTGAAGCCGTTGACGTACAGCACCTTCTCGTCGGTTTCGGGGTGCGTGCGCACCACGGGGTGTTCCGGATCGGGGTACTGCGCCTTGAGTGCAAGACGCTTTTCGATGGGCATGACGGCACCAAAGCTGGCCTCGATGCTGTGGCGTGCGCGCAGGCCGGCAATGTCGCGCTTGACGTCTTCCGGCAGCTTCTCGTACGCCAGCACCATGTTGGCCCACATCGTGTCGCCGCCAACGGGCGGGCATTCCACGCAGCGCAGCACGGCGCCAAACTGCGGCGCTTCGCGCCACGTGGTGTCGGCGTGCCAACAGTTCTCGTAGCGGTCGTTCGGGTGGTCGGGCGTCTTGTAGATGCGCACGAGGCCGGGGTGCTCCGGGTCGCTACCGGCCACGGGGTGGTCTTCCAGTTCGCCAAAGCGGCGGGCAAACGCCACATGCTGCGCACGGCTCAAGTCCTGATCGCGCAGGAAGATCACGCGGTGCTTGAGCAGCGCGGTGCGGATTTCGCTGAACAGGCCTTCGTCTTCGATCGCGTCACTCAGTTGTACGCCGGTCAGCTCGGCACCCAGGGCGTTGGTCAGTTGTTCGATGCGCATGACAGCCCCTCAGATGACGAAGACGGATGAACCCGTCGTCTTGCGCGATTCGAGATCGCGGTGTGCCTGCACGGCGTCTTCCAATGCATAGCGCTGGTGGATTTCGATCTTGATGCGACCGGCGGCCACGTGATCGAACAACTCGCCGGCAAGCTCGGCCTTCTCGGCCGGATCGGCGATGTAATCGGCCAGGGCCGGGCGCGTCAGGTAAAGCGATCCCTTCATCGCCAGCAGTTGTGGGTTGAACGGCGGGATCGGGCCCGATGCCGTACCCACGCACACCATCAGGCCGCGTCCCTTGAGCGAATCGAGCGAGGCATCGAAGGTGGCCTTGCCCACGCTGTCGAACACCACGTTCACGCCCACGCCGTCGGTCAGTTCGCGCACGCGTTTTGCAACGTCGTCGTGCGCGTAGTTGATGACGTGGTCGCAGCCGTGCGCGCGGGCGATGTCGGCCTTGGCTTCGCTCGATACCGTGCCGATCACGGTCAGCCCAAGCAGCTTCGCCCACTGCGAGACGATCAGTCCCACACCGCCGGCGGCTGCATGCAGAAGGATCGTGTTGCCCTTCGCAAACGGGTAGATGCGGCGCAGCAGGTAGGCCGACGTCAGGCCGCGCATGGTCATGGCGGCGGCGGTTTCGCAGGCAATGGCTGCGGGCAGCTTGATGAGCGGCGCGGCTGGAATGAGGCGTTCGGTGCTGTACGCGCCCAGCGTGTTGATGAAGCCGGTATAGGTCACGCGATCACCCACGGCGACGTTGCTTACGCCATCGCCTACCGCTTCAACGATGCCTGCTGCTTCCACGCCCATGCCGGCGGGGCGGGGTACCGGGTAGAGGCCCGAACGGAAGTAGGTGTCGGCAAAGTTCAGGCCGACGGCTTCGTGGCGTAGACGGACCTGGCCCGGGCCGGGTTGGCCCACTTCGACGGTCTCGCAGCGCAAGACCTCGGGGCCGCCGGTTTCATGAAAGCGGACTGCGGTTGCCATGGATATCTCCTGGATTCGTCTTCAGATGTTTGGGGTGCGCGCCGCCCGCGCGGCTCGCTTGGCGAGACGCGGTCAAGGCGGGAGAGGGGTGAGATGCCTTGTGGCGGCGCGCGGTTAGCGGAGTCGGGCCGTCATGCGGAAGCCACAGCGGCTGGTGCGGCGGTGGGCGCCGCGTCGATCGATACGTTGGCCACGCGCTTGAGTTCAGCTTCGTAGCTGCGTGCGGCCAGCAAGAAGCAGCCTGCTGCAACCACGCCGAAGATCGGCATCACAGCCAGGGCGGTCTGCAGGCCCCACGCGTCGGACATGGCGCCGCCCACAAACGGCCCGATGGCCAAGCCGAACAGGTTCTGGAACAGCGAGAGCACCGCAGCTCCGGTAGAGCGGACGCCGGGGTGCACCACGTCGAACACCACGCTGGAAGCCGGGGCCACCGTGCACGTCATCAAGAAGCCGCCGAAGGCGATCAGGAGGAACTGCTGGTTGGCCGGCATGGCGGTACCAAAGGCCGTCATGAACACGAGCAGCGTGACCACCGCCAGCACAGCCACCGCAATCAGCCGGTTGCGCTGGCGGCGCGCTGCAACTACATCGGCCACCACACCCCACACGAAGGCGCCCAGGGCACCGCACAGCACCACCAGTGCGGCTTGCATGGCAGCACGGTCCGGCGGTGTCCCGTGATAGCGATTCAGGTAGCTAGGCAGCCACGCCCAGATGGTCGACACGACGATCAACTGGAAGGCTGCGCCCAGGCACGTCCACCACAGCGTGCGCGAGCTGGTGAGCGCGCCCGCAACGCGTTGCAGGAGCGTGCCTGCGGGCTGACGCACTTGCGTGCCGCCAGCTGCCATCGCCACCGTTTTGTAGTCCGGCACGAACACATAGAGCAGCGCCAGCACCAGACCCGGTATGCCCACCACGCCAAATGCTGCCTGCCAGCCCCAGCGCGCTGCAATCACGCCACCGAGCAACACGCCCAATACCGAACCGACGGATGCCGCTGCAAAGAAGGCGCCCATCAACGTGGCGCGCAGGCGCTTGGGGAACAGACTGGCAATGAGTGCCGCGCCCACCGAGCCGTAGCCGGTCTCGCCCACGCCCACGATGGCGCGCGCGGTGAAGAGCTGTCCGTAATTGCGCGTGAACATGCAGGAGATCGTTGCCAGGCTCCATACGGTGGCCATCACGACGATGCTCTTGACGCGGCTGTAGCGGTCGGCCAACAACGCCACGGGCAGGCCACCCACCGCCACCACGATCGAGATGACCGAGACGAGCGCGCCAAGTTGCTTGTCGGACAGCGCCCAGGCTGTCTTCAGATGCGGGAAAAGCGACACGATGACTTGCCGGTCGATGTAATCGAACAGCATCAGTGCAAAGGTCATTGCAAACGCAAACCACGCCTGGGGTCGGCTGACGAGATAGCCGTCGTGGTGGTCTGCGCGCGGGTCGGCGGCATGCAGATTCATGGTTGTCTCCGAGTGGCGGCGCTTGCGTTGAGCGCCGCCTGTGTTGGCCCGGTGATACGGCGGCTTCTAGTTTAGGCCGCGCGCAGCGGCAGGTTTTTCACGTTCGGGGCACGGTTGGGGGACATGCCGTTCTTCGCCAGCGTTTCTTCAACGCTGTCATATTGCACGCCGATGCGGTAGATGGCGCGCGCCTCCTTGCCGCTGGCAATCTCACGGCCCAGTTCATGCGCCACGCGCACGCACTGCTCGATCTGCTGCACGGATGTCATGCGGTTGCCGTGCTGGTCGATGATCGTGTCTTCAATGCCGCAGCGCGGGTGCAGGCCCATTGCCATGGCCATCATGTTGAAGGGCAGCACGTTCTTGAGCAGCGACTCGGCCGTCAGCGTGCAACCATCCGGCGCGCGGTGGATGAAGTTGAAGAAGTTGAACGGGTTGGGGCCGTCGAAGCCGCCGCCAATGCCGATCCACGTCAGGTTGAGCGGGCCCTTGTAGACGCCCTTGCGGACGACACGCTCCAGCGTTTCCAGCGCGTGGATGCCGGTCAACTGGAAGTGCGGTTGCACGCCGGAGGCCTGCAGACGGCGCAGGTGCTCCTCCAGCCAGGCGGGGCCGGCGGGCACGGTCATTTCTGCATAGGCTGCAGCCAGCGCCGGATTGGCCAGCGACGTGCCTTCCAGATACGCCGGATACAGCAGCTCCATGATGTTCATCTGCGTGGTGTTGACCGCCACGGTCACCTGATCGGGTGCTGGGGTCAGGTCGGCCAGCATGTGGCGCGTGTCGTCCGACAGCCACTTGGCGGCTTGCCCTTCGTCTTCGGGGGCAAAAGAAATCGAGCCGCCCACCTGGATGATCATGTCGGGCACCGCCGCACGCACGCCGGCAATCAGCTCGTTGAATTTCGAGAGCCGCTTGGAGCCCTTGCCGTCGAGTTCGCGCACGTGCAGGTGCAGCACGGTAGCGCCGGCGTTGTAGCAATCCACGGCTTTCTGCACCTGTTCTTCCATCGTGACCGGAATGTCTTCTGGAAAATCTTCCGGCATCCATTCCGGGCCGTACGGCGCAACGGTAATGACGACTTTGTCCTGGTTTTCAGGGTGCAGCGAATCATCGAGGAATTGCATGTTGGGGGCTCCTGTAGGGGATGTCTCGGCTGGACTTCACTATAGGGAAGCGGTAGCTTTGAATTTCTCAATTGGCGCCAAGTTTTTCTCTTTACGCGCCATTCCGTGTAAACACCAAGACGGCTCGAAGCCCACTGAAACCTATGGAAACGATGGTGCGTGCCCGGTCGCTCAACGGCTACTTCCAGGTCGTGCGGCGGCTTGGTTTCAACCCGCAGGAGGCACTGCGGCAGGTGGGGCTGGACCCGGCCAGACTGACCGATCCCGAGCAGCTCGTGTCAGTCGTGGCGACGTGCCAGTTGATGGAGATCACCGCCGCCAGCGCCCCGTGCCCGACGCTCGGGCTGCAGATGGCCGAGGCGCGCCAGGAACTGGATTTCGGTGTGCTCGGGTTGTTGCTCGCCCACAAGCGCACGCTGCGCGAGGCGCTGCAGGCCATCATCCAGTACCGTCACCTGCTGAACGAGGCGCTGGCGATCTACCTGGAATCTGATGGCGATATGGTGGTCATTCGCGAAGAGGTGATCACCGAGACGCCCGTGCCGCTGCGGCAGGCCAACGAGCTGGCCGTTGGCGTGCTCGCCAGGACGTGCAGCGCGCTGCTGGGCGTGCACTGGAAGCCGCGCAGCATCCATTTCACACATGGCGCTCCCACTGACGTCAGCCTGCACAGACGCGTGTTCGGTTGCCCCATCGTGTTCGGCAGCGACTTCAACGGCATCGTCTGCGCCGCTGCCGATCTGGAGACGCCCAACCCTGCCGCTGACCCGGCCCTCGTGCGCTACGCGGAAAGCCTTGCCGAGCCGCTCAATGTATCGGCGCAAGAGGCGGTGGTGCAGGACGTGCGTCGCGCGATCTACCTGTTGCTGCCGCTGGAGCGCGCCTCGGTCGAACAGGTGGCTGATCATCTCCACCTGAGCGTGCGGACCCTGCAACGCCAGCTGGAAGCAGCCGGCATGACGTTCTCTGACCTGGTGGAGGAGGTCCGGCACAACCTCGCCGTTCGCTACATGGCGAACCCGAGCTATCGGATCGGACGGGTGGCCGCGTTGCTCGGCTATACGCGGCAGGCGTCGTTCACGCGCTGGTTCACCGCCCACTTCGGTATGACGCCGCGTGCGTGGCGCGACGTGCAGCGCGGTGATCGCGGTGCCGACGAGGCTCAGGCAGGTTCGAGCCCGGCCGACGTATCGTCCGCACGCGGCTGACGCACCAGCCGCACCGCGGGCGATTGCAGGATGCACAGCAACTGCAGCGCAAAGCCCGCCACCGCCATCAGCAGGCACGCCCCCGCACCAGCGTGTGCGGCGAGCCACGCGGCCATTGCCGCGCCGATTGGCCGAGCGCCATATGACATCACATTCACTGCAGATACGCGCGCCAGCAGCGTGGGCGGCGTCACCGTCTGCCGCAGCGTGGTGGTGCTGACCACCCACAGAATCGGCCCACAACCCAGCAGAAAGAAGCCCGCTTGTGCCAGTGCCGGCCACGGCTGCCAGAGCGTGGCCGCAAGCAGCACACCGCCCGTCAGTCCACACACGGGGCCAGTCGCCACCACATGGCCGAAGCGCCAGCGCGCCAGAATGCGCGCGGCCAGCAGCGCGCCGATCACCATGCCCGCGCCGTACATGCCGAGCGTCAGCCCAATCGCTTGTGCAGAGAGGTTCAACCGATGCGCCGCATACGGAACGAAGATGGCAATCACCATGAAGAACGCCATGGTGAAGACGAACTGCGTGATGAACACCGGCCGCAGCAGCGGATGGTGAAACACGAAGCGCGCGCCCTCGGCTATGTCCCGCAGCGGGTGCGCCGCTTGCCGCGCCACTGACTCCGGGGCGGCCACGCCGGCCAGCAGTGCCGCAGCCATGGCGGACAACGCCGCCGCCAGCGCGAACGCCGCCATCGAGCCTGTCCAGCCGACCAACGCACCGCCGATGGCCGGCCCGCAAGCAAATGCAATCGTGCGCGCTAGCTCGATTCGGCCGTTGGCGCGCGCAAGCATCGCTGCCGGTACGAGCGAGGGCACCAGCGCAGGCGCCGCCACGCTGAACACCACCGTGCCGCACACAGCAACAAAGCCCAGCACACCCAGCGCAGCCAGGTTCAAGCGTCCGGCCATCAGCAGACCCGCCACAGCAAACAAGGCCAGCGCGCGTACCGCCTCCGCGCCGGCCATCAATGCACGCTTGGGCCAACGATCCGCCAGCATGCCGACGGGAATGGCAAACAGCACAAACGGCAGCGTGAGGGCGACTTGCAGCCAGCTCGCTGTGCTGGCGTCGGCATGCAGGGTGAGCACCGCAACCATGGGCATGGCGGCCAGCGCAATCTGCTCGGCTGACTGCGCAGCCAGGTTGGAGCCCGCCAGCCGATTGAAGCCCGGCGGTAGACGGTCGACAGCAAGATCATGGGAATCGGACATCGCACACTCCTGAAAATGTTCGCTTCAGGGTAGGGACGGCGATGCCTGGATGCGCTCCGCTTCTTGCGGGCGAACTCGGAATTCGGAATTCGGAGCGTGATTACAAGATGGGGGCGAACAGCTTGGCGACGTGCATGATCACGCGGCGCAGCGGGTGTGCGTGTTCGTATTCGTCACGGCCAACGCGGGCGGCTTCGGCAAAATCGACTTCGAGCATTTGTGCGACATCGTTGGCGAAGCGTGGGTCCGCGGTCATGATCATCAGCTCGAAGTTGAGGCGGAACGAACGGTTGTCGAGGTTGGCGCTGCCCACGGCTGCGGCCTCGTCGTCGATCAGCACGACCTTCTGGTGCAGGAAGCCCGGCAGGTAGCGATAGATCTTCACGCCCGCGCGGATCGCCTGATACGCATACAGCGTGGACGCCAGGAACACCATGCGATGGTCTGGTCGCGAGGGGATCAGGATGCGCACGTCTACCCCGCGCAGCACGGCCAGGCGCAGCGCGGCGAACACGGCTTCGTCGGGAATGAAGTATGGCGACGTGATCCACAGCCGCTTGCGCGCCGATTGAATGGCTTCCATGAAAAACAGCGAGCAGGTTTCCTGCTTGTCTGCCGGGCCGCTGGCGACCACTTGGCAAACCATGTCTTCTTCGGGCCGCAGTTCGGGCACGATCAGTTGCGGCACTTCGTGCGCGGCCCAGTACCAGTCTTCGGCAAAGGTCAGTTGCAAGTCCATCACCGCGGCACCGACGATCTCGATATGCGTGTCGCGCCACGGGGCAAGCGGCGGTTTTTCGCCCATGTATTCGTTGCCGACGTTGTGACCGCCAACGTAAGCACGGTCTCCGTCCACCACCACGAGCTTGCGATGGTTGCGGAAGTTGAGCTGGAAGCGGTTGACGAACCCGGCATGCGTGGAGAACGGCTTGGCCAGCACGCCGCCTTCAATCAGGCGCTGCACATAGCGGCGCGGCAGCGCGTGGCAGCCGATGCTGTCGAAGAGAAAGTACACACGCACCCCGGCCCGCGCGCGGTCGAGCAGCAGTTCGGCCAGTCGGCGGCCGAGCGTGTCGTCATGCACGATGAAGAACTGCACGATGAGCACGCGCCGCGCCTGCGCAATCGCCGCAAAGATGGCATCGAAGGTTTCCGCGCCGTTGACGAGCAGCCGCACGCGATTCCGGGCCAGACACGGAGTGCCGGTCAGGCGCGGCAAGGCCTGCATGCAGGTGTGCTGCGGCGCGACCACGCTGGACTCATGGTCGCGCAGACGGCGCCAGTCGTCAGACAGGGTGATTTCGCGCAGACGCGCGTTGTGAAAGCGGCGCGCGTCCACGTAGCCGGCAAAGGTGCTTCGCCCGAAGATCAGATAGGGGATCAGCGTGAACTCCGGCAGCGTGACCAGCGAGATGGCCCACGCGATGGCACCCTGCGACGTGCGCACGGTCAACACGGCATGCATGGCCGCGAGGACGCCCACGCAATGCACAACAAAGAGGAAGGCGGCAAATGCCGTGGTGTTGGTCAGCATGGAAAGCAGCGGGGGAAAAAGCGCACCGTTGCGCCATTTTGACACGCCCCACGTGGCGTCGGACAAACACGGATACTGCCCCGGCTGACATCTCGCGTAGTCTGGCCGTGGCGTCTGTTCAGGCACGCCGCATGCTGGTGTGAAGTAGACGTCCTCTCGACCTGTGCCGTACCCAACACGACATCGAACATGCAAGGGCACCCGAGGAACCTCCCGATCGCGTATCTGCGCGCCTGGTTTGCCTGGCTGGTCATCGCACTGCTGACGGGCTGCGCAAGCCTGCCAGATCACGTCGATCGCCCCGTGACGACGGCGCTGCCCAATGCCGAATCGGCCTCTTCGCTGGGGCGCCTGGTGCAGACGAATGCGCCGTCGGCCGATGTGTCCGGCTTCCGGCTGATCCCGTCGGGCGAAGAAGCCTACGCCACGTTGCTCACGCTGGCCGACCGGGCCGAGCGTACGCTGGACTTGCAGTACTTCATCATTGCGAGCGACAACAGCGTGCGCGAACTGATGCGCCATGTGCGGGCCGCTGCCGACCGTGGCGTACGCGTGCGCATGCTGGTCGACGATCTGCACAGCGATGGGCGCGATCTGGCATTTCTGAAATTTTCGTCGCACAAGAACATCGACGTGCGGCTGTTCAACCCGTTTCCGGGCGGGCGGATGTCGAACGTCACACGGTACCTGAGCGGTGCCGCTGAGTTCCGCCGCGTCAATCGGCGCATGCACAACAAGGCCTTCATTGCCGACAACGCACTGGCCGTGACAGGTGGGCGCAATCTGGGCGCCGAGTATTTCACGCAGAACCAGACCACCAACTTCGTCGATCTTGACGTGCTGGCTGCCGGGCCGGCGGTGCGTCAGTTGTCGTCGGCGTTCGATGCGTACTGGAACAGCGAATTTGCCTATCCGGTGCAGGCGCTGGCGCCCGAGCCGAGCATGGCGCATCCGCCCGAGCCGAAAGAGGGCAACTATCCGCCGCCGGTGACGATGCCACACCGGCCGGAAGGGCCGCCGCAGCATATCGATGTGCCGACCCGGCCGATCAACATGGGCTCCGATTCCGCCAAGCCGGCATCCGACCAGACGATTTCGCAGCTCGAGCAGCGCCGCAACCAGACTGATCTGGCCGGCCCAGCGCCGGAGCAGCCTTTGCCGCTCAAGCCCGCACCGCGCGACTGGTTCCTGGCTGACCAGATCGCCCGTGGCCGCCTGCGCCTGGAGTGGGCGCAGGCACAGGTGATCGTCGACCGTCCGGCCAAGGTGTCGGGTGATGAGGTGGAACCTGGCGGCGAGCGCCTCGCCCAGACGCTTCTGCGTCTGATTGACGAGGCCAAGCGCGAGGTGGTGCTGATCTCACCGTACTTCGTGCCGGGCAAGCGCGGGGTCGAGGTGGCTAGGCACTTGCAGGATCGGGGCGTGCGGCTGCGTGTGCTGACCAACTCGCTGGCAGCGACCGACGCACCCATCGTGCATGTGGGTTATGCGAAATATCGTGGCGCGCTGATCGACGATGGTGTTGAACTGTACGAGCTGCGCCCGACGCTGGGCGATCGCCCGAAGATGTTCGGCACGTTCCGTTCGTCGCAGGCAAGCCTGCACGTGAAATCGATCGTGGTGGACCGCAGCACGCTGTTTGTCGGCTCGATGAACATCGACCCGCGCTCCATCGGGCTGAATACGGAAACAGGGTTGATCATCCGCAGCCCGATGCTGTCGGATGCGGTAGCCAAGCTGTTTGACGATTCGGTGCGCGACAGTGCCTACCGGGTGACCAAGGACGACGGCCACTTGCGCTGGACCACGCATGAGAATGGCAAGGAGGTCGTCGTCGATCAGGAGCCGGAAGTGGGCCTTGGCCGCCGGACGTGGATTCAGATGCTGGCGCCGTTTACCCCGGAAGAGCTGCTGTAGCGGCCCAAAAGAAAAACGCCGCGAACAGCGGCGTTTTTTCAACTCAGGCCAGGGACTCTCCGGGCCTTCGCTTCATTACATCTTCTGCTTGGTGTTGTCAGCGGCGTTTTCCAGCTTCTGACCACCCGTCTGAATGTCCTTGCCCATGCCTGCCATCGTGTTGCAGCCCGCCAGAACGACGCAGCCCAGGGCCAGCAGTGCAATCAGTTTCTTCATCTCGATCCCCTTGTGAGCCGTGCGGTGTCCCGCACGATGTTCGCGTGATTGCCACCACGACGGTGGCGCAACCCGCATTTTAGTGCCACCCCGCGCACGTGGGGTGCGCCGGTCGTATCTTTTTTACCTTCTTGCATATCACTTGCGGCGCATTCCGGACATTCGTGGTGATGCCCTCTATTTCCGCTGTCCCTTGCCGTTAGCACCATTGGGAGTGAACAGGGTGCCCGAAGAGGGGCGCGGGAAGACGATCTCGGCGCACACGGCCCAACCATGCAGGGGGAAAACATATGTGGAAATGGATGGATACGAGCATTCGCACGCGGCTGACGTTTCTGGTCGCGGTATTTGCAGTGATGATTGCCGTGGTGGGCTTCGCGGGTATCACCACCGGCCGGGCGACCAATGACGATTTGCGGGCGGTGTATCTGGAAGATGCCAAGGGCCTGGATCTGCTGGCCAAAGACACCATCAACCTGCTGTGGGCGCGCATCCACCTGACCAATTTCGATGCGGTCTCCACGCCTGAAGAACTCAAGAAACTGCTGTCCGATGCGCACACCATGGTCAACTCGGCCAACGATGCCTGGGCCCAGTTCATGAAGCTGCCGATTCCCGATGCGGACCGCGCCCAGCTGCAAGCCGCCGACGCGGCACGCACCAAGTTCGTCAAGACGGCGCTGGAGCCGGCCATTGCCGCACTGGAACGCAGCGACCTCACTACGTACCGCGAACTGAACACGAACCTGGTGCCGAAGCTGTTCGTCGATTACGACTCGGCGCTCGGGCCCCTGGTCGGGGCGCGCTTCAAGTACGGCCAGCAACGCTTTGACCATTCCCAGTCGCGCTATGCGATGAGCATCTGGATCTCGGGTGGCTTGCTGGCCGCCGCGCTGGTGTTGTCGGTGGTGGCGCGCGGCGTGCTTGGCCGCACGGTGGTGCGTCCGCTGGAGCGCGCCATTCAGGTGTTCGAGCGCATGGCATCGGGCGACCTCGCCACGCGTATGGAAGGCCAGACAGCCGCGGGCCGCCGCGATGAAACCGCACGCCTGATGCACGCGGTGTCGTCCATGCAAACGAGCCTGCAGCAGATCATCGGCCAGGTGCGCACTGGCTCCGATTCCATCGCCAGCGCTACCAAGCAGATTGCCGCCGGCAATGCCGACCTCTCGCAACGCACGGAGCAACAGGCCTCGTCGCTGGAGGAAACCGCGTCGAGCATGGAAGAGCTGACGAGCATCGTGAAGCAGAATGCCGATAACGCGCGTCAGGCGAGCACGCTGGCCGTCAGTGCGTCGGATATCGCGGTCAAGGGTGGGGAAGTCGTGGGCCGCGTGGTGGACACGATGGCCGGCATCAATGAAAGCAGCCGAAAGATTGCCGACATCATCGGCGTGATCGAAGGCATTGCGTTCCAGACCAACATCCTGGCGTTGAATGCTGCGGTGGAAGCCGCACGCGCCGGCGAGCAGGGCCGCGGCTTTGCCGTCGTTGCCGGAGAGGTGCGCAGCCTTGCACAGCGCAGCGCCACGGCCGCCAAAGAGATCAAGGAGCTGATTGGCGATTCGGTGGGCCGTGTGCAGAACGGTACGACCCTCGTGGCCGAAGCTGGCACGGTGATCGACGAGGTGGTGGTGGCCGTGCGCCGCGTGACGGACATCATGGGCGAGATCAGCGCGGCGTCGGAAGAACAGAGCAGCGGCATCGAACAGGTCAACCAGGCCGTCACGCAGATGGACCAGGTGACGCAGCAGAATGCAGCGCTGGTCGAACAGGCTGCGGCTGCGGCGGAATCGCTGGAAGAACAGGCCGAGGCGCTGCGCAGCGCAGTGGCGGTCTTTCGCGTCGAGCACGCATAAGCAGCACGCGCGCCAGCGCCGATGCCCTTCCGCCGCGCAGGCGGGAGGGCGTTTTCTTTTACGGCATCAGATCGCGTGCGCGCTCGGCAATCACGTCTTGTGTGTCGTCGATCCAGCGGGCAGGGAAGGGTTGCGAGAGCAGGTAGCCCTGGATTACGTCGCACCGGCAGGCACGCAACGCATGGAGCTGCGCGGCGGTTTCCACGCGCGTGGCGGTGACGGGCACCCCCGCGCCATGTGCGGCAGCCACCAGGCGTTGCAGCACCGCGTGATCGCTCGCCTTGGTCACTGCGTTGACGATGGCCTGATCGAGCTTGACCTGATCGGGGCGGAACGTTGCCAGGCAATCGAGGCTGTGCGCGGTGGCGCCAAAGTCTTCCACAGCCACGCGTGCGCCACAGGCATGCAGGGCTTCCACGGCTTTCTGCGCCGAGCCGTTGGCACGGTGCAGCGTGTGTTCCGATATCTCGAAGACGAGGCGTGCGGTCGGCACCGCGTGGCGTGCGGCAATGTCGCGCACGGCGTCGCTCAATTGCGGATCGAGTAGCTGCGCAACCGACAAGTTGACAGCTGCATGCACGCCCGGCTGATGCCGGCTGTTGCGTCCCGCGCGCAGGGATTCTTCGCGTAGCAGCCCGGCCAGCATCTGCGCGGCATTGTCGAGCACCCAGCGGCCCACCTCACGAATGTCGCCTGTCTGCTCCAGGATTGGCAGAAAATCGGCCGGTGCAACGACTCCCAGCTCCGGTGAAATCCAGCGCAGCAAAAATTCGTAACCGACGATCCGTCCGTCGGTCAGGCTCAGTTGCGGCTGCAGGTTCAGGCTGAACTGGCGGCGCGCAAGCGCATGACGCAACTGGGCGGCCAGGCGCGGATGCTCGGCGGCGGCGTCGTATCCATCGATGGCGGCGGTGTTGCCGCCCGAGATCGGAGGCATGGCCGCCGGGGCATACAGCGCGGGGCTTTGTTCGGCACCGTGCTGGACCCCGTAGAGCGCCCGGTCGGCCTGTTCAATCAGCCGCGCTGCATCCGAAGGCATGGTCTCAAAAAGCGTCATGCCGATGCTGCATGAGCAGACCAGCTCGTAACCATGCGTGATGAAAGGTCGCGTAAGCGCCGCGGAAATCCGCCGCGCGAGATCGTGCACATCCTGTGCCGAGACAAAGTCTGCGCAGGCAACGGCAAAGGTCTCGGGGCCGACGCGCCCGACGATGGGTGCGATGCCATCCGCAGGTGGCACGCTCAGCGCTTCAAGCCGCGATGCACATTCGACGATGACCTCTCGCGCGGCCAGCGGCCCGAGCGTGTTGGTGGCCTCGGCAAAATGGTCGAAGCCGATCAGCAGCAGTGCGCCGATTGCATCCTGGCGTGCGGGTTGCGGCATGGCAGCCAGCAGCTGGACGAATCGTTCGCGGTCCGGCAATCCGGAGATTGGGTCCAGACTCGATGGCGCGGCAGACCTTGCGCGGCTCATAAATGGGGATCGTCCTGCAAATGCCTTTAAAACGGAAATGCCTGCACTTGATGTGCTGTCAATTGTATAGCTTTGTCACAAGCATGCCTGCGGCATCATAAGCTGAAAACCGGCCATGGTGGCCGATTTGCGGCGTTTTTTGCGTGATTTCGGCAGATGTTTTTAACCTTTAGCGGCAGTTAATTCTGAGCAAAGCGGGGCGAATATCAGTTCTGCCTGCACGCTACACCATGCGCTGGCCGCCCCAAAGTAACTGTTCATAGATAAAGCATTGCAGCAGCATTTTTTGGGCCGCGACCAGCTCTACGAATTCCACGCCGTATTGATAGACGTTGGGCAGGTCGGCCGGTTTTTCACTGCGAACGAGGGCGGCTGCCACCAGTTCGGAGTGATAGTCGCGCGTTTTCACCCGGAAGCGCAGACGCGCCGGCGCGCCGCTCACCTCCAGCCGATGCACGGAGCGGAACGACGCGCCTGTCGTGCTGATGTCGGAGATATGGATCATGCGCGGCGGGTCGCCGCTCACCAGCATCTTGCCGACCACGTTGGCGCGCACGCGCAGCGATTTGCGCAACATGCGGTTCTTGATCCGCCGCGGCGGCGACAACACGACGTATTCGAACGGAATGCGGCACACCGCCATCACCGTGCATTCAAAGCTGGCAATGCCCTCGCCCGAGAAGGCGTGGACTTCCACCAGTTCGTCCTTGACCGGCATGACCGAGCGGCCGCTGTCGGTGGGCATGGTGATGAGCAGATGGCGCTGCGGGCTGTAGCCCATCACGCGCGCGGCGCCCTTGGTCTGGCCGGCGCCTGCGGTCAGTCGCACGGTCAGCATGCCACCGGGGCGCAGGCCCAGCAGCTCCATGGCGATCGTGCGTTCACCGTCAGGATCGTCGCCCATGTCGGGGAACGTCGTGTTCGGGAACTGCGTATTTGCAAACGCTGGTGCAGGCGCGGGCGTGCCGTCCGCCATACGATGCGGGCGGTGCAGCGTGCACAGCAGGTCGATCTCCTCCGGGGAGTGGATGACGTCGCCCTTCGGGACGAGCAGCTGCCCGTCGGCGTCAAGCATCGGCCACGGCAGGGGGATCGCTAGCGGAATGTCGAGAGGTTGAAGTTCGAGCATGGCAATGGGGAGCCAACAGCTGCGCAGGGCCCCACGTTTCTATACGGCCAAATGTTGCACAACTTTAAGCGCACTTATTGTGCGGGGTCGGTGGCACGCGAGTTGCGGCCTGAGAACCATGGTCGAGCACAATGTCGGTTCCAAAGTAGATGGGGTGAGTGTGCGCATGGCGTCTCGGCGGCATTTCTGGGCGGCGGTGGAGCAGTTTGCTCGCTATGTCGTCATCGGCGGCGGCGCAACGCTGGCGCACTATGTGGTGCTGTTCGGGCTCGTGCAGGTGGGAGTCTCGCCGTGGCGAGCGTCGGTGGTCGGCAGTGTGATCGGTGCCACGCTCAACTACTTCATCAGCCGGCAGGCCGTCTTCAACAGCACACGCGGGCACGTCGGCGCGATGGTGCGGTTTGGCCTGGTGGCCTTTCTCGCGCTGGGATGCAACGCGACCATCATGGCCATCGGCCTGGGAATTGGCCTGTACTACCTGATCGCGCAGATGTTCGCCTCGGCCATCACGGCAATCTTCAACTTCGTGGTGCACCGGTACTGGACGTTTCGCGACGCCGACGCAGTCGGCGCGCCAACTGAGCCGCAGCCGACCGTCGTGCCGGAGCGGCCCACGCACCATGGGCCGTAAGCGGCCCTGCCCGCCTTAATGCCGACTTGCCACGCTTTGCAGGCCGGCCGCGGTTTCCGTGACGAACGTCACTTCGCCGATGCCATCGGCAGGCGGGGTGGGGGCATCGTCACGCAAGCGCTCCACCACCAGATGGACATCGATCACATCGGCCACGCCAGATGCCTCCAGCGAAACAAGTGCGGCCAACTGCGCAATCGCAAACGTATCCGCGAGCAGCGGAGTATCGTCGTGGAGATCGCCGGCAACGCGTGCGGGTGGGATTTTGCCGGCAGCGCGCGTGGGGTGCTGCGCTGTCTCACGTGCGCGATAGGCGAAGTAGGCATCGGCAAAATGCACGCGGTGCGCATCGAATACGCGCACGGCAGCGGTAAGGGCATCGTCCACCCAGGTGGGGTCGACTGCCGTGGTGCCGGGCTCGTTACCTTCGGGCAGACCCGCGAGCTTGAGCGCATATCGATGCGTCTGCGTGCCGGGGGCGACAAAACTCAATTCCATACGACCTCCCACAACCGCGAGCGCTTGTGCCGCGGCTTGCCGTGTTTGAATTCGCTCCCCCCGAAGCGATATTGAAGAATAGTAACGGAGCCGGCCGTTTGCGCCTTTCGTCTTTCCGGATGAGGTCGAGGGGTCTTGTCTTAACTTTAAGACATTCACAATGTGGAGATTGCCGTTCGTTCATATGGCAAACGGTTGCGGGGCGGCAGCGTCTACGCGACCTAACCGAACGGCTAGCTGCTTCGCCGCGAGGGCCGGTGTACAGTCACCGGATGTCTGGCGACGCCGGACAAGTGTCGACAATCGAGGTCGACAAACGCAGACGGGAATGACGCGGGGCGCGTTTCCTTCGCGTCATCTCGCGCACGAGGGGACCCAAAGCGCGCACGCGGTCCATGTCCCCTCGCGGGAAGGGATTGCCCCGTTAACTCGCGGCTTCTATAGTCCGCCTCGATTCGTGCGCTTGCAACGCACCAAGGTCTGTCATTGCCCGCCGCCAACTGGGCCACGCAGACCACGAGACCGGTTACGGGGATCACGCCAACTGCCACCGCGCGCCTGACGCAACGATTGCGTCATGGGGCACCCGGCGGCGCGATGGCCATCACATCAACCACACCCCGGGACTGCCGCATTCGCGAAACAGCATCGCCATGCTTGAGGACCACCACTTGTACAAGGCTGCGATCGAACATTCGCCGATAGGAATCGGCCTGTGCGCGCCGGAGGGTCGCTTCCTCGACGTGAACCGAGCGCTGTGCGCGCTAACGGGACACGAAGCACAGGCGCTGCGCGCGCGCGATCTGTTCGACCTGTGCCACCCCGACCACACTGAACGCACACGACATGGTGTCGAGTCGCTGCTCGCCGGTCAGCGCGACACGCTGTCGATGGAAACGCGCCTGGTCCGCCAGGACGGCACCACCGTCTGGGTGCAGACCGATGTGGCGGTGGCGCGCGACGACGGCAATGAGCATCTCGTCGTGCAGATGCAGGACGTGACCGCGCGGCGCCTGGCGCTGGAATCGCTGCGCGCGTCGGAGCAACGGTTGGCCTATGTGCTGGACGGTGCCGGGCTGGGTACGTTCGACTGGTCCACGCGTGCACGGCATGTGTCGTTCAACCGTCGGACGGCTGACATGCTCGGCTACGAGCCAACGGATCTGTCCAACGATCCGGATGCCTGGTTCGCGATGGTGCATCCGCAAGACGCCGCGTTGAGCGCGCGACGCATCTACCGCCATATGCGCGGCGATGCCGACAGCTTTGAAATCGAGCAACGCATGCGCGCACGCCATGGCCAATGGATCTGGGTGGCCGCGCGCGGGCGTGTGACCGAGCGCGATGCCCGTGGCATGGCCACGCGCGTGAGCGGCACGCTGCTCGACGTGACACAGCGGCGCACAGCGCTGGATCGGGCCCACCACCTCGCGCTGCATGATCCGCTGACGGACTTGCCCAATGCACGTCTGCTTCGCGATCGTCTGTTCGTCGCCATTCAGACGGCACGTCGCGCGCGCGGCCAGGTTGCGGTCGTGTTCATCGATCTCGATCGCTTCAAGCCCGTCAACGATGAGTACGGCCACGGGGTTGGCGATCTCGTCCTGAAGGCTACGGCCATGCGGTTGCGCAGCGGGCTGCGGGCCTCGGACACGGTGGCGCGCTTGGGCGGGGATGAATTTGTTGCCGTCCTCACGCACTGCGCCACGCGCGACGATGTGACGCAAACCGTGGAACGCCTGATCGAAGAATTGCAGACGCCGTTTCGTGTGGAAGGCCATGTGCTGTCGATGGGCGTGAGCGCCGGCGTGGCGCTGTATCCGACCGACGGGCATGACGCGCAGACGCTCATCCGCAATGCCGACGCAGCGATGTATGAAGTCAAGCGTGCCGGCGGCAACGGCCTGGGCTTCCATGCCTCGCTCAATTACGAGCGGTTGATGGGCATGCGATCGCGCGATCGCGATCTTGATGGGGACGCCGACGCGCGTTGATTCACCGCCGCGCGCCAAAACAAAACGGCCCGCCGCAAGGCAGGCCGTTTTTTTTTCAAGCGTCGCAAACGTTCAGGTTTTAGAACGTGTAACGGAGGTAAAGCTCGTTTAGGTCCGTGCCCGGATTCGGGCGCTTGATCGACGCGTTCGACAGGTGTTCGAAGCGGTAGCCCATTTGGAATTGTTGCTTGCTGCCAAAGGCCACGCCCACGCCGATCATGTCGGAGAACTGGAAGGCCGTGCTGAAATAGTGCTCGTTGGACGTGCTGACGTGCGACAGCAAGCGCGGGCCGACACCAGCCTCGATGAACGGTACCCACGAGCCGCCGCGCTTTTCAAGGCGGAACAGCGGCGTCACGCCGAATTCGGTGATGTTTTGGCGGTTGGTGCCCTTGGTCGAGCGCCACTGGCCCAGCGCGACTTCCCAATCCAGATTCACGAACCAGCCTTCCGGGTTGCCCCAGTGGAAGCCCGAGTCGAAGTCGAGGTCGACGCCGTATTTCTCGATGCCGTGCTTGTTGTCTTTGCCATAGATGACGCGCACGGACGGGTCAGCCTGAGCGGGCAGGGCGGCAAACAGCGTGGCGGCGCCCAGGGCGGCAGCCAGCAGCTTGGCGGAACGGGGAAGCGCGGATCGGATCATCAGAGAGAGAGCAGAGTCAGTTGAGCGGCGCGCGTGAATCGGGGCAACTGCGTCGGCAACCACGCGCGCGGCGGACATGGTGGCTGGCAAACAGACGGTCTGGATAGCACCGGGGCGGCTTGCAAGGCATCGGGCGACGCAATTTGCGCGCCCGCTGCTGCATCAGCCGGCCCGGATGGTCGGGCGGTCTGAAATAAATTCCATCGATTATAGGGGGAACTATCCGACTGCGTGCGGGCTTACGCACAAGGGGACATTGCCGGTAGCGAAACATCGTCGGCCACCGGCAACAACAGAAGGGTTATTGCGCGGCAGGAGCGGATGCCCGCGGCAGCGCCGCCTGGCCAACCACCGGCACTTCGCCGTGCCACCCGCCGCCCAGCGCCTTGACCAGCAGCACCGCTGCCGAATACTGCTTGCCCTGCAGCGTGAGCAGCGTGCGCTCGGCATTGTAGGCCGTGGCCTGTGCGGTGATGACTTCCAGGAAGCTCACCGTGCCCGCGCGATAGCGGTTCAGATTGAGTTGCGCGGCTTCCTGCGCGGCCTTGACGGCATCGGCCTGCACGCCAAATTCCTGCGTCTGCCAGCGAAGCGCGGCGAGGTTGTCTTCGACATCCTGAAACGCGCCCAGCACCGTCTGGCGGTATGTCGCGACCGACGCATCGTAAGCAGCACCGGCCTTGTCGACGGCGGCTGCACGCGCGCCGCCATCGAACAGCGTGGCGGCCAGCGTTGGGCCGATCGACCAGACGCGGCTCGGCAGCGTTGCCAGGCGCGAAAGCGTGTTGGCCGCCAAACCGGTCGAGGCTCCCAGCGTGAGTGTCGGGAAGTACGCAGCCTTGGCCACGCCGATCTGCGCGTTGGCGGCGGCCATGCGGCGCTCGGCGGCGGCAATGTCGGGGCGGCGCTCCAGCACGGCCGATGGCACTTCCAGCGGAATGGCGGGTAGGGCCGGCAAGTCGGCTGCACTCGCAGCGGTGGCCGGGGCCAGCGAGAATTCAGACGGCGGTTTGCCGATCAGCACCGCAATGGCGTGCTCAAGCTGCGCACGGGTGACTTCGGTATCCAACAGCAGCGCCTGCGACTGCTTGAGCTGCGTCTGCGCGGTCAACACATCCGAACGCTGCGCCACGCCCACGGCGTACTGGTTTTGCGTGAGCTTCAGGAAGCGCTCGTAGTCGGCAACCGTGCGTTGCAAGACAGCCTTTTGGGTATCCGTGACACGCAATTGAAAATAGTTCTGCGCAAGCGTTGCCTGCGCGGACAGCAAAGCGGACGACAAATCACCGGCGCTCGCTTGTGCGCTGGCTTTGTTCGACTCCACCGATCGGCGGATGCGGCCCCACAGGTCCAGCTCCCAACTGGCGTTGAGTGACAGGCTTTGCGAGTTGAGCAGACTCGGGTTGCCTGTCGACAGGCTGCCGTCCGGGTTGACCGAGGTGCGCACTGAACGGCTGCGCGTGGCCGATGCATTGGCACCCAGCGTCGGGAAGAACGAAGCCTGCGCCGATTGCACCAGCGCCTGGGCTTGGCGGTATTGCGCCTCGGCCACAAGGATGTTCTGGTTGGCGGCGGCCACCTGTTCTTCGAGCGCGTTCAATTGCGGGTCGTTGAAGATTTCCCACCACTTGCCGCGGGCGATGGCGTCGCTCGGGTCGGCGACTTTCCAGTCGCCGGCTTCCTTGTATTGCTGCGGCACTTCGGCGGTGGGGCGCTTGTAATCGGGCCCGACCGCGCACGCCGAGACGAGCGCGCACGCGGCTAGCACGAGCAACGAGGTACGAAGGGCTTGAGTGCCTCTTGTCATGTTCAGCTTCCTTGCGAATCCAATGCGGGCAGCGGTGTGTCCTTGGTGCGCCCGGCGCGACGCAGGCGCAGCCGGTCAAGCGCCAGGTAGACCACCGGCGTGGTGTAGAGCGTGAGGATCTGGCTGACCAGCAGCCCGCCAACGATAGAGATGCCCAGCGGCGTGCGCAGCTCCGCGCCGTCGCCATGGCCGAGCGCCAGGGGCAGGGCGCCCAGCAGCGCGGCCATCGTCGTCATCAAGATCGGTCGGAAGCGCAGCACGCAGGCGTGGAAGATCGCATCCGCAGGGCTCATGCCCTGGCTGCGCTCGGCCTCCAGCGCGAAGTCGATCATCATGATTGCGTTCTTCTTGACGATGCCGATGAGCAGAATCACGCCGATCAACGCGATGATCGAAAAGTCCGTATCAGTAATGATCAGCGCCAGCAGCGCCCCGACACCGGCCGAAGGCAGCGTCGACAGAATCGTGATGGGGTGCACGTAGCTCTCGTACAGCACGCCCAGCACGATGTAGATGGTGATGAGCGCAAACAGAATCAGCACGGGCTGGCTGGAGAGCGAATCCTGGAACGCCTTGGCGGTGCCCTGGAAACTGCCGTGCACGGAGGATGGCACGCCGATGCGGTTCATGGCGTCCTGAATGTCCTGCGTGGCACCCGACAGCGATGCCCCGGGGGCCAGGTTGAACGAGATCGTGCTCGCCGCGAATTGCCCCTGGTGGTTGACCGCCAGCGCCGTGTTGGTCGGCTCGTAGTGCGAGAAGGTCGACAGCGGCACCTGCGCACCTGTCGATGTGATGAGGTAAATGTCCCGCAGGCCGTCGGGGTTCTGCCAGTACTGCGGCGCGGCTTCCATCACCACGCGGTACTGGTTGAGCGGGTTGTAGATGGTCGACACCTGGCGCTGTCCGAACGCGTTGTTCAGCGCATTGTCGACATCGCTTGGGTTGATGCCGAGCGATTTCGCCTTGTCGCGGTCGATGACGAGGGAGGTCTGCAAGCCCTTGTCCTGCGTATCGGTGTTGACGTCTGTCAGCGATTTCACCTGCGTGAGTGCCTGCTTGATTTTCGGATCCCACGCGCGCAGCTCGTTCAGGTCATCGGCCTGCAACGTGTATTGGTACTGCGCATTGCTCGCCCGGCCCCCCACGCGGATGTCCTGTACCGATTGAAGGAACAGGCTCGCACCTGGCTCGCGCGCCAACTTGCCCCGCAGGCGATTGATCACCTGATCGGCAGAGAGTTTCCGCTCGGCCAATGGCTTGAGTTGGATGAACATGAAGCCGCTGTTACGCTGGCTGCCGCCTGTGAAGCCGACCACGTTTTCAACCGCAGGGTCTTGCTGAATGATGTGGATGAAATCGGTCACCTTCGTGCGCATGGCCTGGAACGAGATGGCCTGGTCTGCCTGGATGTTGCCGATCACGCGGCCTGTGTCCTGCTGGGGGAAGAACCCCTTGGGCACGATGATGTACAGATAGACGTTCAGGCAAACCGTCGCAAACAGGATCAGCAGCGTGAGCCAGCTGTGCCGCAGCGCCCACGCCAGCGAGTTGCGATAGATGTCGAGCAGGAAGGTGAAGAAGCCTTCGGTCTTGCGGTGGAACCAGCCGTGTTCTTCCTCGGCAGCGGGCTTGAGCAAGCGCGCACACATCATCGGTGTGGTGGTGAGTGACACCACTAGCGACACCAGGATGGCGACCGACAGCGTCACCGCAAATTCACGGAACAGCCGTCCCACGATGCCGCCCATCATCAGCAGCGGGATAAACACGGCAATCAGCGACAGGCTCATCGACACCACGGTAAAGCCGACCTCGCGCGCGCCCTTGAGTGCCGCCTGCATGGGCCGCATGCCGTTCTCGATGTGGCGCGAGACGTTCTCGAGCACGACGATGGCGTCGTCCACCACAAAGCCTGTCGCCACGGTCAAGGCCATCAGCGAAAGGTTGTCGAGGCTGTAGCCGCACAAGTACATCACCCCGAATGTGCCGATGAGCGAGACCGGCACCGCCACGCTCGGAATGAGCGTTGCCCGCACGTTGCGCAGGAACAGGAACACCACCATGATCACCAGCGCGATCGACAGCACCAGCGTGCGCTCCACATCCCTGAGCGAGGCGCGGATGGTGGGCGTGCGGTCCATCATCACATCGAGGTTGATCTGCGCGGGAATGGTGTTGCGCAGGTACGGCAGGATGTCGTTGATGCGGTCGACCGTGTCGATGATGTTGGCGCCCGGTTGCCGGCTGATGATGAGCAGCACCGATGGCTTGCCGTTGGCTGAGCCGTAGTTGCGAATGTCCTGCACGCTGTCACTGACGTCCGCCACGTCGGCCAGCCGCACCGGCGAGCCCTTGCGCCAGGCGACGATGAGCGACTGGTATTCGGCAGCCTTCTTGGCCTGGTCGTTGGCGTAGATGGTCCAGACGCGCTCGCCGGATTCCATCATGCCCTTGGGCTTGTTCGCGTTGGTGCTGGCGATGACGGTGCGCACGGTCTCCATCGAGATACCGTACTTGTTCAGTGCCATCGGATTCAGCTCCACCCGCACCGCCGGCAGCGACGCACCGCCGATGGTGACCTGGCCCACGCCGTTCACTTGCGACAGCTTCTGCGCAAGGATGGTCGAGGCCGCGTCGTACAGCTCGCCGCGCGACTTGGTGTCGGACGTCAGCCCCACGATCATGATCGGCGCATCGGCCGGATTGACCTTCCGATACGTCGGGTTGCTCGGCAAGCCCGAAGGCAGCAGGCTGCGCGACGCATTGATGGCAGCCTGCACGTCGCGCGCAGCGCCGTCGATGTCGCGCGACAGGTCAAACTGCAGCGTGATCCGCGACGAACCGAGCGAGCTGGACGAAGTCATCTCGGTAATGCCCGCGATGCGGCCGAGTGATCGCTCCAGTGGCGTCGCCACGGTAGCCGCCATCGTTTCGGGGCTGGCGCCCGGCAGCGATGCGTTGACCGAGATGGTCGGAAAGTCCACCTGCGGCAGCGGCGACACCGGCAGCAGGCGGAACGCCGCGATACCGGCCAACGCCACACCGATAGTCAGCAGCGCCGTCGCAACCGGCCGCGCGATGAAGGTGGCGGACAGATTCATCGCGGCCCGCCAGATTGGTTGGCGCCCGGAGCGCCGTGGCGTCGGGCAGCACGGCGCGCTCGCCAGTCACGCAGGCGTTCGCCCACGTTGTCGAAGGCCAGATAGATGACCGGCGTGGTGAACAGCGTCAGCACCTGGCTGACCAGCAGGCCGCCCACCATCGTGATCCCCAGCGGCTGGCGCAACTCGGAGCCCACGCCCGTGCCGAGCATCAGCGGCAGGGCACCCAGCAGGGCGGCCATGGTCGTCATCAGAATCGGACGGAAGCGTAGCAGGCACGCCTGGTAGATGGCGTCGCGCGGGGCCATCCCCTGCTCGCGCTCGGCCTCCAGCGCGAAGTCGATCATCATGATCGCGTTCTTCTTGACGATACCGATCAGCAGGATGATCCCGATGATCGCAATGATGCCCATGTCCTTGCCTGACACCAGCAGCGACAGCAGGGCACCCACGCCGGCCGACGGAAGCGTCGAGAGGATTGTCACCGGATGGATCGTGCTTTCGTACAACACGCCCAGCACGATGTACATCGTGATGACGGCTGCCAGGATCAGCCACAACTGATTCGACAGCGACGCACGGAACGCCAGTGCCGCACCCTGGAAACTTGTTTGCATGCTGGCAGGCAAGCCGATTTCCTGTTCGACGGCATTGATCGTGTCGACCGCCGCGCCCAGCGAAGCATGCGGCGCCAGGTTGAACGAAATGGTTGCCGCCGGGAATTGGCCCTGATGGTTCACCACCAGCGAGCCCGGTTGTTCCACCACCGTGGCAAACGCGCCCAACGGAATCTGTTGGCCGCTGCTCGATGCCACGTGCAGGTCATACAGCGATTGCGGCCCAAGCTGCATCTTCGGGTCCGTTTCGAGCACCACGCGGTACTGGTTCGATTGCGTGAAGATGGTCGAAATCAGGCGCTGGCCGTAGGCGCTGTACAGCACGCTGTCGACCGCCGCCATCGTGATGCCGTACACCGCCGCCTTGTCGCGGTCGACCTGCACGTAGGCGCGCAAGCCGTTGTCCTGCAAGTCGCTCGCCACGTCGCGCAGCTCGTTGGTCTGCTGCAGTCGTTCAACGAGTCTCGGCACCCACTTCGAGAGGTTGTTCGGGTCCGGATCTTCCACCGTGAACTGGTACTGCGTGCGGCTCACGCGGTCTTCAATCGTCAGGTCCTGCACCGGCTGCATGTACAGCGAGATACCCGCCACCTTGGCCAATTCGGGCTGCAGGCGCTGAATGATCTCGGTGGCGTCGGCGTCGCGTTTATCCTTCGGCTTGAGGTTGATCAGCATGCGCCCGCTGTTGAGCGTGGTGTTCACGCCATCCACGCCGATGAACGACGACAGGCTCTCGACCGCAGGGTCTTTCAGCACCACCTCGGCCAGCTTCTGCTGCCGTTCGGCCATGGCCGAGAACGAGATCGACTGCGATGCATCGGAAATGCCCTGGATCACGCCGGTGTCCTGCACGGGGAAGAACCCCTTGGGCACCACCACATACAGCAGGCCCGTCAGCACCAGCGTGCCGATGGCCACCAGCAGCGTGGTCTTCTGTCGGTCAAGCACCCATTGCAGCATGCGGCCGTACCGCGCGATGACGTTGTCGAAGAACGCGCCGGCAGCGTGATAGAAGCGCGATTGCTCGGCTTCGGGAATGTGCTTGAGCAAGCGCGCGCACATCATCGGCGTAAGCGTGAGCGACACCACGGCCGAGATCAGGATCGATACCGCCAGCGTGATTGCAAACTCGCGGAACAGCCGCCCAACCACGTCGCCCATGAACAGCAGCGGAATCAGCACGGCGATGAGCGAGAACGTCAGCGAGATGATCGTGAAGCCGATCTGCTTGGAGCCTTTGAGTGCGGCCTCCATCGGTGGGTCGCCCTCTTCGATGTAGCGGGCGATGTTTTCGATCATGACGATGGCATCGTCGACCACGAAGCCAGTGGCAATCGTGAGCGCCATCAGCGTGAGGTTGTTGATCGAAAACCCCGCCAGGTACATCACGCCGAACGTACCGACCAGCGACAGCGGCACCGCCACCGCCGGAATGACCGTGGCCGGCACGTTACGCAGGAACAGGAAGATCACCATCACGACCAGCGCCACGGCCAGCATCAGCTCGAACTGCACGTCCGATACCGAGGCGCGGATCGTCGTGGTGCGGTCGGTCAGCAGCGACACCTCAACGTTGCCGGGCAGCGTTTCTTTCAACTGTGGCAAAAGCGCCTTGGCACGGTTGACCACCTCGATCACGTTGGCGCCAGGCTGGCGCTGCACGTTCAGGATGATGGCGGGGGTGGTGTTGGACCACGCGGCCAGCTTGCTGTTTTCAGCGCCGTCAACGATCTGCGCAACGTCGGTCAGTCGGATGGGCGCGCCGTTCTTGTAGGCGACGATCATCTTGCCGTACTCGGCGGCTGACTTGAGTTGATCGTTGGCATCGATGGTGGAGGCGCGCATCGGGCCGTCGAAGCTGCCCTTGGCGCCATTCACGTTGGCGGTGCCGATGGCGGTGCGGATGTCATCGATCGACAGCCCGAGCGCGGCTAGCGCTGACGTATTGGCCTGGATGCGTACGGCCGGCCGCTGCCCGCCGCTGATGCTGACCAGGCCAATGCCCGGCAACTGCGATAGCTTTTGCGCGATGCGCGTGTCGACCAGGTCTTCCAGCTTGGGCAACGGCATCGTGTTGGAGGTGATCGCCAGCGTGAGGATCGGCGCGTCGGCCGGGTTCACCTTGCTGTAGATCGGCGGCATCGGCAGGTCGTTGGGCAGCAGGTTGCCGGCCGCGTTGATGGCCGCCTGTACCTCCTGCTCCGCAATGTCGAGCGAGAGGGACAGGTCAAACTGCAGCGTGATGACCGAGGCGCCGCCTGAGCTGGACGACGTCATCTGCTTCAAGCCCGGCATCTGCCCGAACTGCCGCTCCAGCGGTGCGGTGATGGACGACGTCATCACGTCGGGGCTGGCACCCGGGTACAGCGTCGTGACCTGGATGGTCGGGTAGTCGACCTCGGGCAGCGCAGAGAGCGGCAGCATCCGGTACGCCACCAGGCCCGAGAGCAGGATGGCGACCATCAACAGCGTGGTCGCCACGGGCCGGAGGATGAAGATTCGGGAGGGATTCATGCCAGCTCGGAACAGAAGACTTCGTCAGGCGAGTGCACGCAATGCACGACTCAGGGCTTACGGCTTGGCAGCCGGGGCACTCGCGGCGGGTGCCGAAGCGCCGCCCTGGCCACGGCGATGACGCCCGCCCTGGTGGGCCTGGCCGGCGGCGGGTGCGCTTGCGGCGGCGCCCGGCTGGATCACCTCCACCGGCGAGCCGTCGCGCAGCTTGTCGGCACCATCGATCACCACACGCTCGCCGGGCTGCAGGCCTTGCGCAACCGACACGCGTTCCCCTTCGGTCACGCCCAGCTTGACCACGCGCAGCGCCACCTTGTTGTCTTCGCCGACCACGTAGACGAAGGTGCCCTGCGTGCCGCGCTGGATAGCCGCGCCCGGCACGATCACCACGTCGCGTAGCGTATCCACCCGCATGCGCACGTTCACGAACTGGTTCGGGAACAGCATGGCGTTCTGATTCGGGAACTGCGCACGCAGCTTGACCGTACCGGTGGTGTTGTCGATGGTGTTGTCCACCGTCATGAGTACGCCGCGCGCGAGCTGCGTGGTCTGGCCGCGGTCCCAGGCTTCCACCGGCAGTTTGTCGCCGGACTGCAGGCGCGGCATGACCTTGGGCAGGTTGTCTTCAGGAATGGAATAGATGACGGTGATCGGGTCGATCTGCGTGATGACCACGATGCCGTTGGTGTCCGAGGCGTGCACGATGTTGCCCGGGTCCACCTGGCGCAGGCCAACCCGGCCAGACACCGGCGCGGTGATGCGCGTATAGGAAAGCTGCACGCGTGCGTTGTCAACGTTGCCCTGGTCCAGCTTGACCGTGCCGTCGTACTGGCGCACCAGCGCGGCCTGCGTGTCCACCTGCTGCTTGGAGATCGAATCCTGCGAGAGCAGCGTCTGATAGCGCTGCAGGTCGAGCTTGGCGTTTTGCAGCAGCGCCTGATCGCGCGCAAGCTGACCTTCCGCCTGGGCGAGCTGCGCCTGATAGGTACGCGGGTCAACCTCGGCAAGCAGGTCGCCGGCCCTGACGGTCTGCCCCTCGGTAAACGCCAGGCGCACGAGCTGGCCATCCACACGCGTCTTGACCGTCACGTTGTTGACCGGCGTGACATTGCCCAGCGCCGACAGCACCACGTTGATGTCGCCTTTGACGGCCGTGCCGACCATCACCGGCATCGGCTTGCCCGCCATGGCCGCCCCGCGCCCACCGGGGCCACCTCGCCCTGCCGGGCCGCCCGCATTGCGGTACTTCGCGTGGTAGACCGCATAGCCGATCAGCACCAGGATAATGATCACCACCCAGATGCCCCAGCGGCGGCCCTTGCCACCCTCGCGCGGGGGCGGCAGCAGCGTCGAAGACACCTCGTTGGGCGTCTCCTTCCCCTCGTGCGTACGGCGGCCGGCGTCGTCAAACTGGCCGGGCTTCTGGTCCTTGGGATCGGACATGTTGGCGTTCCTGTTCTTAGCAATATGGGGACGAGCGCACATCATAGCTGGCGCCCGTGCCAGTCAGACCGCAGCTTAAAGGCAACGCCTTTGCGCAGAATGAGTCGCGCAGCGGGTTCTATTACGGCAGATTACAAACCCATTGCGGTGTTACCGGGCGAAACAATATGGTGAAAGTGCGCGCGATTCGTGGTGGCCACAATCGCTATCATGAGCACACCTTCCTGCGCATACCAGACACTCCACCAGACAGATGAGCGGCACCAAGATCCTGGTCGTCGATGACGACGTCGAACTGCGCGACCTTCTGCGCGAATACCTGACCCAGCAGGGTTTTGCCGTTTCCGTGCTGCACGACGGCGATGGGCTGGGCGCCCGGCTCGAACGGGAGCGCCCCGCACTCGTCGTGCTCGACCTGATGATGCCCAAGGTGGATGGCCTGTCCGCCCTGCGCGACCTGCGTGCCCGCAACGACGACGTGCCCGTCATCCTGCTCACCGCCCGCAGCGACGAGATCGATCGCATCATCGGCCTGGAAATCGGCGCCGACGACTATCTCGGCAAGCCGTTCTCGCCGCGCGAGCTGCTCGCCCGCATCAACGCGGTGCTGCGCCGGCGCCTGGCCGTGCCGGCATCGGCTCCGGAAGACCGCGACAGCTTCAGCTTCGGCCCGTTCAAGCTCAACTTCCGCATGCGCACGCTGTTTCGCGGCGACAACGCACTCTCCATCAGCGATACCGAATTCGCGCTGCTCAAGCTGCTGATCGGGCATGCGATGCAGGTGCTCACGCGCGAGCACATCGTCGAGCTGATGTACGGGCCGGGCAGCGGCGTGTCCGACCGGGGCATCGATGTGCAGATCTGGCGCCTGCGCCGCGTGCTGGAGGAAGACGCGCAGCGCCCGCGGTACATCCAGACCGTGCGCGGCCGCGGCTACACCTTCGTGCCGGACGAGCGGGAAGAGGTCAATGAAGTTCAAGGCTAGATTCGACACGCTGTTCGGCCGGCTGGCGGTGCTGATCGTGGTGGTGCTGGTGCTCAGCCATTTCTCATGGCTGGGCGTGCTGCGCGCGGAGCGGCGCGAGCGGCAGTTCCAGGCTTCGGTGGATCAGATGGCGTTCCAGTTGCAGGCCTTCCAGGCAGCGATGGATGGTCATCTGAAGGTCAAACTCCCTGACCTCGTGACCGAAACCGCTGAGCCGCCTTCGGGCGACGCGTCGTCGGCATCTGACAAATCTGCGGAATTGGTGCGACAGCTTGCGCGCCGTTTGCCATCCGACACGCAGTTGCGGCTCGAAGCGGGCCCCACGCCCCGCGTGTTCGTGCGCTTTCCGCAGCGCAACAAGTGGATCGCCATGCCGCTGGTGTGGGTGCATGCGCCGCCCACCATCTCGGCCGTTGTGCCGGGCGTGATGGTGGTGCTGGCGATTGCCATTGCGTTCTCGCTGTTTGCGGCGTGGCAGATTCAGCGCCCCGTGCGCGAGCTGGCCGATGCGGCCGGTGCGCTGGCCCGGCGTCGTTACGTGGCCCCCCTTAAGGAGCGCGGCCCGTACGAACTCCGCCAGTTGACCGATCAGTTCAACCATATGGCTGCTGACCTGTCGGCCGCCGACGAAGAGCGCAACACCATGCTGGCCGGCATTGCGCACGACCTGAAGACGCCGCTGTCACGCCTGCGCCTGCGCGCCGAAATGCTGGCCGACCAGAAAGCAGGCGCCGGTATCGAACGCGACGTTGAATCCATGTCGGCCATCGTCGAACAGTTTCTCGCCTATGCGCAAAGCGGCGATAGCGAGGCGCGCGAGGTGTCGGTCGACCGCCATCTGCGCGGCCTGGTGCAGCCGTTTGCCGAGCAGGGTAAGCATGTCGCGCTCGATCTGCATGCGGGAGACCGCTTCCGCCTCAAGCCGACGCATCTGGAGCGCATCGTCGTCAACCTGCTCGACAACGCGTTCGCGTATGGCGCCGAGCCTGTCAACATCCGCACCACGGTGGATGAAACCGGCTACACGCTGACGGTGGAAGACCATGGCGCGGGCATCCCCGTTGCCGACTTTGACCGCGTCATGCGGCCCTTTGTGCGCCTGGACCCGGCGCGCGGCGGCAATGCGCATTGCGGGCTCGGCCTGGCAATCGTCGATCGGCTGGTGCGTCACCTGGGCGGTGAGCTCGCGGTCGGGCCGTCGGCTGCGGACGCGCCATCGCCGGGTTTTCGCATCACCATGCGGTTTCCGGTCTCAACAGCGGCGGCTTGATCGCCCGATCGCCCGACCGATTGCCCGACTGACACACGGGCAAGCGATTGCGTGAGCTATCCTAGGCGAGGCAAGCACGCTTGTTGCGTGCGTTCACCAGAACTCCGGGAGGAAAACGCATGAATCGCGCTGTCTGTCTCGTCAAGGATGCTGGCCAGGCCCGCATGGCCGCCGCCGTTGCCGCGTGTGTGCTGGCGATGGGCTTGGCGGCCTGCTCGTCGCCGATGCCTCCGTGGCAGCCGCCGCGCATGACCATCCAGCCCGCGCCACCGCCTGTGCCTGCACCGGCACCCGCGCCGGTGACCACGCTGCCGCCGTCCCCGGCCATGCAGCCGGCGCCGTCTCAGCCGCCGGCCTACGCCCCACCGCCTGCCGCAGACACGGAACCCCCGCGCGCAACGCCAGGCATGGCGAATCCGGCATCCACGTATTGCCTGCAGCGCGGAGGTCAACTTGAATTTTCCACCCGTGCCAACGGCGCTGACGTGGGAACCTGCGTCAGCCCTGGCGGGGATGAATGCGAGGAATGGGCGTTCCTGCGCGGAAGTTGTACGTGGTAAGTGCGGGCAGTTGCCGCAGGCAATGAAAAAGGGCCGCAGATGTTGCGGCCCTTTTTGTTTGGAGGAGGCGAATGGTTTGGAGATGCGCTTACCGCCGCGCCACCACCACCTTGTCGGCAGATTCGGCCACCAGGCGCATCGGCACACCGGCGGCTTGGAGTTTCTGCCACGTGGTGCGGCGCATGAATGCGTAGGCGGGTGGCCCGTCGGTCCAGCGCTTGATCCATTCGTCTGTGGTGGCAACGACCTTGCTCGGCTCCAGGCCGGCGCCCATTTCCAGTTCGTCAAAGCCCGAGACCAGTGTCATTGGGCGACCGAGGTAGTAGATAGCTGTCTGATCTAGCCACTCGACCGAGTAGAACGGCGTCTCGGCAGGAATCTGGCCCGTCGCGCTCAGCGTCTTTTCGATGACGTCGCGGGCAGACAGTGCGTCGCGGAAGATCTCGCTGGCGTTGAGCACGCGGTCCCAGCAGAGCAGGGCGGAGATCGACAGCACGATCACGGCCACGGTGCGCCTTTGCCAGCGCAGCGCCACAAGTGCAGCCAGCGTGCCGACGGCCAGCATGGCCATCACCTGACGTAACGCAGGCATGGCCAGCGCAACCTGTTCGGCGGGCATCTTCGCGCCGGCCTTGGCGCCGATCATCGGCACCGCAAACCACAGGCCGACAGCGATCATCAGATTGACGCCCAGCGACCACGCAACGGCGCGCGTGGGCATCTTCTCCAGCGCCAAAGCCAGCGCAATCGCCAGCGCAGGGAAGGCCGGCACGATGTAGCCCGGCAGCTTCGAGTTGGATACCGAGAAGAACAGGAAAATCATCCCCGCCCACGCAATCGACCAGCGCATCAGGTCAAACTGTCGCGTGCCAACGAAGAGATCGGCCACGCGCCCCATGCGCCGGCCGATGGCCGCAAACAACAGGGGCGTCCACGGCAGCAGCCCAGCCAGGCCCACCGCAATGAAGTACCACCACTTGCCGCTGCGATGGTGCTCGTTGGTCAGGAAGCGCTCGAAATGCTCGTGGATGAAGAAGAAATGGAAGAACTCGGGGTTGCGCTCCTGCACGACGACGAACCATGGCACCGTGGCGATCAGGTACAGCGCAAGGCCGGGTAGCCAATGCATGCGGCGGATCAGTGCCCAGTCCCGCGTCATCAGCAGGTAGGCCACGCCGATCAAGCCCGGGACGACCAGCCCGATCAAGCCCTTGGTGAGTGTCGCGCCCGCCAGCGCCAGCCAGACCACCAGCATCCAAGCGAGCTGCCCGCGACGCGATGCACCGGGCCGCTGGGCCAACGCAAAACCGCACGCACCGACGGTCAGGAAGAAGCCCACGCCCATGTCGAGCGTGATGACTTGGCCGAACAGCAGATACAGCAGCGATGAGGCGAGAATCGCCGCACCGGTTGCCGCCGCGCGCCCACCGCGATAGACCGCCAGCGTCCAGGCCGTCATCAGGATGCCGCCCAGGCCGAACAGCACCGGCCACAGGCGCGCACCCCAGGCATTGACGCCGAATGCCTGGAACGTGGCGGCCGTCGTCCAGTACTGCAGGGGCGGCTTCTCGAAGTATTTGAGGTCGTTTAGGCGCGGAGTCACCCAATCGCCCGAGACCACCATCTCGCGCGGGATCTCCGCATAGCGGCCTTCATCTGGCCGGAAGAGGGTGGAACGTTGGAACAGGTCATCCGTCCACAGCGCGAGGAATACGGCGATGAGCGCGATGACAATCAGCGCCATCCATGGCGAGCGGCGGGAAGAAACGAGGCGGGATTCCATGCTGGGGTGAACTTCGCGGGCACGGTCGGAAAGGGGGGATTCTAGTCGATGCCGGATTAGCGGATGGTTAGCCCGGCCAAATGTCCAGACTCTGCCCCTGACCTGCTGCGCATGTTTCTCGCCATCGACGTGCCATTGATCGGCCGCCAGGCCACCGCCATTCACATCATGCGCGCGGGCGAAGAAGTCCGCCGATTGCCGTTGAGCTCTACAGAGCCATTTCCCGCCGGTCGCAGCAACGACGGAATGCACGCATCGCGCCAGCCGTATTTGCCCGATTTATAGCCCGAATAAAGATTCGCAATTTGACGCGCATTTTGCGATTGCCAGATAAAGACGGCTGGATGCGCCGAGCCGGTCGGCGTGCATGCAAAGGAATGGAGACATGTTGAAGGTCAACGGGGCGCGGCTGTGGTCGAGCCTGATGGAAATGGCAGCTGTTGGGGGCACGTTCAAGGGCGGCGTGCGGCGCCTCGCGCTGACGAAAGAAGACGCCGCTGGGCGCGCGCTGTTTGCGCGCTGGTGCGAAGACGCGGGCATGACGCTCAGCACCGACCGCGTCGGCAATCTGTTCGCACGCCGCGCCGGCAAGTCCGCCGAAGCCCGCGCTGTGGCGAGCGGCAGCCATCTCGACACGCAGCCCGAAGGCGGGCGCTTTGATGGCGTCTACGGCGTGCTGGCCGCGCTGGAAGTCGTGCGCACGCTCAACGACGCGGGCATCGAAACGGACAAGCCCATCGAGATCGTTGTGTGGACCAACGAGGAGGGGGCGCGCTTCACGCCCGCCATGTTGGGCTCTGCCGCATTTGCGGGTGTGATGCCGCTGGAACAGGCGCTGGCCTCGCGTGATGCGCAGGGCGTCTCCGTGGCCGATGCGCTGGCGGCGACCGGCTACGCAGGCGAACGCGCCATTCCCGGTGTGCCGTTCGACGCGTATTTCGAGGCGCATATCGAGCAAGGCCCGATCCTGGAAGAGAACGGCGTGCCGATTGGCGTCGTTACCGGCGGGCAGGCGATCCGCTGGCTCGATGTGCGTGTGCAGGGCCAGGCGGCGCATGCGGGCACCACGCCAATGCGCTTCCGGCGCGATGCGATGTTCGCGGCCGCTGAGATGGCGGCCTCGCTGGAAACGCTGGTCGAGATGTTTGCCCCGCATGGTCTGGTGACCATTGGCGAAGTCGGTATCCGCAATGCCTCGCGCAACACCATCGCCGCCGATCTCACCTTCACGGTGGACTTGCGTCACCACGAAGACGCCCGCATCGCCGAGATGGAAACCGCGCTGCGTGAGCGTTTTGCCGCCATTGCCGAGCGCCGTGGCCTGGCCGTGCAGATCGACCAGCATTGGGTCAGCCCGGCCACGCTGTTCGACGCGGCCTGCGTGAAGGCGGTGGCCGATGCGGTGGAAGCACTCGACTACCCGCACCAGCGCATCGTGAGTGGCGCCGGGCACGACGCCATCCACATCGCTAAACATTGCCCGACGGCGATGATCTTCATCCCGTGCGTCAACGGTCTGAGCCACAACGAAGCCGAAGACGCGCTGCCCGAAGATGTGACGCGCGGCGCCGATGTGCTGCTGCATGCCATGCTGGCCCGGGCGCAGTGAACGAGATAGCGAGATAGCACTTTGCCCGCCCCGTCAGTAGGGTCGAATCGTTGCAACTTGTTGCGGTAGCATTGCGCTTGCCGGCGATCCTGCCGGTTCAGTACGTCTTCAGGGCGGGGTGGAATTCCCCACCGGCGGTAGGCGGACCGTGCGTCCGTGAGCCCGCGAGCGCCTTGCATGCGCCTGCATGCAAGGGTCAGCAGATCCGGTGAGATGCCGGGGCCGACGGTCAGAGTCCGGATGGAAGAAGATGTGCGGAACAACACGCCCGTGCGACAGGGGCGCGCTTGGCTTTGCGCCGGGCTGCGCCGGGCTGCGCCGCTGCATGGCGCGCGCGTGTTTGTCTGCTTGCCCTGGAACGTCTTGTCGCCAATCTTGCGAGGAGCGTTTCCATGTTGTCCACTCAGCAATCCCCTGTAGTTCACCCGCCCGCATTGCCTGCCCGCAATGTGATGCTTGACGCCATCGACGCCCGCTTTGATCCGGCCGACATGCCCGCGCGCATGGCCGCTGCGCTTGATGCGGTGCGGCTGGGCGTGCCCGTTGTCGTGCTCGACGATGCCGACCGCGAGAACGAGGCCGACCTCATCGTCGCTGCCGACAGGCTCACGCAGGCCAGCATGGCCATGCTCATTCGCGAGTGCAGCGGCATCGTCTGCCTGTGCCTGACGGCGGAGAAGAGCGCATCGCTCGGCTTGCGCCCGATGGTGGAAGACAACCGCAGCCAGTACGGCACGGCGTTCACGGTGTCGATCGAGGCACGCACGGGCGTCAGTACCGGCGTGTCAGCGGCGGACCGCATCACGACCATCCGCGCAGCCATTGCGGACGACGCCGATACGCAATCGGTCGTCAGCCCCGGGCATGTGTTTCCGCTGGTGGCTAAGGAGGGTGGTGTATTGGCGCGGCGCGGTCATACCGAGGGCTCGGTCGACCTGGCACGCCTGGCGGGCCTGCCGCCGGCTGCCGTGCTATGCGAGTTGATGCTGCCCGACGGCACCATGGCGCGCCGGGACGACGCGGTGCGTTTCGCTGATCAGCACAACCTGCCGGTGCTGACCATTGAAGACATCGTTCAATACCGGGAGCAGATGGAGCGCGCGGTCAGCTTCGTCTAACGCCAAAGCCGGCCGCGCGAAAGGGGCGAGGTTGACTTACCGCTTGAGCGCGGCCGCTTCCTTTGCGAGCGCCGTGATGCCTGCCCAGTCGCCGGCAGCGACCTTGTCCTTGGGCACCATCCACGAGCCGCCTACGCACACCACGTTGGGCAGCGCGAGGTAGTCGGGCGCGCTTTGCGGCGTGATGCCGCCGGTTGGGCAGAAACGCACATCGCCGAACGGTCCGTAGATCGACTTGAGCATCGGGATGCCGCCCGCCGCTTCGGCCGGGAAGAACTTGAGCGTGTTCAGGCCGAACTCCAGTGCCAGGATCAGCTCGGACGGCGTAGCGATGCCCGGCAGCCAGTCCAGTTCTGTCTTGGCTTGTGCCACGGCCAACATGGGCGTAATGCCTGGCGACACCGCGAACACCGCACCGGCATCCTTCGCCTGCTGGAAATGCTCCGGCCGCGTGAGCGTGCCGGCACCGACGATGGCATCGCTGCCCAGGTCATTCACCACCGCACGGATCACATCCAGCGCCACCGGCGTGCGCATCGTGATCTCGAACGTGCGGATACCGCCCTCGTACAGCGCGCGGCACACCTTGACGCCTTCATCGACAGATTGGAACTGCAGCACCGGGATGACCGGGCCGGCCTTGACGACGGAATCGATACCCACAACGTTCTCCTAGATCAACTTCAACGGAACAAGCTTAAGCGACGGTCGCCAGCGCAAGCGTGAGCAGCAGCGCGACGATCGAGATGATGGTTTCCAGCACCGTCCATGTCTTGAAGGTCTGCGGCACGGTCAGGTTGAAATACTCTTTCACCAGCCAGAAGCCGCCGTCGTTCACGTGCGACAGGATCAGCGACCCGGCGCCGGTGGCCAGCACCATCAGCTCCGGCTTGACGGCGGCGCCCGAGGCTGCGGCGATCGGGGCCACGATGCCGCAGGCGGTCGTCATTGCAACAGTGGCCGAACCCGTGGCGATACGGATCAGCACAGCCACCACCCAGCCCAGCAGCAGCGGCGACAGATGGGCATCGGTGGCGACAGCCACGATGGCCTTCGACACGCCCGAGTCACGCAGGATCTGGCCGAAACCGCCGCCCGCGCCCACCACCAGCGTGATCGTGGCGATCGGTGCCAGGCACTCGTTGGTGAACTTGAGGATGGTCTCGCGGTTGAAGCCGCGTGCCTTGCCGAACGTGTAGAAGCTCACGATGGCAGCAATCAGCAGGGCCATCACCGAGTTGCCTGCCAGCTTGAGAATGTCGTTCGCCAGCGTCTTGGGCGCGGCGATCAGGTCGGCCCAGCTGCCGATCAGCATCAGCACCACCGGCAGCAGGATCGTGAACAGCGTCACGCCAAAGCCCGGCAGTTCGCGCTTCTGGTCGGCTTCAACAAATTGCGCGGCCAGCGGGTTGTTCTCGTCCGGCTTGACGTAGCGCGAGACCAGCATTGCCCACAGCGGACCAGCCAGGATGGCCGTCGGCAGGCCGACGATCAGCGCATACATGATGGTCTTGCCGATGTCGGCCTGGTAAGCCGTCACCGCCAGCAGCGCGGCCGGGTGCGGGGGGATCAGGCCGTGCACCACCGACAGGCCGGCCACCATCGGCAGGCCGACCATCAGGATCGGCGTGCCCGTACGCTTGGCCACGTTGAAGGCAATCGGGATCAGCAGCACGAAACCGACTTCAAAGAACACCGGCAAACCGATGATGAACGCCACGACCATCATGGCCCAGTGCGCGTTTTTCTCGCCAAAGGCACTGATGAGCGTTTTGGCAATGCGCTCGGCACCCCCGGATTCCGCCATCATCTTGCCGAGCATCGTCCCGAGGCCCACCACCAGCGCAATGTGGCCGAGGGTGCCGCCCACACCGGTTTCGAACGCCTTGACGATATTGCCCATCGGCATGCCGACCACCACGCCCAGCGCGAGCGAGACGACGATCAGCGTGACGAACGGGTTCAGTTTCTGGACTGCAATCAGGTAGATCAGCGCAACCACCGCCAGCGCGGCGGTCAGCAATAGCGAGTTGCCTTGCATCGGGACCATCGGGTTTCCTCCTCAGGGATATTCACGGCTCTTGTTGTCGTGGGCGCGCCGTTGTGCGGGCGCCCGTTTTGAATTGCACTTGTATTGCGCGTTACGGCTTCTTGTAGGCCACGCAATCGACTTCAACCTTGCAGTCGATCACCATGCTCGACACCACGCACGCACGTGCGGGCGGGTTGGCGCCGAAGTACTCCTTGAACACCTTGTTGAACGACTGGAAGTCGCGCGGATCATCCAGCCACACACCGCAGCGCACGACGTGTTCGGGGCCGTAGCCCGCTTCGGCCAGGATGGCGAGCACGTTCTTGATGGTCTGGTGCGATTGCTCGACGATGCCGCTGCCGACCACCTCGCCGTTCACCATGGGCGTCTGGCCCGAGACGAACAGCCAGCCGTCTGCGCCGGCCGCGCGGGCAAAGGGGAGGTGCTGGCCACCGGTGCCGGTGCCGCCTTCAACGCCAATTCGGGTAATCGTCATCGCTACGTTCCTTCTTTCAAAACTCTCAAACAAACTCGGATTTCAGTGGACTTCGGTGGCCGCAACTGCCTGCGCACGCGGCCCGCGCTTGAGAAAGCGCCCCGCGCCGGGTGTCTGTACCGCGGGCTGCGCGGCACCACCCTGATATGACAGATGGCCGTTGACCCACACTGCCGCAATACCCGCCGCGGGTTGCTGCGGGTCGGTAAAGGTGGCGACATCGCGCACCGTTTCGGGATCGAACAAAACGAGATCCGCCCAATAGCCCTCGCGCACCAGGCCGCGTTCGGTCAGGCCGAAGCGCTCGGCGGACTGGCCTGTCATCTTGCGGATGGCGGCCGACAGCGAGAGCAGCTTGCGCTCGCGGCTGTAGTACCCCAGCACGCGCGGAAAGGCGCCCCATAGGCGCGGATGCGGTTTCGGATCGTTCGGCAGGCCGTCGGAGCCGATGACCGTCGCAGGGTGGGTGATGATGCGATCCAGATCCTGCGCGGACATGTTGTGGTACACGGCACCGGCCGGCTGCAGGCGGCGGGCGGCGTCCATCAGGTCGGTGCCCCACGCGGCGGCGATCTCCTTGAGCGTCTGTCCGGCCATGCCGGGCTCGGGCTCCGACCACGTGATGAAGATGTCGAATTCGTCCGTCACCTGCTTGAGGTCAAGCGTGGACGAGCTTGCGGTGTACGGATAGCAGTCGCACCCTACGGGCTGATAGCGCTGCGCACCTTCGATCGATTCCAGCACTTCGCCGGCACGGCCCCAGTTGGCGGCGCCCGCGCACTTCAGGTGCGAGATCACGATGGGCACGCGCGCATGCTTGCCGATGCGATACGCCTCGTCCATCGCATCCAGAATCGCGGCAAATTCGGTACGTAGATGCGTCGTGTAGATGGCGCCGGCCTCGGCCAGCGGCTCCGCCAGACCCATCACTTCCTCGGTGGTCGACGCAAAGGCGTTGGCGTAGGCCAGACCGGTCGACAGGCCCAGCGCGCCGTGGTCGAGCGCCTCGCGCAGTTGTGTGCGCATGCCCTCGACTTCATCAGGAGTGGCGGGGCGGTCGAGGCGGTCCAGGTGGTTGTTGCGCAGCGCCGTGTGGCCGACCAGCGCGGCGACGTTCACCGCCGGCTTGGCGCGCTCCACGGCATCCACGTACGACGCGAAGGTCGGGTACGCAAACGCGCTGGCGGGCCCGAGCAGGTTCATCGGGTCGGGCGGTTCGCCCTTCAGCGTAGCGGGCGACGCGCTGATGCCGCAGTTCCCCACGATGACCGTCGTAATGCCCTGCGACACCTTGCAAAGCATGTCGGGCGTGCGGATCACGTTGGTGTCGTCGTGCGTATGCACGTCGATGAAGCCGGGGGCGAGGACGCGGCCTTCGCCGGCGATTTCCGCATCCCCCAGCCAGGCGGTGGAGTCGGATGTGGCGATGGCGGCGATGCGGCCGTCGGTGATGGCCACGTCGAACAGCGTGGCCTCGGGTTCGTGGCCGCTGCCGTCCACAATGCGGACCTGACGGATGACGGTGTCGTACTGCTGCATGTGCTGCTCCTGCTCAATCTCCGAGCGGCTGGCGATTGCCGCCGCCGCGATGCGCATCGAGCACGTACTTGATGCGCCGTAAGAGCTCCTTGCTGCGATCGGCCTGCTGCAGTGCGACCTCGGTGGCCAGCAGGTCGATCATCATCATCATGGCGTAGCGCGATGACGACGGCTTGAAGATGAAATCGGTTTCCATGGCCTGGATCGGCAGCAAGACATCGGCCAGCGCCGCCAGCGGCGAGCCGATGGCCGTGATGGCGACGATTTTGGCGCCGTACTCGCGCGCGATGGTCACGCTGTCGATCACCTCTGGTACGTGCCCGGTGACGGAAAACACGACCACCACATCGTCCGGGCTGAGCGTGGCTGCGACCATCCGCTGCAGCATCGAATCATGATAGGTGGTGACCGGCCGTCCCAGGCGCGCGAGGCGGTAGCGCATTTCATCGGCCATGGTGGTCGAGCCGCCACCCATGCCGAATACGGCAATCATGCGCGCCGCCACCAGCGCCACCGCCGCGGCGCGGAACGCCTCGGGCTGCACCAGCGCGCGGTTGGCCTCCAGCACATTGCTGATGTCGGCCAGGATGCCGTCGGCGCTGGAGGGCGGGCGGTCTGCGCCGCCATCCAGAAAGCGCTGGCCGACTGCGGCTGCCTGCGCTAGCTTGAGCTTGAGTTCACGCACGTCGCGGCAACCCATCGCCTTGGCAAAACGTGTGACGCTGGCCTCACTCACGCCAGCGCGTTCGGCCAGCGTCTGGATGCTGCCGGCGGCGGCTTCGGCAATGTCGCTCAAGACCGTCTGCGCGACCTTCTGCTCGGCGGGGCGCAGTTCTGCGGCGCGCTGGGAGAGTCGGGTCACGATGTCCATCGGTTCACGCATGAGATCGGGCTTAGGGTCTCGCATTCTGGCCCCCGGTAGTCGTCCGGATAGCGGCTTGGAGAGTGCTTTGGTACTTTGTAACAGGCTGGCCGGGAGAATAATTTCGCCGCTATCATTGTGTCAACCCGATGTTTACCCCCAAAGGAACGCGAGTCGATTCCCATGAGTGATACAAAGTACCAAGGAGACGCCAACGCCGTCGTCAACCCGCTCGACAAGGGCTTGGGTGCGTTGGAAACCGCATGCGCGCCGGAGCAGATTGCTGCCCAGCGTTGGAATGTGTTGAACGAAGACCTGAACCTGCCCGCGGCGGTGCTCTCGCAATCGCGTGTGGAGCACAACCTGGCCTGGATGCAGCGCTTCGTGAGCGAATACGGTGCCAAGCTCGCGCCGCACGGCAAGACCACGATGGCCCCGCGCCTGTTCCAGCGCCAGCTGGCCGGCGGTGCATGGGGCATTACGCTGGCAACGGCGCACCAGACGCGCGTTGCTTATGCCCAAGGCGTGCGCCGCGTCCTGATGGCCAACCAGTTGGTCGGCAAGCGCAACATGGGCATCCTGGCTGAGCTGCTGGCCGACCCGACGTTCGAGTTCTTCTGCCTGGTGGATGCGGCGGATCAGGTCGACCAGCTTGCCGCCTTCTTCGGCAAGGTCGGCCGTCCGATCCAGGTTCTGATCGAGCTGGGCGTGCAGGGCGGCCGCACCGGCGTGCGTGATGACGCGCAACTGCAATCGGTGCTCGACGCGCTTACGCGTGCTAACAGCGCCGTCAAGCTCGCAGGCGTTGAAGTCTATGAGGGCGTGATCAAGGAAGAGGCCGATATCCGTGCCTTCCTGCAGCGCGCCGTGACGGTGATGGGGGATCTGGCGAAGGCGGGTCGCCTGCAACGCACGCCGGCCGTGCTGACCGGCGCGGGGTCGGCCTGGTACGACGTGGTGGCCGAAGAGTTCGCCAAGGCCAATATCGGCCAGCCGCTGGATGTCGTGCTGCGCCCGGGCTGCTACCTGACCCACGACGTGGGCATCTACCGCGCGGCGCAGGCCCGTATCGACGCCAACAACCCGATCGCGCACAAGATGCGTTCGAGCCTGCTGCCGGCGCTCCAGCTTTGGGCCTATGTGCAATCCGTGCCTGAAGCTGAACGCGCCATCATCGCAATGGGCAAACGTGACGCTGCATTCGACGCCGGCCTGCCGCTGCCGGTGCTGCATTTCCGCCCGGGTGACAAGACGCCCTCGGCCACCCCCGCGCACTGGGAAGTTACCGGCATGATGGATCAGCATGCCTACCTGAAGATCGCCCCCGGCGATGACATCAAGGTGGGCGACATGATCGCCTTCGATATCTCGCACCCGTGCCTGACGTTCGACAAGTGGCGCCAGATTTCGGTGGTTGACGATGCGTACAACGTGGTCGACGTTGTGCAGACCTACTTCTGAGCGAGAGCGCCCATGGCAGACATCCTCGCCTACGGCGAAGCGCTGATCGAGTTCAACCAGGCGGATTCCGGCAGCACGTCGTGGAATTTCGGCTTCGGCGGCGATACGTCGAACTTCTGCATTGCGGCGGCACGTCAGGGCGCACGCACCGGCTACATCAGCGCGGTGGGCGCCGACCGCTTCGGCCAAGCGCTGCGCGCGCTATGGCGGGACGAAGGCGTGGATCACACCTACGTGCACACCGATGCGCAGGCGCCCACGGGCCTGTACTTCGTGTCGCACGATTCGCGTGGCCACCACTTCGACTATCTGCGCGCGGGCTCGGCCGCGAGCCGCTTCCAGACGACGCAACTGCCGCTGCAGGCGATTGCGGCGGCCAAGGCGTTTCACCTGTCGGGTATCAGCCTCGCCATCAGCGATACGGCCTGCGACGCGGGTTTGGCGGCGATGGCGCATGCGCGGGCGTCGGGTGTGCTGGTGTCGTTCGACACCAACCTGCGCTTGCGCCTGTGGCCGCTCGCGCGTGCACGCGCCGTGATGCAGGAAGCGATGCGCACGTGCGATCTGTGCCTGCCCAGTTGGGACGATGTGACGGTACTGCTCGACTGCCATGACCGCGATGGCATTGTCGATACGCTGCTCGACTGGGGCGTGAAGCTGGTGGCGCTCAAGATGGGCGCGGAAGGCTGCTACGTGGCCACGCCCGAGTCGCGCACGCTGGTGCCGCGTCACACCGTCAATGCGATTGACGCGACCGGCGCGGGCGATTGCTTTGGCGGGTCGTTCGTGGCGCGGATCGTGGCGGGGGATTCGCCGGTAGAGGCGGCGCGGTATGCGAATGTGGCTGCGGCGATTTCTACGACTGGGTATAGCGCGGTTGCGCCGATTCCTCGGGCGGAGGTGGTGCGGGCGGCGTTGGCCTCGGTTCAGGCTGCTTGAATGGGCGTTGCGGGTGGGCTTTGTGTTTCATCCCCTGCCGGGGCTGACTCACTTTCTTTGTCTTGCCAAAGAAAGTAAGCAAAGAAAGGCGCGCCCGATGCGGCGAAAGATTCCTTGAATTTATGTGACCGTGCGGGGAAGTAGGCAAACTCGCTGCGCTCAGACAAGCCTCCTTCCTTTTTCCGCCCGCTCACAAAAATTCAAGGCGCCGCATAGGGCAGGGTACGGCCAAACCCTCGTGTGCCTGTGTTCGTGCCATGCGAACTTGTTGGGTAAAGAGAAACGCCACCGCATTGTTTGCGGTGGCGTTTCTCTTTTGTGCGTCGTGTGCTTACTTGGCCGGCACCAGATGCACTCGCGACTCGGTCGCCGCCTCCACCGCCTTGCGCGAATACAGCAGCGGGAAGTATTCGCCCTTGAGCCACAGCGGGGCCAGGTCGCGGTAGTGCGGGCTGTCGGGGTCACCGGACTGGCCGGGCAGGTTGACGGCGCGCGAGTTGTCCCAGTTGCCGACGTCCACCACCGTGCGGAACGATGGGCCGTTGGTCTGCAGGAAATCTGTCGCGCGATATGTCGATTGGTTGGGCGTGTAGGGGCTGCCGCCTTCGGGAGTGGGGCCGACGTTGAGCTTGGCGCGCGTGGCTTCGTCGACGATGGCGGCGAACGGATGGGCGTTCAGGTTGTGGTGCAACTGGCCCCAGTTCCACGCTTGAGGGTTCGGGCCCTGGCGCCTGACCATATCGTTCCACGCCAGCTTCAGGCTGGCGAGCAGCACGGCATCGCGCTTGGAGGCGGCTTGCTGCGGGTCTTCGCCAAATTTGCGTTCGCTGCCTTGCGGGTGTTCGAGCGTGTCGAGCATGACGGCGGTATCGGGCGCGGCCATCACCTCGGCGCCCGCCTTGGAGAGCACGGCGTTCTTGAACGCGCGGCCCAGATGGTGCGTGAACCAGACCTCATGCAGCGCGGCCTGCGGCGAATCCGCCAGCATGGTTGCGTTCCAACCCTTGAACAGATTGAGCGCGGCCTGCGTGTCGGCGTCGTTGGACGATAGCGGCGACAGCAGTGCCATCAGCCTGCGCGCCGGGATCGACACCATGTCGTTCTGCAGGCGCATCGAATCTTCGATCGACACCTTGTCCATCTTGGCCAGCACTTCGTCAATGCGTGCGTGGCGTGAGCCGTTGGTCCACTCAAAGCCCAGTTTCCGCTCGCGGTACGGGTAATCCGGCGGCAGGTTCATCTCGTTGGACGAGGTGAAGTAGCCTGACTTCGGGTTGTAGGTGCTGGGCAGTTGATCGCCGCGCCAGAAGCCGGCCCATTCGAAGCGGCCGTCACCGGGTACGGGCAGCAGGCCGTCCCAGTTCGGGCGGATCGGGGCGAGGCCGCCCGGCACCCAGCCGATGTTGCCTTTCGTGTCCGCATAGACCTGGTTTTCGGTGGGGGCGCCCCAGTTCATCATCGACTGCTTGAACTGCGCGAAGGTGCGTGCACGCATGTAGCCCACCGAGCCGAAATACGGCGACATACCCGGCGACAGCCATGCCGAGCGCACGGCATACGCGCGGTGCTTCTCGGCATCGATGTAGATGACAGGGCCGTGCCGCGTGAACGTCAGGTCGACGGGGTGGGATTCACCGCCGCGCACCTTCACGGTTTCATGCAGCACGGTGAAGGGCTCCCAGCCGCCGTTGTAGCGGTATTCGCTGTTGTTGGCCGGGTTCAGCTCGTAGACGTAAAGGTCTTCCTGGTCGATGTTGAAGATGGTCAGGCCGAACGCGACGTGCCCGTTATGCCCGATCGATACGGCCGGCAGCGATGGTTCTCCGGCGCCGATGATGTCGAGCGTAGGTGTGCTGACGTGGGCGATGTAGCGCAGGCTCGGTGCCGAATACGCGCGGTGCGGGTCGTTGGCCATCACGGCGCGGCCGGTGGTGGATTTGCCCGGCGCGATGACCCAGTTGTTGCTGCCCTCCATGGTCTCTTCAAGGTTGGCGGCGGTGGCCACGCGCGTGCTGTCGACGTCTACGCCCTTGAGCGATTCGGGCGTGAGACGCACGCCCTGCGTGGCGAGCGTGAAGACCTTCAGCAGATCCTTCGGCAGGCACGGGTCCAGGCCTTCGGGCAACTGGGTTTGCCAGGCAGGCTGGAGGCCGAAGCGGATGGTGTCGTCAGCAAGGTTGGCCTTGCACGCCACGTTGGCCCGTGCGACCTCCGATTGCAGATTGCGCGTCAGCCCGTGGCTGCGGATGCGGACCACGTCTTCCGGCGCCCAGTGCGCGGGCGTGTAGTTCAGCTTGCGGAACTCGAACGGTATCTGCTCCGGATGCTTGGCCAGCCAGTCGACATACGCGTTGATGCCGGCAACGAAGCGCGTGGCAATGCGCTGCGCATCGGGGCTGTAGTGATTCCATTCGACTTGCATGTCGCCGCGATAGAGGAACAGCCGCGTCGCGCGATCCTGCTCGACATAGGCCGGCCCGAATACTTCCGAAAGTTGCCCCAGGCCCCGGCGGCGCCACAAGTCGATCTGGAACAGGCGGTCTCGCGCCGCGTTGAAGCCTTGGGCGAAGAAGCCATCGTCTTCGCTCTTGGCGTAGATATGCGGCACGCCCCAGCGGTCGATCAGGATGTCGGCGGGTTTTGACAGGCCGGCTACAGCGATGGTCTGGGTAGTCGTCTTGGGCGCGTCTTTGGCAACGGCCTGCGCAGAAATGCCGAGCGCAACGGCAGACAACAGCATGGGAAGCGAACGGATAAGCATGGCGATGCAGTCTCCTCTCTGAGCCCGGAATGCCAGCGCAGCCCAGATGGGCAGGGAGGATTCAGGCGTTCTTATGGATACGGCAGACAACCGCGAACGCGGCTGAGGGGAAGGGCAAGCTGGCCGATCGAGTGAGCCGGTGCTGGCAACTGCTAGGGGAGAGATGCCCACCGATCGGCACAGAATGACGAGTATGCGGATGCGCCGCCACTTGCGCCAATGACTTTTGTTCGGTCAACCATTCCGTCAAGGCATGGTTGCCGATGTGTCACACCAGCGTCTCAGGCCCGGTCTTGCGATGCACATTGGCGGCCAGCACGTGGCCCAGCTCGCCCGGGAAGATCGGCTTCGTGATGACGGATTGGTAACCGGCTTCCTTCGCTGCCTTCAGGCGGATCGGGTCGGCGAAAGCCGTCACGGCAATGGCGGGCAGGTCGGTCAAACCGCGTTCGCGCACGGCCCGCACCAACTGCATGCCGTCCATGCCGGGCATGGCGAGGTCGCTGACCAGCGCGTCGAACGGGTAGGCGTTGGCGACTGCATGTTCCAGCGCATCGAGCGCGGCGGCTCCGCTGGATACGGTGACAACCTCGGCGCCGTAGCGCTCCAGCATCAGGGCGATCACGCCGAGCGATTCGGGGTTGTCATCCACCGCCAGCACGCGAATGCCATCCAGCGTCGGCATGCCCGTACCTGCGACCAGGCCCGGCGTGCGGTTGGCCTGTTCGCCCGGCTGCGCGGCGTGCAGCGGCAACGACACGGCCATGGTGGTGCCACGGTCCGCGCCGCTGCTTGCCGCGGTGATGCGGCCGTGGTGCAGCTCGACGAGTTGCTTGGCAATCGCCAGCCCCAGGCCGAGCCCGCCGTGGCGGCGCGTGCTGGACAGATCCGCCTGCTGGAAGCGGTCAAAAATATGCGGCAGGAAGGCCGGCTCGATGCCGATGCCGGTGTCGCGTACGGTGGCGACCACGCCTTCGGGCGACGGGTGCACCGAGAGCCGGATGTGCCCGCCCTCGGGCGTGAACTTGACGGCGTTGGCCAGCAGGTTCCAGAACACCTGCTTCAGGCGCCCGGCATCGCCTTGCAGCATGGGCACGGGCAGGAATTCGGTATCGATGGTGATGTTCTTCTGGCGCGCCATGGGCTCGATGGTCTCGCGCGCGCGTTCCAGCACATCGGCCAGGTCCACGGGTCCGATCTCCAGCGGGACCTTGCCCGAGAGGATGGCCGACATGTCGAGCAAGTCGTCGATCAGGTGGACTTGCGTGCGGGCGCTGCGCTCGATGGCTTCAATGCCGCGCTTGAACATCGCTTCATCGTAGGCGCGCATGTTCAGCAATTGCGCCCAGCCCAGCACCGCATTGAGCGGCGTGCGCAGCTCGTGGCTGACCGTCGCCAGGAAATCGTCTTTCAGGCGGCTGGCGCGCTCGGCTTCTTCGCGGGCGCGGGATTCGGCTTCGAGCAACTGCGAGCGGCGGGCCTCGGCCTGGCGGCGCTCGCTGATGTCGATCACGGCGTTGGTCAGACCGATGATCTCGCCGGTGTCGTCGCGCAGCGGCATGACCACCACGTCGTAGACCACGCGCTGCGTATGGCGCCGACGGAACGCGAACTCCACGCGCGTAGGCGTGCCGGTTGCGATGACGCGCTGGCCGGCCTCGGTCAGGCGCGATGCGGCGCGGCGGCCGAACACTTCGCGCACCGTCCGCCCCAACAGCTGTTCGGGCTGAAGGCCGAACACGGGGTTATGCACCCACGTGAAGTGCATCGTGTTGTCGACGTCGTAGAGCGAAATGGGCGAGGCCTGCAGCGCGGCCAGCAGGCGTTGCTGCGACAGGCGCTGCTGGGTTTCAGCCCGTGCGCGGCGTTCGGCCCCGGCGCGGGCGCGGCGCAACTGCTCGCACAAGCCGCAGATAAGCAGTGCGCCCACCCCAAACACCGTCATCTGGATCGGCGTGAGGGGCACAGCGGCGGGCCAGCTTTGCAGCGCGGCCAGTCCCATGAACAGCCCCGCATAGGAGACGATGGCCAGCATGCCCGGCCAGAACCCGCCGTACCACGCCGCAATCGTCACCACCGGAAAAGCGAGGTAGAACGGCAGATGGATGCCCATCGCCGATTCGAGCAGCACCCGTCCGATGGTGCCGACGGCGGCCGCACCCACCGCCACCAGCCATGCCGATGGGCGAATGGCCGGTGTCACGGTAAACCCGCTGGTGCTGAAGGGCCCAGGGTCCGGCAACCGGGCAGGGCCGGCAGCGCGCGTGTCCGACGGGCGGGACGATGGGGGCAGGATGGACGTCACAGTCGGGCGCAATACCGGGCGGAGAACAAAGCAGCCAAAGGTGACTCAGGATACGAATTGGCCACCGCCGATGCCATCGGGGTTTCGCTGACACGCGTGCAAGACAGTGCCCCATTCTTGCCCGGGCCAGTCGCGGCGCGGGCCCGCGGGGTTATCCCCCTGACGAGGGGTGCCCCGCATGCTCGGGGTGCGGATCGCGCATGCGGTTGCGGTGCGTCAGGGCGGGGAACAGCCGCATCCAGACTGCCACCACCAACAGCGTGCCAAGGCCGCCAATCACCACCGAGGCCACTGGCCCCAGCAGCCCGGCCAACATGCCCGATTCGAATTCGCCCAACTGGTTGGACGCGCCCACGAACACTGAATTGACCGCGCTCACGCGCCCGCGCATGGCATCGGGCGTATCGAGCTGCACCAGCGACGTCCGGATCACCACGCTGATCATGTCCGACGCGCCCAGCAGCACCAGCGCCAGCATCGACAGCGGCAGCCAGCGCGACACCCCGAACACCAGCGTCGCCAACCCGAACACCGCCACGGCAGCAAACATCACCCGGCCAACATGCCGATCCAGCGGACGGTGCGCCAGGAAGAGCGCCATGCCCAGCGCTCCCACGGCCGGCGCCGAGCGCAGCAGGCCCAGCCCCCATGCGCCTGTGCCCAGGATGTCGCGCGCGTAGATCGGCAGCAGCGCCGTCGCGCCCCCCAGCAACACGGCAAACAGGTCGAGCGAGATAGCGCCCAGCACCACTGGCCGCCCCTTGATGAATGAGATGCCCGCGAACAGCGATTGGAGGCTCACCGGCGTGCTGACGGGCACCGCGCGCTCCATCCGCACCAGCGCCAGCAACACGTGCGCGAGCAAAAACAGCCCAGCTGCCGTGGCATACACCACTGGCGCGCCGGCCACGTACAGAAAGCCGCCCAGCGCCGGCCCCAGGATGACGCCGGTCTGCCCGGCCGAGCTGGACAGCGCCACCGCGCGCGGCAATGCCTGCAGTGGCACCAGCGTCGGCAATAGGGCTTGCAGCGTCGGCGTCTCGAACGCGCGCATCGCGCCAATCACCACCACGCACAGGAAGATCGGTTGCACACCGGCGTGCCCGTTGGCCGCCAGGACAGCCAGCGAGAGTGCCACCAGGGCTTCGATGGCCTGACAGGCACGCACGACGTACCGCCGGTCGTAGCGGTCCGCAATATGGCCGGAGGCCAGCACCAGCACCACCGACGGTAGGAACTGCGCCAGCCCGACCAGCCCCAGCACATAGGCGCTGCGCGTCAGGTCGTAGATCTGCCAGCCAACGGCCACCCCGAACATCTGATACGCGAAGGTGGTGGACAGCCGGGCGAACCAGAACAGCCTGAAGGCGGGGTAGGCGAACGGCGCATGCGACAGCGTTTGCGCGGATGCGGAAGAGGAGGTGGGGGAAAGACCAGCGTCGCCAGACACGTTGGATGTGCGCCGGAATCCGGCGATCAATGAAGGAGGCGGAAAAGAAGCGTGAAGCGTCCGTCATCGTAACGGAAGTCGCCCCTTTATAGCCGCCCGCGCGGGTACGTGGCTTGCGGAACTGCCGGTACGTCATTACAGGAGATTTCATCATGACCACGCACCACGCCAGCTCAAAGCCGGCGCCCGCCCAATCATCGAAGGCCAAGCCGAAGCCCCAGCGCTGGTCGCACCAGGTGATGGAGACCAGCGACGCGCTGGACATCGAACCCGACATTTTCAAGTCGCGCAGCCCCGCGCGGATTGCGGCGTCGCTCAAGGCATCGGCCGAGCACAGCCGGCGGCGCAAGGGGACGGCATTCCAGTCGGCCATGTCAATGCTGACGTTCTATATCAATCGGGCGGGGGACAACCTCAGCGTCGGGCGGCGCCGGATTCTGGAGCGTGCCAAGGATGCACTGCGTGCCGAGTTCGGCCGCCCTGCGCACAGCTCGGCCAAGGCCCGGCATTGATGGAAGGTGCGGCGCCGCTCAGATGGTCAGCATGACGCTGAGCAACTGGCGTGCGACCGCCTTGTAGTCGGCCTTGTCACTCTGCGGGGAATATGTGGACAGCGTCTTGCCCCGGTATTTGACCGTGACGATGCCGTTGCGGGTCGAATAGGTGGCTTCGATGCTTCGGCCGCCGCGCTCGAGATTGAAAGGGATGGTCTCAGCGACCAGTCGCGCGGTTTCCTGCGTGGCCGGCGGCGTGGGCGGCACGGCAGACAGCGGCGAGTATGAAGCGGGGGCTTGTTGTTCGGGGTGGCGCATGGCGCCTCCTCTTCGGGGAAAACGGGTATGCACCCCAACGCAGGTTCCGTACCAGCTCCGTTTGGCCTGGACATGCCGTGCGGCCGCCCGAAAAGTGGCACCTCAACGCCGGTCAGGCGCTCGACATGCGGGCGGGTTTGACGCCATGCGTCGGTCCGTTGACGAGATTTGTCAATTTTGTAAACGCAATTAACCGCCAGGATTTTTGGGCCCCGTGCAAATCCGGGCTATCAAGGCGCGGAGACAGGTGCCATTCTGGTAAGTGCCATGGCGCGCGCATCGCATGCCAATCGCATGCACCTCGCGCCTTGCAGGCACCCTGCCGACGTTCCAACCATGCCAACAAGGAGGCGATATGGGTTCCCATACCTACAAGATGATCGAGCTGGTCGGTTCTTCACCCGATTCCAGCGATGCAGCCGTCCGCAACGCCATCGCGCGCGCGGGCGAGACCCTCAAGCATCTGGACTGGTTTGAGGTGCTGGAAACACGCGGCCACCTGGTCGACGGCAGAATCGCCCACTGGCAGGTGACGATCAAGGTGGGGATGCGGCTCGAAACGCTGGAGAGCGAAAAGCCCGCCGGCAAGAAGAAGGGCAAATAGCGGTTAAAGAAAAAGGCGGCCAGGATTTCTCCGGGCCGCCTTTTTTCGTGAGGACTGCGCTGCAGTGTTATTGCGCCTGCGTGAAGTCCAGCGCGTTGGTCAGGTCGCCCATCGGCTTGTTGCCGTTGGAGACGAGCGCCTCGTCACGTTGCTTGATACCCGGCAGCGTCGGCAGGTCGAAGCGGTGCGTGATCAGACGCAGGACCGAAGCCGTGTCGTACTGGGTGTGGTCAACGAAGCCCTTCTTGGCAAACGGCGAGACAACGATCGCCGGGATACGCGTGCCCGGGCCCCAGCGGTCAGCCTTCGGCACCGTGGCGTGGTCGTAGAAGCCACCGTTTTCGTCATACGTCACGACGATCACCATGTTCTTCCACTGCGGGCTCTTCTGCAGTTGGGCGATCACGTTGGCGATGTGTGCGTCGCCGTCAGCCACGTTGGCATAGCCCGGGTGCTGGTTCAGGTTGCCTTGTGGCTTGTAGAACGTGACGGCGGGCAGCTTGCCTGCGGCTGCGTCTTGCAGGAAGGCGGCGTCGTAGTCGCGCAGGTGGGCCGCACGCTCAGCAGCGCCGGTGGTCGTGGCCGGGTCGAAGCGGCTGAAGTAGTTGAACGGCTGGTGGTGCGGCTGGAACTGGATCGAGCCGCTGTAGATCACGCTGCGCGTGGTGTTCGGGGCGTCGGCAAGGGCCGCGTTCCAGGCGCCGGCGTACCAGGCCCAGTCCACGCCACGGGCCGTCAGCAGATCACCGATGTTGGTGTTCGACTGCTTCGGCATGGTGGTAGCCTTGGTGGGGTCGGCGTAGGCCGTGTTGCCGCTGGCGACGGCGTTACCCGACGGCTGGTACGGCGGCTGCATCGTGTTGACGGCGTACGAGTTGCCGTTACTGTCGACCGGTGTCAGGTTGCCGTCCTTCGTGCCGCCGGTGTACGACGTCGGGGCACCCGCCATGACCGAGCTGGCGCTCGGGGTGAGCGTGGGTGAGCCGTTTGCATCGGTCGTAACCGAGGCGATGCTGCCCGAAGCCGGCGAGTTTGCGGCGTTCGGATAGATCGGTGCGCACGCGCAGATCAGGTACTGGTGGTTCAGGAACGAACCGCCGAATGCGCCCATGAAGAAGTTATCCGCCAGCGTGTATTGCTTGGCGATGTTCCACATGGTCATCTTGCTGCCGTCGTAGTAGCCCATGGTCAGGCCGCCGGCGTCGGCAAAGGCGGCGAACTTGTCGTTCTTGCCGCCGTTGATCTGCATCTGGTTCTGATAGAAGCGGTGCCAGAGGTCGCGCGTGATGACGTTCTGGCCGACGACCGTGCCCGTGCTGCCGAAGCCCGACGGGCTGTCGATCTGGAACATCTGGTTGGGCATGTTGGCCGTGGAGGCCTGCGTGATCTGCACGCTTTGGCCGGCTGCGGTCACGCCACCCCAGGTGGGCGGCAGCGTCGGCAGCACGGAGCCATCGAAGTCTTTCTGCGCAACGGCGGTGCCCGTCGAGGTCGGGTTCACACCGGGGATGCCATTGGCGCCCGGGAACAGGCCGTACAGGTTATCGAAGCCGCGGTTTTCTGCGTAGATCACCACGATCGTCTTGACGTTGTTGGTCAGCGCCATGCGCTTTGCCACGCCGTCGCGGATGGTCTTGCCGATGTCGCCGCCGTTGGCAACGGCGTCGGCGATCAGGGCGATGGCCTGGTCGATTTCAGCCTGCAGCGCAGCCTTGGTGCCGGCGTCGGTTTCCTTGTTGTGGTCTTCCAGCAGCTTGTCGATCGTCACGCCAAGGCGTGCGGCGAGTGCCGTCTTGGCAGCGTTGATGTCGCCGCCGTTGCTGTCCATCAGCACAGCCAGTTCGGTCGAGATGGCGCTGACAACACCGTTGGCGCCGGCCGGTGCACGGAACACCAGTGGCTGCGTGATGGCCGTGTGCGTGCCCTTGTCCGGATCGTTGCGGAAGGCGTCCGTACCGATTTCCACGGTGATGGCGCCCGAGCCTGCCAGCGTGTAGGCGCCGTTCGCATCGGTATAGGTGCTGGTTTCACCCGAATCGCACTTGCCGTTGTTGTTGGCGTCGATACAGACCTTGGCATGCTCGAAGTAGCTGCCGGTCACCACGCCCGAGGTGGACGCGGAGGCATTGCTGCCCGAATCACTGCCACCACAGGCAGACATGCTGGCCGCAACCAACGCGGTCAGCGGCAAAAGACGAAGCGCTCGGCTCATGATTTCCCTGGATTGTTGTGTGGGGGACGAAAGCGAGCGGGAGTCTGTGCTTCGTGTGTGACAAGTTGATGATGAAAACGCAGGCATGGCACCGATTTCGCTCCAGTTCAGCGTGATGAGCGTCATCAGGATGAGCAGGGGCACCACCGAACGTTTGAAGACATTTGCCACCATGGGACCTCTCCAAGGACTGACGTGACACACATTTGACGACATCAAAGTGTCATGGGAGCCATGCTAAGTTGCAAGGCTCCCAAAATTTCGCCTATCGCCAATGCGCCGCCTTCTGCCTGCTGCAACTGTTCGCGTGATCGCCGTTTCTGCGCTTGCGTTTGTCGGGCTGGCTGCTGGCTTGAGCGGGTGCGGGCGCGGCGAAGTCGCGGTGGCGCATGCAGCAACGGCGCCGGTAGTGGCGGCATCGGCGGCATCAGCACCGGCCGTCAAGGCACCAGCGACGCCCGCTTACGAAAAAGCCTTCTACACAATGATGGCGGCGCGACGCCCATCGGTTCCGGCGATGACGGCATTGGGCAAGGCGCTGTTCTTCGATCCGGCCATGTCTGCCTCGGGCAAACAGGCCTGCGCAAGCTGCCACAGCCCCACGCATGCCTATGGCCCGCCGAACGATCTGTCGGTGCAGCTTGGCGGCACGGGCATGAACAAGACCGGCGTGCGTGCCGCACCATCGCTGCGCTATCTGCAGAATGTGCCGCCGTTCTCCGAACACTTTTACGAGAGCGACGGCAACGACTCTGAAGACCAGGGCCCGACCGGCGGCTACACGTGGGATGGCCGCGTGTCGTCCACGCACGACCAGGCGCGTATTCCGCTGCTGTCGGGGCATGAGATGGCCAACGGCACGCCGGCCGGGGTCGTGGCCAAGCTGCGCAGTGGCCGCCACGCGCAGACATTCCGCCAGGTATTCGGCAACGACATCCTTGACAACGAAGACACTGCCTTCCGCGCAGCACTGATGGTGCTGGAGGTCTTCCAGGAAACGCCGTCCGAGTTCTATCCGTATGACAGCAAATACGACGCGTTTTTGCGCAAGCAGGTGAAGCTGTCTCCGCAGGAAATGCGCGGGCTGCAGGCATTCAGCGATCCGGCCAAAGGCAATTGCGCCTCGTGCCACGTGAGCGCCATCAAGCAGGACGGTGCGTTCCCGGCCTTCACCGATTTCGGGCACATTGCCGTGGGCGTTCCTCGCAACCGCACGCTGGCGGCCAATGCTGACCCGAAGTTCTTCGATCTGGGCCTGTGCGGGCCCGATCGGACCGACCTGAAGGACCGCGCCGACTATTGCGGCCGCTTCCGCACGCCCTCGTTGCGCAACGTGGCGCTGCGCAAGACGTTCTTCCACAACGGCGCCATCCATTCGCTGGAAGACGCGGTGCGCTTCTATGCCCAGCGCGATACGCAGCCGCAGAAGTGGTATCCGCGCAAGGCAGACGGCACGGTCGACAAGTTTGATGACCTGCCGCCCCAATACCGCGCCAACGTCAACATGGAGCCGCCGTTCGGCGGCAAGCCCGGCGACAAGCCCGTGCTGTCCGAGGGCGACGTGCGCGACATCGTTGCCTTCCTGAAGACGCTGACCGACGGCTACCGCCCCGTGCGCACAACGCAATCCGGCGCCCCGGGCGGCAGCCGGGTTGCACAGCGCTGAACCGCCGGCTCCAAGCCCCGCGGCCCGTTTGTTGCAACACCCAACGCGGGATTCGCGCAGGGCCGTGCGTGCGCTGCGGTTATCATCGGCGGATCGTCTTTTTGCTGTCTTCCATTTCCCGCTATGACCTGGCTTGCTGACCCGTCCATCTGGATCGGCCTGTTCACCCTGGTGGTGCTCGAGATTGTTCTCGGCATCGACAACCTCGTTTTCATCGCCATCCTGGTCAACAAGCTGCCGCCAGTGCTGCGCGACCGTGCCCGGATGATCGGGCTAGGCCTCGCCCTGCTGATGCGCATGGTGCTGCTGGCCGCTATGTCGTGGCTGATCGGGCTCACCAAGCCGCTGCTCACGCTTGGGCCGGTCGATCTGTCGGGCCGGTCAATCATCCTGCTGCTGGGCGGTTTCTTCCTGCTGTTCAAGGCCACGTCCGAGCTGCATGAGCGTCTGGACGGCGAGCCGCAGGACGAAAGCCATGGCACCGGTCACGGCAAGTTCTGGAATGTGATCGCGCAGGTGGTGATTCTCGATGCGGTGTTCTCCATCGACTCCGTCATCACCGCCGTGGGCATGGTCAACGATTTGCCGGTGATGATGACGGCCGTGGTGATTGCCATGGGCGCCATGCTGTTTGCCTCGCGCCCGCTGACGGAGTTCGTCAACGCGCATCGCACGGTGGTGGTGTTGTGCCTGAGCTTCCTGCTGATGATCGGCTTCTCGCTCGTTGCCGAGGGCCTGGGCTTTCATATTCCGAAGGGCTATCTGTATGCGGCCATCGGCTTTTCCATCCTGATCGAGTTCTTCAACCAGGTGGCCCAGCACAATACCGTGCGCTACGATCGTCGCCGCCCGTTGCGCGAGCGCACCGCCGATGCGGTGCTGAGCCTGCTGGGCGACCGCCGTGGCGCGCCGGCAGAGTCCGAATCGCACGAGGCCGCCTCGCACGACGCTGGCCAGTCCGTGCCCGAGACCGTGTTCCGCCCGGAAGAGCGCAGCATGGTCAGCGGCGTGCTGGACCTGGCCGAGCGCTCGGTGCGCTCGATCATGACGCCGCGCCACGATATTTCGTGGGTGGATCTGGATGCCGACGTGTCCATCACGCGCAAACTGTTGCTGGCTGTGCCGCATAACCAGTTTCCGGTGTGCCGCGGCGGGCTGGATGACCTGGTTGGCGTGGCGCGCGCCAAAGACCTGATGGGCGACCTCGACACGCGAGGTGCCATCGACGTGGAGCGCAGCGTCAAGCCTGCGCTCAAGGTGTCGGACAACGTCGGCATCCTGCGCCTGATGGATAAGCTCAAGCGCGCACGCGGCCGCATGATGTTGGTGACGGATTCGCTGGATGTCGTGCAGGGCGTAGTGACCCCCATCGACGTGCTCGAAGCCATTGCCGGTGAATTCCCCGATGAAGACGAACGCCCGGGCGTGGTGGAAGTCAGCGATGGCTGCTGGGAAGTGGCCGGCGAGGCTGACCTGCGCCGGCTCGAAGATGTGCTGCATGTCGACTGGCTGCTCGACGAAGGCGGCAGCGCCACGAGCCTGGGCGGCTACCTCTTCAATCAATGGGACCGCCTGCCCGAAGTGGGCGATACGCTGGTGCGCCACGACCTGCGTTTCGTGATCCTTGAAGCTGGCAGCCGCCGCATCGTGCGCGTGCGCATCGAGCGCATGGAAGATGTGACGGCACCCGAGGCGGAAGCCTAAGACGTCGTCGATATTGCTGGCCGTGGCGCACGCGCCAAGCCAAGGCTGAGCACCGCTGCCAGCACGCAAGCAATGCCACCGACCTGGCGCGTGCTGACGGCCTCGCCGAGCAGCGTTGCTGCAAATGCCATGGCTGCCACAGGCGCCAGCGCGGTAAACAACGAAGCCTCCGCACCGCTCACGCGCGCGGCCCCGGCATACCAGAGCACAAAACCACCGACGGTCGGCACGATGGCGTAATACGCCACGGCCATCAGCGCGTGCGTTGCCTGCGCCGATGCGTGCAACTGCCACGGCGCTTCCCACAGCGCGGGCAGCAGCGCAGTCAGCAAACCGAATGTGCTCATCAATGCCGACAGCGCAAGCGGTGGCACCGGCGTGCGCAGCCGCTTGTTGAGCAGGATGAAAAGCCCCTCGCACACCACTGCGCCCATCACCAGTACATTGCCCAGCAGCGGATGTGTCGCGTCGCCGCGCGGCTGCAGGGCGATGGCCAGCACGCCGGCGGTGGCCAGCGCAATCGCTCCCAGCACCGCGCGCCCGGGCCGTTCGCCCAGCAGCACGATGGCGATCAGCGCCGACATCACCGGCAGCGTGCCGATGATGACCCCCGCATCTGCCGCTGACGTGTGCCGCAGCCCCGAAATGAGCAGCGTCGTATAGCCCACGCTGCCGGCAGCTGCCTGCACGAAAAGCAGGGCCCACTCCCTGCGTGCGAGCACGGGCCAGCGCGTGCGGGTCATACGCATGATGAGCAGGAACAGCGGTAGCGCCATCGCAAAGCGCAACGCTGTCGCCGTAAATGGCGGCAAGCCCGCCGCGATGATCTTGCTGGCCGCCACGGTGCTGCCCACCAGCACCATCGCCAGGGCAAGGTAGAAACAACCTTCGAGTCGTTTGGACATATCGCATCCTGCGTGTGTGGAAGCCGCAGGATGGGCCCGCGCGATGCGCGCGTCTTGAACGAAATTGCAGCGGGGGGAGGGTGGGGGGAGGATGCGGCTAGCGCGCCGCCGCGACCATGCCCGGCGACACGCCGTACTTGCGGACGAACTGCCGCGTCATGTGGCTTTGATCGGCAAAACCGCATGCGGCTGCCACTTCCGCCAGCGGCTCGCCTTGGGCGATCAGGCGGCGCGCCAGGGCCACGCGCCGTTGTACCTGATAGGCGTGAGGCGTGAGGCCGGTCACGCGGGCAAAGCCGCGCAATACCTGGAAGCGGCTCAAACCTGTTTCCTGTGCGAGGTCGAGCAGGGAGATGGCCGCCGCCGGGTCGTCATCGATGCGGGTTCGGGCAAGCCGGATGGCGTCGGGGGCTGCGTCGCTGTGATTGTTGGCGCGGTCGTTGGCGGCGTGCAGCGCGTCTGCCAGGACAGACAGCAGCAGCTGCTCGCGCAGCAGTGCATCGCTTTGAGCGGCGGGCACCGTCATCTGCGCAAACAGCAGGCGCATGCGGGGGGCGAGGTCTGCGTCGTGGATGACAGGGCGGTCAAACTCAGCGTCGCCGTAGTGGCCGGGGTGCAGGTCCGTCGCCAACTCGGCGACCACGCCGGGGTCGAGGTAAAGCATGCGCCATGCGCGGCCGGCATCGCCGATGGGTGTGCCATCGTGCACTTCAAACGGATTGACCGTGATGACGTCGCCTGCGCCGGCTTCTACCGTGCCGCGTCCGCTGAAGGATCTCTGCGCCCCGCGATCAACGATGCCGATGCCGAACTGGCCATGCGTGTGGCGCGGGAAGGTGTGGCCGGAATCTGCGGCGACGGCTTCCACGCCGCGCATGGCGCAGCGATGCATCGAAAACGCGAGGTTGGCCGGCCGGCTGGGCAAGGGCGGTTCCTTGTGAGGGGATACGCGAATCCATGGGTGTGCAGCGTGGCAGCAGCATACGCTTTCTTCGCATTTCGCTCATTTTTTGCGCACAGGCGGTTGGTATGCTGGGGCCTTTCTGCGGCAGCGCGCCCGGTAAGATGAGGCCGTGCCTGCTGCCGGGCAGCGCGGGAACCGCTTCCGCTAGTGGTGCCCGGCAGCCCCTGACTGATCCATGCGCCCGTCTTTCGGTATTACCTCCAAGCTGTTCGTTGCGTTGTTCATGCTGAGCATCGTTGTTGCGCTCGCCATGGGCGCGGCGGTGCGCTGGCGCTTTGACGCCAACTTTCTCGACTACGTGAACGCGCGCGAATCCGAGCGCATGGCCGCGCTCGCGCAGGGTGTGGAGGCCGCCTACACGCAGCACGGCAACTGGGATTTCCTGCGCAACGATCGCACGGCGTGGTTCCGCCTGCTGCGCCGCGAAGGCGCCCGGGCCCGAGCCAATGGCATGGGCGGCGACCGCTTCGACCTGCCACCAGGTCATCGCTTCGATACACTCCCGCCCGGCCCGGACCGCGGCATCGACAGAGACATGCCGCCGCCCGGCCCGCCTCCGGCAGGGAGCATGCCGCCGCACCCGCCCAGCGAGCCGCCGATCCCGCACTCGCCGATCTGGCTGCTTGATGCGCAGCGCAACGTCATCATTGGCGACGGGCCGCCCCTCGGGCCGAACGCACGATGGCAGGAACTGCGCCACAACGGCCAGACCGTCGGCTGGCTGGCCATGCCGCCGCGCGTGCGTGTGCCCGAAGGCGCCGACCAGGCATTCCAAGCGCAGCAGTTGCGCGCCACATGGATCATCGCGGGGCTGTCGGTTCTGCTGGCGGCGCTGGTGGCGGTGCTGCTCGCACGCGGCCTGCTGGCCCCGATGCGCCGGCTGACGGATGCCGCACGCCGCATGGCCGACGGCGACTACGCCACCCGTGTCGACGTGCATTCGCGCGATGAACTTGGCGGGCTCGCGGCGGATTTCAACCACCTTGCCGCGTCGCTGGAGGCCAACCAGAAGATGCGGCGTCAGCTCACGGCGGACATCTCGCACGAACTGCGCACGCCACTGGCCGTGCTGCGCGGTGAACTGGAAGCACTGGAAGACGGCGTGCGCCCGCTGACGGCCACCTCGCTCGCGTCATTGCAGGCGGAGGTGTCGACGCTCAGCAAGCTCATCGACGACTTGTACGAACTCTCGCTGGCCGATGTGGGCGCGCTCGCTTTCCACATGGAGCCGCTGGATTTGGCCGATACCGTGTGCAGTGCCGTGCAGGGCTTTACGCCGCGCCTGATGGAAAAGAGCATCGCGTTGCAACTGGACATGCCGGAGGCGCCGTCGCAGGAAACGATGGTCAAGGGCGACGCGCAGCGTCTGCGGCAGGTCATGCAGAACCTGCTGGAGAACACGCTGCGCTATACCGATGCCGGCGGCACGCTGCGTGTGCATGTGCATCAGGACGGTGACTGGCAGCAGATCGACGTGCAGGACAGCGCGCCGGGTGTGCCCGAGGCGATGCTGCCGCGCATCTTCGATCGCCTGTTCCGCGTTGATGCCTCACGCAGCCGGGCGCAGGGCGGGGCTGGCCTGGGCCTGAGCCTGTGCCAGACCATCATCGCCGCACACGGCGGCACCATTGAAGCCAGACATTCGCCGCTGGGCGGGCTGTGGATCGCCATTCGCCTGCCTATTCTTGATGTGCTTGATCCGCTAGCCGACCATGATTCTGATCATTGAAGACGAACCCAAGCTGGCCGCATTGATGACCGACTATCTGCGCGCCGCTCACTACGAGACCGAGTGGCTGGCCGATGGCACGCATGCAGCGCAGCGCATTCGTGAGACCGCGCCCGAACTCGTGCTGCTCGACCTGATGCTGCCCGGCAAGGACGGCCTGGAGATCTGCCGCGAGGTGCGCGCGTTCAGCGAGGTGCCCATCGTCATGGTGACGGCGCGCGTGGAAGAAATCGACCGCTTGCTCGGCCTTGAGCTTGGCGCTGACGACTACGTTTGCAAGCCATTCAGCCCGCGCGAACTGGTGGCGCGCATCAAGACCATCCTGCGCCGCGTACAGCGCGGTGGCGGCATGCCGGAGAGCGCCTTGCAGATCGACGGCGCCGCCTATGCCGCCACGCTGCGCGGCCAGCGCCTGGACCTCACGCCGGTGGAATTTCGTCTGCTCGCTGCGCTGGCGGGCGCACCGGGGCGCATTCTGTCGCGCTCGAACCTGCTCGAGCAGATCTATGACGACCACCGCATCGTGACCGACCGCACGGTCGATACCCACATCAAGAACCTGCGCCGCAAGATGGAACAGGTGAGCCCGGGCACCGAGATGATCCATTCCGTCTATGGCGTGGGTTACAGGCTCGACGCCTGAGGTTCAAGAAAACTCCTCTGTTTGCCCACCTTTCGTGCAGGGCCGATGGCTACAGTGAACGTATGGCCGGCGTGTTCGGCCGACGATCTCATGAGGAGCCTCAACATGACCGCTGTGACTTCCCGCGTGGCCGGTATTGCCGCCGGACTTTTGCTTTCGTGCGCCGCGTTGGCCCAGACCGCCGGCCCCGGCGCCGTTCCGCTCTCGCCCATGCCACCCATGTCACCACATGGTCCGGGCATGATGGAGCGTGGGCCAGGCATGGGCCCTGGCGGCCCACGCGGCATGGGCCCGCATCATGGCGGGGCGCCCTTTCTGCGTGGCCTGAAACTGAGCGAAGAGCAGCGCGACAAGATCTTCGCCATCGAATATGCACAGATGCCCGAAGCGCGAGAGCAGCGCAAGGCCATCGAGCATGCGCGCCGCGATCTGCATCAGATGGTGGCTTCGGGTCAGTATGACGAAGCGCGTGCGCGCAGCCTGACTGAATCGCTGGGCCGCGCCGTTGCCCGCGAAGCGCAACTGCGCGCGCAGGCCGGCGCCAAGATCATGCAGGTGCTCACGCCCGAACAGCGCAAGCAGGTGGGCGAGCGTGAAGCCCAGCGCGTGGCGGAACTCGAGTCCGGCGAAGGCGGGCCGGAACCGGTGCCGATGATGTAATTCAGGACTCGCCCAAAGATAGGGAATCGGTTCTCTGTCCGCAGCGGACGGCCCGTGAACGGATTCCTAGCGGTAGACCACCACCGGTACGTGCGCGTAGGTCAACACCTTGCGCGTCTCGTTGCCGATCAACAGTCGCCCCATCAGGCTGCGGTGCCCGTGCGATGCCATGAAGATGACGTCGCACGCGTGCCGCTTTGCCGCATCAAGGATGCCCAGATAGGGCTCGGCAAACTGCGATACATCGCTGTCGAACTGCACGCCTTCTTCCCGGGCGCGCTCTGCAATGCGGTCGATGCAGTCCTTCGCGTAGCCCTGCACCGTTTCCATGTAGTGCGCATGCGGACACTCGCCCACGCCGGCCGAATAGGCCATGTTGGGGAATTCTTCAATGCATGTGTAGGCGGTGAGGCGGCACCCGGTGGCGCGCGCCAGCTTGAGCGCGCCGTCGATGGCCTTGCGGCACTGCTCGGAGCCGTCGGTCGGCAGGAGGATATGGGTAAACATGGCGGTCTCCATGGGGAACCCATCTCCACGTTACTGCGCCCACCGATGCGCCTCTATCGTGGAAAACGCTAGTCCAGCGCAGCTTTTCGGCTGAGTTGGACGACCAGACGATCGCAATGCACGGTCGTTCGCATATTGACGTGGCAGATTGCGGCCTAGCCCCGTTGCCACGCCTGCCGATAGCGTGACGGCGACGCGCCAAGCTGCAGCGCGAATCGCCGGCTGAAATGGCTGGCGCTGGCAAAGCCGCAGCGCTCCGCAATCGTCGCCAGCGCAAGGGTGGTTGTGCGCAGCAGCGTCTGCGCGCGCGCCATGCGCTGCTGCATCACCCACTCATGCGGCGCCGCGCCGAAAGACGCCCGAAACATCCGCGCGAAATGGAATTCCGACAGGTTCGCTTCTGCCGCCAGTTGTCCGAGTGACAGGGGCAGATGCAGCTCGGCATCGATGCGCGCGGCAATGCGCCGGCACACGTGCGGCGCCAGTCCGCCGCGTACGGCCAGCGCCCGCGTGCGGCCCTGGGTCTGCACGAGATACGACAGCGTGTCATTGGCCAGCGCGTTGGCGCGCATGCGATCGTCCAGGTCGGTCCAATCGAGCTGGGCGATGTTCGCGCAAGCTTGTGCGAGATGAGCGTCTTCGATGAAGGTGCGGTCGTGCAGCGTGAACAAGCGGGGCTCTGCGTCGAGCAGACGTACGGCGTGTCCGGCCAGCGCGTCGGGCGGGAAATACAGATGAACGAAACGCATCGGCTGCTCGATCACCCAGCTCGACTGGTGTTCGGCCGGCAGCATGCACACGCGCCCCGGTGCGCCGAACAGGTGCGGCAGATCTTGCCGGTGCGTCGTGTAGCCGCCTTGCAGATAGACCGACAGCGTGTGGTGCTCGGGCTGGATGTAGCGCGCCTCGTCGTGCTCGTTGCGCCAGATGGCGGCGGTCACGCCGTCGCCCAGATTCGTCACGCGCTCGAGTGATGCGCGCGAGCCGCGCGCAAGCGTGCCGAAGACGCTCGCGTCTGCGGTTACGCGAGGGTCGGCAGGTTGAGACGAAGGAGGCGTGGGGGCGGGGCGCACGCGTCGATGTTACCAACGATGGCACCGCGACGCGACGCAAAGAGTCCGGGCGCTATCCGCTGCAGAGCTGGCGCGCCACCTCGCCCGCCAGCCCGACGCCGTCCACGCGTTGCCAGCCCGCATCGTTGGCGATCTGTCTTTCGCTGACGGTCAGCGCGCCTTGATACAGCTTGGCTTGCGAGACCGAGAACTGCCGGCTGCGGCAATCGACGGTGTACAGAAAATCGGCCATGTCGCCGCGGAAGGCGCCGAACATCCGTTGCAGCGAACGCATGCCCGCGCGGTTCGACGCTTCTACGCGCACCCACGCGCTGACCGGGCCGCTGGGCATGCGCTGGATGCTGCCGACGTCGAGCGAGGCGTGACTGTCCGGTTGGTCGGGCAGCGGGATCCAGCGCTCAGCACCGGCCACCGGCATGGACAGCGCTGCCAGCGCCGCCAGCATGCCGGTCACGGCACGGTGTGTGACGCCGAAGGATGTCATCGGGGCTTGCCACCCGGTACGGGAATGGCAATCGAGTCGGAATGGCTGCAGGCCATCATCACGCCTGCCTTGTCGACGTCGATCATCACGGTGCCCGGCTTGTCGGCCGTGCTGGGCGTGGCCGCGAGGCTGCCCGACAGGCGCTGCATGATCGCCTGGCAGGTCGGGGCCGTGGAGGCAACGGTCGTGGCTTTGGCTGTCTTGGCGGCCGGAATTGGGGCGGGTGCCGCAGCAGCAACGGGTGGACGACTGGGGGCAGGGGCTGCCGCGGCCGCGGGCGGCGTAGAAGCGTGCGCACGCGGCAACGCAACAAGTACGGCCAGCACGCTCACGGTAATCAGCAACCGCGTCGTGCGCCGTGAAAGCGATCGATTGGGGGGAGACAGAGACGGCATGACAGTCCAGGCACAGGCATCCAAATTGCGCCTGCTACGTCACGGGACAGGCGCGCTCTTTCGACCAGTAACGGCACGCCGCGCCCGAACTTGACGCGGCAATCTGCCTCATGGGTCACTCAAGCGTGATTTTGCCTGCGCAAAATACGTCATGTGAACGACATAATCGTGCAGGCTGGAACATTCTCATCAATGTAGCGACCAATCAATATGCCGGGGAGATTTTTTCGACGTCGTCGGCATCGTGAAACGAACCGCACGTAAGGTTCGCACATGCAGGCGATGTAAGCAGACGGGACAAGCAGCAACGGGGTTCGTGCAGTGCCAAAACAAATGGGTCGGCGGGAATGAAAATGCGATGGAATATCCGGTCTTTTCCGCCCTTTGTTTTTCCAAGGGGGCCACTATGATTCACAACATGGCGATGCGATGCAACTTTGCGTCGTTTGCCTCATGGGTCGGTTCTCCTCTCTGGAACAGATCGACACGGTCCAGAGATTTCAACCCGCGCCTCGTCAACTGAGCGCGGGTTTTTTCTTGGGTCATGTCAACGTCGGGTGGCCTCCACACGCCCCTCAGGGCGATCGCACGCAGCACCCTTCAGTTTTTCACCGGCGCGCCGTTGTGGTTAGGGGCGAGACACCTGTAGTCTCCCTCTCGCTTTCCCATTGCCACTGCTGTTGCTGTTATCGCTCAAGCCATCGCATTGCCCATGACCCAGTTTCTTCCGGCTCAGGCCGGAGCCTCTCCTGCAGACGTTGCGCTGGGCCCCCAGGCCGCGCAACGTCCGGTAGCGGCCATGGTCGGGGCGATGACTGATGTGCGTGGTACCGATTTCGATGCGCTGTCACGGCTGTCGTCCGACGCGGTATTGCTGACCGTGGACGGGCGCCTCGTGCGAGCCAACCCGGCCGCCGCCCGCTTGCTGGGCGCGCAGGATCCAGCGCAACTGGCGGGCCTGCAACTCGCCGGCCTGATTCATCCCGATGACGTTGCCCAGGCGGTTCCGCGCCTGGCAGGCATGTTGAGCAGCGGGGTCTCTGCCCAGCCGGTCGAACACCGTCTGGTGCGCGCCGACTACACACACGTGCTGGTTGCCAGCGAAGCCGCTGCGTGCGAGCACGAGGGCCAGCCCGCCGTCATGATTGTGCTGCGTGAAGCCGTGTCGCGCCATGCGTTGGAGCGCCACGCCGTACAGGCTCGCGCTGAAGCGCTGCATGCGCGCCGTCTGCTCGCTTCGGAGAACGCCGTGCTTGCGCAACTTGCCTCCAATGCGACGCTGTCGAGTGTGCTGCGCCACCTGTGTCTGTATGTCGAGCAGGTTTATCCGAATGCCATGTCGGCGCTGCTGTTGCTGGACGCCGGCTCCCAGACCTTGCGTGTGGCCGCTGCGCCCACGCTTCCAGCGACCTATGTCGCCACACTGGAAGACACGCCTGTCGGCCCCGATGCCGGCGCATGCGGCTGCGCGGTGTATCTGGGCGACGCTGTCTTCATCGACAACATTGCGACCGACCCGCGCTGGCAACACGAGCGCACGGCGGCATTGGCTGCGGGTTTTGCTTCTGCATGGGCGTTGCCGATCCGCTCGTCTCGCGGGGACAAGCTTGGCGTGCTCGCGCTGTTCTATCGACAACCGTGCATGCCCGTGGAAGAAGAGCAGCATTTCCTCGACGACGTCACGCACCTGGCAGGCGTTGCCATTCAGAAGGACACCGTCGAACGCGGCCTGGCCGAAAGCGAAGAGCGCTATCGCCTGGCGATCTCGAATTTGCATGAAGGCGTCGTCATCATGTCGCCGGACGGCGTGGTGCAGGCCGCCAACGCCAGCGCCGAGCGCATCCTGCGCGTGCGCCCCGGGCAGCTCGTGGGGCGTAACCGGCTCGACCCGATTCAACGCGTTGTGGATGAAGACGGCAAGGAAGTCGGTTCGACCATGATGCCGTCCGCGTTGGTGCTGCGCACCGGCGAACCCATCTTCGGCCGCGTGTACGGGCTGTTGCTCAAAACGGGCGAGTTGATGTGGGTGCGGCAGAACATCATTCCCATCCGCCGCCATGCCGAGCCGGCACCCAGCAGCGTGATGCTGTCGTTTGCCGATATCACCGATATCAAGCGCGCCGAGCAGCGCTTGCGCCATCTGGCCGCGCACGACGCGCTCACGGGCCTGACCAACCGCAGCTTCTTCATCGCGCACCTGGAAGGCGCCATTGAGAGCGCGCGCGACGAGAGCCGCGAGTTGGCGCTCTTCTTCCTCGATCTCGACCGCTTCAAAAGCGTGAACGACACTGCCGGCCATGCCTGCGGCGACACGCTGCTGCAAAGCGCCGCGGCGCGCCTGACCGATTGCATCGGCCCCGGCGACGTAATCGCCCGCCTGGGCGGTGACGAATTCGTCATCCTGATCGACCAGCGTGTTGAGGGAAAGCGCATCGCACTGCTGGCTGAACGTTTGCTTCAGGCCATGCGCGAGCCCTTCGATACCGTCAACGGACGTTACTACCTGGGTGTGTCGATTGGTGTGGCGCTGTATCCGCATGACGGCATCTCGGGTTCCGACCTGCTGCGTTCTGCCGACGCCGCCATGTACCGCGCCAAGCAGAACGGTCGCAACCGTGCGCAGTTCTACACGGCTGAACTCAACGCCCGGCTGCAACGCCGCTACATGCTGGAAAACGCGCTGCGCGATGCGCGCGAGAACAACGAACTGCAGCTCGTCTATCAACCCAAGTACGACCTGGCCAGCCATCGCATCGTCGGTGCCGAGGCACTGCTGCGCTGGAACAGCGCCAAGCTTGGGGCGATCTCGCCGGTGGAGTTCATCCCGGTGGCGGAAGAGACCGGTCTGATCGTGCCGATTGGCGCATGGGTCTTGCGCCGCGCCTGCGAGCAGGCCGTGATCTGGTACGAAGCGCTGGGCTATGACTTCCGCATGGCGGTCAACCTGTCGGCGCGCCAGTTCCAGGCCGGCGACGTGGTCCCGATGATCGAACAGACGCTGGCCGACAGCGGCCTGCCGCCCACCGCGCTTGAAGTCGAAATTACCGAAAGCCTGCTGATGGGCGGTGCGGATGAGGTCCGCCCGATGTTCGATGCGCTCACCGCGCAGGGCATCAGGATCTCGATCGACGATTTCGGTACCGGGTATTCATCGCTGTCGTATCTGCAGCGCTTCCCGATCAGCAACGTGAAGATCGACCGCTCGTTCATCACCGGCATTCCGGGCGATCCGGATTCCGTGGCGTTGACGGAGGCCATCGTCGCCATGGCGCGCGCCCTGGGCATGACCGTCACCGCCGAAGGTGTGGAAGACGCCGATCAGGTGGAGTTCCTCGCCAAGGCGGGCTGCCAGGAAATCCAGGGCTACTACATCGGCAAGCCTGTCACGGCCGAAGGTTTCGACCGTTTGCTGCGGGCGCACCTGTCCGTGGTAGATGCCGGCGTACGCGCCGCGCTGGGCTGACGGCGCGGCTGACTGCGGGGCTGACTGAGCGGCTGACTGAGCCATTCACACCGGCGTTTCTGCCGTTCGTCGCAATCCGCTCCCGCGTGCGGGGGCCGGCACCTAAGCTGGCGTCATTCCAACAGGGAGACCGCCATGCTCGAATCGATCGCCTCCATCGTGTCGCATACGCCCACCTGGGTGTTCGTGGTGTTTGCCGTGCTGATCGCCATTGGGGTGCGTCAGATGCAGCCCCGCATCGTGTCGCGCCGCCGCCTGATCGTTCTGCCGTTGGTGGTCGCTGCGTACTCGCTCTACGGCGTGTCGATGGCAAGCCATGGCAGCGCGCTTGCGCTCACGATGTGGCTGGTGGCCGTTCTGATGGCATTCCTGCTGACATACATGTCGCCGCCCAACGGCGCCGTGTCTGAAACGGCCCGCACCGTACGCGTGCCCGGAAGCTGGGTGCCGATGGTGGTGATCGTGGGCCTGTTCGCTGCCCGCTATGCCTACAACGTGATGCTAGCGATGCACCCGGAGGTCTCGCACTCTGCCAGCTTCATGGCGATGTTCAGCGCGCTGTTCGGCTTCCTGGGCGGGCTGCTGCTCTCGCGCTCGGTGCTGCTGCATGTGCGTACGCCGCGCCTGGCGGCGGCTTGAGCCGACGAATCAGCGTTAACATCCTGCATGTTGCAATCTCCATCCAAGACGAGACGACATGCTGGAACTCGACGGCACCATCTGGCTGCGCGCCGGTGAAGACAACTGGGGCGGGCGCGGCCGGATCGAACTGCTGGCTGCCATCGGGCAGACCGGCTCCATCACTGCAGGCGCCAAAACCGTGGGTCTTTCCTACAAGGCCGCGTGGGACGCCATCGACACCATGAACAACCTAGCCGGCGAGCCGCTGGTGGTGCGCACCACGGGCGGCAAGGGCGGCGGTGGCAGTGTGTTGACGCCGCGCGCGCAACGGCTGATCGAAAGCTTCCGCGTGCTGGAAGCCGAGCACCGTCGCTTTGTCGAACGCCTGGATGCCGCCGCGCAGGCTGCCAGCGAAGACGTCAACCTGCTGCGCCGCCTGATGCTGCGCACGAGCGCGCGCAACACCCTGTTCGGCACGGTGGAATCGGTGGCGTCGGGCGCCGTCAATGATGTGGTGACGCTGCGCCTGCCGGGCGGCCAGGCTGTTGCCGCCACCATCACCCAGGAAAGCACGCGCATGCTGGGGCTGGCGCCGGGTGTGCAGGCCGTCGCGCTCATCAAGGCGCCTGCCGTGATGCTGATGCGCGGCGCCGGCGAATGGCGCGTCTCGGCAGAAAATCAGTTGCCGTGCGTGGTCACGGAAATCCGCGATGGCGCGGTGCAGGCCGAAGTGCGCCTGCGCCTGCTCGATGCGAACGCCGCGTCGGCGGGCGAAACCGTGCTGGTGGCCATGCTCTCGCGCACCGCTGTGGAAACACTGGCACTGGCCGAAGGTGTGGAAGCCGTGGCTGTCTTTGAAGCGTCGAGCGTGATCCTGGGATTGGCCTAAGCCCCCATGACGCCCAAAACCCTGCTGATCGTCTACCACTCGATGACGGGTGGCGCGCGCCAGATGGCCGAGGCCGCTCAGGCGGGCGCCGCAGAAGAGGGCGGCATTGCGGTGCGGTTGCGGCACGCGGCGCAGGCCGGCCCCGACGATGTGCTGGCGGCGGACGGCTATCTCTTCGCGACACCGGAAAACCTCGCCGCCATCAGCGGGCAGCTCAAAGACTTTTTCGACCGCTGCTATTACCCGGTGCTCGACCGTATCAACGGCCGTCCATACGCGTGCCTGATCTGTGCAGGCAGCGATGGCCAGAACGCGGTGCGCCAGATTGAACGCATTGCCACCGGCTGGCGGCTCAAGCCCGTGGCCGAGCCGATCATCGTCTGCACGCATGCGCAAACGCCCGAGGCCATCCTGGCTCCCAAGCGCATCGGGGCAGACGATCTGGAGCGCTGCCGCACCCTCGGGCAGGCCATGGCAACCGGGCTCGCGTTAGGCGTTTTCTAGCGGTTCACCACAGCCGTCAGATGCGGATACGGCGACAGCGGTGCCGCATCGGGCGCGCGCACCGCATCGGCCACGACGCGGCCATCGCGCAGCTCGAATACGTGGTCTCCGAATATCTCCACATCGGCCGGGTCGTGCGTGATCATCAGCATCGGCACCCGCAGCCGCGCTTGCAGGGCAGACAGCTCGGAACGCATGCGCGTGCGCAGCGCCGGGTCCAGTGCGGCAAAGGGCTCGTCGAGCAGCAGCATGGACGGCTCGGCGATCAGCGCGCGGGCCAGCGCCACACGCTGGCGCTGCCCGCCGGAAATCTGCGTCGGGTAATTGGCGGCGACGGCGCCCAACTCGAACGTGTCGATCCACTGCTGCACGCGAGGGTCGTGTGTGCGGCGTGGCGGGTTGAACCACCCGCGCTTGAGCCCGAACGCAATGTTCTGCGTCACCGTCAGGTGGTTGAAGAGCGCGTAGTCCTGGAATAGGTAGCCGACGCGGCGTTCTTGCGCGCTGAGGTTGATGCCGTCGGCGTGATCGAACAGCGTGCGCCCGTTCAGCACGATGCGGCCGCGCTCGGGCGTCATGAGGCCGGCAATGGCGCGCAGCGTGAGGCTCTTGCCCGCGCCCGACGGCCCGTACAGCACCACGCGCCGGCTGTCCGAGCGTACGGCAATGTCCAGCGAGAACACACGCGCCGCGCTGGTGAGCGTTTTCTGCACGACGAGATCGATCATGCCGCCGCTCATGCCAGTTGCTCCTGAAGGTTCGGCGCGCGCCCTTGCAGCAGCCGGCTGGCAACCACCAGCACCACGATGCAGGTGAGTGAGGTGATCAGCACTAGCGTATTGGCCGTGGCGTCGTCGCCGGCCTGCACGGCTTCGTAGATGGCCACGGAAAGCGTCTGCGTGCGGCCCGGCAGGTTGCCGGCAATCATGAGCGTGGCACCAAATTCGCCCAATGCACGCGCAAAGGCCAGCAGCACGCCGGCTGCAATGCCGCGTGCGGCCAGCGGCAGCGTGACGCGAAAGAACACGGCAGCCTCCGGCAGGCCCAGCACGCGCGCCGCATTTTCCAGTTGGTGATCCACGCCTTCAAAGGCGGCGCGTGCGGATTTCATGACCAGAGGAAACGCCACCACCGTGGAGGCAATCACCGCGCCCTGCCACGTAAAGACGAGCTGGATCCCGATGCTGTCGAGCCACCCACCGATTGGGCCGCGCCGGCCCAGCAGCACCAGCAGGTAATAGCCGAGCACCGTGGGCGGCAGCACCAGGGGCAGCGTCAGGATTGAGTCGATGACGTCGCGCAGGCGGTTGCGCGTGCGCGCGAGTGCGTAAGCCGCGCCCACGCCCAGCACGAGGTTCAGGACGGTCGCCCAGCCGGCCACCTTGAGTGAAAGCAGCAGAGGCGTCCAGATGGAAGCGGACATGCGGATACGTTGCGAAGGTGCGGTTGGCTGGCCGGATGATTCCCGCAAACCACGAGGTGACGCGTTGGGCGCCGGCGACAGATTGGGTTAATTATTCGCAATATAGGGTTGGATATAACGCGCGGTCAATCCTGACACAGTGATGTCCGGCATGCCGCAAGGGGCATGGATGCGCCGTCCTGCGACCGCTGTCAGCGGCGTCCTCCGCTGCATTGCAACATAAGCCACGTCGATGGTGGGGCACTAAAAAGTTTTGTTGGACAACCTTGCCGTCAGCTTGCAACAATGCGCCAAAACGTAGGCCGGACGTCGCTTTTCACGATCCATGCCCAGCGGTGCTCAGGGTCGCCGCACAGCAAATGTCATCCCCCGGGGGGGAAACAGTCTTGGCTATGGCCGGAAGCATTCCGGCGGCCAAGCAGTGTTTCCAACATGACCGGAGGACGGCAATGGCCGCCGCACATCGCTCAGATGGTTTGCAGGCAGTACGTTTCCCCCGCGCCGAAGACGTGGCGCTGCTGATGGACATGCGCACCGCGCTCAAGGGGGCGGACGCGCAGTCCGGCGTTTCCACCTGCGCAAGCGCTTCCGTCCAGCTCGACCTGGATGCGCTGTCCGCGAAGGCGGACACTGCACCGCTACCCGGGCACGCCGATTCCCTGGCCGCACGCACTGCTGCAGACGATGCCGCCAATGGCGATCGCTTCTTCGTGCCGCTGCCGCCGGGCACGGACGTTGTTCCCGTGGACGAGCACGCGCTGCTGTTCGAGCCCGCGCCCGCACAGCCGGGTCGCCTGCGCCTGGCTGCCGAACTACAGGCCGCACGCGGGGTGGCCGAGCGCGCACGCATTGTGTCCGGGCTGATGGGGCTGATGGGCTTTTCATCCCTCACCTACGCGCTGACCGAGCCCCACGAAAACGCGCCGCCTACGGTGGCCATGCTCAAGAACTACGTGACGCCGCGGTTCCTGCAGCGCTATTGCGACGAGCGCCTTTTCACCGTCGACCCGCGCCTGCCGGCGGTGTTTGCCACGGGCATGCCGCTGGTGTGGGATCTGGCATCGCTGGCGCGCGGCCAGGCGCGCATGGAACCGGCGATGCGCACGCTGCTGCAGACGATGGACGAACACGGCCTGCGCAGCGGCGTGATGTTCAGCCTGGGCGCCGGCAAGGGCATGAGCCAAGCGATTGTCAGCCTCAGTTCACCGCATGCAGGGCGGGAGTGGATCAGCGACAGCGTGCTTGGCCAGTCGATCCTCTTTGGCATGGCGCTGCATCAGGTCTGGCGGGCGCCACTGCAAACGTTCACGCGCAACACGCGCGTATCTGGTGAAGAGGTACCGCTCACCGTCATGCAAAGCCGTGTGCTGACGTGCCTGGCCGCCGGCATGAGCGACAAGGAAATTGCCATCAAGCTGCACACCACGGCACACAACGTTGATTACCACCTGCGCCTGATTCGCCGCCGCTACGGCGCGACCAACCGCGCGCAGTTGGCCTACATTGCGGGTCGCCTGAGCCTGATCTGACCGGGATGGACGATGTGCAAGCTGCCGGCGGCATTCAGCGGGGCAGCGCCACGCAGCGCAGGCACGATGTGCCGTCGGCGCGATTGCACGCAACGATCATCACCTGCCGGCCGGTCTGGCCCGTGCACGCGCTACCGGTCAGCACCCGTGGTTGTGCAGAGGTCGAGGCCGGGCGTGGTGCTCTTGGGCCCGGCGTACCGCCGCCGGCGGGCACGACAGGAATCGGCTCGATCCGCCCAGGGGCGGCGGCGTCGGGCACGATGGCCGGCACGTCGCCAGCGTTGGCGACAACCTTCTGCACATAGCCATGGCGGAAGCCGGTTTCGAAATTGCCGCTGTAGTAGCAAGACAGCGCCGCGCGCAACGCCTGTTGCTGATCTCCATAGCGAGGCAGTGAGCGCGCAAAGCACTCGGCGAGGATGGTGCCGCCTGCACGCAGGTTGCGGCAGGCGTCGAAGGCGGTTTCCAGTGTCTCGCCAAAGCGCGCGAGGTTGTAGCGGTTGACCTGCCCAAGCCCGACGCTGAAGTTGTAGCCCTGGCGTTCCAGCGAACGCGCGGTTGCCACGGCTTCTTCCAGCGTGGCAGGTTGGCGCACCAGCCTGCCGCCCACCACGCCGATCGCATAGGGGTTGTAGGCAGACTCCGTGCGCACCAGCGCTTCTAGCGTGAGGCGGTCAACGCGCGGTGCACACGTGGCGGCCAGCGTGGCGAAAGCGCGCGCATCAATGCGTGGTCCCGCCACGGCAGACGTGGCTGCCATGCAGGCGCCAAAAGTCATGGCGGCAACGATGAAAGCACTCGCACGCATGGTCGCCACCTCTATCGATAAGACAGCACGAGCCCGTGCACCAGCACCGACCAGCCATCGAGCATCACGAACAGCAGCAGCTTGAACGGCACGGAGATGGTGGTCGGCGCGATCATCTGCATGCCCAACGCCAGCAACAGGTTGGCCACTATCAGGTCGACCACCACGAAGATGATGTAGAGCACAAAGCCCACCTGGAACGCCTTGATCAGCTCGGTGAGGGTGAAGCTCGGTACGAGGACTGTCAGATCGTCGTTCTTGAGGCCGGCGGCGCGCTCCTTGGGCCAGATGCTCGTGGCGGATTTGACGAAGAAGTTGCGCTCTGATTCCAGGGTATGGGTCTGCAGGAATTTCTTCACCGGCGGCTGCGCGGCATCGAGGATGGCGATCACGTCATCCACACTCATCTGGCTGCTCAGGTTGAAGTTGCGCCCGCGCAGGTTGTCGACCATGTCCATGCCGACTGGCGCCATGATGAACACCGTCAGGATCAGCGCGATGCCGTTGAGCACAATGTTGGGCGGCACCTGCTGAATGCCCAGTGCCGAGCGCAGCAGGCCAAACACCACCACCAGCTTGGTGTAGCTCGTGACCATGAGTGCGGCAAAGGGCGCGATGCCCAGCGCCGCCACCACGGCAATCATCGCTACGGGATTGGGCAGGTTTCCCATGAGGCGTGTCGAGTGTGTCGATGCGTTGTTCTTGTTGAGGGAAGGGCGGGCGTTATGCCTGCCCGGGTGCCGCCTGACCGATGAAGCGCGACACGCGCACACCGAGCCGGTTGCCGACTGCAATCAAATGGCCTTCGCCCACCGGCATGCCATTGGCCAGGATGCGGATGACAGCCTGATTGAGCGGCTGCGCCAGCTCCATGACCGTGCCGGGCCGCAACGCACGCAGTTCGGCCAATGACAGCCGCCGCTCTTCCAGCTCGAAAGTGGTGACCAGTTCGATGTCGTCCAGGCTGTCGGTGGGGAGCGGGTGCGCTGTGGGCTCCGTGCCGGATGCAGCGGTGTAGGGGGCTGGGTTCTCGGTTGCCATCGGTTTTTCCTCCACGTTTTCCACGACGATGCGGGAGCCTTGCACTTGCCCGAACACCCGCAGGTGCAGCCGCCCCCGCACGCGGGCCACGCAGCGCAGCGCATTGCCCGCAGGCAGCCATTTTTCGATGCGCACGATGTCGCCCAGCGCAATGCTGGCAAAGTCGCGGCGCGACAGAAAGGTGGCGCCCAGTTCGAAGCGCAGCGGCACCTGTGTGCCCATGAACGCGGCCAGCGGAATGGGCTCCGCGGCCAGCTCCGGCGGGCACAGTTCGGGCAGAACCTGTGGCGCGTCGAACAGCAGCCCGGCCCGTGCCAGCCACGGCGCGGCACCGTCCTCTGCCGGATCGGCATCGCGGCGGCTGATCATCATTTGCAGGACGTCCGGTCGATCCAACCGGATGTCGGGCGGCGCGGTCTCAGGTAGCCACGCCAGCGCGCGTCCGCTGCGTTGTTCGGTGGCCCGTGTGAGTGGCGCCAGGGCGTCGGCCAGCACGGCGCAGCGCAGGGCTTGCGGCACGTGCGCATCTGCGGCGTCGGCCAGCCACGCATGCTCGGCGGCGGCATCGAGCAGCAGCCAGCCCGGCGCATCGCCCAGCGTGAATCGATAGGCCTGTGCCGCGGCCTGCACGGCGTGGGCTTCGCAACGCGCTTCGTAGGGTGTGTTCCCTACGGAAAACGGTAGTGCCGCGCGCGCCAGGTAAAGGCGCGACAGCGTACGCGCCAATGTCTGGTCCACAGCCGAGAGCATGCGAGCGTCGAGCGTATTCATGTCATGAACATGCGCCCGGCCATATAGGCGAGCTGCACGCGGTTCTGTGCACCGTATTTCTTCTTGAGCTGACGCAGGTGATAGTCGACGTTGTGCGGCGACATGTTGAGCTGCTCGGCAATCGCCTTGTCCGACAACCCGCTGGTGATGAACTCCAGAATCTGCCGTTGCACCTGCGTGAGCGCACGCGCGTGCGTGTCTTCATGCAACGGCTTGGCGTGCTGCATGAGGAATTCGTGCAGGCCGAGCCCCACGGCATAGGCTTGGCCGACCACGTTGTCGGCAATCCAGCCCTTGGCGTTGTTGCCCGATCCAAAACAGATGACGCTGTGCTCCAGGCTGCGGGGGCTCACGACACCGAAGCTGATACCGCTGCGCAGGCCGTAGCGTTCGGCGTCCTGCAACAGGCGGTGCAGGCGATCTGCATCTGCCGGAGCGGTGAGTGTTGCGCCCAGGTCGGCCAGATCCCACACGAGGGGCCATTCGTAGCGCAGCGCGAAGGCCAACCGCGGGTCGACTTCAAAGTAACGCTCGTCGACGTAGCGCTTGGGCCAGTTGGGCGGGGAATACGCGCGGAAGTACAGCACGCGCGTAATCGATTCCCCAATGCGGGTCAGCCGGTAGTAGCAGAGCCAGTCGAAACCGATGCTGCGCAAGACGGCGCGCAACAGCAATTGCCGTTCCTGCGCACCGTGCGCGGCCCGCAGATCCTGCGCGGTTTCAGAGAAGGACTCGGCGCGCGCCATCGCACCCAGGCGGATCGATTCCGCATCGACCACGATGTGTTCTTCGCCAAACAGGATCGGCGCGCGGACATCGCCGGCACCCACATTCGAAGCAGTCAACCGTGGCCTCTCGCGTGGCAAGTGAATGCACTCACTGTAGTGGCGCGCACACGCCGCGATGAACTACCGAAAAGCGTAGTCGACCCCGAAACTTCGTCAGAGATTGGCCGCGCGACTACGAGTTTCAGCGTTGAGCGCAGAGGCCCCCCACCTCTACACTTTTCGCAAGGGAAGGGGGGGCTGAACAGCGTCCGCCTTCTACGGACATTCGTGGGCCCTGGGCCCAATCGGCCCCAAACAGGCCCAAAGGCGCTCCATGGCAAAGCCTCGGAATCTTGCTGCAGCGTTGAACGTTCCGCTCACCGGCATGCGCTGGGCGCGGCTGGTGAACTACGACATCGCGATTGCCGTGTTTGTGGTGGCGGTGGTTGCGCTCTTTGTGCTGCCATTGCCGACCGTCGTGTTGGACGGCCTCATCTCGCTCAATTTGGCGGCCAGCATCGTGTTGCTGTGCGTGTCGATCTATCTGCCGTCGGCGCTTGCGTTCTCGTCATTTCCGGCGGTGCTGCTGTTTACGACGCTGTTCCGGCTGTCGCTGAACATCGCCTCGTGCAAGCTGATCCTGCTGCAGGCCAACGCGGGCCACGTGATCGACACGTTCGGCAAGCTGGTGGTCGGCAACAACTTTGTAGTGGGCGGCGTGGTGTTCCTGGTGATCGCGGTGGTGCAGTTCATCGTGATCGCCAAGGGCTCGGAGCGCGTGGCGGAGGTGGGTGCGCGGTTTTCGCTGGATGCAATGCCCGGCAAGCAGATGAGCATCGACGCGGATCTACGTGCCGGCATCATCACGTCTGACGAAGCCAAGCGCCGCCGCGAAGCGCTGGAGCAGGAATCGCAGCTGCACGGCGCGATGGACGGCGCGATGAAGTTCGTCAAGGGCGACGCCATTGCCGGCATCATCATCGCGGTCATCAACATCCTGGCCGGCATTGCCGTGGGTGCGCTCATGCACGGCATGTCGATTGGCGATGCGCTGCACCGTTACGCGATCCTGACGGTGGGCGACGGCATGGCCTCGCAGATTCCGTCGCTGCTGGTGTCGATTGCCGCAGGCATCGTCACCACCCGTGTGGCGACGCGTGACCGCGAGGCCCGCCACCTCGGCCAGCAGATCGGCGCGCAGATCACCGCCCACCCGCGCGGCATGCTGATGGCCAGCGGCGTGCTGCTGGCGTTCCTGCTGGTGCCGGGGTTTCCCAAGTGGTCGTTCCTGCTGTTGGCGATCGGCACCGCTTCGGCTGCGTTCCTCCGCATGCGCCAGCGCCGGCAGGCCCCGCCACTCGATCTGCTTGTGCTCGGCCCCGACGCACGGCGGTTGACCGAGCCCGAAGCAGGCTCGCCCGCAGAAGGCATTGCGGCACCCATTGCGGTGCGCCTGTCGGAAGACCTGCGTGGCGAGATCGAACTCGTTGCTTTGCAGACCCGCCTGGCCGAAGCCAAGTCACGCGTGCAGCGCAGGCTCGGTGCGGTGTTCCCGCGTGTGCAACTGAACTGGGATGCGGCGTTGCCGCCTCACGGTTACGCGCTGCTCGTGCAGGACGTGCTGGCCGCCGAAGGCACGCTGCCGGAGCGCGATGCGATTCCAGACAGTGCCGTGCCTGCAGAAGACCGCCTGGCCGCCGAAGTCGAAACGCTCATCGAGCGCAACGCCGCGTCGCTCATCGGCATTCAGGAAACACAGAACCTCATCCAGATCATGCGCCGCGAACACGGCGAACTGGTGGCCGAACTCACTCGCCTGGTGCCCCCGCAGCGCATTACCGAAGTGCTGCGCCGGCTGGTGCAGGAGGGCGTGTCGATCCGCAACCTTCGGGCCATTTTCGAGAGCCTGATCACGTGGTCGCCCAAGGAGCCTGAAGACGTGATCGGCCTCGTGGAACTGGTGCGCGTGGATTTGCACCGCCAGATCACCGAGCAGTTCTGCGGCACCAGCCGCGTGCTCGATGTGGTGCTGTTCGAGCAGTCCTTGCAGGAACGCATCGAGCAGGCCGTCGTGCACACCAAGCAGGGCAGCGTGTTGAGCCTCACGCGTGAGGCCAAGCAGGCGATTACCGACCAGGTGGTGAAGATCCTGGGCGGCACACGCCCGCTGGAGAAAGACCGACATGGTCGCCCGCTGGCGGTGATGGTGTCGCTCAATTGCCGGCGCTACGTCAAGACGATGTTGCAGCCGGTGTTTGGCGATCTGCCGGTGCTGTCGTACCAGGAGATCGACGAAGCCATCGAGCTCAACACCGTGGGCTGGGTGACCAACCCCGCCTGAACACAGAACGCATAGAACGCACAAGGAGACAGGCCCATGAACATGAGCGCCACCATTCTCGAAGCCACACGCCAGGGCTTGCTTCTGGTGCTGCTGGTCTCGTTGCCGGTGGTGGCCGTAGCGACGGTATCGGCGTTGCTGATTGCCATCGCGCAGGCAGTGACGCAGATCCAGGATCAGAGCATCGGCCTGTCGGTGCGGCTGATTGCGGTGATGGTGACCATCGTGGTGCTGGCGGGGTGGGGTGGACGCGAAGTGCTGCGTTTTGCCCGCATGGCACTCGATCAGGTGTTTTACGGCGGTGTGGCGCCTTTCTAGCGGGGGGATCGCGAGATGGCGCCGAACAAACAACAACATAACCGAGCGAGAACACGCGTGAACAAACGCTATCGATTCCTGCGGTGGAGTGCATCAGCAGCGTGCCTATGGCTGCTGACGACGGCGGCCCTGGTGCAGGCGGCCGAGCTGCGCTGGCGCAACCGGTCGTACACGCTGGTGGCCGAAGGCAAGAAGGTGGGCGATTTCATCCGCGAGCTGGCGGCATCCCAAGGCGTGACGGCGGTTGTCGACCCGAAGGTGGAAGGCACCATCAACGGCAAGTTCTCGGGCCCGCCTGCCAGCACGCTCAATACCGTGTGCGCCACCTACGGGCTCACGTGGTACTACGACGGTTCGCTCATCTACGTGGATCGCGCAGACGATTCACAGACGCAGGTCTTCCCGATTCCGAAGGGCAGCGGCCCGGAGCTTGCGCAGATCCTGCGCGCCATGCAGATCACCGATCAGCGCTTTCCGCTGGTTGTGAGCGACAAGGAAAACACCGTCTACGCATCTGGCCCGAAGCGCTATGTGGAACTGGTGCGCCAGGCCATTGCATCGATTGCCGATCCGTCGCGCGGCATGGATCGCGCCGAGATTCGCGCATTCCCGCTCAAGTACGCATGGGCCGGCGATGTGGAGATCAACCGGTCTGGCAAGCCCGTGACGATTCCGGGCATTGCCACCATGATGCGTCGCCTGCTGGGCGCGCCCAACCCGGGTGCCAGCAGCCCCGGCATGTCGCCCACGCGCGCCATGCGGCTGACTGGGCCGACCCGGCAGATGAAGCTCAGCTCCGGTGACAGCATCAACGTGCCGCGCATCGAGATTCCGCTGGCCGGCGCGCAGGGCGATTCCGGCTACGGCGCGCAGGCGCCCGCCGCATCGGGCGGTGGTGCACCGCCTGACCTCCCTCGCATCGAGGCCGACGCGGGCATCAACGCCGTGCTCATCCGCGACGTGCCCGAGCACATGGCGCAGTACGAGCGTCTGATTGCCTCGCTCGATACCAAGCCGCGACTGGTGGAGATCAACCTCACCATCATCGACATCAGCACCGATTCGCTCGACAGCCTCGGCGTCGACTGGCGCCTGCATACCACGCACGGCGATTTCCAATCCGGCAACGGCAACAATCCGCCGCTCACGTTCAACCTCGGCACCACGGAAGACGGCCAGACCGGCGCCACGACCCCGATCGGCATGGCGCTCACCGCATCGATTGGCGGCAGCCTGCGCAACTACCTGCTGGCGCGCATCAATGCGCTCACGCAGAGCGGCAATGCGCAACTGCAAGCCAAGCCGAAGGTGCTGGCGCTCGACAACACCGAAGCCATCCTCGAAAACCTCATCCACTTCTACGTGCCGGTGTCGGGCTTTCAGGATGCGTCCCTGTACGGCATCACGACGGGCACGAGCGTGAAGGTCACGCCGCTCATCGTCAACGAGGCCGGGCAGATGAGCGTGATGATGTCGATCGACATCGACGACGGCAACCTGACCAACGACCGCGTCTCGCAGTTGCCGGTGGTGCAGGAGCGTTCGATCGTGACCAAGGCGATGATCGAAGAAGGCAAGAGCCTGCTGATTGCCGGCTTCAACTCCGACAGCCTGAACAACACCAAGTCGGGCATTCCGTTCCTGTCGGACGTGCCCTTCATCGGCAACCTGTTCAAGTACACCAACAAGACCGGCCAGCACATGGAGCGCTTCTATCTGCTGACCCCCCGCATCCTGACCGCCGCCAGTACCAATCCGAACGACGTGCCTGCCGTATCGATCCCGGGCGTTGGCATGCCGGTGCCGGGATCGACCGATTGGAAACCGGGCCCGTTGCCCAACACGCCGGCACCCAACCAGCCGCCGGCCAGTGTCGGCACCTTGCCCACGCCGCCTGTTTCGCGACTGCATGAACCAGCCAGCCACACAACCCTCGCCGCACTCGGATAAATCGCCCTGGAAGCTGTGCTTCCTGAGCGGCCCGCTATACGGCAGATCGATGCCGCTGCGGATGGGCGCCAACGTGGTCGGCTCGGCGCCCAACTGCGAAATCATCGTGCCCGACAGCAGTGTCGCTGCGCGCGAGCTGATGTTCGAGGTGGGCGGCATTGCTGTCTCTGCACGCCGGCTGGATGACGCCGAGCCAACGCTCAACGGCCAGCCATTCGGCCAGACGCGCCGCAGCGTGGTGCCAGGCGATGTGATTGCCATGGGCGACATCCGCGTCGGCATCGAAAAGGTCGGGACGATCCGCATGCCGGCCGCCGCAGTGGAAGGCGCGGGTGCTGCGGTGCTGGCAGAGCGCGTGCCGTCGTGGATGCCGCTGGCCGCCGCGGTGTGGCTGTCGCGGGTGTCCACCAAGGCGGGGCGCGGGCGGACGTGGCTGGTTGCCGGCATCGGCCTGTGGCTTGCGGTGCTGCTGGCCGGCGGCGTGGTCGCGTTTGCCGGGCATGACGGCTGGTCGCTGTGGGGCCGCGACCCGGCAGCGCGTGCAGCGCAGGTCCGCCACGCGTTGGGTGACCCGGCGGAGATTGTGGTGACGCCAGCGTCAGACGGCACGTCGCGCGTGTCCGGCTACGTGCCGACCGAGGCAGATCATCAGGCGCTGCTGAGCCGCGCGCGCGGGTTGTCCGATGTGTCGATTGGCGAGGTGTATGTGGTGAGCGATCTGCTGGCCGCTGCGCAGCAGTACTTCAGCGCCGGCGGCACAAGCGGCACGGCCGCGCTGAACGTGGCCTACGACGGGCATGGCCGCATCGTGGTGAGCGGCACGGCCGATCGCGCACAGGCATGGCAGCGTATCCGCAACTACGCGCGCGACGCCAAGCCGGCCGTCGAGGTGGTCGACCGCGTGGCGTGGGATGGCCCGCCGCCGCCGAACATCGTGGCGGAAACGCCGCGCCCCGACGGCCTGCCCGCCATCGTGAGCACGTATGAAGACGAAGACGGCACGCGCTTTGTGCAGACGCGTGACGGCCAGTTGTATTTCGAGGGTGCCCGTCTCAAGGGCGGCCTCCAGGTGAAGAGCATCGCTTCAGATGGTGTGGTGCTCGACCGCGGCGGGCAATCGGTCACGTGGCCGATCCAGCCGCAAACACCGTAGCGCAGCGGGTCCCCTTTCCCGCGCGTGGGGTGTGTCGTACGGAGGCCGCCGGCAGATGCGAGGCCGGCTGCCACCGCCAGGCAGTTGGTAGTTCCGTTTGATCCTTTTGACCCTTTTGACTGACATCCAGGAGAGCACCATGGCAGGTACACCCACCACCGGCGTCGACGGCGCCATCGGCAGCATCAACCAGTCCGGCGATGACCAATTGAAGATCGCCACGGCAGTGCAGGCCGCTGCAGCCAAGGGCGCCGCAGCCAGCGGCATCATCGGCGCGGCCCAATCGCTGAGCAATACGGCGGCTTCGGCAGCCGGTGCCGTCCGCGACGGCGCGCGCGCGAGCTGACGCGCAACCCCAGCGGCGGCGGGCGCGGCCTGCCGCCGCTTCACCGAATTCAGGAGGGCACGATGTCGATCGAAGCGAATGCGATTGCGGCCGTTGCCGCGACTCAGGCCGCACAGGCGCAAGCCGGCGGTGCTGCCGGCGCCAGCCAGGCCGCGCAGGTGAACCCCGCGGCGTATGCGGCCCAGGGCCCGGGGCAGGTCGAGCAGGGCATCGGCACTCCGGCTACGCAGGCCGCCATGCCCACCGACGCCCAGCAGTTTGGCGGCATGATGCGCCCGGTTGCCACCACGACGGTGCAGCCCGCGACGTTGCCGGCGCAGCCCATTCCGATGGCCTCCCACGCAACGCCATCGCCGGTGCCGGATGTGTCGTTCTCGTTCACGCGTGGGCCCGGCGCCGACGGTGCGATGGGCCAGTGGCGCGACTACGGCCACGACCTCAACGAGCGCTACACCAGCATCAACAGCAAGCGGCAGGAAATGCTCGACTCGCTCGACAGCATGGACGTGACCATGACCATGGTGAAGCTGGCCGACTTCAGCTACTTCGCCTCGATGACGCTGGCCGAGTACCAGATGGATATGAGCTTTGCGCAGGCCGCCAACGGCGTGAGCCACTCGCTGCTGAAGAACCAGGAAGGCTGACATGAACCGATTGCTGGGTGTGCTGATGGCGCTTGCCTGCCTCTTCGGCCTGGCCGGGTGCGAGCAGGAGCTGTACACCGGCCTGTCGGAGGTCGAGGTCAACGAGATGGTGTCCGCGCTGTCGGCGGCTGGCATCAGCGGGCAGAAGCTCGTGCAGGACGGCCAGGGCCAGGAAGGCCGCACCTGGACGCTTACCGTCGACCAGGCCGACATGGGTCCCTCGCTGGCGGTGCTGCGTGCGCAGGGCCTGCCGCGCCCGCGCCTGGCGTCACTCGGCCAGGTGTTCCAGAAACAGGGGCTGGTAGCCACGCCGGCTGAAGAGCGCGTGCGCTACATCTACGGCGTATCGCAGGAGCTGTCGCGCACGCTGCTGGATGTGGATGGCGTGATGCTCGCGCACGTGCATGTCGTGATTCCCGAGAACGATCCGCTGGCCGACAAGGCCAAGCCAGCCTCCGCTGCGGTTTACATCCGCTACCGGCCCGGCGTGAACCTCACCGCCATGGCGCCGATGGTGAAAGACCTCGTCGCGCACAGCATTGAAGGGCTGAGCTACGACAACGTATCGCTGTTCTTGCAGGGCGCACAGCCGGTGCCGGTGGACGTGCGAAAGGGCGCGGCGTTGCTCGGCACATTCAGCACGCGCAACCCCCTGGTGTGGTTGCTCGGCTTGCTGATCGTCGCGGCGATGGTGGTAACAGGTCTCGTGGCATGGCGGCGTGGCGTGTTCGACAACCTCAGCGGACGTCGGCCGGAGCGGGCGTCATGACCAACGATGCGCGCCTGGCAGGGCTGGTTGCCACGTTCAACCTGCGGCCGGATCGCTATATCGACGCGTCGTGGCTGCCGGCGGATTGGCCGCTGGCGTTGCGCGACCCCGTCCGTTATGGCGAGGCCGGGCGCGCCGTGCTGGCGCGGGCGCTGCTGCAAGCCCATCAGTTGCACGGCGAATGGGACTACGACTTTGCCGCCATGGAAAAGCGCGTCGCCCTGTTGCCCGCCGACGCGCTGGAGCGCCTGGCCGTGTGCTGCGGCCTTTGCCTGCATCGCCAGTGGCTGCGCGAGGGCGAAGTCTCGCGCAAGACGCGCCAGGCCATCGATCTGGCGTTCGGTGCGCCGCTGGTGGCCTTTGCGTTGGAGCGCATGCCGGCCTTCGAGGCCGTTGCCGAGACCCTGCAGGCGCAGCGCCAGTACCCGCGCCTGGCGGTGGAAACGCTGCGCGCCCGTGGGCGCCGGTTGCTGACTGATTTTCTGGTGCCGTTTGGCCCGGCCGTCATCCGTCGGCTGGCGTTGAAGTTTCCGCGCAACGCGGCCGACGCTGATCGGCCGCCGTATTTGCTGGGCCGCACGCAACGCGCAGAACTGGGCGAGCTGCTGCGGCTGAGCTTGATTCCTGAACAGGTGCCGGCATGGGACTGGCTTTTCTGATTACCACCGACAAGCTGCATATCCTGAGCGAGCGCAAGGTGCTCAAGCAGCACGAGTACGCAGCGCTGCTCGATGCCACGAGCATCCTCGGCAACGCACAGGAAGAACGTGAGCGCCTGCTGGAAGATGCCGAGGCGCAGCGCGAGCAACGACTCAAGGCCGGCTACGACGAAGGCTATGAAAAGGGCGAACGCGAAGCCGCCACGCGGCTGTACGCCGATGCGCTTGCCAACGCGCGTGCCTTGGCGGCCATGAAGCAGCTGATGGCCGAACTCGTCACGCGCACCGTGCGCGAGCTGGCGGCCGATCTGCCGCGCGAGGCGATCTATGCCAAGGCCTTCGCGCGCATCGAAACACTGGTCGAACACGAACCCGTGCTGACGGTGCGCATCGCCCCGCAGCAGGTGGCGGATCTGGAGCGTGTGCTGGGAACCATGACCGACGGTACCCGCCGCGTGCGCGTGGTGCCCGATGCCAGCCTGTCGGAAGAGGCGCTGGTGGTGGAGACCGCATCCGGCGTGGTCGAAGCCGGCATCGACACGCAACTGGCTGCGCTGCACGCCGCACTGGTCGGGGACGAAGGATGACCGAACCCGCCGTCAGCCACATCATCGACGCGGGCGATCTGGAACGTAGCCTGCGCGACGTGCTGGAGCGCGCCGACGGCATGGCTGCGGGCGTCCAGATGCGCGGGCGCATTCACCGTGCGGTGGGGCTCATGCTCAATGCATCGGGCATCCAGGCGCGGCTGGGCGAAGTGTGCGAACTGCGCACGCCCGGTGAACGCAGCATCTATGCGGAAGTCGTTGGCTTCGAGCGGCAGTCCACCTTGCTGACGCCGCTGGGCAGCGTGCACGGCTTGTCGGCCGCCACGGAGGTGATTCCCTCCGGCAGCGCGCATCGTTTTGGCGTGGGCGATGCGTTGCTTGGCCGCGTGCTCGATGGGCTGGGCGCGCCCATGGATGACGGCGGACCGCTGTTCACCAACGAGCGTGTTTCAACGCATGCAGAGCCGCCCAGCCCGCTGTCACGCCGCCGCATCGACGCGCCGCTTTCCACCGGGGTGCGTGCCATCGACGCCATGCTGACGGTGGGCATTGGCCAGCGGCTGGGCATCTTTGCGCCGTCGGGCGTGGGCAAGAGCACGCTGCTTGGCATGATCGCGCGCGGCGCGCAGAGCGATGTCAACGTCATCGCGCTGATTGGCGAGCGCGGGCGCGAAGTGCGTGAATTTCTGGAGCTGTGCCTGCCGGAGGCGACGCGGCGCAAGACGGTGCTGGTGGTGTCCACGTCTGACCGGCCGGCCATGGAGCGCGTGAAGTGCGCGCTGGTGGCCACCGCCGTGGCCGAGTATTTCCGAGACCGCGGCAAGAACGTGCTGCTGCTCGTTGATTCACTCACGCGGTTTGCGCGGGCGCAACGCGAGGTCGGGCTCGCAAGCGGCGAGCCGCCCACGCGGCGCAGTTTTCCGCCCTCCACGTTCTCGGTATTGCCGCAGTTGCTGGAGCGGGCGGGTGTGGGTGCGCATGGTGTCATCACCGCCTTCTACACCGTGCTGGTGGAGGGCGATGAAGAGAGCGACCCGATTGCCGAAGAGGTGCGCTCCATCGTCGACGGGCACATCGTGCTCTCGCGCAAGCAGGCGCTGGCCGGGCGCTATCCGGCCATCGATTTGCTGGCCAGCATCAGCCGTGTGATGCCGCAGGTGACCACGCCAGCGCATCGCGCCGCCGCCCAACGCGTGCGCGAGCTGCTGGCCAAATACCAGGAGATCGAATTGCTCGTGCAGATTGGCGAATACCGCGAAGGCAGCGATGCCCTGGGCGATACCGCATTGCGCGCCCATGCCGCGCTTGCGCGCTTCTTTGAGCAGGACGCCGATGCGCGTGTGAAGCTGGAGCGCACCGTGGCCGACCTCGAAGCCGTGGTGGGGGCGCTATGAGCGATGTGCTGCGTCAGCTCGCCCGCGTGCGCGAAGCGCGCAAGCTCGGCGCCATGGCGCGTGCGCAGAAGCAGGCTGCCCTGGTGGCCCAGGCAGCCGCGCAGAACGCGGCGGCGCAGCAAGGGCTGCAGCAAACGGTATCGGCGCGCTCTGCGCACGACGCTGCCATTGAACAGGCCGTGCGTGAAGACGCACGCAGCGCCGTCGCTCTGCTGTGCGGCGCCAATGCCGCACGGCTGGCGCTGGATCGCGCCATCGTCAACGCGCACGTCGAATCAACGCAGACCGGCACGGCGCTGGCAGCCGAGCAGGTGGCGCAGGCACGCGCCCAGCGGCATGTGGCCCGCGCGAACGCCAAGTGCGAGGCCGTCGACCGTGCCGAGCAGCGTGTGACGGCCGCCCAGCGCCGCGCGGCGGAATGGCAGGAAGAAGACGCCGCGCTTGAAGCCCAGCTCGCGCGCCAGTTGGTCAGCCAGAAGATCACCGCCTGAGCCGATGCAAGGGTTCGATCCGCACTCCATGGAAGGCCTGTTCCGGCAGGCGCTGCTGGTGCTGCCGCGGCTGCTGCCCATCATGTTCATCGTGCCCGTGTTCAGCGGGCGGGTGGTGACGGGCATGGTGCGCAGCGGGTTCATCGCCATCCTGGCGGTGTTCGTGGCGCCGTCCATGGCGGGCGCGGCGATGAACGTGCAGGGCGGCGGCCTGTGGATGGCGCTGGCCCTCAAGGAAGCGCTGATCGGCGTGCTGCTCGGCATGGCGTTTGGCGCGCTGCTTTGGGCCATCGAGAACATCGGCCACCTGATCGACTTTCAGACCGGCTCGGGCAACGCATCCTTCTTTGACCCGGTGGCCGGGCATGAGAGCGGGCCGACCGCCAGTTTCCTCGGCTTCATGGCTGTCACATTGTTCGTCACAGGCGGCGGCCTGCATGTGATGCTTGGCGCGTTCTTCGAGTCGTACAAGCTTTGGCCGATCGAACGCATGTTGCCGAGCGCATCGGTCGCGCTGGAGCAGTTTGCGGTGCACGAGGCCGATAGCGTGCTCGGCTGGACGCTCAAGCTGGCCGCACCCGTGATCATCGTGCTGGTGGTGGCGGAGCTGGGCATCGGGCTGATCAACCGCTCGGTGCCGCAGTTGAACGTGTTCCTGTTCGCCCAGCCGGTGAAGAGCCTGCTGGCCGTGCTGATGATGGTGCTGTTCCTCGGCTTTGTCTTTGAATCGATGCGCACCTTCCTGGCCGGCAATGGCGAGATGGTCTGGCTGTTGCGCGCGCTGCTGCACAGCCCCGGCTCATGAGCGAGAAACAGCACAAGCCCACCCAGCGCCGGCTGGAGGATGCGCGGCGCGAAGGCGAAGTCGTCCGCAGCACAGACGTGACGAGCGCGCTGGTCTTTATCGGGATGCTCGTGCTGTTGTGGCAAGGCGGGCCGTGGTTGCTCGAACGCATGCGCGGCCTGCTGATACAGAACGTGAGCGCCGTGGCGCAGGCGCGCGACCCGACTGCAGCGGTGCGGCAGGCATTGGTATCGGCAGGGGCGGAGTGGCTCCTGTTGAGCGCCGCCGTCCTGTTGCTGGTGACCGTGCTGGCAGTGCTGGGTGCGTTTGCCCAGGTGGGCGGCATGTTCGCGCCCAAACGCCTGACGCCGCAAATGTCACGGCTCAATCCGGGGGAAGGCATCCAGCGCATGTTCTCCGTGCGCAACCTCATCGGCCTTGCCATCATGCTGTTCAAGGTGGCTTGCCTGGCGCTGACGCTGTTTGTGGTGATTCGCGGGTCGCTAGCGTTGCCGCTGCAGGCCGGTTACGGTCGGCCGGCGGCCATTCTGGCTGTGGTCGCGCATCTGATTCTTGTGCTGTTCGGCTGGGCGGCGGTGGTGTACGTGCTGATGGCCGCGCTGGACTACTGGCACGTGCGTTTCGAATTCTTCAAGAAGAACCGCATGTCCACCGAAGAGCTGCGCCGTGAACACCGCGAGCTGCAGGGCGATCCGCACATCGTTGGGCGCCGCCGCCAGCTTGCCCTGGAGGTGCAATACAGCGCGCTGGAAGATCGCATGCGCATTGCCACCGCCATCGTGTTCAGTGCGCGGCATGCGGTGGCGCTGTATTACCCCGGCGATGGCACGTTGCCGATGGTGATCGCCAAGGGCAGCGGCGAGTCTGTCCAGCGCATCCGGCAGATGGCCGAATACCACCTCGTGCCGACCGCTGCCAACGCAGGTCTGGCGGAGCGCCTGCACGACACCGTGCCGATGGATACCACCATTGACCGCACGCTGTTCCGCGATGTGGCGGCGCTGCTGCGCTGGGCTGAAGGCGCGGATGCGGTGGGCAATCCTTACGTGTCGTCCACTTCCTGAACGCGCGACGAACGCGAAAGAAAAAAGGCGGCGGGCGCCTGACTGCTGCGCCCGCCGCTGCCCGCTGGCCGGCTTGCTTTCCCCGTTATCCGATCCGCACGATGTCGCCCGGGACGACGAGATCCGGGTCCTGTCCCGTTGCGCCTTGCGTATATGGATTGCCATCCAGCGCCGCCCAGTCGAACTGGCTGTTCATCGGTGCCAGTTTGTCCAACGCGGCAGCCGTGCGCGCGTCGGATGCCGGGGCCGTGGCGCCAAGCAGCTTGGCGGCATCGGTGGCGCTCAATTGCCAGAGCGTGTCGCCGGGCCCAACGATCGCATACTGCGGCGACTTCGCTGGGCCGATCGATGGCAACGCGTGCGGGGCATTGGCGCGCAGCAGGTCACCGCTTACGCCCTGCATGTCGGGCAGCGGGAACGCGGCAATGGGCTGGTTGTTCTGATCCTGCCCGTTGCCGTTGGCCTGCACTTGCGCAACGGCTGGCTTGGCCGCCTGGTTGGGCGCGAACAGCTCGATGCCGAAGCGCGTGACCGCCGCCACACCCAGGATCACGCCGCCGGGCAGCATGGCGTTGCTCGGCAGCCGTTGGCCGACCCTGGGCATCAGGTCGCCGGCAATGCGCAGGGCGCCTGCGCCGAACGCCAGGTCCAGTGCCGCCTTGGTGGCACCCATGGCCGGGCTGTTGGTGTGCATGAGCGCGTCGTTCATCGCCAGGGGTACTGAACCGACCGTGTACAGCGACATCGTGAACGCCTGGGCACGGTTCAGCCACGGGCTCGCGTTGGTCGCCTTGTCGTTGAACGTCGCGCCCAGGCGGCCGGCAAAGTTGCGGCTGGACAGTGCCAGGTTGGCGCTCAGGAACAGCGCATTGCTCCAGAACGACGGCGTGTTCAGGTGCGCGCCATGCATGGCGAACCAGTAAGCCGTGTTGCCGTTATTGAGCGCAAGTGTCAGCAGTTGCAGCGTGTCGTTCGCGCGCCCCACGGGGCTCTTGGGCGAAAGCAGCTTGCCCGGCGCCCCCTTGAGGGCCAGCAGTGCCTGTACATCGGGGTCGTCCTTGGCCTTGGGGTCGTCGACCTTGGACAGCGCGGCGGTGAGCGCATCCGGGTTGTCCTGGAACCGCGCGACCGCGTCGGCGATGGTTTGCCGGTCCCCCTTCGTCACGCCCCAGCGGCGCCCATGATCCGACATGTTGGTCTTGAGCCAAGCCAGTGCCGAGTCTGAGTCTTCGGTGCCCAACTTGCCGACCTGGTCAGACACGGCGCGTGTCTTGTTGGCACGCAATGCTGCGATGCCGCCGCGATACATGAACGACAGCGGGCTGGTGACGGACGGATCGAATACCGCGTGCGTCGCGGCGCTTCCGGTGAGCGTGGCGGAACTCGCAGCCGTGGAGAACGCACCCGTGAGCGAGCCCGCGAAGATCCAGCGGATCCACGGCTTGCGCTTGGGTTCGCCAGCGTTGGCGGCGCGGTCGGGCCCGGTGGGCGGAGTGCCGTTGCCATCGTCGCCGGCTTCGCTGGTCTTGATGGCCGGGGCGGTGGGCTCCGTAGTCTTGCTGCCGGTGGGCTGCGGGCTGGGCGCCGCGTTGTCGGGCCGCGGGCCTCCCGGTCCCTTCGGCCCTGTCGCGCTTGCGGTCGAAGGTGGCGGCACATCGGGCTTCTTGCCCGCAGCCAGGTTGATCATCTGCACGACCGTCTGATAAGTGTTGCTGTCGTGTCCGCCCACCGTGCCGGTGGCCTGGCCCGTCGTGCCATCGACAGCACCGGCGCTGGCGGTGGCGTTCAGCGCGTCCATGTGCTGCTGATGGGTGGTCAGCAGGTCCGTGCGGCCGGCGGCTTCCAGCACCGAAGCCGCCAGGCCGTGCGCGCCCCAGTTGGAGTTCGATGCACTCACATAGTGGTCCGCCGGCACCACTGAACGCGGGTCCACCACCGTGCCATCGGGCAGGGTTACCTGCGGGGCCGTGCGGCGCGTGTTGCCCATGCCGGCTTCATGCCCGCGCGAGCCTACGCCGATGGTGGTCACGCCGTCGGTCTTCCAGCCGGCAATGGCCACTTCGTCCAGCGGTACGGTCTGGTCAGTGACGTCGTTGCCGTTCTGGTCGACGTAGCGGTTTTCGCTATTGCGGCCGTGCACGTTGATCGACACAACGGTGTCCGGTGCCTCGCCGTTTGTTCCGTTGAACAGCTCCTGCGCGGCGGCGCGTGCCGATTCACCGTGTGTGGCATCGAAGGGGACGATGCTGTAGTCATTGACTGCGGCACCGCGCGCTTGCAGGGCGGCATCGAGTGCCGGCACGGCTTCATGCGGCACCACGTAGACGACATGCTTGCCCGCCGCCTGCATGTCATGCCCGAACACAGCGGCGCCGGCCACGCCATCGGTATCCACTGCGCCGTGTGCGTTGCGGGCGCCGGCCAGTACCAGAATGCGGTTGCTGTTTTGCAGCGCGGCGGCGGCCTGGTCGATGCCCAAGGGGTTTTCAATGCGGGCCGAGTCGCCGGTGAACAGCGCCTGCACGGCATTGGTGATGGGGCTGGGCTCAAGCCTCGGGTTCGAGGGAATCACGCTGTCCAGCATCCTGCCGGGGCCAAACCTGCGCACGCGTTGCACTGGCACATCGGGTAGGTCCATCAGGTTCTGCGCCGATTCGCTCACCGGCCCGGTCTTGCCAGACGTGACGACATACGGATCGGACGAATACGCCGCGCTGGGCACCTTCCATTCCTGTTGGCCGATGGCATCGAGCACCGCCTTGGCCTGGTACTGCATCGGGTCGACCACGGGAATATCCATGCCGCGCTTCTGCAGCGACGTGACGAGAAAGTCCTTCATGGCTGGATAGTGCGTGCAGCACAGCCACAGCGATGTGGTGGTCGGGTCCAGTTCCGACACGTACAGGTCGGATGCCTCCTGCAGTTCTTTCTTGACCGTCGGATCGTCGCTCTTGTGCTTGAGGTCGTTGACGAAATCCGCAAATTTGTGAGCGGCTACGGCCTGCGGGCGGATGTTGCCGTCGGTCAGTGTGGCTACCTTCTCCTGATAGGCGAGGCTCTTGACGGTGCCGGCGGTAGCGATCACGGCCGGGCGGTCTCCGCCGTGCTGGACGATGGCGCGTGAGGTGACGTCAATCAAATCGATGACGGGCACGTCCACGTTGTCCAGCGCCTTGGGGAAGGCCGTGCACGCTGTGTTGCACGCCATGGCAACCATGGCGGCCTTCAGGCGCTGCGCCGTCTGCAGGCCGTTGCCCACCAGGCGGATGAGCGCCTCTGGGCTCTTGGGGCCATAGGGCGCGTTGGCGTGGTCGACCACGATGGCCACCGGGAGGTCTTCGCCCGTTTGCGCCTTGATGGTCGCCAGCATGTTCTTGGCGGCGATCAGCCCGCCGTTGCTGGAATCGAATGCGGCAAACGTAAACGGCTCCGTGGGCGTGGCTTCGTCGAAGGTCTTGTCCGTGGGCATGTGGTTCATCGCTTCGCGCAGCAGCACGAGCATGCCCTGATGCACCTGTGAGGGGAAGCCGTCGACGCTGGCTTCGCTCTTGCGGCTGACACCGTCCACCGCCCCGGCATCCACTGATGCCTTGATGGCTGCGTGTAGTTCCTCCGGCGTGGTCATGAGGTCCATGCGGCCCATCTGGTGCAGCATGTTGGCCAGGATGGCCTGCGCGCCAAAGTTGGAGTTCCACGCAGTCACGGGATACTTCACCGGCACGGTCGATGCGAAATCGATCGTGGTGTTATCGGCGAGCGTAACGGGCGGGATATTGCTGCGCAGGCTGCCCATGCCGGCCTCGTTACCGCCGTCGCCCACCCCCACCGTGACAATCCCCGTGCGCTTGTTGGCCTCAAGCACGATCTGATCCTTCGGGGCATTCACTTCCGCCACGGAGATGCCGCGCATGTTGAGGTAATCGCCGTCGGCATTGCGGGCCGGCAGTTCAATGGCGACGACTGCGTCGGGCTGCACGCGGTCAAGCAGTTCGTTCGCGGCATCGCGAGCGGGCTGCCCGCGCTTGGCATCGAACGGCTCCAGCTTGACGAGATGCCCGCCATCGAGGCTCGCCAGCACGGACTGCACGACCGGCATGTTGGCCGAATCGGTGGCGATGGTCATGTCCCGGCCGGCCAGCGCGAGCTTGGCTGCCATTTCAGCGGTGCCGACGGGGCCGTCCGTTTCCGGCAGGGCGCGGCCCGAGACCGGATCTCGCCCGACGGTGAAGCCCGTCACCAGCAGAATGCGCTGGGTGTCTTGCAGCGCGGCGGCGGCGTCTTCCGTGCCGCCCTTGACGAAGAACTTGCGGATGCCGCGATCCACGAAAAGCGCCTGGATGCGGTCCACCGGCGACATGATGCGATCCGCCGTGCGGCCGAATACCGACGACTTGCCGCGGTAGAGCTGCATGCGCTGGCGCCAGCTCATGCGCACGGGGTCTTTGATGTTGGCGGTGTCGTGCGCGAACTCAGCCTTGCTGAGGATGAGCTGCCGCTGCTGGTCGCTCATCTCGGCAAGCTTGGCGGCCAGCCTGCGCACGCCAATGCCGCGCGGGTGGCGGCCATTGGTGGTGCCGTCGGTGCGGTAGTTCTCTGCATCGAGCAGTAGATCGGCATGCTGCGACAGCGCATTCTGCGTGCCGGCGTCCAGAGCCTTTTGCGTGTCGGTAAAGCTCGTCAGCGTGATTTCCGGGTTGGCGAGGTCGTCCAGGGCGCCCGGCAGCGGCCGCGAGGGGCGTGCAGGCCCCGGGTTGGTCGGGTTGCTTTCGTCGCCCGGTGTGCCTGTTTTGCCCGGTTCAGTGATGGGGTCGCCGGCGGTTTTGGGCTTGCCTGTGACCGGGTCGATCGGGTCGGTGCCGGGCTTGCCCGTCGTGCCGTCTTTGCCTTCGTTGCCAAGGGTGGTGCCGGCAGGCTCCGTGGTCTTGCCGCCGGCTTGCGTGATCACTAGCTCGGTGGTCGGATCGGTGGTTGGTCGGCCCGCAGTGGCTGGGTCATTGGCGGCCACCGTGGTGGGTTCGGGCGCCATCTCGGTGGGCTTGTAGCGACCGGCGTTGTTCTTCAGTGCGTTGAGCAGGCCGACGCGTTCGGTGCCTTGTGACAGCCCAACGCGTTCGAGCATGCGCGTTGCACCCACCTGCCCGAGGCCGAGACCCAGGAACATGATGGATTCGGCCTTCTGCTCGCCTGACATCCGGTCGCCGTACATCAGCAGGTCCTTGACCTGCGCGCCCGTCATGATCATGCCGCCGCCACCAGCCACGAGGTCCGACGCCGAGCGCGTGATCTTGAAGAGCCTCGATGCATTGGCCACGTCCGATACGGCGACCAGGCCCTTGCCCGCAAGGCTGTACTCGCCTGCAGCAGAGGTGACGATGGCTAGCCAGTCATTCGTCGCTTCGGGGTTCAGCGGCGACCACGAGCGGCCGTGATCCGCCAGTGTGTCGAGGTGATCGATCGATTCGCCCACGATCCAGCCTGTGCCGACCGCAACCAAGGCCCCCCCAATGGGTGCCGCGCCGCCAAACGTGCCGACTGACAGGATCACGCCGCCCACCGCCGTGGCTACACCGGCCACGATGTCGACAACGTGCCGGATCTTCTGCCCCGTCGTGGTGATATGTGCACTGAAGTGATCGACGTCCGGAATGCCGTTGCTGTCGAGCGAGACCGTGCCAGCCAGGTTCTTCGGCACGTAGATCGTGCCGCCGTCGGACAAGGCGTTGTTGTGGCGGTAATCATCAAGGCTGCTGTAGTCCCAACCACGATCGTCGATGTAGTGCGGCTTACCCCCATTCTTGTCGGCCACTTCGAACAACGCCGTCGGCATCACGCCCGCGCTCGTGTCCACGTAGGCGATGGGAATGGCCTTCACGGTCGGGTTGTCCCCGCCCGCCTCGTGGATCGTCTTGTTGACCTCGTTGATGACCTTGGTGCTGTTGCCGCCGGTGAACCACGCGGTGCCGGTGGCGCCGCTGCTCTGCGCGCCGGCGTTGTCGGCCTGGATCATCAGCGCGCCGCCGATGTAGTTCTTGAGCTGCGTGTCGGAATCGGGGCCGGTGAAGGTCTGCGCCTTGTCGTTGTAAAGCGGCGTGTCCTTGCCAAAGGTGGTCTTGGACATCTGCCCGAAGATGTTCTTCAGCCCCGCATTCTGGTCGGACTGGAACGTCTTGTAGTCGGCCTCTGCCTGCTTTTGCTGGACCTTCTCGTTGCCGCGGTCGAAGGCGCGTTGCAGCATGTCGACGTTGGGTAAGTCCTTGCCGTGCTGCTGGATGAGCGCATCGGTGACGGTGGCGCCGTTGCCGTCGCCCACGGCGTTCTGCACCGGCACCCACGACGGCATGCTCCCACCCGAGCCGGAGGTCTGCATGCTGTAGAGGAACGATTTGGCATTGGAGTTGGTGGTCAGCCAGTTGGCAACCTGCTGGGCGTGGTCGGTGCTCGACTGGTCGCTGGCAAAGCGCGGTGAATCGGCCACGGCAGCCGTCAGACTCAAGCCGCCATAAAAGTCCGAGCCATGGGGCACGAGTCCAGACGTGTCGGCGCCGGCGTTGCTCTGGAACCAGTGGCCGTTGTCGTTGAAGCGATCTTCTACGGTTGTCAGCAGGTTGTTTGCCACCTCGGGCGGTGCCACCGTGGCGAGGTCCTTCATCCATTTGCCGACAGCGTCGTATTTGACCGTGCTGTCGGCCATCTTGCGATTGGCGTCCGGGTCGTCGGGGTTGTACTTGTAGACCTGGGTGAGGTCGCTGATCTGCTTGTTGAAGTAGTCGCTGTGCGCGTTGAAGAAGGGCGCGCCGGCCACCTGGTACAGATGGTCGCGCGCGTCGGGGTCGGCACTGGTGACCGACACGTCGTTCATGTTGGTCGACAGGATCTTCAGCGCGCCCTGGGCATCGCCCGCCTTCATCTTGGCCGCGACCTGATCCTTGGTGTAGTTCACGCGCACGTCGTAGCTGGCTGCGCCGATCTGCTCGTAGATCTGCTCGGCGTTCTTGTCATTGGCGTGCGGCCGCGCAAGCTGCACACACGCAAACTGCACCGGGTCGTTGGTGGCGAGCGCCTTGTCCTGTGCCGATAGCGTCGGGTCGTTCGGGTTGATGTGGTTGATCTGGTACTGGATCGCATCGGCCGTGGCGATGTTCCTGGCAAACGCGAGGCTGCCGTCGTCCCAATCAGGGTGGGCGTTTGCCAGCGCATCGGTGGCGTCGTTGGCGGCCTTCAGGTTGTCGCCGGAGCCGAAGTTCTCGTACGTGGAAAGCTCGCCGCCAATGGCGGTTTTGAAATCCTGGATGGCCTTGTCCAGGTTGGCCTGCGCCGTGTTGATCGAGTCCTGCTTGTCTTCAGCAATGGTCCGGTTCGTGACCTTGATGTCTTGCGCGTCCTGCAGCTTGTCCTGGGCATCAAGCACGCCGTCGCGCGCTTCCGATGCGGTGCGCTGGCTCGGGTCTTGCTTCTCAACCGCGTCTTTTGCGTCGTCGACGATCTTGTCCAGCCATTTGGCATCGGGATCGCGTTTCTTGATGGCGTCCGCTGCGTCTTCGATGGCTTTCTTCTCGCCGCCGCCGGGCGCTTCGTCGGCCTGCCGGCGCAACTCGTTCTGCACCGAGTTGATGACGTCCGAAAGCGGCTTGTCGAGCTTGGCCTGCGCGGCCGTGGAGTCGTCGCCGTTGTTGATGTAGTCGTTGACCGCCGTGTTGGCTGTCTGGATGGCCGCGTCGGTCTTGGTTTTGGCGTCGGCGGCGGCTTGTTTCTGCTCGGGGGTGGGCGGAGGCGGCGGAGGGGGCGGCGGACGGTAGTAGACGATGCGGCCGTTGATCTCGTCGATGGCGGGCATGGTGTCCTCCAGCTTCGCCCCATGCGGGGTGGGCCTGATTGAAAGCAATCGGGTGATAAGGGCATTCTGGACGCCGGTTGCCAGCACAGCTATTGGCGAATTACGTAGTGCGGCGCGGGTGTGGGCGCGGCCGCTTTTGTAGAAACTACGAGGTTCCGTAGCGGTTTTGGCGGGGCTCTGGTAAAAACCGCCGAACAGGCGTGCATGAGCGTGCGCCGCAGCACGAAAATCCGTAACCTGAGCGCGCTGCATGGGCCGGTGGCGCAGCGGGTGCGCCGCAAGCAGGCCGCATACAACAACACGAGGGGCAGGGCATGAACCTACGTTTCCTGGAAACCTTTGTCTGGGTGGCGCGGCTGCGCAGTTTTCGTCTCACCGCAGACAAACTGTTCACCACGCAGGCGTCCATTTCGGCGCGCATTGCCGCGCTGGAAGAAGAGCTGGGCGTTCGCCTGTTTGACCGCGACACACGCGGCGTGCAACTCACGCCCGATGGCCACAAGGTGCTGGAATATGCCGACCGCATGGTGAGCACGCTGCACCAGTTGCAGGCAGCCGTGGCACAACGCCCGGGCTTTGAAGGGCGCGTGCGGGTGGGGGCGATGGACAGCGTCATCCACACCTGGCTCTCGCCGCTCATCGCGCGCACGGCGGAGATGTTTCCTGCGCTGGAAATCGAACTCGTGGCCGACAGCGCGATGCACCTCGTCGAGCATTTGCAGAAGGGCGCGCTCGACATCGCCTTCCAGACCGATCTGCTGCGTGCCGAAAGTGTGCGCAACGTGCAGCTCGCGCAGTACCCGATCCACTGGGTGGTGGCCACCAACTCCCGGCTGGCCCACCCGTATGGCAGTCTGGGTGAACTGGCACGCGAACGGCTCATCACCTTCGTGCGTAACTCGCGGCCGCATCAGGACATGCTCAACCTGCTGCACCTGAGCGGGGTGGAGTCACCGCGCGTGAACTGCGTCAATTCGGTGGCCGCCATGACGCGCCTGGTGGGCGATGGCTTTGGCGTGGGCGCGTTGCCCACCGTGCTGGTGCGCGACCGCATTGAGAGCGGCGCATTGACGGTGCTGGAAGTGGAACCGGCGTTGCCCGCGCTGCCGATCATCGCGTCATGGCGCGCGGGGGCAGGGCTGGAGGTGCACGAGGCTATTGTTGGCCTGGCACGCACGATGGCGCGGGAATTCTGCCTGTCGGTCGGCCCGCGCTATGCCATTGCCGAAGAAGTCGAGCGCAACACGGAAGCCGCCTAAGCCGCCTAGGCCGCCCAGGCCACGGAAGCGTGCCGTGGTGGCAGGGTTAGAAGATCGAGCGGCCGGTCAGCGTCGTCAGCCATTCCAGCGCCTGCAGGCCGGCCAGCGAGTTGCCGCTGACGTCCAGCCCCGGAGACCACACGCACACGCCAAACTCGCCGGGCAGCACGGCGACGATGCCGCCGCCCACGCCGCTCTTGGCGGGCAGCCCCACGCGATAGACGAAGTCGCCCGCCGCGTCGTAGGTACCGCAGGTCAGCATCAGTGCAGAGAGGCGCTTGGCGGGGCTGGCATCGACGATGCGCTCACCGCTCCACGGCACGACGCCGCCATTGGCGAGAAACAGCACCGCGCGGGCGAGGTCGGTGCAGTCCATCTCGATGGCGCACTGGCGGCAGTAGGCATCGATGACGGTTTCCACCGGCATGTGCAGGTTGCCGAAGCTCTTCATGAAGTGAGCCATCGCGCGATTGCGGTCGGCATGGGCCAGTTCGGATTCGGCCACCCGCCGCACATAGTCGATGCGCGGGTTGTCGACCAGCCGCCGCATGAATTGCACCAGTGCGGTCTCAGCCTGCACGAAGCGGCGGCACAGCACGTCGGTCACGACCAGCGCACCGGCATTGATGAACGGGTTGCGCGGGATGCCGCTCTCGTATTCGAGCTGCACCAGCGAGTTGAAAGCATTGCCGGAGGGTTCGCGGCCGACGCGTTGCCAGAGCGTTTCGCCTTCGAGTTGGAAGGCCAGCGTGCAGGCAAACAGCTTGGAGACACTCTGGATCGAGAACGGCGCATCCGCCTTGCCCACCGTGTAGACATCACCGCCCAGCGTGACGATGGCCATGCCGAAATCCGCCGCATTGGCGCCGGCCAGCTCGGGGATGTAATCGGCAACCCGCCCCTGGCCGAGGTACGGCTGGATGTCGCGGTGGATGGTGTCCAGGATCGCTTGGTAGTCCATGTCAGGCGAGGAGCGGCGAACGGTGGGGCGAGGGATTCTACACGCGCGGATGCTGCACCCGCCTCGGCAATCACCTTTTCCTATCGCCTGCAATCCGAAACTTTCGTTGGACCGCGTTTCATCACGCTTTCACAATTTGCCGCACGAACAACCTTGTGGAAGAGCTTGCATGACGACGGCAGTGGAGATAGCCCAGGCAAAAAGAATGCCGGAACACCCGGCGCCGATGCCCGTACACACCCGCCCGGGTGCCAGCGTGGCGTACGCAAATCCGTATTCCGCCCGCCTTGCGGCGCGCTCGGGCGTGCTGCGCGGGCACACCAGCGGCCTGTGCGATGGCTACGTGCAGGCCAATATCGTGATGCTGCGCGATACGTGGGCCAACGAGTTCCTGCGCTTCTGCCAGCTCAACCCGAAACCGTGCCCGCTGCTGGACGTGACCGAACCCGGCGTGCCCGTGTTCCGCCATCTGGGCCAGGACGTTGACGTGCGCCGCGACGTGCCGCGCTACCGCGTCTACCGCAACGGCGAACTGGCCGACGAGCCGGCCGACGTTGAAGCGCTGTGGACCGACGACATGGTCGCCTTTGCCATCGGCTGCTCGTTCTCGTTCGAGCATGCGTTGATGGAAGCGGGCGTGCCGCTGCGCCATATCGCCATGTCGCGCAACGTGGCGATGTATCGCACGTCGGTCGACACGATCGGCACGTCCCGCCTGGCGGGCAAGCTGGTGGTGTCGATGCGGCCGATGTTGGTGCCCGATGCCATCCGCGCGATCGAGATCACCTCGCGCATGCCGCGTGCGCACGGCGCGCCGGTGCATTTTGGCGATCCGGCAGCCATCGGCATTGCCGATCTCGCACAGCCCGACTGGGGGGATGCGGTGCCCGTGCAGCCGGGTGAAGTGCCGGTGTTCTGGGCCTGCGGGGTGACACCCCAGGCGGTGGTGCAACAGGCACGGCCGGAGCTGTGCATCACGCATGCGCCGGGGCACATGCTGATCACCGACGTGCGCACCGCAGCGCTGACCTGAACACGCAGCTGCAAGACCGAAAGACGGACGGGTATCGGGGTTCCAACTGGCGCACGCAGAGGCGCTGGCCTATAGCAAGCAATAAGCGATAGATACATCGAGACAGCATCAACAAAGGAGGAAACACCATGACAACCGAAGCAACGGTTGCGCGAGCGCCCGCCGGGACGGACGCCACGACCGCAGCCAATTCCGGCGGTTTGTTCCGCTGGTACCGAGAGATCTCCGCGCAGGAGCGCCGCACGTTCTGGAGCTGCAAGGTGGGCTACGCGCTCGACGCGATGGACACGCAGATCCTGAGCTTCGTCATCCCCACCTTGATCGGCGTGTGGGGCCTTTCCAAGGCCGATGCAGGGTTGATCGGCACATGCACGCTGCTGGCATCGGCTGCGGGCGGCTGGGTGGCGGGCATCCTGTCGGATCGCATCGGGCGCGTGCGCGCGTTGCAGATCACCATCCTCTGGTTTGCGGTGTTCACCTTCCTGTGCGGTCTCGCGCAGAACTACGAACAACTGCTGATTGCACGCACGCTCATGGGCTTCGGTTTTGGCGGCGAGTGGACGGCCGGCGCAGTGCTGATCGGTGAAGCCATTCGCTCGCGGGATCGCGGCAAGGCCGTTGGCATGGTGCAAGCAGGGTGGGCTCTGGGGTGGGGCGCATCGGCATTGCTGTATGCGTGGTTCTTCAGCGTGATGCCGCCCGAGACCGCATGGCGCGCGTTGTTTCTCGTGGGGATCGTGCCGGCGGTGTTTGTGTTCTTCCTGCGTCGGCTGGTGAAAGAGCCCGAGGTGTTTCAGGAGGCGAAGTCGCAGGCCGCCGAGCGCACGAGCTTCTTCGAGATTTTCTCGCCGCGGCTATTGAGCACCACGCTGCGTGCCGCCGTGCTGACCACCGGCGCGCAAGGCGGCTATTACGCCATCACCACGTGGCTGCCGACGTTCCTCAAAACCGAGCGCCATCTGACTGTGCTGGGCACCGGCGGCTATCTGGCCGTGGTGATCATCGGTTCGTACATCGGCTACCTGATCAGCGCGGTGCTGACTGACCGCCTGGGCCGCAAGCGCAACTTCATCCTGTTTGCAGTGGGCTCGATGGTGGTGGCGCTGGCCTACACGCAGCTGGAGGTGACCGACAGCACAATGCTGCTGCTCGGCCTGCCGCTGGGCTTCTTTGCCTCGGGCATCTTTGCTGGCATGGGCGCCTTCCTGACCGAGTTGTTCCCGACGGCGGTGCGTGGTTCGGGCCAGGGCTTTTGCTACAACGTTGGCCGGGCGGTGGGCGCGTGCTTCCCGTTCCTGATCGGGCAGGTGAGCGCGCATTCGTCGCTGGGGCATGCCATTGGCATCTTCGCGGCGGGCGCCTATGGGCTGCTCATCGTGGCGGCACTCACGTTGCCTGAAACACGCGGCCGGGAACTCGAATCGATTTAACTCCTGTGCTTCCCCCAAAGTGCACAGCGCGCGGCGTTTGGAAGACGCCGCGCTTTTTTTACCAGAAGATAAATCGAAACACCCCACTAATGGGTGGGAATGATTTGGCCTTTTTGTGTTTTCATTCACGTTGCAATTGCGTATGTTTCGATTTTAAAACAAGCCGGGCATGAGACGCCGATTTATCAGCTGATTATTCACGTTCAGGCAATCAATCGGCTGCAACGCAAGTGCCAGTGAGGCTCCGCGCCACGCGGACAGTTTCAGCAACGCACGCGATCCTGCATCTCCTTTTCGCCGCAAACGCTGGTTATTTCCGGCACCCCCTAAAGAAGGGGTAATCCTAGTCAGCCTTTCTGTTTAAAAAAACGAGGGGTGGCGGCAATGGCGTGTTCATTGAGAAAATTGCGGCCTGCACGACGCCCGGTTTCCCCGCCCCCACGGTCGCACAAGAACAAGAAGGAGGCACGGAGGAGGCGTCACCCGATTCCCTTCGTCAGTCCTGTGTGCTGTATGCGCGTCTGCGATGCGCATGCCGTGCTTCTTCTATCCGGCTATGAAAATTCTCTCCGTCTTCGGCACACGGCCCGAAGCGATCAAGATGGCGCCGCTCGTCAAGGCGCTGGCCGCGCAGTCGGCCATGGAATCCGTCGTATGCGTGACGGGGCAGCACAAGCAGATGCTGCAGCAGGTGCTGGACCTGTTCGACATCGTTCCGCAGATCGACCTGGAGCTGATGACGCAAAACCAGACGCTGAACGGACTCAGTGCCCGCCTGCTCACGGCGTTTGACGACGTGCTGGAGACGGTGCGCCCCGACCGCATCCTGGTGCACGGCGACACGACCACCGCAATGATGTCGGCCATGGCTGCGTTCCACCGTCGCATTCCCATCGGTCACGTTGAAGCCGGCCTGCGCACGGGCGACCTTTACCAACCGTGGCCGGAAGAGATGAACCGCCGCACCATCGACGTGTGCGCCGATCTGCTGTTTGCCCCAACCGATTCATCGCGCCGCAACCTTCAGGCAGAGAACCTGGGCGGGCGCATTCTGGTGACGGGCAATACCGTGATCGACGCGCTGCTGCAGACCACGCAGCGCATCGTGAAGGACGATGCCTTTCGCGCCGAGCTGGATGCGCATTTCCCCTTCCTGAAGGACGACCGCAAGGTGTTGCTGGTGACGGGACACCGGCGCGAAAACTTCGGTTCGGGCTTTGCCAACATTTGCGAGGCACTGGCCAAGCTGGCGCGCCGCGACGACATCCAGATCGTCTATCCGATCCACCTGAACCCGAACGTGCGCGGGCCCGTGCAGACCGCGCTGGCAGGCCTGCCGAATGTGCACCTGATCGAGCCGCTGGACTACGCCCGCTTCGTGCGCCTGATGCAGCGTGCGCACGTGATCCTGACCGACTCGGGCGGCGTGCAGGAAGAAGCGCCGTCGCTGGGCAAGCCGGTGCTCGTCATGCGCAACGTGACGGAGCGCCCGGAGGCCGTGCAGGCCGGCACCGTGCGCCTGGTCGGCACGGAGGTCGACAGCATCGTGGGCGCCGTCAGCCACCTGTACGACAACGACGACGCATGGCGCGCGTTCTCGCAGCACCTCAACCCATATGGCGATGGGCTTGCTTCACAGCGCATCGTGTCCGCCCTGGGCGGCGGGTTCGTCCAGGAGTTCCTTGGCGACGTGGACGCACGCGAAGCCGCCTGAGCGGAAACCGAAAAGGCAATCACGATCATGTCCACGCTCGCAATCGATATCCTGCTGGTGCTTGCGTTCTGCATCATCACGCTGCTGGTGGTGTACACCGCGCGGCACTACCTGTTCACGCTGAATCGGCTGTTCGGCCGTCAGCGTCAGCCGTATCTCGACATTGAACAGGGTGCGTGGCCCAGCGTGGTCGTCTGCGTGGCGGCGCACAACGAAGAGCGCGTGATTGCCGATTGCCTCAACGCGCTGCTGCTGGTGGATTATCCGCAGGACAAGCTGACCATCATGCCGGTCAATGACCGCTCGAAGGACCGCACGCGCGAGATCATCGACGAGATTGCAGCGCGCAACCCGGGCCGCTTCCAGCGCTTTCACCGCACCGAAGGCCGGCCCGGCAAGGCGGCTGCGTTGCGCGACGCCACGCAGTTGATCGACGCCGAGATCATGATCGTGTTCGATGCCGACTACCTGCCGGCGCGCGGGCTGATCAAGCAACTCGTGGCCCCGTTCTTCGACCCGGAAGTGGGCGCCATCATGGGCCGCGTGGTGCCGGTGAATGCCGGTGCAAACCTGCTGACGCGCCTGCTCGATCTGGAACGCTCCGGCGGCTACCAGGTCGACCAGACCGCCCGCATGAACCTGGGCCTGGTACCGCAGTACGGCGGCACCGTGGGCGGCATCCGCCGCCGTGCGCTGGACGATATCGGCGGTTGGAACATCGACACGCTGGCCGAAGACACCGATGTGACGTTCCGCCTGCTGCAGCACGGCTGGAAAACGGTCTACCAGAACCGCTCCGAATGCTACGAAGAGGTGCCCGAAGTCTGGCCCGTGCGGCTCAAGCAGATCAGCCGGTGGTCGCGCGGCCACAACCAGGTGATGGTGCAGAACATCCGCAAGCTGCTCGCCAACGATCGTATCAGCCGGCTTGAACGCCTGGACGGCGCATTGCTGCTGCTGATCTTCGTCATGCCGATGGTGCAGCTGGCCGGCTGGGTGGTGGCCGTCATCCTGTTCTATGCGGCGGCGCAGTCCATCGTCTCGGGCTGGATTCTTCTGGCGGCGCTGCTGTGCTACGGCGGGCTGGGTACCAACGCAGCCTTCTTTGAGATTGCGGCGGCCACCTACCTCGATGGCCATCGCAACCGCATCCGCTTGCTGCCGCTGAACCTGTTCGGCTTCCTGGTCAGCATGATGACGATCGCGCGCGCGGGTGTGACGCAAGTCATCGACGCCGTGAAAAAGCGCGAACTGGTGTGGGACAAGACCGAGCGCTTTCGCACGGAAGCCGCGGGTGTGGTCAACATCATGGCCGGCGAGGTGCCCGTGCGCACCGGCCCGGAGGGCACATGATCGGAAGCGTGCTGCTGCTGAGCGGCGCGGTGGCGGGCCTGCTCGTACTGCCGTTCCTGCCGGCGTTGTCGGAATGGCTGCGTCCGACCGACTCCGCACCGCTGCCGATGCGGCGTGACCAGCCGAACAATCTCACCTTCTTTGCCAACAGTTTCCGCCGCCGGCTGCAAGAGCAGTACGGCGTGGATGTTGAAGCCATGCGCGCTGCCGGTGCCGCCTACCAGGTGCCCGTGAGCGCGGAACTGAGCGTGGGGCGCGACCCGCGCGGCCGGCCGTCTGCCGAGCAATCAGGGCTGGTGCGCATGCTGGACAAGGTCAACCACATCGTCGTGTTCCGGGGCAACGCGTGGCTGGGGCCACGCAGCCGCGTGCGTGCCGACTTGTATGTCGAGCAGGATGTCGCGGTGGAGCACGACACCCGCCTGCGTGCCTGCCTGGCCGAAGGCGATATCGAACTGGGCGAGAACGTGGTGGTGCAGCGCTGGGTGCATGGGCGCAATGTGCGGTTGCAGCCTAACGTGCGTGTCGAAGGCCGTGTCACTGCGGAGGACCGCATCGTGATGGCTGCACCGGCGCGCTTCGAGCGTGCTGGCGCCAATGAGGTGATGTTTGGCGACGTGCGCGGCGCTGCGCACCCCGTGGGCATGCCGAAACCCGCAACGGAGCGCCGCGTGCTCGACGGCGATGCCACGCTGTCGGCCGGCGAATTAACCGATTGCGATTACGTGGTGCGTGGCGACTGCCGGGTCGCGGGCGGCATCGTGCTCGAAGGCAGTATCAAAACGCACGGGCACCTGCGCACGGGCGACGGCGTGCGCATTGCCGGCACGCTGTCTGCACGCAAGAATCTTGAGATCGGTGCGGGCAGCGCTGTACTTGGCCCGCTGATCGGCTTTGAGGACATCGTTCTCGGTCCGAATTGCCGTATCGGCCGCCCTGATGCACCGACCACGCTTGTCTGCAACCGCCTGTTCGTCTCGCCCGGCTGTGTTGTGCATGGCGTGATTACCGCGCACGAGTTCGCGCGTGTGGAAGGGTAAGGGGGCTCGTATGGTCACGTTCTGGAACGCTTGCGTTCGCCGCTGCGGTGCTGTGCTGGCTGGCCTCGCCATGTCGGCTGCCGCTGCGCACAGTGCCACGATGTTTGAAGACTTCACCACGCCCGACGGGGCCATGACCGTATTCGCCCAGGGCGATTACGTCGAGCCCTACGTTGCCATCGAAGCGCTGCTGGTCGCTCACCGCCTGGGTGCCGACGTGCAGGCCCCGGCCGTTGGGCTGGCCAACTGGCTGCTGCCGTATCAACAGCCGAATGGCACGTTCCCCCGCCTCTGCCGCAATGGCACAGACGGCTGGGCCGCATGTGGCCACGCAGATGCGGATGACTCGCAAGCGGTGTTCTGGTGCCTGCTCGTCAATGAGATCCTGCATGGACCGCCGCAACTGCTGGCGAGCTGCAGCCTCGCGTTGATGCACCTGGCCACGCTGTGGGACCCGAAGCGCGCGACATTCCAGGCGTTTGCCGATCTGCCGGAAGCCTACTTTGCCGACAACGTGGAAGTGGCCGGAGCGCTCAAGCGCCTGCGCGCCGACCCCAAGGCATCGTTGCACTACACGCTGGAGCTGGCCGCGCTGCCATCACACAAGCAGATGATGGACGGCCTTGCGCATGCCTATGGTTATCAGTTGAACGGCGCGCTGGAGCCCGCACGCGTGAGCCTGCCACCCACGCCCTACGGCTTCTACCCGACGGCGGTTGCGCCGGTCTATCCGTGGGTGCATAGCCTGGAAACCGGCTCCGCCGCCCAACGCAAATGGGCGGTATGGAAGTTCCGCTACGGGCAGACGTGGCTGTCGGGCAAGGCTGACCCGTTCCCGTGGGGCATGATCGCCTGGGCCGCCTACAAGCTCGGCGATATGCCGACTGCGCAGAAGTGGCTGCAGGCCGCGCCGCAATGGCGCGCGGCAGGCCGCTGGAACTTGATGGAAGAGGGCGCGCTGATCGGGCTCTCGCACGCACTGGCGGTTTCCGAATGAGCACACCTTCCAAGCACATCAACTGGCGCAAGCATCTGGCCAGTCTGCTGATCCTGATCGCCTTTGCGGCCTGCGCGCTGCTGCTGGCACGCAACCTCAGCGCGGGCCCAGGCCGCCCGCAGACCGACGACATCGTCCTGGTGGTGCCTGACAACTTCGGGCAAGACAACCGCATCTACGTGCAGGCGTGGGAAGACGCCGCGCTGGAAGAGGGCTTGCGCCTGCGCACCATGTCGGCGTCGGATTTCGTGCGCCACGGGTTGAATGGCGAGCGTGTGTTTGCCGGCGTGATCCTGCCCGACACCGTGCACCGTTCGATGACCACCGCGCTCGTCAACCAGATCAGCCAGTTCGTGCAAAACGGCGGCGCGCTCATGCAGGTGTACGACGCAGGCATCCTCAATGAAAAGGGCTTCTACGAGGATGGCGCCTCGCGCATGTCCACGCTGGCTGGCGTGCAGTACGGTTTCTATTCAACGCTGCGCGAAAAGATGGCAAGCCAGGCCACCGTCTATGGCCAGCCAGATGCGATGGTCGATCTGCATATTCCGCCTGGGCGCTGGATTGTGTCGCAAGGGCGCGCCGTGTTGTCGGGCTACGGGCATGACATGCTGCAGTATCCGACCTTGCGCACGCACGGCGACTACGCCGGCAAGGTGCTGCTGCGCTCCGAAGACAACTCGATCATCGCGGGCGAGCGCACCGTGGGTAAAGGCCACGTGCTGTTCGTCAACCTGCCGCTGACGTATCTGAAGCTGCGTACCGATGGCGTGCTGATGCACGGCTTCCTCAGCTACTTTGCCGGCCACGTGCTGGAACAGCCGCGCCTGTCGCCGGCGCCGCAGGGCGTGGGTGGCCTGGTGCTGAACTGGCACTGTGACGCGCGCATCTGTATTGACGCCACGGACAAGCTGATTGAAGACGGCGTCTTCAAGCGCGGCCCGTTCAGCTTCCACATCACCGCCGGCCCTGACCAGCGCCAGTTTGGCGACGGCCTGGGCGTGAACCTGGCTCACAACCCTGCGTTTGCAGAGGTCGTGCACGGCCTGATGAAGCAGGGGCACGAAGTGGGCAGCCACGGCGGCTGGATTCACGACTGGTTTGGCCTGAACGTGACGGAAGAGAACCAGGCCACCATGGAGACCTACCTGCAGAAGAACGCAGATGCCATCGAGGCGCTGACGGGCAAGCCGCAGACCGAGTATTCCGCGCCCACCGGCAATCAGCCCGAATGGGCGACGCGCTGGCTGGATGAGCACAACGTCAAGGGCTACTACTTCACCGGCAACATCGGCCAGGGGCCGACGCGCACGTATCGCAATGGCCGCCGCGACGAGCACATCTGGTCGTTCCCCGTGCAGACGTATGGGCAGTACGCGACCATTGAAGAAGCCGACATGGCGCACATTCCGGAAGCGGAGATTGCGGCGTGGCTGACCTCGCTGGTGAAGTTCACCACGGACTCGGGCGAGATCCGCCTGATCTACTTCCACCCGCCCGGTGCGGTGCGCTACCTGCACGCCATTGACGCGTTGATGGAAGCCGCCGACGCGCAAGAGGCGCGCAAGCGCTTCCGCTGGCACACCATCACGCAGATGGCCGAGTTTGCCGAGCGGCGTGAGAAGACCGTGTGGCACACGACATCGGAGCGCGGCGACGTGCGCGTGATTGCTGAGAATCCGGAAACACTGAATGACCTGACATGGCTGTTCCCGGCGGATCGCTATGCCGAGCCGCGCGTGGAAACGGGCCAAGCGAGCGTGGTTCGGGAAGGGAACAACTGGCGCGTGGTGGCAGGCGCCGGCACCAAGCTCGCCGTTGCTGCCAAGTTGAACACGGGCGGCTAAGCACAAGACAACAAGCAGAGAGGGCCGCCGCCGCGCATCAAAAAAAAGGCCGGCGCCCGCTTCAATAACAGACGGGGAAATACCAGCGTGAACCGAATTCCAATCGCGTGGATTGCGGCGGCGGCCATCTGCGGCATGACTGCGCCAGCGGTGTGGGCTCAGGCTGCCGAGCCGGCCGCCGCCCAGCCGGTGGAAGACGCGCAACCGGCCGGAACGATGCAACCGGCAGAGCCGGCAACCCAGCAAGAGGCTGCAACCGAACCGGAACAACCGGCTGCACAGGAAGGCGCCACACCGCCAGCAGGCGCCACGGCATTGGCCGCAACGCCCGTGCCCACGCCTGGCGCCAACGCGCCCACCGTGCCGCAGCCTGTGCCGGAACCCTACGCACCCGAGCGCGCCGCCATCGAGGCCGTGCTCGACACAGGCCGTATGAGCGACGGCTTTGGCGGTGCCACGGCAGTGGCCTTGCGCGGCATGATGGTCACCTCATACGGCATCTGGCAGGCCGAGCTGGATCGGCAGAGCCGGTTTGGCTTTGCGGGCCAGTACGGCGCACTCTCGCTCACGCGCGATATCTCCGAGGACTACTACTTCCTGGTCGGCGCGGGCACGGGCAACAGCGAGCTGTTCTCGAAGTGGCGTGTGGATGTGGCGGGCTATCGCAAGTTCGGGCCCGACCGCCGCTTCGTGGTGGGCATCGGCGCTTACTACGCGCAGGGCCAGGACAGCGTGCGCAATGACCAGGGGCTGGTGCTCAGCTCGCTGGCGTATTTCCAGTCGGTGGTGCTGGAAGGCGGCCTGCGCTTCAACCGGGCCAATCCCGGCCTGGTGTTCGGCCCGAGCCAATACATTGCGGCCACGATCGGCAACGACGAAAAGCGCGCGCTCATCCTGCGCGTGGAGCACGCCCGCGAGGCTTATCAAGTCCTGACCACCGGCACCGAGCGTGCGGACTACAACAGCATGAGCTACGCGATCCAGTGGCGCGAGCGCGTGTCGCGTGATCTGCTGCTGCTCATTGGCGCGCAGTACTACCACAACCCCTTCTACAACCGCACCTACGGTGAAATCGGCTTCCGCTGGAGTTTCCGATGAACGCCAAGCCGATCGAGGAAGCGCCAACCGACGACTTGCCCACCAGGCGCAGATTGCGCGGGCATGAGCCCAAGCGGGTGATCGGCTATCGCGGCGATCGCATCGTCATGCACCGTGCGATGCGGCGTCTGGCGTTCCCGCTCTCGCGCTGGATCGACGTGCTGGGGATTCCGCTAGCGCTCACTGCCGGGTACTGCGCACTCTGGCCAACCGTGGCCGGGCTGTGGGAGCGCATCATCGGGTTCTGGAGCGTGGCACTGGAAGGGCAGGTTCGCGTGGCGGCCGTCAAGGCGCTCGTGCCGGGCTTTGGGGCCATTCCGTATCCGCACAGCGACGCCGCGTTGCCCACCGCCGTGCAATGGCTGGTCGGGATGATCGTCACGCTGGCGCTGCTGTTCGGCACCCGCTTCATCGGTGGCCGTGCGTTGCCGCTGGCGTATTGGCTGCGCTTCATTGGCGTGGTGCAGGCCAGCGCGCAGTTCTACTTCTTCATGTGGCCGGCGAGCTTTCCGTATGACGGCGGTGGATCGATCGGCTCGCTCACGCAGGCGTCGGTCGTGGTGGTGCTGATCACGCCGTGGCTCTATGCGTTGATCTACAACGTGCTCGACTTTGGCCTGATCCGCAAGCTGGTGCTGTCGGTCATGGGCATGGCATATCTGACGGTGTTCATTCCGTTTCAGTACACGCTGGCATCTGTGGTGCTGCTCAAGGGGTCGATGCTCTGGTACCCGCAGATTTTTCTGCTGTGGGCGGTGTTCCTGCAGTTCGGCACGCTGGTGGGCTTCTATGCGTGGGCGATGAGCTGGAACGCGCGCGGGGCCAGAGGTTCGCGCTGAACGCACAAAAAAAACGCGGCCGAAGCCGCGCAGATCTCGCTTTCCAGAGAGAGAGGAGAGAAATTCTTACTGCTGCGCCACCGTTGCTGGCTGCGCCGCGTTGGCCGGTGCTGCCGGCGGCAGATCACCCCAGCCGCCGCCCAGCGCCTTGATGAGCCCCACCGTGGAGTTCATGCGGCTGCCGGCCAGTTGCACGCCGATGCGTTCGGCGGACAGCATGTTGCGCTCGGCATCGATCACATCCAGGTAATTGACCGAACCCGCGTTGTAGCGCGTGCGCGAGAGTTGCGCGGCGCGTGTGGAAGCGCGTACAGCGTCATCCTGTGCCTTGGATTGATCGGCCAGGAGGCGCAGTTCTGAGAGGTTGTCTTCCACCTCGCGGAAGGCGACGAGCACGCTTTCGCGGTAGTTGGCAACGTTCTCTTCGTATGCAGCGCGTGCTTGCTTCACGCCGGCACTGCGTGCGCCCCCGTCAAAGATCGGCAGCGACAGCGCGGTGCCGACCAACGGCCCGAGAATCCACGTACGGCTGCCCCACTTCAGCAGGTCGCCGATGTCGTGCGACTCGTAGCCGAAGCCGCCCGTGAGCTGCAGTTGCGGGAAGAACGCCGCACGCGCCACGCCGATGCGCGCGTTGGCCGCAGCCATTGAGCGTTCAGCAGCGGCCACGTCGGGGCGGCGTTCCAGCAGGGCGGAAGGCAGCCCGGCCGGGACGCGCACGTCGGCCGATTGCAGCGGGTCGGTGCCCATCGTGAAATCGGCCGGTGCCTTGCCCAACAGCGTTGCCAGCGCGTGCTCCAGCACCGCGCGACGGCGCTGTACGCCGATGCGGTCGGAGCGTGCCGTTGCCAGCTCGGCATCGGCGCGGGCAACGTCCAGCTCGCCAATGTCGCCCGTGTTGAAGCGGCGCTGCACCAGCTTGAGCGCCTCTTCACGGCCGACCAGCGTGCGGGACAGCAACGCCTCTTCCGCATCCAGCGTGCGCAGGCTGAAGTACGTCTGCGCCACGTCGGCCTGCAATGACAGGCGGGCGGCACGGTACAGCGCTTCGACACGCTCGGCATCGGCGCCGGCGGCATCGATGTTGTTGCGCACGCGGCCGAACAGGTCGACCTCATACGCCACGGTGGATTGCGCACGCCAGTACGTCTGCGGCTGCACGGGCGCACCGACCGGCAAACCGGCCGATGCCGCCGATGCCCGCTGGCGCGTCGGGCCGAAGCCCGCGTCCAGTTCCGGGAACAGCGATGCACGGTTGGCCTGCACGAACGCACGCGCCTGATTCACGCGTGCGGCTGCGGCGGCCAGCGTGGGGCTGGCTTCAGCGGCCTGTGCTTCGAGCTTGTCGAGCGTCGGGTCGTTGAAGATCTTCCACCACGCGCCGTCGGCGGGCAGGGCAGGCTCGGCGGTCTTCCACTTGCCTTGCTCGCCTGCGGCCAACGGCGCATCCGCCGCTTGTGCCGCTTGTGCGGCTTCCTTGAAGGCGTTGGGTGTGCCAACGTCCGGCTTCTCGTAGGTCGGGGCGAGCGAACAGGCCGCGAGGAACAGCGCGGCGGCCAGCGCCAGCGGGGTCCAGCGGCCCGACCGCATGGCCGGACCTGTTTGTTGTTGTGTAGACGCGTTCATAGCGATGTCTTGATGAGTGTTGACCTTAGTGCTGGGCCGAGGGCACAGGCAGCGCGCCGTCCAGGTCCAGATCGCGGTCGGGTGCATCTTCAGAGCGCTGGCCGCGGCGTGCCGCCAGCGTGCGCAGCAGCACGTAGAACACCGGCGTGAGGAACAGGCCGAACAGCGTCACACCCAGCATCCCCGCGAACACGGCCACGCCCATGGCATGGCGCATTTCCGCGCCGGCGCCGGTCGACACCACCAGGGGCACTACGCCCATGATGAATGCGATCGACGTCATCAGGATCGGGCGCAGACGCAGGCGGCAGGCCTCGATGGCGGCTTGCACGATGGTGCGACCTTGCAGCTCAAGCTCGCGCGCAAACTCCACGATCAGGATCGCGTTCTTGCACGCCAGCCCCACCAGCACCACCAGACCGATCTGCGTGAAGATGTTGTTGTCTCCATGCGAGAGCCAGACGCCCAGCATGGCGGCAAACAGGCTCATCGGCACGATCAGGATCACGGCTAGCGGCAGCGTCAGGCTTTCGTACTGCGCGGCCAGCACCAGGAACACCAGCAGCACGCAGATCGGGAAGATCCACACGGCCGAGTTGCCGGCCAGGATCTGCTGATACGTCAGGTCCGTCCACTCGAAGCGCACACCCTTGGGCAGCGTTTCATGCGCGATGCGCTCCACAGCCGCCTGTGCCTGGCCCGACGAGAAGCCCGGCGCGGGGCCACCGTTGATGTCGGCAGCGGTGTAGCCGTTGTAGCGCACCACCATGTCCGGCCCGAAGCCTTGCGACACACGCAGCAGCGATGACAGCGGAACCATGTCGCCAGCGGCGTTGCGCGTCTTCAACTGCAGGATGTCTTCTGCATGGGCGCGGAACGGCGCGTCTGCCTGCACCTTCACCTGATACGTGCGGCCGAAGCGGTTGAAGTCGTTCACGTACAGCGAGCCCAGGTACACCTGCATGGTGTCGAACACATCGGTCACCGGCACGCCAAGCTGCTTGGCCTTCACGCGGTCGAGGTCAGCATTCAACTGCGGCACGTTGATCTGGTAGCTCGAGAACGACGGGCCCAGCTCGGGCGTCTTGCGTGCCTTGGCCATGAAGGCCTGCGTGGCGGCAAAGAGCTGTTCATAGCCGACCGAGCCGCGGTCTTCCAGTTGCAGCTTGAAGCCACCCACCGTGCCGAGGCCTTGTACCGGCGGCGGCGGGAACACGGCAATGAACGCATCCTTGATTGCGCCGTATTGCTTGTTCAACTGACCTGCAATCGCACCGCCCGACAGGTCGGCACTCTTGCGCTGGTCAAACGGCTTGAGCGTGACGAACACGATGCCGGCGCTCGGGCTGTTGGTGAAGCCGTTGATCGACAGGCCAGGGAACGCCACGGCGCTTTCCACGCCGGGGTGCTTGAGGGCGATGTCCGACATGCGGCGGATCACGTCTTCCGTGCGGTCCAGCGATGCACCGTCCGGCAGTTGCGCGAAGCTCACCAGGTACTGCTTGTCCTGCATCGGCACGAAGCCGCCCGGCACCTTGTTGAACAGCAGGGCAGTTGCACCGATCAGCGCCAGGTATATACCGAGCATCACGGCCTTGCGGCCGATCACACGCGACGTGCTGCGGCCATACGATTCCGATGCCGCACCAAACACGCGGTTGAACGGACGGAAAATCCAGCCCAGGCCCTTGTCCATCGTGCGCGCCAGCCAATCCTTCGGCGCGTCGTGGCTCTTGAGCAGCAGGGCGGCCAGCGCAGGCGACAGCGTGAGCGAGTTGAAGGCCGAGATGACGGTCGAGATGGAGATCGTCAGTGCGAACTGCTTGTAGAACTGACCGGTCAGGCCCGTCATGAAGGCCAGCGGCACGAACACGGCAATCAGCGTGAGCGCAATGGCGATGATCGGGCCGCTCACTTCACGCATGGCCTTGTAGGTGGCCTCGCGTGGCGATAACCCTTCGGCGATGTTCCGCTCGACGTTTTCCACCACCACGATGGCGTCGTCCACCACGATCCCGATCGCCAGCACCAGCCCGAACAGGGACAGCGCGTTGATCGAGAAGCCGAACATCAGCATCAGGCCGAACGTACCAATGATCGACACCGGCACCGCCAGCAGCGGAATGATCGACGCACGCCACGTCTGCAGGAACAGGATCACCACCAGCACCACAAGCGCCACCGCTTCCAGCAGCGTGTGCGTGACGGCTTCGATACTTGAGCGGACGAACTGCGTCGGGTCATAGACGATGCGGTAGTCGACGCCTTCGGGAAAGTCTTCCTTCAGCTCGGCCATCGTCTTGCGCACGTCGTCCGAAATCTGCAGCGCGTTGGAACCCGGCGCCTGGAAGATCGGAATGGCCACCGCCTGCTTGTTGTCCAGCAGCGAGCGCAGGCCGTATTCCGATGCGGCCAACTCGATGCGGGCCACGTCACGCAGGGTCGTGACGGCGCCATCGGGCGAACTCTTGAGGATGATGTCGCCGAATTCCTGTTCGGTCTTCAGCCGACCCTGCGCGTTGACGGACAGTTGCAGATCCGTGCCCGGCACCGAGGGCGAGCCGCCGATCACGCCGGCTGCCACCTGCACGTTCTGGTCTCGGATGGCCTTGACCACTTCGTTGGCAGTCAGGCCGCGCTCGGCCACCTTGTTCGGGTCGAGCCATACGCGCATCGAGTAGTCACCCGAGCCAAACAATTGCACCTGGCCGACGCCGCTGATACGCGCCAAACGGTCCTTGACGTTGAGCACTGCGTAATTGCGCAGGTACGTCATGTCGTAGCGGTCGTTGGGCGACAGCAAGTGCACCACCATCGTCAGGTCGGGGCTGCTCTTGACGGTGGTCACGCCCAGGCGTTGCACCACGTCGGGCAGACGCGGCAGCGCCTGCGACACGCGGTTCTGCACGAGCTGCTGTGCCTTGTCAGGATCGGTGCCCAGCTTGAAGGTGACCGTCGTGGTCAGGTTGCCGTCGCTGTTGGCCTGCGACTGCATGTAGAGCATGTTCTCGACGCCGTTGATCTGCTCTTCGAGCGGCGAGGCGACAGTCTCGGCAATCACCTTCGGGTTGGCGCCCGGGAACTGCGCGCGCACCACCACCGAAGGCGGCACGACCTCGGGGTACTCCGAGATCGGCAACCGCCAGATCGAGATGACCCCGATCAGCAGGATCAGCGTGGAAAGCACGCCCGCAAAGATCGGGCGGTCCACGAAAAATTTAGAGAAGTTCATGGCTGTGAGCGATGAGTTTCAGTCGCAATCAGGCGCGGTCGGCCGGAAGGCGTTGAGCGTTGGCTGCGGTCTTGGCGTTGGCAGGCTTGGTTTCAGCCTTGGCGGCAGGCGCAGCGGGTGCGTCGGCTTTGGCTTCGGCGGGCGTGGCGGGGGCTTCCGGCTGTGCACCCGGCAACACCACCCGCTTGGTGACCAGGCTATCCATGGTCACCGCGTTGGGTGCCACGGCGTCGCCCGGGCGCACACGCTGGATGCCGTTCACGACGATGCGGTCACCCGCCTTCAGGCCCGACTTCACAACGCGCAGGCCGTCAATGGAGGCGCCCAGCACCACCGGGCGATAGCTCGTCTTGTTGGCGGCATCCACCACCAGGACGAACTTCTTGTCCTGGTCCGTGCCGATGGCCTTATCGCTGATGAGGATGGCGTCGTGCGGTGCGCCGGTGCTCATGCGCACGCGGGCGTAGAGCCCCGGCGTGAGGCGGCCGTCGGCGTTGTCCAGCGTGGCGCGCACGCGGATGGTGCCCGAGCGCACGTCCAGCCGGTTGTCGACGGACTGGATCACGCCTTCGCGCGTGTAGCCGTCTTCATTGGCCAGCCCGATGTAGACCGGTGTCTTCGCGCCCTGGGCTGCCTTGGCGGAGTAGCGCAGATAGCTTTGCTCGTCCGCGTCGAACGCCACGTACATCGGCGAGACCGACACCAGCGTCGTCAACACCGGGGCAGCGCCGCCGGCGGAAACGACGTTGCCGACCGTAATCTCTGCGCGCGACACGCGGCCTGCAACCGGCGCCACGATGTGCGTGTACTCCAGGTTCAGCTTGGCGGCGTCCAGCGCGGCGGCGGCGCCTTGCAGGTTGGCCTGCGCCTCCCGTGCGGCGTTTTCCTTCTCTTCAAACTCGCGACGCGCGATGGCGTTGTCGGCCACCAGCTTTCGTGCTCGGTCCAGCTCTGACGTGGTGTAGGCCACGCGTGACTTGGCGGCGGTCAGCGCGGCTTGCGTGCGTGCGACTTCGGCAGCGTAGGGGCGCGGGTCGATGGTGAACAGCGCGTCGCCCTTCTTGACGATGCTGCCGTCCTTGAAGTGGACGGCGGTGACGGTGCCGCTCACCAACGGGCGGACTTCAACGCGTTGAACGGCTTCAATGCGGCCGGAAAACTCATCCCATTCGGCCACGTTCTTTGCCAGGACGGGCGCCACATCCACCGGCGTGGCGGCGGGTGCGGCGGAGGGCTGCTGCGATGCGCCGGCACTGGAGACAAGGCCGTAGGTGCCCACAGCTGCAACGCCGAGCACGGCGGCAACCGAAATGGCGAGTGTGCGTTTGGACAGGCTCATGATGACTCTCTCGATTTTGTTGGGGTAAGCAAAGAGAAAAGACTGGATAAAAGCGCTTTGGCCGCAGCGTAGAAACACGCGGGCGGCCTCGCACTCCGTTTCTTGTTGTATGGGTTCAGCCAGGCGTCTCCGCGGTCGGGTCAATGGAGGTGCGATCCTTTCGATCCGCACGTGCGCGGCGTTTGCGCGGAGCGGCCGCCTGGCGCGTCATTCCGAGGTGCCAGCGCAGGAAGCACGTCATCTCGTCTTGCGCCACTGCGCTCATGGCAATCGAGTCATGGCAGGCCTCGTTCACGCGCACGACCTGCGTGACGACGCCCGCTTCAATGAGGCACGCGGCATAGCGCTCGGCTTCGGTGCGCAGCAGGTCTTGCGGCGCGGTCAGCAGCAGGGCGGGGGGCAGGCCCTGCAGGCGGCGCGATTCAACCGGCGCGGCGTATGGGTGCACGCGCTCGGTCGGGCGGGGCAGATACTGTCGATAACAATCGGCGCAGACTTCGGCCGAGTTGTCGGCATTGGCCAGATGATCCGGGCGCACACGGGCCATGGTCGGGTCGAGCATCGGGGCGATCAGGACCTGGGCGCGCAGGTTCGGGCCGCCGCGGTCGCGCGCAATCATCGTCAGTGCGGCAGAAAGATTGCCGCCGGCGTCATGCCCGGCCACCGCCATGCGGCGGCGGTCAATCCCCCATGCGTCGGCGTGGTCGGCCATGCAGCACAGCGCCGCGTACACATCTTCGGGCGCGGCAGGAAAGGGCGCAGCCGGTGCGAGCGAATAGCCGACCGTGACCACCACCGCCGGCAATGTGGCGGCCAGGAGGCGCGCCGGTGCATCGGCATCGTCAATCGAGCCGCGTACGAAACCACCGCCATGCAGGTACAGCACGCCGGGGCGGCGCAACGGCGCGGCGGCATCGTCGGCGTGCATTTCGGGGCGGAACACGCGCAGGCGGATGCGGCTGGCGTAACCCTGCGTCCAATAATCTTCGGACGTGACCTCGCGCGGCAGCGGACCCGCACCAGCCGTTTCCTCGCATGCAGAAGCTTGCTCAGGCAGCTTGGATGTTGCGCCGCGCAAATTGTTATTCAGTGCAACATTTGTGGGGGCGGGCGTTGCGTACGGTCGTGCTGGGCGAACAGCGGCCGATGCCGCATCGCTGGTCAGCGTGCGATCCGAAACAACGAGACGCGGTGGAGAAGAACCCATGATGTCAGGCGGGGCTTACCTTTGCGGATAACCCGGATATCGATGGGCTGAATGATGGTGATTAGACGAACGCGGATAAATGCCTATAATCGGACATCACTATTAGTTGCAGCCGAACAATCAAAATTTACGGTTGTGCTACAAAGTGTTCTTGCTCGAGGCCGATCTTGTTGCACTGCGAAAACCCGTAGTCGCCGCCTTCCTGATCGCGCCTCATGCTCAGACCGCGTGCGTGTTCTCGAGCATGAGCAGACCTCTTGATTCCACAGGTCCGGCGCATTGCCCGTTTGATTCCGGCAGTGCGCCCGCCCCGTGGAGTCCGTCCCTAAGGAGCCGCAGATGGATCGCTTGCAGGCCATGCAGGTTTTCACGCGTGTCGTGGAGGCCAGCAGTTTCACCAAGGCTGCCGACAGCCTTCAGTTACCCCGCGCCACGGTGACGAACCTGGTGCAAAGCCTTGAGGCGCATCTCGGCGTGCGCCTGCTGCACCGGACCACGCGCCGCGTGAATGTCACCGCCGATGGCGCTGCGTACTACGAGCGCTGCGTGCGTCTGCTCGGCGATCTGGAAGAGACCGAGGCTGCTTTCTCGCAAAGCGCATCGGGCGCACGCGGCACCCTGCGCATCGACGTGCCTGCGTCGATTGGCAAACGGTTGCTTGTGCCGCGCATTCGGGATTTTCACGAGGCGTACCCCGATCTTCAGCTGGAGATCGGCATGAGTGACCGCACCGTCGATCTCGTGCAGGAGGGTGTGGATTGCGCCGTGCGTGGCGGCGAGTTGCAGGACTCAAGTCTTGTCGCGCGCCGCATCGGCCAGCTGTCGATGGTCAATTGCGCGTCGCCCGAATATCTGGCCCGCTGCGGCACGCCCCAGACGTTGGAAGACCTGCAGGACCACACGGCGGTGAATTACTTCTCTGCGCGCAACGGCCGCCGCATGGACTGGGATTTCGTGATCGACGGGCAGAAGCAGATCCACAAGGTGCGCAGCATGGTGTCCGTCAACGATGCCGAATCTGCGGTGGCGTGCGGCCTGCATGGCCTGGGGCTGCTGCAGACCTCGCGCTTCCTGGTGTACGAGCACCTGATGTCGGGTGCGTTGGTGGAAGTGCTGCCGGACCATGTTTCCGAGCCGGTGCCGGTGTCGGTGGTGTATCCGCACAACCGGCACCTGTCGCCCAAGGTGCGGGTGTTTGTGGATTGGGTGGCGACGCTGTTTGCTGACCACCCGTGCCTGCAGCTCAAGGAAAATCCACGGCTGCAGATTGTTAGCGCCGCCTGAACAGTTATTTCTGCAAAGTCGCATTTATCAGACGGGAGCAACGATCTATTCTGCCCTCCAAGCGCAACAACGAGCGCAAACGAACAAGGAACAGATCATGAACTCCCGCCTCTTCTCTGCTTTTTCCCGCCGCGCCGTCCTGGCCATGGTGGCTACCGTATCGGCTTCTGCCGCACTGCTGTCGCAGCCCGCGACGGCTTCCATCCAGCCCAACTTTGACGCCCCGGCCGCGACGCAGGCGGGCCGCTTCGACCCGTACACCCAAGGCGCCGACCGCCAAGCAGACACCTACGGCTATCTGTCGTGGAAGAACGATCGCTTTGATCCGTACAGCCAAGGCGCGGATCGCCAGGCCGACACCTATGGCTACCTGTCGTGGAACGGCGATGCGAGCTATCCGAAGGCCGGCGCTGCATCGCGCGCATAAACTGCGCACCCGCTGAATTTCTCCTCCTCCCTGTTTGCGGCGTGACTTCATCGGTCACGCCGCATTTTTGTTGGTGCGAGAGCCGGGGCGCCAGGGCGCCGATGTTGGGTTGGGAGTATCGTGGCAGGCATGCAGACCGTCGTCCTCACGTTCGATTCCAGTCTGACGCCGCTTCTTCCGCTGGCGTTGCGCGGGCATCCCGTTGCGCGTACTTGGGCTGATGGCGCCACGCTCAAGCACGCCATTGAGGCGCTTGGCGTGCCGCATACCGAGGTTGGGCAAGTGCTGGTGGATGGCGCACCCATGGGTCTGGAGGCCATGTTGCCCGGCAGGGGGCACGTTGCCGTTTCGGCCGTGGCGCCCCTGGTGCCAACCGCGCCGCTGCATTTTCTGTGCGACGCCCATCTTGGGGCAACGGCTCGGCTGCTGCGCATGGCGGGCTTTGATACGGCCTACGACAACAATTACGCCGACGCGGCCATCGAAGCGCTGGCACAGGGCGAAGACTGGATCGTGCTCTCGCGTGACCGTGAGCTCCTCAAGCGACGCGGCATCCGCCGGGGCGCATTCATCCGCGCGCGCGAGCCGCAGGCGCAGATGCGCGAAATCGTCATGCGCCTTCGGCTGGCAGATGTGGCCAAGCCGTTCTCACGCTGTCTCGAATGCAATGTGCCGCTGCGGATGCTGAGCCCGGAAGAGGCTTCCGCCAGCGTGCCACCCCGCGTGCGCGAGCGCCAACGGCTGTTTAGCACCTGCGATGCCTGTCGGCGTATCTATTGGCCCGGTTCGCACTGGGCACGCATGAATGCCGTGTTGGCCGACATGTTGTCGCCCCACGCCGGCGTATCGATAGACCCGCCGGAAGCCGCCGAGCGTATGTCGCGCACCGGCAGCGCAGGCGCCTGACGCGCCTGACTACTGCGACGGCGCGTTGCGCAGGTCGGCCACAAACCGCTCGCGCCAGATGGTGAGGTTGGCGGCCCGCAGCCGATCCATCATGTGGGCGTAGCGCGCCTTGCGCTCTTCCAGCGGCATCGTCAATGCGCGGTTCAGTGCCTCGGCCATACCGCGCGTGTCGTACGGGTTGACGATCAGCGCGGCATCCAGTTCGCGCGCTGCGCCGGCAAAGCGCGACAGCACGAGCACGCCGGGGTCTTCCGGGTCTTGCGCGGCCACGTATTCCTTGGCGACGAGGTTCATGCCATCGCGCAGCGGTGTGACATAGCCGATTTGGGAGCTGCGGAAGAGCGCCATCAGCACGCGCCGTTCGTATTGCTTGTTGATGTAGCGGATGGGCGTCCAGTCCAGCTCCGAATGCTTGCCGTTGATACGGCCCGACTCCGCCTCCAGCCGCTGCCGGATCTGCTGATAGCTCTGCACATCCTGACGCGACGTTGGCGCAATCTGGATGAAGGTCACGTGCCGGCGATGGTCCGGAAAATCGTCCAGCAATTGTTCGAATGCGCGGAACCGTTCAGGCAACCCTTTTGAATAGTCGAGCCGATCCACGCTCATGATGAGTCTCGGCGGCTGCTGGCCTTGACCTTGCCCCTGACCAACGGCGCGCTCGCCGCGCGGGCTCGCATGCCGCGTGAATGGATTGCGCCGCGCCAGCGACGCCTTGGCTTGCTGCGCAATCTCGTCCGGATGCACGCCGATCGGGTAGACCTCGGCACGCAGCGTATGGCCGTAGGCGTGCACCGGGCCGTTCTGTTCCTTCTGTTCGATGTAGCCCCGCGCCTCGCGCTCGATGTAGTCGTAGAAGGCGACGCGATCGGTCTCGGTCTGGAAACCGACCAGATCGTACGCGCAGAGCGCCCGCATCAGGTCTTCATGCGGCGGAATCGTCGTCAGGATTTCCGGCGACGGAAACGGAATGTGCAGGAAGAACCCGATGCGGTTGGTGAGCCCCAGCGCGCGGCACTCCGCAGCAAACGGAATCAGGTGATAGTCGTGCACCCAGAGGATGTCATCTGGCTGCACCAGCGCCTTGAGCTGATGCGCAAACTGCGCATTCACGCGGCGGTAGCCGTGGTATTCCTGGCGCTCGTAGCGCGAGAGATCCACGCGGTAGTGGAAGATCGGCCACAGCGTCGCATTGGCGAAGCCGCGGTAGTACTGGTCATAGTCTTTGCGGTTCAGGCCGACGGTGGCATAGGTGATGTTGCCCTTGGTGACGATGTTCGGCTCGTGCGCGATCGTGTCCGAGCTGGTGGTCGCAGTTTCGCCGCTCCAGCCAAACCAGATGCCGCCGGTTTCGCGCAACGCATCGAACACCCCCACGGCCAGGCCGCCCGCTGTTCCCTGACCTTCGGCTACGGGCGCAACGCGGTTGGAGACAACAATGAGCCGGCTCATGCGGCACCTCGCTTGGCCGGGGCCGTGAGCGTTGCCAGCCATGCGCGCAATGCCGCGGCGTCTTGCACGCGCCAGCGCGCCTGACTCGGGCCTGCGCCCACCTTGATCGACCAGCCCTCCAGCGCATTGACGGCATCGAAGGCGCTTTCATCGGTCAGGTCATCGCCGGCAAACAGCACGGTGCGGCCCATGAAGGGCGGCTCGGTCATCAGCGTGTGCACCACGTCGCCCTTGCTGGCGCCGCGCGGCTTGAGTTCGACAACCATCTTGCCGGCCTGCAGGCGCACGTGGTCGGCATAGCGGCGCGCGAGGCGGTCAGCCACCGTCAGCACGGCGTTCTCAGCCTCTGGCGCATGGCGGTAGTGCAGGGCGAAAGCGATGCCCTTGCTCTCCAGCACCACGCCGGAAAACTGCGTCGACAACTGTGTGAGTTCGGCGCGTAACTCGCGCTCCAGCCGGGCGAGCGCGTCGGCGTCGGTGTTCAGGCGGACGAAGCCGCCGTCTGCATAGCGGCGTTCGGCGCCGTGCACACCGGCGATGACGAGCCCCGGCAGAGACAGGCGCGACTCCACGTCGTGCACCGTGCGCCCACTGATGATCGCCAATGCGCCCCCGCTTGCGGCGTGCAGCGCAGCCAGCGTTTCACGCAGCGGCGCAGAGACATGCACAGCATCGGGCTGCGGCGCGATGTCGACGAGCGTGCCGTCAAAGTCGAGCAGGAAGGCCGTTCGCCCCAAGTTGAGCGAGGGCAGGGGCGCCGCGTTGGCAGAAGACTGAGGAGAGACGTTTTTGGACAAACCGGTTCTTGGAAATGTGCGTGATGCGCCTTTTCACGCAAGAACCGGGCCGACCGGAGGGCGGCGGCACCACACGTTGTCATTTCGCCATTCTTCGCGCGCGTGGCGGGGGCGGTGTGTGTAAAAACGGAAGCGGGATGCAAATCCTTCACGGGCCTGCCGCCGTAGCGGCCTCAACTGTGGAACCACCCGTTGACCGTGAAGCGGCCATCCTCCATGCGCCCCGATGGCACGCTCACGGGCCGCAGTTCGTGCATGAGGAAGCTGGGGAACACGATCAGCCGATTCTGCACGGGCGCGATGTCGACGAAATCTGCGGTTTCGCGCCAGCGCCGGCCATCGGTGCGCGATGCATAGAGCCGCAGGTCGCCGCCTTCAAACGTCTTCGGCTCGCGATGGAAGTAGTAGATGAACGTGACGCGGCGCGTGCGCAACTGCGCATGGGTGTTGTCGTTGTGAACCTTGAAGAATTCGCCATGGCCAGTCACGGTGAGCTGCACTTCCAGGCGCTGAACCGGAAACGGCGCGATGCGCAAGCGCTCGAAGATGTTGTCGGCACAGGCGAGCAGGCGCTCCTCGAACAACGCCACGATGGTCGGCTCGTCGTAGCGCACGCGCGATCTGCGGATGTCGAGTTCGACGCCGCCGCCGGCCGTGTTGAGCACGGCTGAAGGTCGGTATGCGGCCGGGTCCGCCAGCGCGGCTTCGCGCACGAGTTCGAGTTCGTTGGGCGGCAGGAATTCGTCGCATGACGCCCACCAAGGCGGGTGGACGAGCTCCACCGGTAAGAGGTCGGGCCAGGATGCCGTCGGCAAGTGCTGTGGTTCGAATTTCAATTGAGCGACCCACGAAAGTTGAGGTTGACGTAGTGCAGCAGCAGCGAGGTCGAGATGTGTCCTTCGGGCAAGGCCTCACGAAAATGGACCACGCGCGGGCCGGCATAGACGAGCGCATCGCCCAGGCTTTGATAGACCAGCACTTCGGCATCGGGCAGGCCCAGACGGATGGGCCACGAGGCTTCGAGCGTCGGTTCGGGCGTGTAGTCCACGGCGATCGTCAGGCTGTATTCACACTGCGGCCGGTCGACATGCCGGTGCAGGACCGCGCCCTGCGTATAGGCCGCAAGGTAGGCGTACGACGGTTTGACCGGAACGCCCACCACGTGCGAGATCAATGGCGTGAGGCGCGCCTGCAGCGTTCGCAGCATCGGATCATTGTGGGCTCGGTATCGGCGTGGCACCTGCGGGTCGCCAAACCGGATGGCGCCCGTGCGTACGCCATGACGGAGGTAGCGCCGCACGACTGCCACCTCGTAAGGGTGCAGGGCGTCGGTCACCACGCCATAGCTTTCCCGGGCGAACGACGCCCGCGCGGCTTCGAGCGCCGGCACCTGCGCGGTATCGATTTGGGCGGCCGATACCAGCACGCCAGCGTCAACGAGCACGTTATGCATGAACGGGTCCATTGACGGGGCGACGTCGCCGGGCCGCATCCGGCGCAGGCTGCTCCAGACATTCGGGCTGACGGCGAAGGTGCGCCCGATGCGACGGTCAGGGTCTTCAACATGCAGCAGCCAGCCTTGCTCCGATTGCCCAAAGCGCAGCCGCGGATTGATACGCAGCGGCTGATCCGACATCGCGCGGGCGCGGATGCGCTGCACCGCTGCACGCGGTGCGAGAACGTCCGGCTGATAGTCGAGCATGGGGGCAATCACGCAGGCCTCCGTTTTACTTGACCGAAAGCTCGGCCAGCACGACAGCGACCAGCAGCGGCTTGGCGTTGGGTCCGACAGGGGCGACGATCTCCGCAGGCCGCAAAGCGGGCACGACCACGGCGCGCCCCGTGGAGAGCGGTACCACGATCTGTCCACGGCGAGGGTCGACACCCGCTAGGCGCAGCGGTCCGCGCAGCATGCGCAGCGATGCACTGGCCGTGCCCGTGCTGCCGAGCGTTGCCACCAGCACCACGTCGTTGGCGTGCGCAGGCTGGTTGGCCAGATCGACGCGCGTGCTGGTACCGGGCTGCAGCGCGAGCACGGACACACGAATCCGGCCCACTTGCCGCGCACGCGGCGCAAGCCGGCGGGCGGCACCCGGCAAGGCCTGCTCCACGGGGCCGACGAGCAGCTTGTCGATCTGCGGAGCGTCGCGCAGCACCTGGATGCGCACCGGCGCAGGAGCCAGGGTTTCGCTGGCTTCGATCGACCGCGTGTAGACGACCTGGGTTTCAAAGCGCGCGCCCGCCGCAGCCACTGCACCGGCCACCTGCTGCAACACCGCCATGCTGGCGAACTGGTCGACGATGGATTCGAGCGCGCCAGGATCCAGCACGCCGTTCCACCGGCCCTCCGGGTCGGATGGCCCAGGTTCTGGCGAACCGGGGTCTGACGGGCCTGGATCGACGGGGCCCGGGTCTCCAGGGCTCCCAGGGTCGACAGGTCCGGGGCCACCCGGATCTACCGGCCCAGGATTGATGGGGCCAGTCGGTTCGCCCGGCCCAACAGGGCCTGGGCCGCCGGGGTCCCCAGGGTCGCCGGGGCCGACAGGACCGACCGGGCCGGGCTCGCCAGGATCGACGGGCTCCGGATTTTCCGGCTCGCCAGGTTGGGGGTCGCCCGGCCAGCCTGGGTCGATCGGTTGCGGATCGCCCGGATCAATCGGTTCCGGAGGCGGCGGAACACCCGGATCGCCGAGCGGGATCGGTGGAAAGATGGGTTGGGGACCGTGCGGGAAGAACGGGTCGTCCGGCGGCAGCGAAGGCGGCACGGGAATTGGGAACCACGGCGGTACGCCGGGAACCGGTACGGGTTGTGGATCGACGGGAATGGGGATGGGAACGGGCACCGGGCCCGGCCCCGGGTTCGGCGGGACAGGCGGAATAGATGGCGGAAAAAGCGGCGGCGGGTTCAACGGCGGCCACACCCATGGCCCGCCGCTCGGGTCATTCGCGACGGGGCCGATGGGCGATGGGGCAATCGGGCCAAAGATGCCTGGCTCAGACACCACGGGCGCCACCGGATGCGCCACCACCGGCCCTACCGCCGGATTGACCTGTACCGGCACGCGGCTGCCGGCGCCCAGAAGATGCGAGGCGATGGCCGCACCGAGGACATCGCTGGCGCGCTTGCCGAGCGTGTTGGACAGCGCGGTATGAATCGCGTTGCCTACGTTCGGATCGGTGGTCTGCGTCTTGAGCTGTGCGACGAGGCTGGCGAGCAATTCGCGCTCGCGCTCGGAGAGCACGCTCGGATGGGTCGACAGGTCTGCGCCAAGAGCACGCAGCAGATCGGATGATCCGGGATTGGAAGGCTGGTCGGGCATGGCGCGATCCTCCGGCGATGGCCGTGGTCGTGCCCATGCACCATCCCACCCCACCGCAAGGCGTGCCGCTTCCTCTTGCGTGCTACTGCGGCCTGATGGCCGGTTGAGCGGCTTGCGCAATGGCATCTAAGGTCACGGCGCGCACTTCAGCAAGCGCAGGAAAGCCCTTTCATGCGTCTATTTTTTTAACTCTCATTGAAAGCGCGAAACATGAAGCGAACGCTGAGTTCTTCATGCGACGCGCTATCCAGTCGGCCCCGCGCTACAGCGATGCAGCCAGCCGCGTGCCTTGGTCGATCGCACGTTTGGCATCGAGTTCGAGCGCTTCGTCGGCGCCGCCGATGATGTGCACCTTGGCGCCGCCCGCCTGCAGCGGCTCGACCAATTCACGCAGCGGCTCCTGCCCTGCGCACAGCACGATGGAATCGACCGGCAGCCATTCGGCGGCTTCGCGTTTTTCACCGTAGCTCACGAGCAGCCCTTCGTCGCCGATGCGCTCGTAGTTGACGCCACCCACCATGCGCACGCCCAGGTTCTTCAGGCTTGTGCGATGAATCCAACCGGTGGTCTTGCCCAGCCCGCCGCCGAGTTTGCCGGCACGCCGCTGCAGCAGGACGATCTCGCGCGCGGGTGTTTGGGGTTCAGGGCGTATGCCATCCACACCGCCACGCACTTCGGTCGGATCACCGACGCCCCATTCGGCGCGCCACGTTTGCAGATCCAGCGTGGGAGAGTGGCCGTCAAGCGCGAGGAATTCCGCCACGTCGAAGCCGATGCCACCGGCACCGACAATCGCCACGCGCTTGCCCACCGGCTTGCGATGGCGCAGCACATCGATGTACGACAGAACGCTCGGATGGTCCTGCCCCGGAATCTTCGGATTGCGCGGCGACACGCCTGTCGCGATGATGATCTCGTCGTACTTGCCTGCCAGTAGTTGCTGCGCATCCACGCGCGCACCCAGGCGGGGCGTCACGCCGGTGGCCTCAACCCGGCGCTTGAAGTAACGCAGCATCTCGTGAAACTCTTCCTTGCCGGGGATCGTCTTGGCCATGTTCAACTGACCGCCGAGTTCCGGCGCCGCGTCAAACAGGTCTACGGTGTGCCCGCGCTCGGCCAGCGTGATGGCTGCCGACAAACCCGCAGGCCCCGCGCCCACCACCGCAAACCGGCGCTTGACGGGCGTCGGGCGGATGATGAGTTCGGTCTCATGGCAAGCGCGCGGGTTGACGAGGCAGCTCGCAATCTTGGCCTTGAATGCGTGGTCCAGGCATGCCTGATTGCAGGCGATGCAGGTGTTGATGTCCTGCGCGCGGTTCGTTGCGGCCTTGCGTACGAAGTCGGCATCGGCCAGCAGCGGGCGCGCCATCGACACCATGTCGGCGCAGCCATCGGCAAGCACGGTTTCGGCCACCTCCGGCGTGTTGATGCGGTTGGACGTCACCAGCGGGATGCCGACTTCGCCCTTCATCTTCTTCGTCACCCATGCAAACGCCGCGCGCGGCACGCTCGTCGCAATGGTGGGGATGCGTGCCTCGTGCCAGCCGATGCCCGTGTTGATGATGGTGGCGCCCGCGCGCTCCACGGCCTTGGCCAGTTGCACGACTTCTTCCCACGAGCTGCCGTCCGGGATCAGGTCGATCATCGACAAGCGATAGATGATGATGAAATCCTTGCCGACAGCCTCGCGCGTGCGCTGGACGATTTCCACGGGCAGGCGCATGCGGTTCGCATAGCTGCCGCCCCAGTCGTCCGTGCGCTTGTTGGTGTGCGTGACGAGAAACTGGTTGATGAAGTAACCCTCGGAACCCATGATCTCGACGCCGTCGTAGCCGGCTTCGCGGGCCAGTTGGGCGCAGCGCACGAAGGCGCGGATCTGCCGTTCGATACCGCGCTCCGACAGCTCGCGTGGCGTGAACGGGCTGATGGGCGAGCGCAACGCGGTGGGAGCCACCGCAAACGGGTGATAGCCGTAGCGGCCGGTATGCAGGATCTGCAGGGCGATCTTGCCGCCTTCGTCGTGCACGGCGTTGGTGACCGTGCGGTGGCGGCGTGCGGCGCCATGCGTGGCGAGGCGCCCGGCAAAGGGCTTTGTCCACCCGGCAATGTTGGGTGCGAATCCGCCCGTGACCATCAGGCCGACATCGCCGCGTGCGCGCTCGGCAAAGTAGGCGGCCAGCCGGTCGAAGTGGTTGCCATCTTCCAGGCCGGTGTGCATCGAGCCCATCAGCACGCGGTTCTTGAGCGTGGTGAAGCCGAGGTCGAGGGGCTGGAGCAGGTGGGGGTAAGGCGAGGCGGGCGTGGAGGAGGGCATGTCCGGCGCAGGGCACAGGCGCTGCGATGATGTGGAAACGCGCCGGACGGTAGCACCCAAGCGCCCGTTGGAACAACAGGGCGGGGCTCTAGATGTGTGGAAGGCGCGTCAGGATTTTCCCGACTTCTTCGCGTCGTCTTCAGCGGGCTTGCCGAGCAGCGCTTTCAGCAGTTTGTTCTGGGGAATCGCCTTGCCGGTGCCCTGGTCGGGCTTGCCGGTGCGCTGGCTGCCGCGCTTGATGTTGTTGGCAATCTTGAGGCCCTTGAGTTTTTCGAGGTCTGTTTTCTTCACGATGGGGTCCGCAATGGGATACATGGGCTGCGTGTTACGCTCGGCAGGATACGCGAATTGCCAAACCCCCGGTCCGCCCGCGCCCGTTTTTCTGCATTTCCGCTACCGCATTGACCTCGTTCACGCCGCCCGCCACGCCCGTTCCGGATCTGTTTCAGCCCAGCCTGCAAGACTGGGCTGAGCGGCCCGCGCAAGCCTTCGAACACTGGCTGGCCGCACGCGGCTATCGCGAATCGTCGGCGACGGTGTACCGCGCGATGTGGCGCAAATGGCTGCGCTGGGCGGAGTCGCACCAGCGCGCATTGGCCGATTGGAGCGCCGGCGACATTGCCGCCTTTCTCGACGAGTCGGGCCTGACCAAGCTGCATCGCTACCGCTACGCGCGCCTGATCGAGCGCGTCTTCCATCAGATCGAGCAACAACGGACCGGCACGCACAACCCTGCAAGCTCTGCGGTGCAGCAGAAGTTGGCCGAAGGTGAGAACGATCCGACCACGTTCCTTTCATCGGCTGAACGTGCGGCAATCGAGGCGTCGCTGGAGGTGGGCGCGCAGGCCAGCGAAGCCGCCGCCAACGCCAGCGCGTTCAAACTGGCGCGCGACCGCGCACTCGTAGCCGTGTGCCATGGCGCGGGGCTGAAGGTCGCGCAGGTGCAATCGCTGCTGCTCCGCCAAGTAGACGAGGCGCTGGAGGCGATCACCGTCGAGCGGCCGCGCGGTCCGTCGTACAAGGCGCCCATGCTCGAAGCTGCGCGCCCCGCGCTGGCCGCCTGGCTGGCGGTGCGCGCACACGCAGAGGTGCCGGGCGAGCGCGTGTTCGTTGCCGATTCCGGCGGGCGCGTCATGCACGCGGCGTCGGTATACCGGCGCGTGGAGGCATGGCTGGCCGCGCTGCCGGCGTTGTTGCACCGCAGCGAGCGGCTGTCACCGCAGACGCTGCGTAACGGCTACACCGCCGCGCTGTTCGACGCAGGCGCAGACCCTGCTGAGGTGGGGTACGCACTGGGCTTGCGCGATGCGACTTCGGCGTGGCGTCTGCGCGCGGCCTATGCTGAGTGGCAGGCGGCTGCCCATCCAGACGGCCGGCCGTAGTGCCGTTTTGGGCAACCAGAGCTTCAAACTGCCCGCGAGCCGTTGGCGGGCTTTGCTATGATCGCGCTGTTTTGCGCGCTGCGGAGCAGGTCGACGCAGCGTAGAACGACGATGCCGGGTTCAAACCGGCACGCTAGCTCTCTCCTTCCTCGATACCTCGCACCCCATGACAGAAACCATTCTGCTGACCGGCGCTACCGGCTACATCGCCTCGCACACCTGGGTTGAACTGCTGGATGCGGGCTACCAGGTGATCGGCCTCGACAACCTCTGCAACAGCAGTTCGACTGTGCTGTCCCGCATCGAGCAGATCACTGCCAAGACGCCCAAGTTCGTGCAGGGCGACGTGCGTGACCGCCGCCTGCTCGACGACCTGTTTGCCAGTTCGCGTATCTCAGCTGTCATCCACTTTGCGGCGCTCAAGTCGGTGGGCGAATCGGTGCAGAAGCCGCTGGCTTACTACGACAACAATATGGGCGGGCTGGTCACGCTGTGCGCAGCCATGGCGCATGCGAACGTGCGGCAGCTCGTGTTCAGTTCGTCGGCAACGGTGTATGGCAATCCGCATACCGTGCCGATTACCGAATCGTTTCCGCTGTCCGCCACCAACCCGTATGGGCAGACCAAGGTGATGGGCGAGCAGGTGCTGCGGGATCTGGAGATTTCCAATACCGCCTGGAAAATCGCCTATCTGCGCTATTTCAACCCGGTGGGGGCGCACCACAGCGGCCTGATCGGTGAAGACCCGCGCGGCATCCCCAACAACTTGATGCCGTATGTGGCGCAGGTGGCGGTCGGCAAGCGCGAGAAGCTTTCGATTTACGGCGGCGACTGGCCCACGCCCGACGGTACCGGCGTGCGCGATTACATCCACGTGGTGGATCTGGCGCGCGGTCACTTGTCGGCGCTCGACACGCTGCGCCGCGATGGCCGCGGCTTTACCGTCAACCTCGGCACGGGCCGTGGGTATTCGGTTCTGGAAGTCGTTGAGGCTTACAAGCGCGCCAGCGGCAAGCCTGTGCCGTATGAGATTGTGGATCGTCGCCCCGGCGATATTGCAGCGTGCTATGCCGATCCGGCACTCGCGGCTTCACTCTTGGGGTGGCGCGCGCAATACGGCATCGAGCGCATGTGTGAAGACTCGTGGCGTTGGCAGAGCATGAATCCGGACGGCTTTCAGACCCGTGGCTGATTCATTGAACGGCTCGAACCAACAGGAGACATCCCCTCGTGGATGAGGCGTTCATCGCTCACCTGATCAGTACGATGGCGCGTGCATTGTCGCCGGCGCTGCTGCCCTTTGTCGTGGCCTGCGGCGCGGGCAGCTTGCTGTTGCGGTTGCTCGATGACTTGCGCAGTGCGATGGCGCCGCGCACGCGCGTGCCGCTGGTCATGACAGCGTTGCTCTCGGCGGTTGGGCTATGGGCGGTGCCGCTGCTGCCGCTGCTTGCGCATTGGCCGCTGCACAAAGACACCGCTGTGCTTGTAATGACACTGGCTTCGTTCTGCTGGAGTCTGGCCGTTGCGGCGCTGTGGTGCGTGCTGGGCGGCCGCGCAGGCGTAGTGCGTGCCATGTTGCTTGGCGTGTTGCTGAGCGGGAGTGGCCCGGTGGCGGTGCTACTGTTGGCGGGCGTGACGAGCTTCAGCACCACCGCCTGGGAAGACGCTGGGCTGCTCGGCATCGTCATGGTGCTGTCGGCAGTGGCGTGTGCGGCGGCGCTGCAGGTTGCGCTCTCTGCACGATCGGGCGCGACGGGGGTGGCGGTACGCCGCCCGGGCGTGAGTCTGTTTGTGAGCGTGCTGTTTGGCACCGCCTTGACGGTGGATGCGATGTACACGGCGTCGCTCGCAGGCTCGTTTTCGACGCTTTCCGCCATGCCGGGCGATGCGCCGGCAGGGTTGCGGTTGCTGCTTGTGATGGGCGCAGTTGCAACGGTGCTCGCTGCTTTGCTGCTGGGCTATCGGGACCGCGCTACGGGTGACACTGCCGCCGCCATCGCAGCGCGCGAAATTCGTCTGCGCAAGGAAACCGTGCAGGCGCTCAACGACCTGGAGCAGAGTTACCGCCGCCGCGAAGCAGAACTCGTTGCACGCCACCAACTGTTGCTCGACGGCGCAGATTTCGGTCTTTGGGAGTTCGATCTGGTCACGCGCGCCGCGCAGTTTTCCACGCGCTTTGCCGCCATGCTCGGCTACACGCTCAAGGAGATCGGCCCAAGCACGAGCGAATATCTCCGCCTGGTGTATCCGGATGATTTGCCCATGGTGCTTAATCGCATCCAGGCGCACGTTGACGGCAACACGCCCGCATACGTGGCGGAATTCCGCATGCGGCATAAGGATGGCAGCTATCGCCAGATTGCCGCGCACGGCGTGGCAGTGCGTGACGCCGGTGGCCATGCCGTGCGCATGGCAGGGTCGCATATCGAGGTGGCAGCAAAGGTGGCCTCGGCAGAAGTTGCCGTGGCGTCTTATTCAGCCTCCGTCGACGCGCCCGAAACGCTGCGTCGCCATGGCTTGTGGGAGTCGTGGACGCCTGTCGATCATCCCGCCGCAGAAGCTGTCGCACCGCAAAAAGAATCGACATCAACGCCCGTGCCCGCCACGACGTCCACGGGCGGCACGCTTCCGAGCATCAATCCTGACGCCTTGCGCTGAGGCGTTTGCTTTCTTTCCCTTTCTCGCTGGCGAACGGGCACTTGAGTGCATGTCCTACTCAAGTTTTTCGTGTTTGTGTTCGATAGCTCAAGCAGAGCGCGTGTAATCGCGCCAGGGGAGCGCCGCGAACGGCATTCGTGCCATGCGCGGGCAAAAGAAACGCTTGGAGGGAAGGAAGATGAATCGACTCACGCTTCGTCAGAAGCTGTGGCTGCCGCTCGTCCTGAGTTGGCTTTGTCTGTTGTTGATCACATTGTGGAGCGCCTGGGAAACCCGCACCCTGCGTCTGGAAGAACGCGAGCGCGACTTGCAGAACATCAGTGAATCCGTATTCAGCATCATCAAGGACTACGGGCAGATGGCGCAAGACGGCAAGCTCACCGCCGACGACGCACGCGCCCAGGCCCTCGCGCGCATCAAGGTGATCCGCTACGGTAAGGACGGCTACTTCAGCATCAACCAGACCAACTCGGTGATGGTGATGCACCCGATCAAAGCCGAAATGAACGGCAAGGACATGTCGGGTTTTACCGATCCGGCGGGGAATCATCTGTTCCAGGAAATCTCTCGCGCGGGCAAGAGCGGCGGCGGTTTTGTCGACTATCTATGGCCGAAGCCCGGCGCGGAGGCGCCGCAGCCGAAGAAGAGCTACGTGCTGTATTACCAGCCGTGGGATTGGTGCCTCGTCACGGGCACCTACATGGACGACATCGCGACCGCATTCCACGCCTCGCTCCTCAAGGCACTGGGGCTGCTGTTTGGCGTCGGCTTGCTGATGACGGTGGTGGTCGTGGCCGTTACGCGCAGCCTACAGCGCCAGTTGGGGGGCGAGCCGGCCTATGCCGCACACATTGCCGGCCGCATTGCCGCGGGTGATCTGGCTGTGCAAGTTGAAACCCGCCCGGGCGATCGTGACAGCATGCTTTTCGCCATGTCGCAGATGCAGCAGCAACTGACCGGCACGATTGGCGACATCAAGAACTCGGCGGATTCCATTGCCAGCGCCACCAAGCAGATCGCCGCCGGCAATGCCGACCTGTCGCAGCGCACGGAGCAGCAGGCGTCGTCGCTGGAGGAAACCGCGTCGAGCATGGAAGAGCTGACGAGCATCGTGAAGCAGAATGCCGACAACGCGCGGCAGGCGAGCACGCTGGCCGTCAACGCGTCGGATATTGCGGTCAAGGGCGGCGAGGTGGTCGGGCGTGTGGTCGAGACCATGTCCGGCATCAACGAAAGCAGCAAGAAGATTGCCGACATCATTGGCGTGATCGAGGGCATCGCCTTCCAGACCAACATCCTGGCGCTGAACGCTGCTGTGGAGGCCGCACGCGCCGGCGAGCAGGGCCGTGGCTTTGCCGTGGTGGCGGGCGAGGTGCGCAGCCTGGCGCAACGCTCAGCAAGCGCTGCCAAGGAGATCAAGGAACTGATCGGCGATTCGGTGGGCCGTGTGCGGAACGGCTCGGCGCTGGTGGAAGAGGCCGGTGTGGTGATCCAGGATGTGGTAACTGCCGTGAAGCGCGTGACCGACATCATGGGCGAGATTTCTGCGGCGTCTGACGAGCAGAGTTCCGGCATCGAGCAGGTCAATCAGGCCGTGAATCAGATGGACGAAGTGACGCAGCAGAATGCCGCGCTCGTGGAGCAGGCGGCGGCCGCCGCGCTGTCGCTGGAAGAGCAGGCGCAATTGCTGCGCACGGCAGTGGGGCGCTTCCAGGTATAACGGCGCCTGACCTCTGTCGAGCAGAAATGCAAAAGGCCGGCATATTCGCCGGCCTTTCTCTTTTGTGGTTTCCGGCGCGCCTCTTCGTGCGGGCTCGGAATGCTGCGCTGAAAGCGCTGCTCAGGCGACCAGAAAATCCTCCATCTTCCGGCCCGACGACAGCTCCTTTACCAGCCAGCCCGGGCGCTTGCCACGGCCGGTCCAGGTGTTGCCGTTGTTGTCGCGGTAACGCACCGGCACCTTGCGGCCAGCCTTCTTCGAGGCCACGGCCCCCTTGGCGCCAAAACCGAGGTCTTCGGCGGTCAGGCCGTATTCCACGATCTTGTGCTTGATTTCAGCGATCACCGTCGCTTGTTCATTTGCCCGGAGTTCATCGGCTTGGCGCTGCAGTTCAGAGATCTTCTGAACGATTTCCTTGTAAGTCGGCATTATGGATTCCTCAACTTTGCAATTGAAACATGGGCACGCTCCCCGTAGCCCAGCGCATTATAACGACTTTGCACGTGAGAATTGAATTTCGTTAAGACCTCATGTCAACGGCGTGGATTTTCTGCTGCACTGCGCTTGCACAAACCTGCATGGGGCCGGCATTTGCGCGATATGTCGAATTCGTAAACATATGAACCATTGCAAAAACCATTGGGCAGTATTGCAATCGATGCAGTGCACTATCTACGCAATCCCGACACAATTCCTTTCTTATGTGACTGCTTCATTGCTTCGGCAATCGCATCTCTTCTTCGTCCAATATTTCCGAATATGAAGATGAAAGGTTGCTGAAAGGCTGTATCGCCTGCATCAGAACGGCGCATTTTCAGTGCCGCCTATTCGAGGTCGTCCGTTCAGGCGTACTCGATTCCAAGTAACCCCTGAAAATCCTTGGCAGGCATCGGGCGGGCCAGCAGATAGCCCTGCACCTGATCGCATTGCAGATTCACCAGAGCCTGCATTTGCGCTTCGGTTTCCACGCCTTCCGCCACCACGGTCATGTCCAGCGAGTGGGCCATCGCGCAAATGGCGCGAATGATGGCAGCTGCCTCGGGCGGATTGTCGTCGAGCGCAGAGACGAACGCGCGATCGATCTTGATTTGCTGGGCCCGAAAGCGTTGGAGATAACTGAGGCTGGAATAACCGGTGCCGAAATCGTCGATGGCTACCTCAAAGCCCAGCGACTGGATTTGACGGATGACCGCGATGCTCTGGCCGGCATCGCGCATGGCCGCCGTCTCGGTAATCTCGAACATCAACCGATGCGCGGCCACCTGATAGCGATGCAGGATCTGCGACAGACGCTGCACGAGATCGGGCTGCTGGAATTGCCGTGGCGAGAGGTTGACGGCAATGCGTTGCGGCGACATGCCGATGGCATCCCAATGCATGATCTGGCGGCAGACTTCTTCGACCACCCAATCGCCCAGTTCGACGATCGTGCCGGTGCGTTCGGCCAGCGGGATGAACTCCGCAGGCGACACCGGGCCCAGCTCCGGATGATTCCAGCGCAGCAGCGCTTCAGCGCCGGTCATGGCCTGCGTGCGTGCATCGTACTTCGGCTGGTAGTACACCGAGAGTTGCCCGTTGAGCGCTGCATGCGAGAGCGCACGTTGAATCTGCAACACGCGGTGCGCGGTGGTGTTCAGGCGTGGCTCGAAGAAGCGGTAGGCGTTGCCGGTGGACTGCTTGCAATCGAACATGGCGGTGTCGGCATGTTCAAGCAGCGTGTCCGCCGTCGCGCCGTTGTGCGGATGGACGACCACGCCAATGCTGGCGGTCGCGCGCAGTCGCCGACCATCCACTTCCACCGATTCCCGCAGGCGGAACAGCAGCTTGTCGCCGATGGTGGCGGCAGCTTCGGGCAGTGCCAGACCTTCAACGAGAATGCCGAATTCGTCGCCGCCCAGGCGTGCCACGGTGTCTTCGCCGCGAATGGCTTGGCGAAGGCGCTCCGCAATGATCTGCAGCACGCGGTCGCCCGCGTTGCGGCCGTATTGGTCGTTGATCTGACCGAAGTTGTCGAGATCCAGATAGAAGAGGGCAAACGGACGCCCGCGCCGCGTGGACGACAAAATTGCCGCCTCTAGTGCTTCGCGCAGATGCAGGCGGTTCGGCAGACCTGTCAGCGTGTCGTGGAGTTGGGGCCGAGGCGTGTGGTTTGCCACGCGCGCCAGTGATGCTTCCAGGTGCGCCTGCGCCGAGTCGACACGTGTTTCAAGCATCATCAGCACCGCATGCAAACCCAGTGCAATCAGCACGCCGCCGGCACTGAGCATGATGACGGGCACGATGTGCATCGTTGATTCGTCCGCAGGCCATGCGGTAGCGCCCGGCCACAACACAAGTGACAGCACAGCCGTTGTGGCCAGCACCGCCGCAGCACGTGCACGCAAACCCACGGCGGCGCGGCGCTGCCCAGGCGGCATATGAAACGCCATACACATTGCCAGGCACACGCCTGCGCCAAGCACCAGCGTGCCGCCGCCCCAGCCAAGCAGGGCGCGGCGCAGCGGCAAGGCCTCGTCATGCGCCCAGGGGCGTGTCAAGTACAACTCCATCGTCAACAGCCCGATGCCAAGCGCCATGGCGCCCATGACAATGCTGCGTCGTCGCGGAGCCTGTGCGCCATTGGAGGACGACGTGTCTGGCAACACGATGGAGAAAGCCGCCAGCGATGCTGCCAGCGCCGTCATGAGCGTCGCCGCAATCGGCGCGGATATGGGTGTGCCGACCTGCCGATGCAGGCCAAGCTGGCCTAGCCAAAGCCCCGACCACAACCCAATGCCAAGAATGGCCGCGCAGGCGATGCGCCAGTTGCGGCGTTTTGCGATCGTCGAGCCCCCCGGCAGACGTGTCGCAGCGTCCAGTGCGGCAAACGTGGTCAGCCCAGTGCAGACCCACGCAAACAGCAGCAGCGCAATATGGAAATCGTTATGCATGCGAGCGCATCCGGCGCGGCCCCCCGATCTACGACCAGCGCCTAGTCTGTGTTTTGCGGCGAGGATAGCGCAAAAACCTGTCGTTTCAGGCCGCGAAAAAGCGCGTTTGTTGCGCGCTATTCACAGAATGCGTCGGGATCATTCGCGGATACCGCCTCGCATCAAGCAAGCATGACGGCGCCACGCCTGTCTTAGAGGATCGGCAGAAACTGCCGAAACGTGAGCCGGGTATACGCGGATGGCTCGACGCCCGTGGTTGGGCGTCGGAGTCAGGCTAAGTGGAGAGGAAAATGGGGCGCGAACTCAGGCATTGAGGCGGCCGCGCCGGCGTGAAGCCGGAGTGGCGGCGCCTGCACGCTCCAGATCGACGCTGGGCAACAAATGCAACAGGCGCACCAGTTCAGACTGCCGATGCGTGCCGGTCTTGCGCAGGATGTCGCGGATATGCACGCGGACCGTGTGCAGCGAGAGGAATTCGCGCTCGGCAATTTCCTGCAAGGTTTCGCCTGCGGCCAGCCGCGCAGCGACGATGCACTCCTTGTTGGTCAGCCCAAAGAGTGAGGCGAGCACGCCGGCGTCCATGACCGAGCGGGCCTCGGAGTTGCCGACGAGTACCAGCGCCAGCGGCGAAGCCCAGGTCGAACGCATTGCATCGGAGGGCGCGAGGGGCGTAGCAATGAAGGGTACCGGGCGGCCATCGCGCGCCAGGTACATCCACGAACCGGCCGCGCCTTGTACGCCGAGAGAGCCGGCGGCATGTTCGATAAGGTTGCGCAGTGCAGCGTCGTGTGTGTGATCTGCCGAGTGCAGCAGGCCGCCATCTAGCGACAGACGGTCGTCGCCCGTCGTCATCGTGCGCGCCCAGGCATTGGCGTATTTCACGCGCATGGTGCGCTCGATGACCATCACACCGAAGTCCAGCGTATCCAGCCCGGCCATGCCGAGCGCGGCGAGTTCGTTCAGCTCCAGATTGCGCTGCTGCATGCGCGCAGCCCGCTGCAGGTGCGGCAGCACGCGCTGCAGGCGGGTCTCGCGGTCGATGGCGCTGACTTCCGACAGATCGTCGTCGCGCGTGCGCAGGCGCATCGTGACGCGCATGTCGGGCGTATCGATCAGGGTCATCGATGCCGACGGCGCCTCTTCAGGTTGCCCGGGGCCGAGCAGTTGCGGATCTTGGCAGAAGGCGTTGCAGTGGCCCGGCTGCGGGCAGTGCTGGCACCAGCCCGACGAAACGCCGTGACGCGGCGTGTCGGTGTGCTTGTCCCAGACGAAATAGTGTGCGCTTTCGGCGCCGGCGTAGACAGAGAGCAGGGCCAGGGCGATCGGCATCTGCGCAGGCTCAAGTACCGCCTCGTAGATGGTATCGACGAGTCGATGGAACTCTGCGTCATCCGATAGACGTTGCAGCATGATGGCCCCCGGTGCGTATTGCGACAGCTCTGAATGCAATCCCTTGCTGTCGGCGTGTTGCGGCGTGATGCCGCCGTCGCTGTAATGATTATTGTTGTTCTGCGCGACTTCTGTGGTAATCGGCAACTCTTTGGAAAAACTTAACATTCCGCTTTCGATGCTCCCAAATTCCGGCGGCGATGTATCCCCCCCTTCAGAGGGGAGTATGGGTGACTTTCAGCGCTGAAAATATAAAAAATATAAAAAAATTAGTTCACGTGTTCACGATATTGGCGCGTCAGTTGAACTGGTAGGTATAGGCCGCGTTGAACCGCAGGCTGCGCGAGCTTGAGTTGATCGGTTTGTCGCCGACGGGGCGCGCGACGGCGAGGTCCAGCGTGTAGTACTTCCGATCGGAGAAGCGCACGCCCAGCGCGATCGATCCAAGCTGATCATGCACGAGCGTGCCTGCGTTTGAATAGACCTTTGCGGTGTCGTACAGCACGTAGGGCTGCACGGTTTTCAGGTAATCCATCGATACCTGGAAGGCGCGGTTGAGTTCAACCGACGCGCCCCAGCCCCGATCACCCGCCACCTCACCAGCCGGATAGGCGAGGCCGAAGAAGCGCCCGCCAAAACTGATCTGCTCCGATGACGGCAGCACCGCGCCGCTGTACTGCGCGGCTCCCGACACCACCACGCCAAAGCCCATGGGCAGGTCGTGGGCTTCGCTGGCGGTGATGCGCGTGCGCAGGAAGCTCAGGTCGACGTTGTTGTTGGCGTTGACGGAGGCGGCCTTGCCCGCGCCGAGACTATTGATACCCTGGTACAAGCCCAATGATGCGCGTCGGGTCTCACCGGGCTTGACCTCGGTGTAGAGAACCTCGGCACCGGCCACGCGGACTCTGGTATCCAGCTCAGTTTGCGCCAGCGTAGTGTCTTGCGGGTTATAGCGCTGCTTGTCGTCGTTGCCATAGACGGTGCCCGTCACCGTCAGATTGCGCGAGTTCGACAGCAGCACCGGATAGCTCAATGACAACCCAAGCCGCTGCGTGTCGGTCAGGTAGCGCGATTGATAGCCCAGTTGCTCCAGCGGCAGATTTTCTGGCATGCCGCGATAGTGCGACCACGTGAGCTTGGCAAGCAGCCCGTCGGTGCCGATCGGCTGCGCCCAAGTGGCGGAGTAGAACGTCTCGTGATCCGACCCGCGCGGTTGCAGCGTCGACACGGTGATCTGCTCGCCCAGCGGCGTCACGCTGTTGAGCGTGCCTGTGATGATCGCCCGCACACCCGGCGAACGGTATTCGATGCCCGTGCCGATGGTGTACGGCTGGCGCTTGACGTTCAACACGAGTTCGCTCGCGCCATCCGTGGTGGTGGGCGGCTGCACGGTCGCGGTGATCTGCACGCCCGGTTGCTGCGCGAGCACACCGGTCACGCGCTCGAATGTTTCGCGGCGCAGGGGTTTTTCGTTCATCAGGCGCTTCGAGATTTCGCGCAGGCGGCCTTCCAGTGGCCCGGGTGTGCCCTCGATGCGCATGCGTGCCACATAGCCTTCGACCACGGTGACGCGCACGACGCCGCCTTCAAAGGTTTGTGCCGGCACAAAAGCAAACGAGAGGGGGAAACCGCGGTCGGCATACAGCTTGGTGACATCGTTCGCGGCCTGCAGCAGTTGCGCGACGGTGACGTCGTGCCCGGCCAACGGTGCGAAATGCGCGGCGACCTCGGGGAACGGCAGCGTCTTGACGCCTTCGATCTGGAACTTGGTCGGTGTGAGATGCGAGGCGAGCAGATTCTCCAGCGCCGGATTCGGCCGCTGCACTTCCACCTGGATCTTCTGCTGGGGCGGGCGGGAGGTATCGACCTTGGGAAGCGTGTCGATCGGGTTGCCTTGGTTGGGGCTGCTCTGGGCCCAGCTCAGCGCCGGGCCGGTCAGTGCTATGCCTGTGGCCAGGGCCAACCGCATGGTGGTGGTCCGCACGCCTGTCTCCTCCGTGATTTTCGTTTGTAGTGTCGCGAAGCCGTGCAGCCGCGCGTTGCATCAAACGATAACCGCGAGACATGGTGCTTTACAACAAGACACATAGAGGGAGCGTTCACGCAACGCAACGGCCCAGGTAAATACTGGGATGCGTCGATGCGTGGCAGCCAGCCCAGTGACGATGCCGCATTGCGCGGCATCGATGCGTTTGAAACGCGACAGCGGCGGACTGGCGTGATAGCCGGTCCGCCGAAGCCTCGATCGTGGATCAGCGGGGCGTGCCGCCCAGTGCGGTGCCCACCGTGCCCAGCAGACCGCCCACCGCGCCGGTAACTGGTGCCAGCGGAGTGGCCGCACCGGCCGACGTCAGGCCCGAGCCCACCGTGGTGACCACGTTGCCGACGGGGGCCGTGATCGTGCTGACGGGACCCAGCGGGTTGCTGGCACCGCCTGCTGCACCGCCCAGGCCACCTAGTGCGCTCGTGATCGGGGCCAGCGGGTTGGAGCCGCCAGCGCCGCCGAGACCACCCAGTGCGCCGGTGATCGGAGCCAGCGGGTTGCTGCCGCCCGCAGCACCACCCAGGCCGCCCACCAAGCCCGTAATCGGAGCCAGCGGGTTGGAGCCACCAGCGCCGCCAAGACCGCCAAGTGCGCCAGTGATGGGAGCGAGCGGGTTGCTACCGCCCGTGCCGCCACCCAGGCCGCCCAGCAAGCCCGTAATCGGAGCGAGCGGATTGCCACCCGATGCCGTCGGCGAATAGACCGCGCCGCCCAGCGCGGCAACCGTGTTGCCCGTGGCCGTCACCACGCCACCGAGACCGCTCACCACCGGAACGTTCGCTGCGGAGAGTGCGGTGCCGCCATTGGCCACCGCGCCGCCAATCGTGCCCAGCAGCGTGTTTGCCGGCGAGCCGAGGCCCGTGGCAGCGCCCAGCGTCTGTGTCCCGCTGGTGATCTGCGAAGTCAGCGGCACGATGGCCGTGCTCAGTTGCTGCGTGAGTTGTTCCACCGGGCCGGTCGACAGGGCCGAGCCCAGCGTGCTGCCGCCGTTGGCAACCGCCTGGCCGACTTGCGTGACCACGCCTGCCAGCGGTGTCGTCACCGGAGCCAGCGGCGCCAGCGGTCCAGTGCCAAGGTTATTGACCAGCGTGCCGGCGCTCGTGACCGTGTTGCCTGCGCCGGTCACCACATTCCCGAGGCTGGAAACCGTGGTGCCCACCGGATTGGCGTTGCGGCCGATGCTGCCCAACCCGTCTTGAATGCCAGTGCCCAGTGCCGAGACTGTCGCGCCGGCATTTTCGACCACGCCGCCCAGGCCACTTTGCGCGCCGCTCAGTTGCGAGGGCAGCGGTGCGGTGGCGATGGTATTGCCCAGGCCGCTCACGGTCGAGCCGGCTGCCGTGACGATGCCGCCTGCATTGTTGAGGACAGCGCCGGCCGGGGTCAGCGGCGCAGGTGCCGGAGTCGGACTGGGGGACGGCGAAGGCGAGGGCGAAGGCGACGGGGAGGGGGACGGCGAAGGCGTTGGTGTTGAACCGCTGCCGTTGTTATTCGAGCCGCCGCCGTTCGACCCACCGAGCGAGCTGCCCAAGTCGCCTGAACCGGAGCTGGCGCAACCACCCAAAACCAACAGGCTTGCCATGGTGGCGGCCAGGCACTTGATGTTCTTATTCATGATGGATCTCCCGTTTTAAAAAGTCCGCTTAAGTCAGCTGGAAAAGGTCTCACTGTCGATGTGAGGTGGCCGGACTCTGCAAACGGTGTGCCATGTCATGGTTATTACGCAATGCGTAATGAGGTGTGTGAACTTGCCGCGTTTAGCTCAATAAAAATGGAGGAATTGTGAAAACTAATCAGAATATGGGATTACATACCCCACCAAAGTAGGGGTTAAACGTTTGTTTCGGGGGTTATGTCTGAGGGAAATTGTGTTCCCGTGTCACGTTACGTCGTAACGCTCGGAACACGGATTTGGGTGGGGAACAGTCCGCGTTCAGGGCGGGGTAACACCTGGCGCGGTGCCCACAAAACCAATAACCACGCCGTCCTTTGAAAACTGAATCGGGCTTCTACCGCGCCTGGCATGCCATTTGCAGAATGTGGCCCGCAGTCCGCAATACCGAGCTCAGACATCAAGACACATCATTCCAAGAAGGGGACGGACCATGACTCACATTCGACACTCCATTCGCATTGCGCCATTGGCCTGCGCTGTCGCCGCTCTGATGCTGGCGGCTTGTTCTTCGGGAGGCTCCGGCTCGGGCAGTTCGCCGAATCCGAGCCCAAGCGACACGACGGGCGTGACGCCCGTTGGCAAGGTCGCAAACGGCACCGGCAACACCGTTGTGGCGACCGGCCAGGCAGTCAGCAGCCTCGGCTCGACGCTCCAGAACGCGAACATTCCCGGCCTGTCGGACCAAGCCAAGGCAGGCCTCGGCGGCACCGTGGACAACACTGGCAAAGCGGTTAGCGATCTCGGCCTGGGCATCCAGACCGGGCTCGGCAAGATGGGCCAGAACCCGAACCCGATCGGCACGACGGTGGCCAGCACCGGCAATGTCGTGACGGATCTCGGCCAGGCGACCGTAAGCGCCGGCTCCCTCGTGCAGGGCCTCGGCCAAGGCTCTGGCGCACCGCTCGCCCCGATCACCCAGCCGGTGGGCGGCGGCGTTCAGCAGATCGGCCAGGCGCTGATCGGCGGTGGCACGCTGCTGGGCAGCGCGCTGTCTTCCGGCGCGGTTCAGCAGGTGACGCAGCAACTGAGCACGGCGATCGTGCCGGTTACCACGCAGGTCAGCGGCGCCACCCAGATGATTGGCGATTCGACGGGCCTGGGCGGCGCCTTGAACAACCTGCTGGGGACCGTTGGCAGCGGCGTGGCCGGCGCCGGCAACACCATCACCGGAACGGGCGTGCCGGTGGTCTCGAACCTGGGCCCGGTGGTGACTTCACTCGGCACCACGGTCGCGGCAATCGGCGGCGTTGCCACGACCGGCGGCTCGGCGGGCAGCAATCCGCTGGGTGGCCTGCTCGGCGGCGTGGGCGGCGGCACTGGCGGCACGAACCCGCTGGCGCCGTTGACTGGCCTGCTGGGCGGCGCATCTGGCGGCTCCAACCCCCTGGCTCCTGTCACGGGTCTGCTGGGCGGCGCTGCCGGTGGCAGCAATCCGCTCGCCCCCGTCACCAACCTGCTGAGCGGCGCGACCAGCGCGGCCGGCGGCGCATCGGGCAGCAATCCGCTGGCCCCTGTTACCAACTTGCTGGGCGGCGTTGGCAGCCTAGCGCACTGAGCAGTACCTGTCTGTGCTCTTGAAGGTGCGCGGGCGTGTTCCCGTCGCTCGCGCATCCTTTTTTTGCCTGGACAGAAATGGGGAGCGTTCAGACCGGCCCCGAGGATTAATGGGAAACCCATCCAGATAATTGATCTAGTCTTAGAATCATTAGGGGATTTCCATTAGTTTTCAGAGGGTTGGCACGTCTTTAACGAAATTAAATAGAGACTTCACTCTAATTTGGGGCAAGTACCTCAATTGAGTTATTTTGTTTGCGGCACCGCACGCCTATAAAGTTGTTACGGGGTGTTACGTGACATACGTGACATGACCGAAAAAAATGAATGCCCATGGGGGGCGTGTGGTGATCATCGGGCGTGTTCGGGACGCTTCGTCCGGTGATATTTGAATTCCGTTCCATTAGTGGAACGGCGCGAACAGCGATTTTTTTTGCTGGTCGTGTCATCGCAGTAAATCCCCATGCGTTTAATTCGCTATTAGTCAATATGAACTGGCTACGGTTGGAGCGCCGAAAGCTGGTCGGGATCAACACATCCGCGGGCGAGTGCACAAACAGGAGAGAGATCATGAAGAACGCCATTCTGAAGTTCATCCGTGACGAACAAGGTGCCACCGCCGTCGAGTACGGCATGATCGCTGGCCTCATCGCAGCAGCGATCGTGACAATCGTGTCCACGCTCGGTACCAAGCTTGAGAGCGTGTTCGCGTCCATCTGCCAAGCCGTCAACAAGAACGTGGCTTGCTAGCAACCTGGTACGGCCACGTCGATACGCCAGGCTGGGCAGCGGTCGTAGTTCTTTCATTGGTTGCAATTGCGCAGGATTTCCGTGCAAGACGTGTGCCGAACTGGCTCGTCGCTGCGGGAGTTGTGCTGTCTGTCACCCTGATCAAGTTCGGCGGGGTACAGGCGCTTGCCTATGACTGGCAGGACTTCTGGCTCGGCGGAGCGATCGCGTTTGCCTGCTTTCTGCCGCTGTACGCCCTCGGCTGGATGGGTGCCGGCGACGTGAAGTTCTTCACTGTCGTCGGCCTGCTGGCAGGCTGGCATGGCCTTGTGGCCGTATGGCTTGTCTCGAGCATGATTTCCGGCCTGCATGCGCTCGCCATCATGGTGTTACGCCAGTTCGACGCGTCGTCGCCACCTGCATGGATCGTGATGCGCGTGTGCCCAGCGATCGTGCGTTGGGACATCGCTCAGGCAGGGCGCCGCGGCATCCCGTACGCCGCCTATATGGCAATCGGGTTGCTGAGCCTGCCATGGGTGCCCCCGGCGATGCGCATGCCATGGCTGCCGGGCATGTAGTTCAGACAGTTGAAGCGTTGAACAAGAGCCGCCAAGCGGCCAGCCTATAAGAAAGGAGTCGGCCATGCCGACATTGCAACGGGAACGGGAGGGTGCTCGCATGCACCCGCAAGTCCGCACGCATGCTGGCCGCTGCCCCGGGCGGCAAGGCAGTCGTGGCGCGGCTTCAGTCGAATTTGCCATCGTCGTGCCGGTGCTGCTGGTGCTCATGCTTGGCATCGTGTACTACGGCATGATCCTCGCCATGCAGCAGGCGCTGACCCTGGCGGCGGAAGAGGGCGCACGCGCCGCGCTCCGCTATCAGCCTTCCAACACGCAGCGCGTGGCGGCTGCCTATGCGGCCGTGACGTCGGTACTCCCCACCTTCCTTACCGGGCGGGTCCAGACCAATCAGAACAGCACCCCGCTCGTGAACTGCCAGAACGTGGCGGGCATGCAATGCCTGAGCGTGGTCCTGACGTTGCCCGTGACCTCCGGCAATAGTCCGTTGCTGCCTTCGATACCCCTGTTGCCCGCACCGGACACATTGACGGGCTCTGCCGTCGTGCAGCTGGTGCCTGGCTCCTGACACGTTTCAGTTCGCTGACCCTCTCGATCGACCGCTCGGACACGCCGCCCAGATGACCAGCAAACACCTCCAGATCTTCGCCGCCGCGCTGTTGCTGCTGGCTGCCATTCTTGGCGCCGTGGCATGGAAGACGGCGCATCGCCCGCCGGCGCCCGTGGCCGAGCAGAAAGATGGCAAAACCGTCTATCCCGTGGTCGTGACCATGAAACCGCTGGAGGCGGGCAAGCCCATCACCGCAGACCAGGTGGCCATTGAGCAACTGCCCATCAATCCGGCAGAGGCGTTTTCGGACGTGACGAAAGTGGTCGGGCGTGAACCCATTCTGCCGGTCGGCGTCGGTGTCCCATTGATTGCCTCGCAGCTGTCGTCGGGCCTTGCGCAGCAGGTGGAGGCCGGGCAGCGCGCGGTCGCCATCAATGTGGACGAGGTGATTGGCGTGGGCAACCGCGTCATGCCGGGCGACTACGTGGACGTGTTTCTCGTGATGCGCAAGGACGGCCAGGAGGTTGAAGCCAGCCAGGCGCGTCTGCTGTTGCCGCACCTGCGCGTGCTGGCGTTTGGCCCGCTGGCCGTCAATGAAGGGGCGCAGAAGCAGCCCGAGAACAACGGGGTGACGCGCAAGGTCGATCAGGCCAAGACGGCCGTGCTGGCCGTGCCGGTGGAGGCTGTCAGCCAACTGGCGATGGCACATCAGAGCGGTCGTCTGCTGCTGGCGCTGCGCAACCCGGGGGACGACGCCGAGCCGACCGTGAAGCCGCAGGACGCCGCCCTGCTGGCGGCCGCCAACCGCAATCCGATGGATGTGGCACAGGCCGGCGTGTCGATGGCCAGCCTGACTGGCTCGACGCGCCGCTCGCCGGTGCTCCAAGTGCCGCCGCTGCCCGTGGTGGCATCAACGCGCGAGACCGCACGCGCCAGTACAGTCGCCACCGGCGGCGTAGAGATCATCCGCGCAGGAAAACGTGAGGAGCAACATGACTGATGCCGCCATGGTTCGCGGTTGGATGGGCGTACTCGCGTTGGGCTGCGCCGCCTTCGTGTCGAGCGCATTTGCTGAGACGGCACCGACCGGCCAGACGCTTCATCTCCTGACGGGCAGCCAGCGCGAAATCCGCCTGGGCAAACCGCTCGAGCGCATTGCCATCGGTAACCCTGAGATTGCCGATGCGCTGTTGCTCAAGGGGCGCGGTACGGCCACGAGCGTTTTGATCATCGCCAAGAAGCCGGGTGCGGCCAACGTCATGGTCTGGACGCAAGGCGGCGTTGCGACGACTTACAACGTCCAAGTGGACGCCGCGGCGCCGCTGCCGGGCGATCCGGCCGTGGTTGCGCAGGGCGATACCGCCGTCGTTTCAGGTCAGCCCAAGGATGTTTACGCACTGGCTCGTGCGCGCCGCTCGGCCGCCGCAGCCAGCGGCGGGGAAAAGCCCAAAGACGGCAACGTCATCGACACCACTTCGATGAACGTGCCGGGCACGGTGCAAGTCGACGTGCGTGTGGTGGAGTTCAGCAAGACGGTGCTCAAGGAAGCGGGCTTCTCCTTCACCCGCACGCGCGGCGGTTTCAGCTTCAACACGTTCTCGCCGTCATCGCTGACCAAGTACACGTTCGGCTCGACGGGGTTGTCGACCGAGTCGACCATGCCGATCGGCTCCGCGTTCAACCTGCTGATCGGGTCGGTCAGCAAGGGACTCTTTGGCAACCTGAGTTTGATGGAATCGAACGGCATGGCGCGCGTGCTGGCCGAGCCAAGCCTGGTTGCCCTGTCCGGCCAGAGCGCCAACTTCCTGGCCGGCGGCGAGATTCCAATTCCCGTGCCGCAAGCGCTGGGGACCACCACCATCGAGTACAAGCCGTTCGGTATCGGGCTGACGGTCTCACCGACGATCCTGTCGGAAAACCGCATCGCCCTGAAAGTGGCGCCCGAAGCGAGCGACCTGGATTTCAGCCGAGGCATCACGCTCAATGGCGCAACGGTGCCGGCCATCGTTACGCGCCGCGCCGATACGACCGTTGAACTCGGCGATGGCGAAAGCTTTGTCATCGGTGGGCTGGTCAGCCGATCGACGCTGTCCAACGTCGACAAGGTGCCGTTCCTGGGCGACGTGCCGATCATCGGGACGTTCTTCAAGCGCCTGAACTACAACCAGGAAGAGCGCGAACTGGTGATCATCGTCACGCCGCATCTGGTCAAGCCGATGGCACGCAATGCGCCGATCGACAAGATGCTGCCGGGACAGAACGGCGGGCAGGATCGCGATACCGCAGGCGACCCCGTGTGGCGGCCGTTTGCTCTGGGGGTGGCAGATCGGGCCACCATGCCCGGGTTCTCGAACTAAGGGGCCGGCATGGATTACTTCCTTCTGCACGGCGGCGCGCGTGGCGGTATGCAGGGCGACGCCCAGGCGGCAGGTGTGCACCGCTGGCTGGCTGGGGCGATTCGTGAACTGGGCGTGCTAGTGGCCGAAACGACTGGCCACGACGCGTTCATCGAGCAGATTGGCGCAGTGAACCCAGAAGTGGTGTTCGTGCGCTTTGCCTCATCGCCCACGCTGATTGACGTGCCAGATCACGACCAGAAGCTGGGCGAGGGGGCCGACGCGATCAACGAGGCGACGCAACTGGTCGCACAACTCACGCGCTTGTTTCCGGGCTTGCCGCTGGTGGCCGTGGGTTCCGCTGCCGATGGCCGCGCGATGCTGGCTGCCTTGCGCGCAGGGGTGAAGGATTTCGTCGATGTGGACGGCGCGCCGGCCGAGGCCGTGCGCGTGGTGCGTCGCCTGCTGGCGGAGCGCGCATCGGCTGAGCCGACCCGCCGTGGCCGCGTGCTGGCCGTGTTGGGCGCACGCCCTGGCGTGGGCGCCACCACGTTGGCCACCAATTTGGCCACGCTCGTGCGCCGCACGTCGGCCAGTGATGTGATGCTGCTCGATCTGGGCCAGCCGCTGCGCGATGGCGCGCTGTACCTGAACGTGCAGGCCAATTTCCATTTCGTTGAAGCCGTGCGCAACTTGCGCCGCTTCGACCAGGTGTTTGTGCAGACCGCGCTGTCGCGTCATCCGAACGGGCTTGCCATCCTGCCGCTGCCGATCTCGCTGGCGGAGATGCGTGACATTTCGTTCTCCGAAGCGCTCGGCCTGCTCAATCGGCTGCGTACGTTCTTCGACCTGCAGGTCGTTGACCTGGGCGGCTTCGGCAACATCGACTTCATCGCACAGATCATCAAGGCCGCCGACGACGTGATGCTGGTGACCGAGCAGAGCGTGGGCGCCATCGTGTCGGCGGCCGAGCTGATGCAGGAACTCAAGAAGCGCGAAATCGATCGCGATCACCTGCACCTGGCCATTTCGAAGTTCGACACGCGCCTGTCGTTGGACGCGGCGCAGATTGCCGAGCGGCTGGAAATTCCTTCGGTGCTGACTGTGCCGAACCGCCGCGAAGCGCTGGTGATCGCCTCCAACCAGGGAGCGATGCTGGCCGAGACCCACCCCACCGATGCCTATGTGCGTGCGCTAGCCCAGATTGCGCAGACGCTCGGCTATGCCCAGCAGAGCGAGCGTGCGTCGGGTGTGTCGAGCTGGGTCTCAGGTGTGAGTGCGCGGCTGGGCGGGCGCTTTGGCGGGCGCTCCAAACGCAAGTCGGCAGACGCCACTGAACTGGATATCGGTACCACCGAACGGAACGCGACATGACCCAACCCATCGAGTTCTCCAACCAGGCGGACGCCGGCCACGGCGTGTTTGCCGTTTCGCAGGCCTTCCAGGACATCAAGGAAGCCGCGCACGAACACCTGCTGACGCGCATCGAAGAACTTGGCGCCGAGTTCGGCCGTTGGTCGCGCACGGCCATCCAGCGTTTTGTCGATCTGGAAGTGGAAGGCTTCACGCGCATGCGTCGCATCCCCGTCAACGAGACGGAGGTGCGGCAGATTGCCGAGGCGCTGACGAAGGAGTTGGCCGGCTTTGGCCCCATCGAAGACCTGCTGGCCGATCCGGCGGTGGAAGACATTCTCGTCAACGGACATCTGGACGTGTACGTGTCGCGCCACGGCATTCTGGAGCGCATTCCGGTGCGCTTTGCCGATAACAACCACCTGCTGCGCATCGTGCGCCGCATCCTCGCGCCGATCGGGCGCCGGTTGGATGAATCGAATCCGATGGTCGACGCGCGCCTGCCCGATGGTGGGCGGATCAACGTGGTCATTCCGCCGCTCGCCCTGGAAGGGCCAGTGGTGTCGATCCGCAAGTTCCGGAAAGACCCGCTCAAGCCGGAAGACCTGCTCGGCCTTGGCACGATGAGTGAAGAGATCGGGGCGCTGATCGAATCCGCTGTGCGCGCCCGATGCAACATCCTGGTGAGCGGTGGCACCAGCTCAGGCAAGACGTCGCTCCTTAACGCGATGGCGTATCACATTCCCGAGGCCGAGCGTGTGATCACCATTGAAGACACGGCCGAACTGTCGCTCAACCACCCGCACGTGGTGCGCCTGGAAAGCCGTCCGGGCGGCTTCGAGGGCACGGGCGTCGTCACGATTCGAGAACTGCTGCGCAACAGCCTGCGCATGCGGCCCGACCGCATCATCGTGGGCGAAGTGCGTGGCGGTGAAGTGCTGGAAATGCTGCAAGCCATGAGCACCGGCCACGATGGCTCGATGGGCACCATTCACGCCAGCAGCCCGCGCGAATGCCTCTACCGGTTGGAGATGCTGGCGGGCTTTGCCGGCTTCCAAGGCAGTGAGGTGAGCTTGCGCCGGCAGATCACCAACGCCATTGATTTCATCGTGCAGATCGGGCGGTTGTCCAACGGCAAGCGCCGCATCCTGTCGATCACGGAAGTGACGGGGCTCGGGGACAACATCATCTCCACGCAGGAGCTGTACCGCTACGAGCCCTACATCGGCCCGGACGGCGAAGAGGTCGACCGCTGGACGGCGCTCGGCCTGCAGCCGCATTCGCCCAAGCTGGCCCGCATGCGCAACAGCGAAGGCGGCGGGATGGACGGTGGCATGACCGGATTCGGCGGCGGAGGCCGTTTCCATGTCTAGCATGACGCTCTGGTTTGGTTGCCTCGCGCTGCTGCTGATGGGCGCATCGCTCATGCTGTGGGCGGAGGCCGTGCGCCGTCGCGAGCGCGAGGCATCGCGCAGCTTTGTGCGTGCACAGACCGAGCAGATCAATGCGCGTTATCAACCGAATGTGGAACCCGTACCGGCAAGCGTGCCCGATTCGCTGAATCGGGCCTGGCAGGATGCACTGCGCCGCGCCGATATCGAGCCGAGCCGGCGGTTTTACGTGCTGCTGATTGGCCCCGCGCTGATGATTGCGCTCGCCGCCTGGGCCGTGTCGAGCCTGCTTTCGGCCCTGACAGTGCTCGCGCTGTATGTCGTGATCGTTGCGTTCCTGTTTTGGAACCGCACCCGGAAGATGAACGAGCGCCTGCTGGCGCAATTGCCGGGCTTTCTCGATGGCGTGGTGCGGCTGATGAGCATCGGTAGCGCGGTGCCCGCGGCGTTTCAGGCGGCGAGTGCCAATACCGAGCAGCCGTTGCGCAACTGCCTGATCGCCATCACCCAGATGCAGCGCGCCGGCAAAGACCTCGACGCAGCGGTGCTGACAGTCGGCCAGCAGTACCGTGTGAACGAACTGGTCCTGCTGTCGTCGGTGCTGCGCTTGGCGTTGCGCTACGGCGGTCGGGCAGACATTGTGATGGAGCGCACGGCCGCATTCATGCGCGACCGCCAGCAAGCTCAGCGCGAGCTGTTTGCGCTGTCGGCGGAGACGCGGTTGTCCGCATGGATCATCGGGCTGCTGCCGATCGTGGTCGGCGGTGTCATCGTCATGTTCAATGCGGCGTACATCATGTCGATGTGGCGCGACCCGTTCGGCAAGACGTTGATTCTCACTGCCTTCGGCTTGGAAGTGCTGGGTGCGGTCATGCTGGCCAAGCTGGCCAAATCGGTCTGAGGAGGGCGCATGGACGACACCTTGATCACCCTCAGCCTGACCGCAGCGGCGGCGGGCGTGCTGGTATTCGGTGGGCTCGCGCTGCGTGCGACGCTCACGCGGCATCGCAGCGCGCGCAAGCTCGATACGGCGCTGTCAGACCTGCGTGCGACGGCGGCAAAGGCCCCCGCGGCCGCTGGGGCGCCAGTCGTGCCGCCCGCCACCAAGCCGCGCCCGCATGGCCCGCGTGAAGCCCAGCAGCTCCAGCAGCAGATTGCCAAGGTGGGGCAGCGTTGGATCGACACGGACCTGGGCCGCCGCATCGTGACTGAGGAAGACCGCAAGCTGCTCGAAGAATGCGGCTACTACGGCGAACACGCCCGCACCGTCTTTGGTGGCACCCGTATCTTGCTGCCGCCGCTGCTTGGCGTGTTCGGCGCATTGCATGCGTCATCGCTCCTGTTCGTGTTCGTGTTTGGCTTTGTTGGCATTGCACTGGGCTACCTTGCGCCGAAGTGGTTGCTCGGGCGTCGCAAGGAAAATCGTCGGCGTCGTATGGACGATGAGCTGCCGGTCATGGTCGACATGCTGCGGCTGCTGCAGGGTGTGGGCTTGTCGATTGACCAGAGCCTGCAGGTGATTGCGAACGAATTCCACAGCATGCTGCCCGTGCTGGCGGGTGAATTTGGCCGCGCCAACCAGCAGTTCGCCTCGGGCCGCCCCCGCGAGCAGACGCTGCTGCGCATTGCGCGCCTGTTCGACAACGAAGACCTGAAGGGCCTGATTACGCTACTCACGCAGGTGGATCGCTTCGGCGGCGCAGTGCAGGAGCCGCTGCGGCAGTTCGGCGGGCGTCTGCAGGAGAACCGCCGCGCTCGCCTGAAGGAGCGCGTGGGCAAGCTGACCGTGCAGATGACGATGATCATGGTCTTGACGCTGTTGCCCGCGTTGCTGATCGTCACTGCGGGGCCGGGCTTCATGGGCGTCATGCGCAGCCTGCAACATACCGGGGGACATTGAGATGACACGCTTCCCAAACACCGCGCGCGCCAGCTGGGCCGGCGTGGCCATGTTGACCATCCTCCTGGCTGGCTGTGGCTCGATGGCGACGTCCGACATGAGCCTGCGTGCCGATGCCGACATTGAAATGGCACGTCAGCGTCAGAGCCAGGAGAAGTCCGAGATCACCAGTCCGGCGACGTATCTTTCGTTGATCCGCAAGATGCAGGAGCAGGGCCTGTACTACGCATCGCTAGCGCATATCGATGCCTACCAGCAACGCTATGGCCGCGCGCCCGAGATCATGCTGCTGCGCGCGGATGCGCTGCGCGAAACCGATCAACTTGCCGCTGCTGATGCCGAGTACCGGGCGGTGGTGGGTGCCACCTCCGCCATGGGCGCAGGCACGCAAGGCGGATTGCTCAATGCCGCGGCCTGGCGCGGGCTGGGCATCGTTGCGGGGCGCCAAGGCAACTTTGCCGAAGCGGCTCGCCGGCTGCAGGTGGCGGCCCAGGCCAACCCGACCGACGCCAGCACGGCCAGCGATCTTGGCTACGCGCTCATGCGCGCCGGCGAGGTTGAGCAAGCCCGCGTGCCGTTGATGCAGGCGCAGCAGATGGCCGCCTCCAGCCCGAAGATCGCCGGCAACCTGGTGATCTGGCTGGCCGTGAACGATCGCAAGGACGATGCTGCATCCCTCACGTCGCACGCACAACTGACGGCATCTGCCCGCAAAGCAGTCGATGACGACGTTGCTCGCGTGCGCGCTGCCTGGCGAGATCGCCGTATCGCCCGGGAAACCACAACAATGGTGCCGCGCGGCGTGGCAACCGGGCCTTCTGCGGCAGCGTCTGCGGGCGTCTCGGTCGCCGCCGCGGCGACCGCCACCCCCAAATCGGCCCGCCCGCTGGCATTGCAGCGCGGTCGCCTGCTTGACACCTTGGAGGTTTCGCAATGACTTTTCGCATCCTGATGGCCGCCGGTGTGGCGGCATGGCTGACGTGCAGCGTTGCCGGCGCCCAGGGGTTCTCGGGCAGCGACTCGCAGGGCGCCGCAGCGGCACCCAAGGTCGGCACCCACGTGAATGATGCGACGCGAGCGCTGTTCAAGGCGCAAGCCGAGGGCACCTACGCGGGCGAGTTCGTACCGTTGCGAGGCGAGCAGGCGGCGCTGGCCTATCAGCGCTACCTCAATTCGTTCAATCAGGCCATGCCCGGCCTGGCACAGCAGAGCTCCGGAACGCGGGCGTCGACGGTCAATCTTGTCCAGCAGTCGGGGCGCTGATCCCTGCAGAATGCGCCCCACGCTGTGACACGAGCCGCCGCCCCCCGTCTTCGCCGAGCCGTCATGCTCCGCCGCCTGCGCGGCGCGGTGAGCGTGATGACGGCCACCTTCATCGCCACGGTCGGGCTGGCGGTGTTGGTGTCGATCGACATCGGCAACCTGTTCTATCAGCAGCGCGCGCTGCAACGCTCGGCCGATCTGGCCGCGATGGCCGCCGTGCAGCGGCTTGACCTGCCGACCGCCGCACAACAGGCGGTGGTGCAGAACGGACTGACAGTGGATGGCACCAATGTCACGCTGGCGGTCGTGCCGGGCGTTTGGGATGCCAGCGCGGGCACTGCGCCCACGTACTTCACCGCGCAGGCGGCCGTTGACGGCAACACCAACGCAGCGCAGGTGACGATCACACAGAACGTGCCGTATTTCTTCATGGTGGGCCAGCGGCAACTGACAGCGACGGCGATTGCGAAGAACACGCCGATTGCATCGTTTTCGTTAGGTTCCGGTCTGGCAGCCGTCGACGGAGGGCTACTTAATCAGCTACTAGGAAGCCTTCTTGGTAACGCCAATCCTTTGAGCCTTAGTTTGGTCTCGTACCAAGGGCTGGCGAACACGAACATTCGTGTTTCTGACCTGATGGCGGCTGTCGGTGTGGGTACGGTGCAGCAACTCTTGTCAGCGCAGTTGACCTTGACGCAGTTTTTCAACGCGGTCATCGCGGCGGGTGCACAGAACGGATTGGTCGGTGTCTCGGCTGGTACTGTAGCCGCGCCGGATACGCTGGTGCTTGGCCCACTGTTGAGCGGCACAACCATCAATATGGGAAACAGTGCAGGCACGCCTGGTGTCCTTCAACTGCTAGCGGATGTGGGGAACGATCAGTCGGCGGCCGATGCGACATTGAACGTGCTCGATCTGCTGATGACGGCTGCACAGATTGCCAATTCGCAGAATGGTGTAGCGGTTTCCACGAACCTGGGATTGCCTGGTGTCGCCGGCCTCCCGGGCCTCGTGAATGTCGGTTTGTCGCTCAAAATCATTCAGCCGCCTGTGATCGCGATCGGCCCTCCCGGAACCGATGGATCTGGAAACTGGCGTACGGTGGCGCGCACGGGGCAGGTGAGTCTGGGCTTGAATGTTTCGGCTTCAGTGCTTGGAATTGTCAACATCAATGTCCCTATCGGGCTCATTGCTGCCGGTGCAAATGCGCACTTTGAAGCTGCGCATTGTCCTGTGCCCCGCAGCGGCATTTCCGCCGATTTTGGTGGGCAGATAGCCCCCGTATCGCTTTGCATTGCCAACGGATCCGCCACGGCTGCCAGTAGTGTCAGCAGCTATTCGTGCTCTTCCACGCCAGCGGTTGTGTTGCAAGCCTTGGGCGTTGACGTGATATCGCTACAAGCCAACATCGCGCCCGCAGCCAGTGCTGGTTGGACACCTGACCCCACCACCTTGACCGTTGGACAGACTACTCGCGTCTCAGGCACTGGAACTTTCTTTGCCTCGATTCTGAACGATACGAATCAAGTGAAACTTCAAGTTCTCGGCTCGGGCGTTCTAAACCTGTTGGGACTTTCAGATTTGATCGTTCGAGCGACGCTTGGCCTTGTCGGCCAGACACTCGACGCTGTGTTGTCACCTCTACTCGAAGTCCTCGGCATCCAACTCGGCTACGCCGACATCAAACTCCTCTCGCTCGACTGCGACGCCGTCGAGTTGGTTTACTGACATGGAAGCGACGACATGAAAACCGATCGCTGGACGTACGAAACGCTTGAGATTTTTGTCTGGGAAGGCCGCCACGACATTGCCGATCGTGTGGCACGGTTCATGGCGCCGTTTGGGGCGGAGGTGATCCGCGCGGGCGGCATCGACTTCCAGCCGGCCGAGCCTCGGCTGAAGCCGGCGGTGGCGGTGATCAGCGCGTCGGTGGTGGAAAGCGGCGGTTTTACGGTGCTCGACTGGCAGGCCGCGCAAGGCATGCCGGTGATCTGGGTGGCGGCGGATACGCAGCATGATTCGAGCCGCTTCCCCCCCGAATACACGCACGTGCTTGGGCCCGACTTTGGCGCGACCGAGCTCCGTGCGCAGATCAGCAAGGTGTTGCCGTCGATGTCGTCTGCGCAGGCTCAGGCGCACGATCAGAGCGACCTCGTGGCTGCATCGCCGGCCATGCACGGGTTGCTGGAGCACGTCGATACCTTTGCCGATTGCGACAGCAACGTCATGCTTTACGGCGAAACCGGCGCCGGCAAGGAACGCATTGCGCGCCTGCTGCACGACAAGAACAGCGTCTACGGCAAAGGCCCGTTCGTGGCAGTCAACTGCGGCGCGATTCCCGACGGGCTGTTCGAATCGCAGTTCTTCGGCCATGCCAAGGGCGCGTTCACGGGCGCCATGTACGCGCACCGCGGCTACTTTGAACAGGCCAACGGCGGCACGCTGTTCCTCGATGAGCTGGGCGATCTGCCGCTGTATCAGCAGGTGAAGTTGTTGCGTGTGCTGGAAGACAGCGAATGCACGCGGCTGGGCTCGACGGTGCCTGTCAAACTGGATTTCCGGCTGGTGGCCGCCACCAACAAGAACCTGCGCGAGATGGTCGCCATGGGCAAATTCCGCGCAGATCTGTACTTCCGCCTGGCTGTGATCGAGTTGCGCATCCCCAGCCTGGAGCAGCGCGGGGCGGACGACAAGATCGCGCTGCTGCTTTCCTTCCTGCGGCACTTGCTCGGCGACAAAACCTTTGATGCCATGCCGCCGGTGCCGGAATGGGTGCGGGCGTCGGTCAGTCGGGCTTACTTTGCCGGCAATGTGCGTGAGCTGCGCAACCTGGCCGAGCGCATCGGCATCACCCTGCGCCAGTTCGGTCGCTGGGACGAAGCCCGCATCCTGCCGCTATTCGCCGGCTTGCAGCGCGATGCTTTCGAGCGCGAAGGCGGCAATGGCGAGCGCGGTAGCGGTGGAAATGGCAGCAGTGGTGGCGAGGAAGAGCGTCGACGTATCTTGGCCGCGCTGGACTCCAACAACTGGCGCCGCCAGGACACCGCCGCCACGCTGGGCATCAGTCGCAAGGTGCTGTGGGAAAAGATGCGCAAATACCAGATTGCCGACGGCGAAGCCGAGCTGCGCGAGCTGGAGTGATGCCATACAACACCCTACTGCGCGGCGGGTGCCCGGCGCGCCACTCCGGCGGCGGATCGCGTATAGTTTTCGGCTGCAACACCTGCGCAGAATCCACAGGGTCGAGATGAGAACAAAACAACAATCAGGGAAAGCGTCGCACCAGACGTTTCAGAGGGGATTGGCCATCGCGGCCGCAGTCGCAGTGATGGCCGGTACGGCCGCCTGCACATCGGCCGTAGCGCAGAGCCCAACCGCACCGCCCACAGGCATTGCACCCATTGCTGCCGCCGCGCCCGTGCCGGCGTTGACCGCCACGGTTGGCCAGCCGGCGGCAGCTGCGCCCTCCGCCAGCGCGCCAGCCACGCCCGGCAGCGCGGCTCGCACCGGAGGTCCTGCTCCCACCAGCGCCGTATTCGAGCTGCAACAGCGCATGCAGGCGCACGAGCTGTCGGAGCTGCGTACTACATACAACGGGGCCTACGGCGCCAGCCTGCTGTTTGCCCAGAGTGACCTGACGTACTACGTCACGCTGTTCCAGCAGAAAGACCTCTGGCGCGTCATCAAGACCACCAACGAAGCCTTTGCCGAACGCCTGTACAACGACTTCGCCAAGCAGACCCGCACGATGGCCGATCTGGAGCTGCAGCGCATCCGCCTGGAAGCCCAGAAAGAGCGTTCCGAGCGCCAGATTGCTGCCCAGCAGGAAAAACTCCGTGGTCTGAAGACCGACCTGGACATTCAGCGTCAGCAGCAGGCCCAGGCACAGGAACGGCAGAAGACTGCTCGCACGGAAGCCGAAGCGCTGGATATCGAACGCCGTGCCGCCCGCGCCCGCGTGGACGAATTGCAGCGTCAGATCCGCGAACTCGAAGCGCAGGTCAACGCGCCGTTCATTCCACAGCCGCGCCGTCGCTGATTCAACCCTTCACGTCATCCCCAGATCGGGCGGCCCACGGGTCGCCCGATTCACTTTTAGGCGCCGGCATTCAAACATGGCGACTTTGTTTGATACCGGGCGGGGCGGCGCGTACATTGGCGGACAATCCATTTTCGCAGTCGACCGCGCATGCGTTCCGCCTCCGAGTTACCCGCCAATGCTTCGCCCGCAGCGGCGGAGCCCATCCCGCAGCCCAAGGGCTTGCCGTGGCTGGGCAACCTGCTTCAACTTCCCAAAGACCGTCTGGCCCAGACGCTCCTGGAAACCAGCCGGCAGTTTCCCCAAGGCCTCTACCAGCTCGACTTTGCCGGGCGGCGCGTGCCGTTTGTCTATTCCGCCGATCTGGTGGCCGAACTATGCGATGAAACGCGCTTTCGCAAGCTGATCGGCCCGCCGCTGTCGTTTCTGCGGGCGGGGGCGGGCGATGGTCTCTTCACCGCGCATCAGGACGAGCCGAACTGGGGCAAGGCGCATCGCATTCTGCTGCCGGCCTTCAGCCAGCGGGCGATGAAGGGTTACTTCGACGTCATGCTCGAAGTGGCCAATGCGCTGGCCGACAAATGGGCGCGCCAGGGGCCCGACGCCGATATCCCCGTGGCCGACGACATGACGCGGCTCACGCTCGACACCATCTCGCTGGCGGGCTTCGGATACCGCTTTGATTCGTTCAACACGCCGGAGCTGCATCCGTTCCTGGCGGCCATGGTGGGCGTGCTGTCCGAAGCCATGGGCAAGCTCACACGCCTGCCGCTCAAAGACCGCTTCATGCGCGAGCACCATCGCCGGTTCGCGCACGACGTGGCCGCCATGCACCAATTGGTGGACGAGGTGATCCGCGCCCGCCGTCAGGCAAAAGATGGCGGCCTCGGCGCGAGTGACTTGCTTGGGTTGATGCTCAACGCCCGCGATCCGGTGTCGGACGAGCCTTTGGATGACACGAACATCCGCTTCCAGGTCATCACCTTCCTGATTGCCGGGCATGAAACCACGAGCGGCCTGCTGACCTTCGCGCTCTACATGCTGCTGCGCCATCCTGCGGTGCTCGCGCAGGCGTACGCCGAGGCCGATCGCGTGCTGCCGGGCGATACCGTGCCGCAATATGCGCACCTCGCGCAGCTCGACGTGATCGAGCGTGTGTTGAAGGAAACGCTGCGCCTGTGGCCGACCGCCCCGAGCTTTGGCGTGGCGCCCTACGAAGACACGCGCATTGGCGGTCGCTACGCCATCCGCAAGGACCAGCGCGTGGTGACCGTGCTGCTGGCCCTGCACCGCGACCCGGCGGTGTGGGACCGCCCAGAAGTCTTCGATATCGACCGTTTCCTGCCTGAGAACGAAGCCAAGCTTCACCCACACGCCTACAAGCCCTTCGGCAACGGTGAGCGCGCCTGCATCGGCCGCCAGTTTGCGCTGACCGAAGCCAAGCTGGCGCTGGCGGTGATCCTGCAGCGCTTTGCATTGTCCGACCCGTACGACTACGGCTTCCACATCAAGGAAACGCTGACGCTCAAACCCGACGGTTTCCGCCTGCGCGCGCGGCTGCGCAATGCGCGGGAGCGGTTGTCGATCGCCATGCCTTCGCGCACCGAGGTGGCCACACAAGACGACGCCGAAGCCGCACTCGCCGGCGGCGGCGAACCGATGCATGTGTTGTACGGCGGCAGCCTTGGCACCTGCCAGGACATCGCCGAGCAGCTTGCCGCCACCGCATCGCGCGCCGGCTTCGACGCCAAGGTGGCGCCGCTGGACACGATTGCCGACGCGCTGCCGCAGCAGGGCGTGCTGATCGTGGTGGCCGCTACGTATAACGGCCGTGCGCCGGACAGCGCCCGCACGCTGGAAGCTCGGCTCGATGCTGCCGATGCGCTCGCCCGGCAGGCAACAGGATTGCGCTACGCCGTGCTTGGCTGCGGCAACTCGCAATGGCCCGCGTTCCAGGCGTTTCCAAAGCGGGTGGAGGCGATGCTCGCGGCAGCCGGCGCACAAGCCATCGTGCCGCGCGGAGAGGCTGACGGCAACGCCGGTTTCGATGCCGCCGTCGATGCCTGGACGCGCGGCCTGTGGAGCGCCCTGGGCGCCCGCCAGTCACAAGCCGATGGCCCCTCCGTCCACGTCGACTATCTCGCTCCCGATGCCGTGCGCGCCGCCACACTGCCGCCCGCCGCCCGCGCGATGACGGTGCTCGCGAACGAAGAACTCGTCAGCGACCCCACCGGCCTCTGGGACTTCGCACAGGAAGCGCCACGCGGCCCCACGCGCCACCTCACCGTGCGGTTGCCTGACGGTATGACCTACGCCACTGGAGACCACCTCGCCGTCTATCCGCGCAATGCGGACGACCGTGTCGACGCAGCCATCGCGCGGCTTGCGCTCGAGGGCGACGCGCTCGTCACGCTGACCGCGCGCCATGCACACGTGCGGCACTTGCCGCTCAACCAGGCGGTGTCCGTGCGCCAGTTGCTGCGCGATTTCGTCGAGCTGCAAGACACCGCCACCGTGCGCGACATCACCGCGCTGCACGCGGCCACGCGCTGTCCGTTCACGCGAGGTCAGCTTGCCGTCTGGCTGGAAGGCGAGGATGCAGCTCAACGCTTCGACCAGGACATCCAAGCCGCACACGTGAGCGTGCTCGATCTGCTGATGCGCTTCCCGGCGATTGAACTGACGCTGGAGGCGTTTCTCGCGCGGCTTGGCGCGATGCGGCCGCGCTTCTATTCCATTGCGTCGTCGGCGCATGTGTCGCCGGGTGTGGCAGCGCTGACGGTGGGCATGGTGTCGGGGCCGGCATGGTCTGGGGTAGGCACATATCGCGGGACGGCATCGAACTATCTGATGACGCTGCGTGCAGGCGCAGAGATCGCTGCTGCCGTGCGCACGCCCAACCCGCCGTTTGCACCGGACGCGGATACCGGTAAGCCGATGGTGCTGATCGGCGCCGGAACGGGCATCGCGCCGTTCCGTGGCTTCCTGGAAGAGCGCGCCGCGCGGCAGGCGGCAGGCGAGGCGGTGGCAACGTCGTTGCTGTGCTTCGGCTGCCGCCACCCCGAGCACGACTTCCTCTACCGCGACACCTTGCGCGCGTGGGAAAACGCAGGCGTGGTGCGCGTCTTCCCGGCGTATTCTTGCGTGGCCGATCATCCGCATCGCTTCGTGCAGCATGCGCTGTGGGATGCGCGCGAAGCCGTGTGGGCGGCGTTCGATGCCGGCGCCACGTTGTACGTGTGCGGCGACGGCCGTGCGATGGCGCCGGCGGTGCGCGACACGCTGATCCGCATGCACCAGGCGCGCTACGGTAGCGACCTGGCGACCGCGTCGGACTGGTTGACGGCGCAGATGCAATCCGGCCGCTACCGCCAGGACGTCTTCAACTGAGGCCGCCGATAGGGCACTGATAGGGCGCTGATAGGGCGCCGATAGCGGGCGTGGGTGTTGCGGCACTGCCGCATTGACGGCCCCGCTTGAGCAGCGACGCGGGTACCCCATGTTACGATTTGCCCCTCGGAGCACCGCGCTTTTGGCCCAGCGACGCCCTGTCAGGCGCGTCCGGCGCAGCGGCTCCACGAGGAGAAATGAAAATGTGGCGCCGAATCAAAGCGTCCTGGATGGCGATCTTTCTGGTCACCCTGCTGGGTGTCGGGTACTTGTGGATGTACCGTTTTGAGCCGCTGCTCTCTGGCGAGGCCGGCAGCGATGTGTTCGTGTGGGACCGCTGGACCCACCGTGTCTGTGCGCTGACCGACAACGGCGAAGCCACCGAGTGGCGGTGCGATAACGCCATGGAAACCGACGGCTCCAGCAGCAACACCAACTCGGATGTCTCGATACGGAAACGCATGCGCGACGCCGTCCAGCGCATCAAGCTGTAAATCCCACGCCCGCCGTTCGTTGCGGGCGTTTTTCTTTCCCTGATTGCTATCCCCTGCTGGGTTCAGCCGCGTCCACCAGTTCTGGCGAGGGCACGGGCGGCAGCTTGCGCACCTGCGCAGTTTCCATGCGGCCCTGACGCTGGAACGGCCCAAGGTTTTGGGGCTGGCCGGATTCCAGCGCGCGCTCAATGGCGGCCAGTACGCGCACGTCGGCCAGGCCTTCTTCGCCGTTGGGTTCGGGCTCGCGGTTGCGGAGGATGCAATCGGAAAAGTACTGCAGCTCGCCGCCAAACTGATCCGTCGCGTCAAACGCTTGTTCGTGCGTCTTGCCGTCGATTGTGGCGCGGTATTTCAGCCCCACGCCGAACATGAAGCCGGGTGAGACTTCCAGGTCTCCCTTGGTGCCGAGGATGCGGTACTGATCGATGCTCGCACCGCTGTAGCTGACCACGAACTGTGCGACGCGGTGGTCGGCAAAGCGCAGCGTTACGCTGACGGTGTCATCGAAGTTGAAGGGCAGATCGGGGTCGCGAACCCCGCAGGCTGAAACCTCCACCGGCTCTTCGCCAAACAGATTGCGCACCGCGTTGATGGGGTACACGCCCATGTCCGACACAGGCCCGGCCCAATAGCCATGGCTGGCGCGGTGGTTGGACGGCGCCACCGATTGGCTGAACATGGCCGAGAACGCCCGGATGCGCCCGAGCTTGCCGGCGCGCACCAGCTCAATGGCGGCCAGCGTGGCGGGCTCGAAATGCAGCCGGTAGGCAATCATCAATTTTGCGTTGCCGTTGCGGGCTGCTTCGATCATCGCTTCGCAATCGGCTTCGCTGGTGGCCATGGGCTTTTCAAGCAGGACGTGGATGCCACGCTGCAGGGCGGGCAGGGCGTACTGCCGGTGCATGTCGTTGGGCAGCGCGAGGTAGATCGCGTCGATATCTCCGGAGGTGAGCAACTGGTCGTAGTCGGCATAACCGTGCACGTGCTCGATGCCGTAGCGGTCGGCCAGTGCCGTGGCTTTGACCTCATCGCCGGTAACTAGCGCGGTGACGACGGAGTTGCCGCTCTGTGCCACGCCCGGCAGAAACGCGGCCTGTGAAATCCAACCGGCGCCGACCACGGCATAACGTACAGGACTCTGGACGGTACGTGCAGGAGCGGCTTGCGGCTCACGTTCGGCCTCATGAAAAGCGGTAGACATGACAATTCCTTTGCAATCGTTGCGCACGGGGGCATGCCGATGCCGTGGTGCGGCGCGCTCGGCCGTGCGGGTTCTAACTGACTAAGCAAAGGCGGTGCCCGGTGAGCGCAAAGGGCGTCACACCGGGCCTTATCGGGGTGCTGTACGGGGCGCTCAGACGTGCTCGGCGCGGCTGTCGGCCGGGGCTTCGGCGCGCTCGGTCATGCCGTAGTCGCGCATCACATGGGCGATGCGCAGCCGATAGTCGGCAAATGCGTGGTCGCGGCCGGCGTGCTGGGCGCCGCGGTGCTGCTCCATGTTGCGCCAGGCCTTGACGGCCTCTTCATCACGAAAGAACGACAGCGACAGCATCTTGTCGGGGTTGGTGATGCTCTGGAAGCGCTCCACCGAGATAAAGCCGTCGACCTGCTCAAGCAGCGGCTTCAACCGCGCGGCGAGGTTGAGGTAGGTGTCGCGCTGGCCCGGTGCGGGCTCGACTTCGAAGATGACGGCGATCATGGCAAGGCTCCAGTGAGGTGTGGGGTGTTTTTGCAGCGGTTTCGTTCTCTGCAATTTCAAGCGTGAAAGCTGGGGATACGCGCGTTGGGCGACGGGCGATACGCCACCTCACCAAGGCTGGCAAGCCACCGGTCGATATCTGACAGGCTCAGCAGATGCAGCACCGTTTCGCGCGCGATGGTGGTTGCCAATGCGTCGGCGGGGCAGCGGTGCGCGCCGCGGCCGAACGTCCACAGATGCGGCTTTGCACGGTCGATGTCGAAGCGTAGTGGGTCCGGGTTGGCCGTGCCGTCCACGTTGGCGGCGGCCAGTAGCACCAGGATCTTGTCACCCGCACGCAGCGACTGGCCGACCAGCACAACATCGTGCGCGACAAAGCGGCGCGTGTTCTGCACGGGCGCATCGCGGCGCAGGACTTCGCGCACGAAGGGCTCGATGGCATGCGGTTGCGCGCGCAGCCGTGTTGCCAATCCCGAGTGCCGCGACAGCGCGACGATGCAGTTGCCGAGCAGTCCGGCGCAGGCGTCGTAGGTTTGCGCGAGCAGGGCGGCGAGGTTGGTGATTTCTGCGTCGCCGTCATCAGCAACGCTAGCGAGCGGTGAGTCGGTAAAGCGGCGCTGCAGGCGGTCGACTGCGGCATCAGCTTGTGCAATGGCTGCTGCGCTGGCACCGGGGCCGAGCGCGGCGAGGTACGCGGCAATGTCAGCCTGGCAGGCAGGCGCATCGGCGTGATCGCCCAGCAGCGTCTGCGCGATCGTGGCGAGTGGCACGGCGAAGTGAGCATCGGTCTCCAGCGCCGCGTGCAGATGCGTTGCATCGGGCAGCGCAGTGCGAGCATGCCGCTGCGCGCGGCCGGCCAGCGCCGACACATCCAACTGGCCCAGCGCGGCCATCACCTTTGCCTTGCGCGCGCTGTGGTCCGGCCCGTCGATCTGACGCACGAGGCGCCCGAAGAATGCGCCCGTGGGCGTCGCGGCCACGGCCCTGGGCACGGGTTCATCGGCCGGCCGTACGCGGCAGGCAGCGCTGCCGAGTACAGCGTCCACGGCTTCGGCACTGGCTGCGACCCACCACCCGAGGGCGGCATCGAAGAAGAACGGGCGGTTGGCCGCAAGTTCGGCGTAATAGGGGGCCGGGTCGGCATGTGCGATGGCTTGCAGCGCGTCGGCGGGCGGGGCGATGTCCAGGGCAGTCATCAGCGTGGGGCGCGGGAGTAAGATGGCTCCCATTGTCTGGACTGCCCGCCCGCCTGTCACGCGCCAACAGTTTGGTCTCCATCGAACCATGACCGCATCTTCCTCAGCCACCGAATCGACAACTCAGCCTGACATCGGCCGCGTGGCCGCCACCATTGGTGATCCAACCCGCATCCGCATGCTGCTGCTGTTGATGGAGGGCCGCTCGCTTACCGCCAAGGAGCTCGCTTACGGCGCGGGCGTGGAGCCAGCGACGGCCAGCGCGCACTTGCGCCGGCTTGAGGCAGATGCGCTCATCACCTCACTATCCAGCGGGCGCTACAAATACTTCGGGCTGCGCTCGCCGGCGGTGGCGGAGATGATCGAATCGTTGCTGGTGGTCGCACCTGAAAAGCCGGCCGACCCACGACGCTCGACCGTGCCTGAAAACTTGCGTGCGGCGCGCCTGTGTTATGACCACCTGGCTGGTCAGCTTGGCACGGAGGTCTCGGAGAAACTACTGTCGCGCGGCTGGCTGACGCAGCTCGATGACACGCACGGCGCCTATGAGGTTACGCCCGAGGGGGAGCAGGCGCTGGCCGCCATCGGCGTCGATGTGAACGCGTTGCGCAACGGCCGACGCCGCTTTGCTTACGGTTGCATGGATTGGAGCGAGCGGCGCCCGCATCTGGCCGGTGCGCTCGGGGCCGCCGTGGCAGAACGCTGCATCGCACTGGGGTGGCTGGCGCGGCAGAAGCATTCGCGCGCACTGAGCATGACCGAAGCCGGGCAGCGCGAATTGCATGCGTGGCTGCACACGGCGTAGGGGCGTGCAGGCGGAGTCAGCTGGCGTTGCGGATCGCTTTTACGTAGTCCCGCTGGAACACGCACATGCGCAAGGCGTTGTGATACGCGCCGTTGCTGAAGAACTCCTCGATCAGTTCGCCTTCGCGCTGGAAGCCGCATTTTTCGTACACGTGGATCGCGCGTTCGTTCACCACGTCGACAACGAGATACAGCTTGTGCAGATTCAGCACCATGAATGCATAGTCGATGGCCAGTCGCGTTGCTGTTGACGCATAGCCGTGACCTTGCCAGCTGGGCGCGATGATGATCTGGAATTCGCCGCGGCGGTGGATGTAGTTCAGCTCCATCAACTCGACCAGACCCACGGCTTCGCCGGCATCGTTCTCGCAGATGAAGCGGCGCTCGCGCTGGTCGTGCACGTGGCGGTCGTAGAGTTGTGAGAGTTCAGTGAAGGTTTCGTACGGTTCTTCGAACCAGTAACGCATGATCTTCGCGTCGTTGTTCAGCTCGTGCACGAAGCGCAGGTCATTGCGCTCCAGCGGGCGCAGGGAAAGGTCGTGGGATTTTTCGATGACCATGGTGTTGTCCTTGTTGTGTTGAGGCGCCCGACATCGCGTCGACGTCCCTACAGTGTCAGCAAGGACGTGTCGCCGCGGATGCCTGTTTGCGCTGCGGTTGCGCGCGTCGGCGCCGATCCAGATAAAGCCACCACCCCGTTGCTGCAAACACCGGCAGCATCAACGCTCCGACCAACACTAGCACGATGCCGATCGGCCCGAAATAGCGTCCATTGTGAAGCGGCAACATGCCTGCCAGCAGGCGTTGCATTGGCGGCTTTGCTGCGAAGGATTCGTTGCCGAGGACGGCTCCGGTGCTGGCGTCCAGCGTCAATCGATTGAAGGCGCGGTCGTGCGGTGCATCGACCGGCAGCCAGTTGATATCGACCTTGCCCGTGCGGGCATCGTCGATGCGGAGGGTGGCTGTTCCGTAGTTCGACGCGTTGACGAGGAAAGCGTTCCACGTGCGCTCAATTGCCGCATCTTCGAGTGGTTGTCGCAGGCCCTCCACCGGTTTTGCCTTGGCTACAAGCGGCATGCCGGCCAGGCGCTGCAGGCCGTCGCGGTACCAGTCATACGCCCAATACAGGCCGCTGAAGGCGGCCAGCACATACAGCGGCAGCACCAGCGTTCCGATGACGGTATGTACATCCCACCAGCGGATGCGGCCTGCGCGGCTCCAGCGGATGACGAGCCAGCTTCGCCAATTCGTTACGCGGCGCGGCCAACGCAGATACAAGCCGGAAAGGGCCATGACGACGAGCCCAATCGTGCTCGCGCCTACGATCTGCTTGCCGATCTCATCGGCAAGCAAGGTCCGGTGCAGCAGCTTGACGGTGGCGAAGAACCGCTGCCCGCGCGCCTCGGGCAACAACGTGCCGGTTGCGGCATCGATGTAGCGCAGCTCCCCACGGCTGCTGCCGCCGTGTTTGCCGGGCGGCCACGCATACCAGACGCGCCACGGCTCGGTCGGGTCGGATGCGGCGGTGATGAAAGTGACAGGACGCTCGGGCATGGCGGCGCGCGCCTGCGCAGCCACCTGCGGCAGAGTTGGCGCAGGGCCGGTGCGCGCGGGCAGGCTGAGCACGCCGGGGTTGAGCGCGCGCAGCAGTTCGTCTTCGTAGGCCATCAGCGCGCCAGTAACGCCAACGACGGCCAGCACCACACTGGCTGACAACCCGATCAGCCAGTGCAGGCGGAAGAGTATCCGTCGCAGCATCGCGTTTGCCACTTACAGCCGCTTACATCTTGTAGCGCACGCCGAGCAGCGCCATGCGCGGGGCACCCGGCATGTTGTAGTTCTCGGCGCCGCCGTGAGCCGACACGTAGTACGCGCGGTTGAACAGGTTCTGCAGATTCAGCGTGACATCAACGTGCTTGCTGCGATAACCGGCGCCCAGGTCGACGGTCATGTAGCCGGGCAGCGTCGTCAGGTTGTACTGCGATGCGTAACGCGCAGCTTCCGCACGCACGCCGCCGGCCACGTAGAAGCCGTTCGGCAGATCGTGCTTCAGCCATACCGAGCCGCTATGCCGCGGCGTGAGGGACGGCTGGTTGCCGTTGACCGCCACGCTGCCACTGCGGTCGTTCGGGTTCTCCAGGCGGCCGTTCAGGTAGGCATAGCTCGCCATCAGCGACCAGGTTTTCACAATCTCGCCTGTGAACGACAGCTCCAGGCCGCGCGTGCGCTGCGTGCCGATGGGCACACCCAGCAGCGTGACGGGATCCGCCGCCGTCAGGTTCGTCTGCTTCATGTCGAACAGTGCGGCCGTGACGCTTGCACCGGCCGAGAGGTCGTACTTGGCGCCGATCTCGTAGTTCGTGGTCGATTGCGGGGCCAGCGCGCCGCTGTTCGGGAAGAACGTGAAGCTATCCGCCAGCGGCTGGAACGAGCGGCTGTACGACGCGTACAGCGAAAGCGGCTCGATCGGGTGATACACAACGCCCAGGCGCGGGCTGACCGGCTTGTCGGTGCGAGACAGATCCACATTGCGCGCGGTCAGGTCGTCGCGGCTTTGCTTGAGGATTTCATAGCGCAGGCCGGCGAGCACCGTCCATTGCGGCGAGAACTTGATCAAGTCCTGCACGTACGCCGCATACGTCTCGTTGTGCGAGAGGCCGTAGTTGGTCGGCACGGCGTTGCCGGGTACGGTCGGCAACACCTGCAGCGTCGGGTTGAAGAGGTTGTAGGTCGCGCTGCCCGGCGCAGCGGCCACGCGGTCGCTCTTGTCTTGGTAACCCAGCTCGATGCCGTACAGCAGCGTGTGCTGGATGCCCCAGGTCTCGGCCTTCTGCGTCAGCTCGTTCTGCCACAGCGTGCCGCGGTCGCTGCGGTTGCGCTGGTTGACGGTGAGGGTGACAGTCGGGATCGGCCCGTCGGTGACGCGGCTGACGGTCGTATAGTTGTTGCGGCCGAGCGAGTATTCGTAGTTGCGCACCACGCTGTGGAACGACCATTTGTCGTTGAAGCGGTGGTCTAGCGTGCCGGTCACGCTCTTGACAGTGGACTCCACGTTGCCGGCAGCGGCATTGGCGGAGCCATAGCGCGTTTCGATCGGCACGTCGACCGGGCGGCCGTGGTACGACGGTACGCCCTGATCGGCAATGCGCTTGTCGTGCAGGTAGTCGAACTGCACCGTCAGCTTGGTATCCGGCGCGAGATTGAACAGGAACGACGGCGAAATCGCCTGGCGGCGCAGGAAGTAGTCGTTGCGGAAACCGCCCGAATCTTCCACCGCGCCGGTGATGCGCGCGCGGATGGCGTCGTCGTTGATGGACGTGTTCAGGTCGAACTCCGCACGCTTCTGGCGCTCGGTGCCCACCATCACGCCCACCTCGGCCAGCGGCGTCGCCAGCGGTTTCTTGGTCACGCGATTGATGATGCCGCCCGACGAGCCACGCCCATACAGCACGGCCGCCGGGCCCTTCAGCACTTCAATGCGATCGACGTTGGAGAGATCGCGGAAGTAAAGCGAGTCATCGCGCAGACCGTCGACGTACTGGTCATTGATCGACGAGAAACCGCGAATGGTCACCTGGTCACGCTGCGCGTCGCCCAGCGAGGCCGACACACCCGGCACGTTGCGCAGGGTGTCGTTGATCGACAGCGCGCCCTGGTCCTGGATCACTGCGCGCGGCACGACGTTCACCGACTGCGGAATCTCGCGCAACGGCACGGGAATCTTCGTGGCGGTGTTCGCGATGGGCGTGTCGTAGCTCGTGCTGGTGCGCGTACCCTTGACCGTGGACGTCGGCAACGTGCCGGCGTCGGCTGCGGCAACGGTGTCGGCGGCAGTTGCCACCTGGGCAAACGGCAGCGTTCCAAGGACGGCCAGAGACAGGCACAAACGTTTCGGCGGCATTGCAGTTCCCGTAAAGTGAAAAGTAGGGCGCGACTCCCTCCCCCGAGGTTGGCGCCTTCAGAATGTGAAGACGCAGATAATAATGAGAACAATTCCTATTTACAAGAGAGTTAAGGCGAGCTTTTGACGAGAGGCAACGTTTGCCGGTCTTGTGCGCCGCAATTTTTCGTGGCATACCGCGATGTTTCGGGCACCAAGTTGCGCCATAACCGTCTCATTTGCCGGATTTCTGCCATCTTTCTGATATGTCGCATTCATCACACCAGATGCCGTTGAGAGCCGCCTTGGTGGGCTACGGCTACGCCGGCAAGCTGTTTCACGCCGCGTTGATCGACGCCACGCCCGGGCTGCATTTGCAGGTCATCGGCTCCAACCGGCCAGACGCCGTGCATGCGGATCGGCCTAATGCCGTGGTCTGCACGCCCGAGGCGGCGGCAACGCATGCGGAAGCCGACCTCGTTGTCATTGCCGCGCCCAACGACCGTCACGCACTGCTGGCCGAAGCTGCGTTGCGCGCAGGCAAACATGTCGTGGTGGATAAGCCGTTTACCGTCACGCTGGCAGAGGCGCGGCATCTGGCTCGGGCGGCGCGTGAAACGGGGCGCGTGCTGTCGGTCTTTCAGAACCGCCGCTGGGACAGCGATTTCCTGGCCGTGCAAGCCGCGATTGCCGGTGGCGCTATCGGCAAAGCCATGCACGTCGAGGCGCATTTCGACCGCTATCGTCCGCAGGTACGTGCGCGCTGGCGCGAGCAGGCGGGGCATGGCACGGGCATCTGGTTCGATCTTGGCCCGCACCTGATCGACCAGACGCTGCAACTGCTCGGCCTGCCGGATGCGGTGAGTGCCTCGTTTGCACGCCAGCGGCCGGGCGCCGAAACGCCGGACTGGGCGCACGTCGTGCTGGAAGTGGGCGAGCGCCGAGCAGTCCTTCACGCGGGCATGTTGGTGGCGGGCGGCTCGCCGCGCTGGGTCGTCCATGGCACGCGCGGTTCGTTCATCAAGCGCCGGATGGATCAGCAGGAAACGCAACTGCTGGCCGGCATGCAGCCTGGCGCGCAAGGCTGGGGTGTGGACGATGACGCGGGCTTACTGATTGACGGCGCAACCTCGACCGAAACCCGCATCGCAACGCCCGCCGGCGACCAGCGCGCCTACTACGCCGCTGTGCGCGACGCCATCCTCGGCCTGCGCGCGAACCCTGTCCCGCCCGTGCAGGCTGTGGCTGTCATGGCCGTGCTCGAAGCCGCCGTGGCCGCTGCCGAAACCGGCACGGCTGTCGTGCCGGACCTGACCGATGCTGAACGTGCGGATTGGCTGGCCTCGCGGGAGACCGCCTTGTGAACGGCGTCGTCATCCTGTTGCTGGTGGCGGGCGGTTTGCTCGCTGTGGTGGCGCTGGTGCAGATGCTGGCCTCGCGGCTGACGTTGCCGGAATCGACATTGCTGGCGCTGGCAGGCATTGGCATCGGCGGCGCCTATGTGATCGTGCAGAACAGCGCGCCGGCCTCCGCGGCCACGTTCTTCGCGCCGCTCGTCGATCCGAGTTGGCCGGCAGAGGCGTATCTGTGGCTGTTCCTGCCGCCGCTGCTGTTTCAGGCAGCGCTGTCGGTTGATGTGCGGAGCATGGCGCCGGATGCCGCACCGATCCTGATGCTGGCCATCGTGGCCGTGGTGGTCGCCACGGGCGTGATCGGGCTCGCGGCGGCGGCTGTCACGCCGTTCGGCATCGTCACGTGCCTGCTGCTCGGCGCGATGATTGCCACGACCGATCCATCCGCTGTGATTGCGGTGTTTCGCGACGTGGGCGCGCCGGCACGGTTGATCCGCCTGGTGGAGGGCGAGGCGCTGCTCAACGACGCCGCGGCCATTGCCATCATGGGCGTGCTGCTCGCAATGCTGACGGGGCACGGCGGTGATGCCTCCGTCGGCACCGGCCTGCGTGAACTGGCCAAGGCGTTCGGAGGCGGCGTGGTGTTCGGATTGATTGCCGGGCGCATCGCCGCATTCCTGCTGCCGGCGTTGCGTGGCATTGCTCAGGCCGAAGCCGCCTGGACGCTGGCGCTGCCGTACCCGCTGTATCTCGTGGCCGAAAACATGCTGGGCGCGTCGGGCGTGGTGTCGGTGGTGTGCGCGGGGCTGGTGATTGGCGCGCTGGGGCGCACGCGCTTGACGCCCCGCAACTGGTCGCACCTGCAACTCATTTGGGAGCAGATTGCTGCGCTGGCCGGGGCGGTGGTCTTCTTGCTGGCTGCGGTGCGGGTGCCGGAGTTGTTGCACGGCGTGGTGTGGAAAGACGCGCTGTGGCTGGCGGTGATCGTGCTGGCTGCACTTGCTGCGCGCCTTGCGGTGCTGTTTGGCCTGTTGCCCGCGCTCGCGTGGCTCAAGCTCTCCGCGCCGGTCAGTCATGCCTACAAGCTGGCGATTGCATGGGGCGGCCTGCGTGGTGCTGTCACGTTGGTGCTGGCGCTAGGTGTGGCGGAGAACCAGGCAGTGCGCGAGGCGGATCGCCATTTCGTCACCATCCTCGCCACCGGCTTTGTGCTGGTGAGCGTGCTCTTCAATGGCGCCACGCTGCGCTGGGTGATGCGCCAGTTGGGGCTGGATCAGTTGTCGCCGCAAGAGCAGGCCCTGCAAGGCCAGGCGCTGAACATGTCGACAGAGGAAGTGGAATCGACCATGCGCCGCATCGGCGGGCATTTCCATTTCACTTCGGGTGCGACGGATCAGGCAGCGGAGGTGTATCGGCGGGAGGTCGCGGCCGGCGCGGTCGAGCTGAACCTTGAGGAAGCGCTGTCCGAACGCGAGCGCCTGACCATCGGCCTTGTTTCGCTCGCCACGCGTGAGCGCGAGTTGATTCCCGAGTACGGCAACGGCCTCGTCTCCATCCGCAACCTTGACGCGATGATGCGCAACACCGCGGACATGATCGACGCGGCGCGCACGGAGGGGCGTCTTGGCTACAAGCGTGCATCGCGGCGCATCCTGGCCAAGCACGCCGGCTACCGGTTCGCGGTCTGGCTGCACCGCGTGGTGCATATCGACCGCCCGCTGGCCAACGCGCTGGCCGATCGCTTTGAATTGCTTATTTGCCGCCAGACGGTGTTGGAGCGCTTGCGCGCGTACAACCGTGCATCGCTGCAACCTGTGCTCGGCGAGCGCATGGCAGACCTGCTCGACGGTGTGTTGATTGCTCGGATCGAGGCGGCGGAAGAGGGCTTGGCCGAGCTGCGCGAGAAGTTTGGCGACTACAGCGCCGCTCTGGAAAAGCGTCTGCTCGTGCTGTTCGCGCTCTACATCGGCCAGAGCAAGATCGACACGATGCTGGCCGAAACGGTGATCTCGAAAGAGGTCTACAAGCAGATCAGCGCGGTGATCCGCCGTGCATGGACGGCCGCGCTGCCGCGGCCGCCGCTGTCGACTGCATTGCACATGCCGGCCGCACGGAAGTAGTGCGACTCGGAGAATTCAGCGGCGAACAGCTCAGAGCCGCTTGTCTTCCCGCTCCACGCCCGGATGGCGGTGGATGTCATGCGTGACGAAGCCCGTGTCGTTATCGGGCATCTCCAGCCACTCCGGGTGCGAGAGCGATTCGCGAATATCCGCCAGGCCCGAAGCCCAGTGGTCGCGCATGGTCGACGGCCCGAACTGGATGTCCTTGCCCGGCCCTTCGTGTTCCTTGGCAGCGTAGATGAGGTGGAAGACGTTGTAGCGCTTGGTACAGGCCATCTCCTGCGCGTGCTTGTACCACTGCGTGCGCTCGAACTCCTTGGGTGGCAGGTGATCAAGCAGCTTGCGCATGAGCCGGCGCGTGGATTGCGAACGCTCCATCCAGTCGGTAGTAAGCCGCGTGCGGCTGGAGTACTGCAAGTCCTTCTGTCGGCTGGCCACGCCGATCATCGTGTTGGGCACCGGCCCCAGCGCGCTCCAGAGGTCTACCTGAAACACCAGCGTGTCGCGGCGCGGCTTGGTGCCCAGCACATACGACAGCGGCGTGTTGGAGACCACACCGCCGTCCCAGTAATACTCGCCGTCGATCAGCACGGGCGGAAAGCCCGGCGGCAGCGCGCCCGATGCCATGAAGTGCTCTGCGCGCAGACGGCGCTCGGTGTTGTCGAAGGCTTCCAGGTTGCCCGTGCGGACGTTCACGGCGCCCACTGACACGCGGATGCCGCCATCGTTGATGCGGTCGAAATCGCACAGGCGTTCCAGCGTCGCCTTGAGCGGCGTGGTGTCGTAATAGCTGGCTTCGAGCGGGTCGACTTCGTTGGCTGGCAGTGGAGCGGGAAAGCGCGGTGTAAAAAAGCCGCGCTGGCCCTCAAGCAGCGTATCGGCGGCTTGCATGGCGGTCAGCCATTTCCGCAGATGCGCATTGCCGTCAAACCAGGCGTTTTCCAGGATGTCAGGCAGCGGCGGCGAGAACGTCGGCTGCGTGATGATCTGCCAGAACTCACGCAGCTTCGCTTGCCGATGCTCGGGCGCATTGCCGGCAATGATGGCCGTATTCAGCGCCCCGATGGAGATGCCCGCAATCCAGTTCGGCACGATGCCGGCTTCGTCCAGCCCTTCGAACACGCCGGCCTGGTACGAGCCAAGCGCGCCGCCGCCTTGCAGCACCAGCGCGATGTTCTCGTACGCCGGCAGCACGATGCGCTGTGCCGTGGTGAGCGGTGCATCTGCCGGGCGCGATGATTCTGCCGGTGTGGGCCGCTTGCTTGCGGCCACGCGTAGTTTGGGTGCGGGCATATCTCCTCCAACCTCCTTGCGTGTGCAGAGACTTATTGCATGAACCAGCCGTGGCTCACCACGAACGATTGGCCGGTCAGCGCAGCGCTCGGGAACGTGGCCAGGAAGCGCACCGTCTCGGCCACGTCTTCCACCGTGGTGAACACGCCGTCCACGGTATCACCCAGCATGACCTTTTTCACGACCTCGTCTTCGCTGATGCCGAGTTCCTTGGCCTGCTCGGGAATCTGCTTTTCGACCAGCGGCGTGCGCACAAAACCGGGGCACACCACATGCGAACGCACGTTATGCGCCGCGCCTTCCTTGGCCAGCACCTTGTTCAGGCCGAGCAGCGCGTGCTTGGCCGCCACGTAGGCTGATTTGAGCGGCGAGCCCTCGTGCGAGTGCACCGAGCCCATGTAGATCACCACGCCGCCACGGTTGTCCTTGTACATGTGGCGCAGCGCGGCACGCGTGGTCAGAAACGCGCCGTCGACGTGGATGGCCTGCATCTTCTTCCAGTCGGCAAACGAGTAGCTCACGAACGGGTTGACGATCTGGATGCCGGCGTTCGACACGAGGATGTCGACCGAGCCGAGCTCTTCAGCCACGCGGTCGATGCCGCTGTCCACGGCTTGTTCGTCGGTCACGTCCATGCGCAGGCCGATCGCCTTGCCGCCTGCATCGCTGATCTCTTTGGCGACGGCCTTGGCGCCGTCTTCGTTCAGGTCAACGATGGCGATGGCCGCACCCGAACCGGCGAGCGTGAGGGCGATCTGCTTGCCGATGCCGCTGGCGGCACCCGTGACGACGGCGACTTTGCCTTTCAAATCAGACATGTGTGTACTCCGAGGGTTGACGGAAAAAAAAGAGGGCGTTCGGGCGGGCGTTACTGCGCGAGGTAATCGAACACGACCTCGCCCATGCCAAGGGTCAGGTCTGCAATGATGTGTCGGGCTTCGACAATCTCCAGCACGGGCAGTTCGGCCACGGGTGCCAGCGCGTGGTGGGCCAGCTCCAGCGACGCCGGACCCGTCCAGGCGCCTTTCATGTCGACGTCGATCAGGTAATTGCGTGACAGTTCGCAGATGCGCGCGGTCTTGCCGTCCACATGCGGAATGATCTTGAGCAGAAAGTTAGGGCGCTCCAGGCGACGTTTCTGCTCGGCCAGGTCCAGCTCGCGGTGTTTGTAACCCATGGTGCCGGTTGCCACGCGCACGGGGCCGTAGTCGAGCGTGCCGATCAGCGTGTCCTTGTCCGTCACGAGCCTGGGCGTGGCGAGCTTCTTGGGAAAGCCCCACATTTCACGTCCGCCTGCCAGGGGCGGATGGTCGTCCAGATACATCGCGAGCGTGTACGTGCCGGGCTTGCCTTCGTAGGTGACGGGAATCACCTGGCCGCTTTCGGTGTAATCGCCAAAGCCGGTGGAGTCGGCCATGCGGATGAACTCGTAGGCAACCAGCGGTTCGGGCACTTCCAGTGGTTCCGGCACCATGGCGCGCAGCTTGGCCGGGTCGGTGCGGTACGTGATGATGAAGAATTCTCGGTGGATGAAGCGGTACGGGCCGGGCGGGTAAGCGGGGCTCGTGAGCGGCATCGCGAAGGCGGTTTCTCGGACGGTCTTGATGTCCATGGCACTCCTTGTGCATGAGGGCGTTAGGGATCGGCTACGACGCAAGAGAACGGTAGGCGATGACGCATCCTGTCGGTCATTTGTGACGGTATGCACCTCGCTGCATATTGACTTGATTGCGTAGGCAATTATCGTAACGAGAGGCCGCTCACTATGGACAAATCCGCAATGCTAGTTGACGCCAACAATGCATTGTTGTGCCGCTCGGCAGGGTGGCCCGTTCAGGCGTGCGAGAGAAATTCCCAGAGCGCCGGTTCGGCGGAGTACGCCACGTTGAAACGCAACCACGCGCTGGGCTCGTCATGCGGCCTGAAATACTGCCCCGGCGCGAGCCAGATGTTGTGGTCGATGGCCCGATTGGCCAGCGCGGAGGCATCTGCGTGGCCCGGCAGCCGCGCCCACAGGAAGAGGCCGCGCCCCGGTGTATCGAACAGTTCGGCACCATGTTGGCGCATGAGGGCTTCGACGTGCGTGTGGGCCTCTCCAAGCCGCGCAATCAGCCGCGCCACGTGTTCGGCATAAACGGGGCGGGTGACGAACGCATGCACGATGCGCTCGGTGATCTCCGATGAGGTGAGCGCCACAGCCATCTTGGTACGTGCCAGCTCACGCGCGATAGCGGCATCGGCCACCACGTAGCCCGCGCGCAATGAGGGCGAGATCGTCTTGGAGAAGCCGCTCACGTACAGCGTGCGGCGCAGGCCGTCGAGCGCAGCCAGCATCGGCGCGGCAGGGTCGGCCAATTCGCGGTGCAGATCGTCTTCAACGATCCAGAGGCCGTGCTGTTCGGCCAGTTGCAGCGCGCGGTAGGCGTTCTGAGCGGTCATCGACGAGCCGGTGGGGTTCTGCAGCACGGAACTGGTGAAAAGGGCGCGCGGCCGGTCGGCATCGTCCGCGCGGAGGATGGTCTCCAGTGCCGTTGTGTCGAGCCCATCCGGTGTGCGCGGCACCCCGACCACGCGCAGGCCGGCCAGCTTGAGCACCTGGAGCACGTTGCAGTAGCCCGGATCATCCACGGCCACGACGTCGCCGGCTTTGAATAATGTGCGGACGATCAGATCGAGCGCCTGCGTGGCGCCGCTGGTCAGCAGCACTTGCGAGCGTTCCACCGGCAGCCCCCGCAGCGCAAGCGACTGCGCCACGTATTCGCCCAGCGGGGCGTAACCCCACGGGTGCCCGTAGCCCGCCACCCGCAGAGCGGAAACACGGCTCACCGCGCGCATGGCTTCCTGCACGCCGCGCTCGTCCAGCCAGTCGTTCGGCAGCCAGCCGCAGCCTGGTTTGATAGCGATGGAGCGATCGGCAAACACATCCGAGAGCAACCACGCCGCGTTGAGCGTGGGCGGCTCCCAGCGCGGGGCCACGGGCGCCGGTTGGGTGGGTGCGCGCGCTGCCACCAAGTAGCCCGAGCGTGGCCGCGCCACGATGGCGCCCAGTGCCGCCAGCCGTGTATAGGCCTCCGCCACCGTAAAGGTGCTCACATCGTGGGCCTGGGCCAACTTGCGCACGGAGGGCAGCCGCGTGCCGGGCAGCAGGGTATGGTTGTCGACCGCCGCACGAATGCCTTGGACGATCTGGTCGACCAACGTACGCTGGGGATGAGAAGGATCGAGTTCGAGTTGCATGTTGCGATGCGGTATGGGAGCGGTGGTCGGCGCCTATACAGTTTCTTATAGAACCGCCATCTGTGCATGTCCGTGTCACGCCCGACTCTGTACAGTTTGCTCCAACGGCTGGCTCGCCAGTCCATTCCCTTTCCGCTGTTTTTTCGGAGTGACCGATGAAACCCGCACCGCACCCGCTGGAAACCACCGATCTGTCCTACTTCTGGATGCCGTTCACGGCCAACCGCCAGTACAAGGCCGCACCGCGCTTGCTGACGTCGGCCCAGGGCATGTACTACCGAGACGGCGACGGCCGCGAAGTGCTGGACGGCACGGCGGGCCTCTGGTGCGTCAACGCCGGTCACTGCCGCAAGGAAATCGTCGATGCCATCGCCATGCAGGCGGCCACGCTGGATTTCGCACCCACCTTCCAGATGGGCCACCCGCTGGCGTTCCGTGCGGCAGAAAAAGTCGCCGAGATCATGCCGGAAGGTCTGAACCGCATCTTCTTCGTCAACTCGGGTTCGGAAGCGGTGGATACGGCGCTCAAGATTGCGCTGGCGTACCACCGAGCACGGGGCGAAGGGCAGCGCACACGCCTGATCGGCCGCGAGCGCGGCTATCACGGGGTGGGTTTTGGCGGCATCTCGGTGGGCGGTATCTCGCCGAACCGCAAGGCGTTCTCGGCAAACCTGCTACCCAGCGTCGACCACCTGCCGCACACGCATGCGCCTGAGCACAATGCGTTTTCCAAAGGCCAGCCGGCCTGGGGCGAACACCTTGCCGACGAGCTCGAGCGCCTTGTGACGCTGCATGACGCGTCGACCATCGCCGCCGTCATCGTCGAGCCGCTGGCAGGTTCCACGGGCGTGCTGGTGCCGCCCAAGGGCTATCTGCAGCGTCTGCGCGCGCTGTGCGACAAGCACGGTATCCTGCTGATCTTCGATGAGGTCATTACCGGTTTTGGCCGCCTGGGCGCGGCAACGGCGGCCGAGTTCTTTGGCGTGACGCCCGATCTGCTGACGATGGCCAAGGGCATCAACAACGCTGCCGTGCCGATGGGCGCTGTGGCCGTGCGTCAGTTGGTGCACGACACCGTGGTCGACGCCGGCGCGCCAGGCGCGATCGAGCTGTTCCACGGCTACACGTATTCTGCGCACCCGCTGGCTGCGGCCGCGGCGGTGGCCGCACTGGATCTGTATCGCAGCGAAGGATTGTTCGAGCGCGCGCGTGCGATGTCGCCGGTGTTCGAAGCAGCAGCGCATTCGGTCAAGGGTGCGCCGCATGTGAAGGACATCCGCAACCTCGGCCTCGTGGCCGGCATCGAGCTGGAATCGCGGCCGGGCGCGGTGGGTGCGCGCGCTTACGAAGTCTTCCTGAAATGCCTGGAGCGTGGCGTGCTGGTGCGCTACACCGGCGACATCCTGGCGTTCTCCCCGCCGCTGATCATCGAAGAGGCGCAAATCGCGCGCATCTTCGACACCGTTCGTACCGTTCTGCAAGAGGTAGCCTGAAATGAACCGACCGATTGATCCCGCCGTGACGGAATCCGTTATCAGCCATTACATCGGCGGGCAACGCCATGCCGGTAGCAGCACGCGTAGCGCCGATGTGTTCAACCCCGCCACGGGCGCTGTGAGCGCGCAGGTGCTGCTGGGCGGTAAGTCCGAAGTGGACGCCGCCGTGGCCGCGGCGCACGCGGCCGCAGCCGACTGGGCCGAGACCTCGCCGCTCAAGCGCTCGCGCGTTCTGTTTAGGTTTAAGGAGCTGCTCGACCAGAACCAGGATGCCCTGGCCGCAGCCATCACGCGGGAGCACGGCAAGGTGTTCTCCGATGCCAAGGGCGAAGTCACGCGCGGCATTGAAGTGGTCGAGTTCGCGTGCGGCATTCCGAATCTGCTCAAGACCGATTTCACCGACAACATTGGCGGCGGCATCGACAACTGGAACCTGCGCCAACCGCTGGGCGTGGTGGCCGGCATCACGCCGTTCAACTTCCCGTTCATGGTGCCGATGTGGATGGCGCCGGTGGCACTGGCGTGCGGCAACACGTTCATCCTCAAGCCGAGCGAGCGCGATCCGACCCCCAGTCTGATGATTGCCGACCTGCTCAAGCGGGCTGGCCTGCCCGATGGCGTGTTCAACGTTGTGCAGGGTGGCAAGGATGCCGTCGATGCGCTGCTCGAGCATCCGGATGTGCAGGCCGTCTCGTTCGTCGGCAGCACGCCCATCGCCGAATACATCTACGCCGAGGGCACCAAGCGCGGCAAGCGCGTGCAAGCCCTGGGCGGTGCAAAGAACCATCTCGTGGTCATGCCCGATGCCGACCTCGACCAGGCGGTGGATGCGCTAATCGGTGCCGGCTACGGTTCTGCCGGCGAGCGTTGCATGGCGATCTCCGTGGCCGTGGCAGTGGGTGACGTGGCTGACAAGCTCGTCCCGCGCCTTGCCGAGCGCGCCAAGGCACTCAAGATCGGCAACGGCATGCAAGCCGACAGCGAAATGGGTCCGCTGGTGACGGCCGCGCACAAGGCCAAGGTTGAAGGCTATATCGCCAAGGGCGTGGAAGAGGGCGCCAAGCTGGTGGTGGACGGCCGCGGCCACACGGTCGAGGGTCATGCCGAAGGCTTCTTCACGGGCGGCACGCTGTTCGACCACGTCAAGCCTGGCATGACGATCTACAAGGAAGAGATCTTCGGTCCGGTGCTTTCGGTGGTGCGCGTGCATGATCTTGCCGAGGCGGTGAACCTGATCAACGCGCACGAGTTTGGCAACGGCGTATCGTGCTACACGAGCGATGGCGGCGTGGCACGCGCATTTGCGCGGCAGATCCAGGTGGGCATGGTCGGGATCAACGTGCCGATTCCGGTGCCGATGGCGTGGCACAGCTTTGGGGGCTGGAAGCGCTCGCTGTTCGGGGACCACCACGCCTATGGCGAAGAAGGTGTGCGTTTTTACACGCGTTACAAGAGCGTGATGCAACGCTGGCCGGATTCGATTGCCAAGGGCGCCGAGTTCGTGATGCCGACAGCCAAGTAAGCGGGTGCATCACCCATGAGAAAGGGAGGCAATGCCTCCCTTTTCTTTTGACCATGCCGAGTTGAAACCGGCGTGTCATATTGGTTTGATGTTGACGGCGATCAGTTCGCCATCGGGCCCGATCTCCACATCAAAGCTGACGCGCTGGCCTTCATGGAATGTCTGCGAGCGCGAAAACTGGATTTCCGAATCCCGAATGAAACTCGGGGCAGCATGCATTTCTGCAGCTGCCCCGGCGGGCGGATCATATTGAACGGCGTTCTCTTCAATTCGGCTGGCCATTGCATGCTCCCAATAGGGGGTTCGTCAAACCAGGCCACCGCTTCCGGCGGCCATCCGACTGCTTGATGGCAAACACGTACTGAACAACCTGCCTGGCGGAATATCCCGGCCAATACACGCGCGAGGAAACCCCGCGCGGCAAGCCAAAACCGGGCTACCGCGCCCGCGTGCTCCTAGTTACTGGGGCACGATGTTCGAAGCTTGCTTGCCCTTGGGGCCTTGCGTGACTTCGAACGACACCTTCTGACCTTCCTTCAGGCTTTTGAAGCCTGCGGAGTTGATAGCAGAGAAATGTGCGAAAAGGTCTTCGCCGCCATCATCCGGGGTAATGAAGCCGAAACCCTTTGCGTCGTTAAACCACTTGACGGTACCAGTAGCCATGATTTTGAGTCGTGAAGTTGAGAAATCGATCGGCCGCCGGCCAAATACAAACGCAGCAGGCAGACCCGGCCTAACCGGCCAAACGATCGTTTGGTGAATATATGCTTGGCGCGTCTCCCCGTCAAAGTCTGTTTTTTTAAGCTTTCTTTTCGAACCGGGCGGGCCCGTCGTTTTCTGGCGCTCAGCAGGGTTGGCGCAGGCTTGCCATCGGTGCAAACACCGGCGCAAAACCTGGCGTTTTCACCTAAGCTTTAGTGGCTTCTGCCGCACTCGGCTCGCCCCGTAGAATCGGTGCCGCAGACGGCGCACGAAAATTGCGTGCGCCCCCGTCGTTCCAGTCGCAGCCTACCCATGACGACCGCCGCAGCCAGTAAAACCAAGAAAAATCCCGCGTTGATGGCCACCATGGTGGGCGCAATCGGCGTGGTCTTCGGGGACATCGGTACCAGCCCCCTGTATGCACTGAAGGAATGCTTCAACCCCGAGCATGGGGTCCCGTTTTCCGATCAGACCGTCTTCGGCATCCTATCGATGCTGTTCTGGGCGATGACGCTGGTGGTGTCCGTTAAATACGTGTTGTTCGTCATGCGCGCCGACAACAACGGCGAAGGCGGCATCCTCGCCCTGACGGCGCTGGCCATGCGCGCAAGCAGGGGAGGCGCCCGGTTCACACGCACATTGATGCTGCTCGGCCTGCTCGGCGCCGCCATGTTCTATGGCGATGCCGTCATCACACCTGCCATTTCAGTGCTCTCCGCCATTGAAGGCATGGAGATCATGGCCCCCGCGCTACAGAAGTGGGTGTTGCCCCTGGCGCTGATCGTGCTGATTGCCCTGTTCTTGATTCAAAAGCAGGGCACGCACGTGGTCGGGCGCCTGTTCGGGCCAATCATGGTGATCTGGTTCGTGCTGCTGGGGCTGATGGGGTTGGCTTCGGTGGTGAAGTCGCCGCAGATATTGGTGGCGTTGAGCCCTGTGTACGCCATCGAGTTCGGATTCCGGCATACGGTGCTGGCGTTCATCGTGTTCGGCTCGGTGTTTCTGGCGCTGACCGGCGCTGAGGCGCTGTATGCCGACATGGGCCACTTTGGCGCGCGCCCGATCCGCTACGCGTGGTTCTACATTGCCATGCCGTGCCTGCTGCTGAACTACTTTGGCCAGGGCGCTTTGCTGCTGCGCGAGCCGAGCGCGGTGCAGAACCCGTTCTTTCTGCTGATGCCGAACTGGGCCGTGGGCCCGATGGTGGTACTGGCCACGGCGGCCACCGTCATTGCGTCGCAGGCTGTCATCTCCGGAGCGTTTTCGATGACGGCGCAGGCCGTGCATCTGGGCTATGCGCCGCGCATGAAGATTCTTTACACGTCGGATGTGGAGATCGGCCAGATCTACGTGCCGATGGTCAACTACATGCTTTTGGTGCTGGTGGTGGCGGTGGTGCTGGCTTTCGGCAAGTCCGACAACCTGGCCGCGGCCTACGGTATTGCGGTAACGACCACCATGGTGCTGACGACGGGTCTGGTTACGGTGGTCATGCGCAACGCCTGGAAGTGGCGCCTGTCGCTGGTGGCCCCCCTCGGCGCGGTTTTCCTGGCGGTGGATCTATCGTTCTTCTCAGCCAACCTGCTCAAGATTGCCGCGGGTGGCTGGTTCCCGTTGCTGCTGGGTGGCTTGATCTTCTTCCTGATGGTGACGTGGCACTCGGGCACGCAGCTGTTGAAGGCGCGCAATGTGGAAGGCGGCATTCCGCTCGAGCCGTTCATGGAGGGGCTGCTGCGCCATCCGCCGTATCGTGTGGACGGCACGGCCGTGTATCTCACCCCGAGCATGGATTTCGTGCCCTTGGCGTTGCTGCACAACCTCAAGCACAACCACGTGCTGCACAAGCGCGTGCTGTTCATCCACTTCCGCACGCTGGCCGTGCCGTATGTGGACCCCGCCAAGCGCCTGGTTATCAAAACCATTGGCGACGACATCCACACGGCCGTGGTCGATTTCGGCTTCAAGGAAACACCGGCCGTGGACGAGATCGTCCGCAACGTGGGTGAGCGGCTTGGCATCGTTTTTGAAGATATGGAAACCTCGTTCTTCATTACGCGTGCCACGGTGGTGCCGTCGCCGCTGCCTGGCATGGCGATGTGGCGCGAATCGCTGTTTGCCTGGATGCAGCACAACAGCGCCAAGCCGTCGGACTTTTTCCGGATTCCCGCCAACCGACTGGTTGAGCTGGGGAGCAAGGTGGAGATTTAGCCCTGCGCGTGCAGTGCGCTACGCAAACCGCGTCACGCTCTCGCCCCGGCAGAACGCCAGCAGTGTCAGCTGTCCGGCCTTGGCGTGGCGGATCGCCAGCGAGGACGGCGCGGAGATTGTTGCCAGTAGCGGCAACTGCACCTGCACGCACTTGCGCGTCAGTTCGAAGCTTGCGCGGCTTGTCATGACGATGAACCCGTCTGCGGGGCGGATGCCGAGCCGGGCGAGCCGGCCGATCAGCTTGTCCAGCGCGTTGTGACGGCCCACGTCTTCCAGCACATGCAGCGGCGCGTTGCCGTCCGCAGGTACCCAGCCCGCGGCATGCAAGCCGCCGGTGAGCGCGTTGGCCGGCTGATGCGCCGTCATCGCGTGCATGGCGTCCAGCACTTGTGCGTCGGTCAATGACGCCATCCATGCAGCCGGCACAAGCGGTGTCGGTGCGTCTTCAAAGGTCTGCAGGCTTTCAATGCCACACAGGCCGCAGCCGGTCGGGCCGACCAGCGCGCGGCGGCGTTCCTTCAGCCGCACGAAGCAATGCGAAGCGATTTCCGCATGCACCTCAAGCCCATGCGGATGCGTTTGAACATCTGCGCCACGCCAATCGGCGCGACTGTCGATGATGCCTTCGGACAGCGCGAAGCCCAATGCAAAGTCTTCCAGGTCGGCTGGCGAGGCCATCATCACCGCATGTGTGATGCCGTTGAAGACCAGCGCGACCGGTGCTTCATCTGCGACGGCGGTGGACGCGTCTTCTTGCGTGCCGGTGCGCGTGCGTTTCGTCGCGGTGGTGGAAACGACGGGCATTCCGGCGGGGTGGCGGGGCAGAAAAGTCATGCGGTGAAATGGGGCAAAGCGCGGCCGGCATCGAGCAGCACGATCAGCCAGCGTGTGTCGTCCATGGCGACGCGCAGCAGGCCGGCGTCAGCCAACGGATGCAGCGCGCGCAGCACTGTGCTGGCGCGCTCGCCCACGCGCTTGGTCAGCCAGGGTAGCGAGACCGGCTTGGCGGCGTCGGTCTCGCGCAATGCGGCCAGCAGCGCCAGTTGCAGCGCAGACCACGCCGGCTCGGTTGGCATCAGGCTTCTGCCGTGTTGGCCGCTTGGGACTCAGCGGTGCGCTCGACCTGGCTCGGCACGAGCATCACCGGAATCGACTTTGACGTCGGCGTGCGGGCCTGGTCAGCCACGGAAGAGAGCGGCACCAGCGGATTCGTCTCGGGGTAATACGCTGCCAGGCAGCCGCGCGGGATGTCGTATGCCACCAGTCGGAAGCCATCGGCGCGGCGCGTGGTGCCGTCGTCTGACAGCGTCACCATGTCGACCCACTCGCCGTCTTTCATGCGGATCGTGTGCAGGTCTTCCTTGTTGATGAAGACCACGCGGCGCTGGCCGAACACGCCGCGGTAGCGGTCGTCCATGCCATAGATGGTGGTGTTGTATTGATCGTGCGAGCGCACCGTGGCCAGCGTAAAGACCGTCGTATCTGCATGGCGCTCGCGGGCGCGGTGGACCGGCGTGTCGGTCGGCACGGCGTGCGTGTGGAATTCCGCCTTGCCCGACGGCGTGCTCCACACACGCTCGGATGCAGTGTTGCGCAGACGGAAACCGCCCGGCACGCGAATCTTCTCGTTGAAGCCGGCAAAGTCGTCGAACACGGCTTCAATGCGCTCGCGGATGCGGTCGTAGTCTTCCACCAGCCAGCGCCATGGGATGGTGCTCTCGGGCAGCGTCGCTTCCGCCAGCCGCGCCACGATGGCCGGTTCCGACAGCAAATGCGGCGAGGCCGGCGGATTGATGCCCGCCGACATGTGCACCATGCTCATCGAGTCTTCCACGGTCACGCCTTGCGTGCCGCCGGCCTGTTGGTCGACTTCGGTGCGGCCCAGGCACGGCAGGATCAGCGCTGCCTTGCCATGCACGATGTGGCTGCGGTTGAGCTTGGTGGTCACGTGCACGGTCAGGTCGCACTGGCGCAGGCCGGCCCACGTGGCAGCGGTGTCCGGCGTGGCCGCCGCAAAGTTGCCGCCCATGGCGAAGAACACGCGCGCGGCGCCTTGCTGCATCGCTTCGATGGCGCCGACGGTGTCGTAGCCATGTTCGCGCGGCACCTGGATGCCGAAGACCTTTTCCAGCCGATCCAGGAACGCAGGGGCGGGCTTCTCGTAGATGCCCATCGTCCGGTCGCCCTGCACGTTGCTGTGGCCGCGCACCGGGCACGCGCCGGCGCCCGGGCGGCCGATGTTGCCCCGCAGGAGCAACAGGTTGACGATCATCTGGATCGTCGCGACCGAATGCTTGTGTTGCGTGATGCCCATGCCCCAGCAGGCGATGACGCTGCCGGCCTTGATGTAGGTATCGCCGGCCTGGCGGATTTCGTTTTCCGGCAGGCCCGATTCGGCTTCGATGGTCGCCCACGATTCTGCGCGCACGTCGGCGGCAAAGGCGTCGTAGCCGCCGGTGTGTTGCGCGATGAAGGCGTGGTCGATGATGGCGGGCTCTCCGCGGCTACGTGCCACGTCGTCACGCTCGATCACGTGTTTGATGACGCCTTTCACCGTTGCCAAGTCACCGCCGATGCGAACCTGGTGGTACTCCGTGCTGATGCGCGTGGAGCCCAGCGTCAGCATCTCGATCTTGCTTTGCGGATCGGCAAAGCGCTCCAGCCCGCGCTCGCGAAGCGGGTTGAACGAAACAATCTTGGCGCCGCGCTTGGACGCTTCGCGCAGCTCACCGAGCATGCGCGGGTGGTTCGTCCCCGGGTTCTGGCCGAAGATGAAGATGGCGTCCGCCTTGGTGAAATCGTCGAGCGTGACGGTGCCCTTGCCAACGCCGATGCTGCCCCGCATGCCCGTGCCGGAGGGCTCGTGGCACATGTTGGAGCAGTCGGGGAAATTGTTCGTGCCGTAGGCGCGCACGAACAACTGGTAGAGGAAGGCCGCCTCATTGCTGGTGCGGCCGGAGGTGTAGAAGATCGCCTGGTTCGGATCAGGCAGCGCGCGCAGGTGCTGCGCGATCAGCGCGAAGGCGGCGTCCCATTCGATCGGGATGTACTTGTCGCTGGCCGCGTCGTAGACCATCGGGTGCGTCAGACGCCCTTGGTCTTCGAGTGCGTAGTCGGACCAGTCGGCCAACTCCCGCACGGTGTGCTGTGCGAAGAACTCCGGCGTGGTGCGGCGGGAGGTGGCTTCGGCCGCCACAGCTTTGACGCCGTTCTCGCAAAATTCAAACGTGGAGGCGTGGTCGCGATCAGGCCAGGCGCAGCCGGGGCAGTCGAAGCCGTCGGGCTGGTTGGCCGACAGCATCGTCTTGGCGCCCTTGGCCGCGATGCCCTGCGACAGCAGTTGATGTGCAACGCTTTTAAGCGCGCCCCAGCCACCGGCCGGATGACGGTAGAACTCGATCTTCTGGTGCTTCATGGGTGGCGGGGCGGCTTCGAATCAGGTGTCAGGAGAACAGAACGGCAGCTTTTTGGAGTGTAATCCAAACCCCCCAGCCCAACGGCAGGCCCACGGCGGCCCAAGCCAGCACCACGGCCACGGCCGAACCAGGATGCGCCTTCCATTCCAGCGACGTTTCCGGTGCGATCACCGACGGCGTCGGGCTCTTGGTTGCCGCAGCGTGACGTTGCTCGTCGAGTTGCGCTTCGGTCATGAAGTGCTTCGCGTTGACCGGGCGCACCAGCAGGTTGCAGATGAAGCCGAGAATCAGCAGGCCGGCCAGGATCATCATCGTGATGTCGTACACGGCTGCGCGTTCCACGCCATGGGCGATCTGGTATTCGCGCAGGTAGTTCACCAGCACAGGGCCCAGAATGCCGGCCGTCGACCACGCCGTCAGCAGGCGGCCGTGGATGGCGCCCACCATTTGCGTGCCGAACATGTCAGCCAGGTACGCCGGCACGGTAGCAAAACCGCCGCCGTACATCGACAGGATCACGCAGAAGGCCAGTGCAAACAGCGCGATATTGCCTGTGTGCGACGTCCACGGAATCGATGCGTACAGCACGAAGCCGAGCACGAAGAAGACCGCGTACGTCATCTTGCGGCCCAGGCGGTCCGACAGCGATGCCCAGAAGAAACGGCCGCCGATGTTGAACAGGCTCAGCAGACCCGTGAAGCCCGCAGCGATGGCCGCGATCTGGCCCTTCTGAGCGGCGGTCAGTTCCATGAACGAAGTCGTCACGCCAAGCAGCTTGCCGCCAAACACTTCCTGCAGCAGCGGCGAGGCCATGCCGAGCACGCCAATACCGGCCGAGACGTTCAGGCACAGCACGGCCCAGATCAGCCAGAACTGCGGCGTCTTCAGCGCTTCGTTTGCGTGCACGTGGCGTTGCGTGACCATCGTGTCCTTCGCCTTGGTGGGCGAGGGTGTCCAGCCGGCCGGTTTCCAGCCCGTGGGCGGCACGCGGTAACCCAGCGCCCCCGCCATCATGAACACGAAGTAGATGCCAGCCAGCACAATAAACGTTTGCGACACGCCGACCGATTCGGGCGTAGCAAACACCTTCATCAGGCGATCAGCCAGCGGGGCGCCGATCATCGCGCCGCCGCCAAAGCCCATGATGGCCATGCCGGTGGCCATGCCGCGCTTGTCCGGAAACCACTTGATCAGCGTCGACACGGGGGAGATGTAGCCCAACCCCAGGCCGATGCCGCCGATCACGCCCGAGCCCACCCACAGCAGCCACAGTTGGTGCATCTGGATGCCGAGCGCGGAAATCAGCAAGCCGCCGCACCAGCACACGGCCGACACGACGCCAGCCTTGCGCGGGCCGACGCGCTCGAGCCAGCCGCCCCACATGGCTGCGGATGCGCCCAGGAAAACGAAGAACAGCGTGAACATCCAGCCCAGGCTGGACACGCGCCAGTCACAGGTGGTGGTGAACAGCTCGGCGATCAGCGAGACATCGGCGCCGCAGGTGAGCGGCTTGGTGATGCCAAGCGCGCGGCCAAGCGGCAGCCAGAAGACTGAGAAACCGTAGGCCATGCCAATGCACAGATGGATGGCCAGTGCGGCAGGCGGAACCAGCCAGCGGTTGAAACCAACCGCGGCGACGGTGCGCTCGCGCGAAAAAAATGGATGCAGGACTGCTTCGGACATCGAATCCCCCCGGATAAGTTGAGCCCGTGTTGTGACGTACGTAGTGAAACGGTGCGGCCGCGCCGGTCATGGCCGGTGCGTGCCAGGCGGCGGCAGTTGGAGTGCGCCGACGTTGCCCGCGAAAGATAGTGGGGCAGCGTGTCCTAGATCAATAGTTGTAATCACCCGTTGTATTACGAGTCACGCAATTTACAGCCTAATCAATTAAGTTATGTTTAATAAAGCATAACTTAACTAGACCAAGGGTGACGCTGCTCCGCAACCGATGGCTTGCGGAGCGTGGCGCGCCGTTAGCCCACCACCGGCGCGTCTGGCCAGGGGCAGGCGTTGGCCTGCTGGCGGAATTCATCGGCCAAGGCGCGCAGGCAGGCGAGGGCAGATTCCATTTCTTGCGCACGCTGCTGATAGGGCCCGATGCTTTGCGCAGCGCGCTCGATGCGGCGGGCAGCATCGCCAATCGGTTGATGCCCCAGCATGCGTGCGGAACCGACGATGCGGTGCGCCGCTTCAACGATCTGTGCGTCCTCGCCGCCGCGGATGGCGTTCTCCAGGTTGGCGAGATCCTGTTCTGCCGTCTCGCAAAATAGATCGACGATAAAACGCCATTGGTGCAGATCATTGCCAAACAGCTCGATGAGCGTGTCGACGACCTGCGGCGGGAACTTGGCGGCGACGCTGGGGGATACGTTGGGCGTGGGGAGCATGGTGGCGATGCGTGCGATAGAACCAGAGGCGCACTCTGCTCGCCTCGGCTACGCGTCACCATGAGATTGGTCCGATTCTGGTGTGAGCCCAAATGAAAACGGGCGCATCGCTGGCAAAGCGATGCGCCCGTTGCGCTTTCAGCACATGCGGCTTAAGGCAGCATGGCCGCTGTGGGATTGACGTCCGCATCGCGCGAGGGCGGCCGGCGATGACGGTGCGCCCACGTGAAGACCACCGGCAGCACCAGCAGCGTGAGAATCGTCGTGGTGACCATGCCGCCGACGATCACCAGCGCCAGCGGCCGCTGTGCCTCCGAGCCGATGCTGTGCGACAGCGCGGCGGGCAGCAGGCCCAGGCCCGCCAGCATGGCCGTCATGATCACCGGGCGCAGGCGCAGTGCGGCGCCGTCCACCGTGGCTTCCCGCACGTTTTCGGATTGCGCCAGCCGATTGACGTATGAGATCAGGATCACCCCGTCCTGGATGGCGATGCCGAACAACGACAGAAAGCCAATCCCCGCCGAAATCGACAGCGTCTCATGCGCGATATGCAGCGCCAGCAGCCCGCCGATGGCGGCAAACGGCACATTCAGCACCACCATCAGCGCATCCTTGAAGTTGCCGAAGGTGCTGTACAGCAACAGGAAGATCACGAGAATCGTCAACGGCACGATCACCATCAGCTTGCTCTGGGCGACCTTCATCTCGTTGAACTGGCCGTCCCACTTGACGGTGTAGCCCTCGGGCAACTGCACGCCGTTGCCCACCACGCGCTGCGCTTCGTCCACCGCGCTGCCCAAATCGCGCCCACGCACGCCGAACTTGATGGCGATGTAGCGCTTGCCGAGTTCGCGGTAGATGAAGAACGGGCCGTCGGTCATTTCCACCTTGGCGATCATCGACAGCGGAACGTGCTGGCCGTCGGGCGTATCGATCAGCAGTTCGCGGATGGCGTCGTATGACGCACGTGCCTGCTGGTTCAGCCGCACCGCCAGGCCGAACGATTTCTCGCCCTCCAGGATTTGCGTGACCGGCGCTCCGCCAATGGCGTATTGCACGAGGTTCTGCACATCGCTCACGTTGATGTTGAAGCGCGCAGCGGCCTGGCGGTCGATGGAAACGTTCAGCGTCGGCTGGCCCAACTCGCGGAAGATGCCCACGTCCACCAGTCCGTGCACCTTCTTGAGCTGCGCCTGGATTTCGTTGGCTTTGGCTTCGAGCACATTCAGGTCATTGCCGAACAGTTTGACCGAGTTCTCGCCCTTCACGCCCGAGAGCGCTTCATCCACGTTGTCCTGGATGTACTGCGAGAAGTTGTATTCGATGCCCGGAATCTTCTCCAGGCGCTTGGACAGGCGCTCGACCAGCTTCCCCTTCGTCATGCCGGCGGGCCATTGGTCAGGCGGCGCGAAGTACAGGCCGTATTCCTGGTTGAACACGCCGGTGGAATCGGTGCCGTCATCGGGGCGGCCGATCTGCACCGAAACCTGATTGATTTCCGGCTGCTTGACGAAGTACGCGCGCAGGTCGTTGGCCACTGACGACGAGTAGTCCAGGTCGACCGTGTTGGGCAACGTAATGCGTAGCCACAGGTTGTTTTCTTCCAGCGTCGGGAGGAACTCGGTACCGAGGAACGTGGCGCTATACAGCGTCAGAACGAGCGCCGTGATGGCCGTGGCAAAGACGGCCATCGGGCGTGCAATGAGCTTGCGCAGCAACGGCTTGTACCAGCGCAGAATCGCCGTAATAAACGCCGGCGAATGCGGATGCAGCGTCTTGCCGAAGACGAACGACGTGGTGGCCGGCACGAAGGTCAGGCTCAGCACGATCGACGCCATCAAGGCAAAGCCCATCGTGAACGCCATCGGCTTGAAGATGATGCCTTCCACGCCGCCGATGAAGAACAGCGGCGAATACGCCACGATGATGATGCCCGTAGAGAAGATCATCGCGCGCTGCACTTCGCTGGTGGCCTTGATGATGGCATCGTCGAGTTTCTCGGCGCCTTCTTCCAGATGCCGCATGATGTTTTCCATCACGATCACGGCTGCGTCGACAATCACCCCAAAGTCGATCGCCCCGAGCGAGATCAAATTGGCCGGCACATGGAAGTGTTCCATGCTGATGAACGACACGCACAGCGCCAGCGGAATCACCGCCGCCACCACAGCCGCCGCACGGAAATTGCCCAGGAAGACGAACAACACCGCCAGCACCAGCGAGATGCCCACCACCAGCGTGTGTTCAACTGTGCCCATGGTGATGTCGAGCAGCACCTGGCGGTCGTAGAACGGCTTGATCTGAACGCTCTTGGGCAGGATGCCGTTGTTCAGTTCCGTTACCTTTTCGCGCACCTTGGCCAGCACCTCGCTGGCGTTGGCGTCGCGCTTGAGCAGCACGATGCCTTCCACCACGTCGGGCTGGTCGTTGTATTGCACCTGGCCCAGACGCTGCACGTTGCCGACTTCCACCTCGGCAATATCGCGCACGCGCACCGGCACGCCGTTGTTGGCGGCCACCACCACGTTGCGGATATCGTCCACCGTCTGCAGCAGGCCCACGCCGCGCACGACGAACTGCTGCTCGCCGTCTCGCAGCAGGTTGCCGCCAGTGTTGTTGTTGGCGTTGCCGATGGCCGTGATGAGCTGCGACAGCGTGATGCCGTACGACTGCAGCTTCGCCGGCGACGGCACGATGTGATACTCCTTCACCTTGCCGCCGAAGGAGCTGACATCCGCCACCCCCTGCACGTGCTTCAGCTCTTTGGTGATGTCGTAGTCCTGATAGCTCTTGAGCGTGGTCAGGTCTACGCCGTTGCCCACGAGGCGAAAGCGCATGATCTCGCCCGTGGCGTCGGAGTCGGGGCTCAGCGACGGCTGCACACCGGTCGGCAGATTGGCTGCCGCCACGTATTGCGAGAAGTTCTGCCGCGCCTTGAAGCTGTCGGTGCCTTCCTTGAACTTGAGCGTCACCACCGACAGCCCGAACAGCGATACCGAGCGGAACGACTGCACATCCGGCACGCCAGCCAACGCATTCTCGATCGGGATGGTGATCTGCTGTTCGACTTCGGTCGTGCTGCGGCCCGGCCATTGCGTGATGGCCTGCACCGACAACGGCGCCACGCCCGGATACGCCTGCAGCGGCAGCTCGCGGAACGCCAGCACGCCCGCCACCAGCAGCGCGATCGCCAGGAAGACAATCAGCAGCCGCCGCTTGAGAATGCCCGCGATGGGGTTGAAGCCCATGCCTACGCCCCCGCCTTGACGATCATCTCGTTGAGCAGCGCGGCGCCGCGCACCACTACCTGCGACGAAGCCTCAAGTCCGGCCGTCACGGCAAAGTTGCCGTCGGTGCCGGTGTCTTTGCCGTGCACTTCCACGCGCTTGAAATGCGTGGCATCGCTCTGCACGATCACGTAGTAGCTGCCGTGGTCTTTCACCAAGGCGGCCTTCGGTACCACCGTGGCCTGGCCGCTGCCGGTCTGGATGCGCGCCGTGGCGTACATCTCGGGGCGCAGCAGGCCGTCGGTGTTGGGCACGTCGCAGCGTACCGTCAGGGTGTGCGTTGCCGGGTCGATGTTCGGGGCGATAAAGCTCACGCGGCCGGTGAACTCGCGGTCCGGATATGCCGAGGTATGCAGCGAGATCGGCTGACCGATACGCACGCTGGCAATGTCGTTCTCATAGACATTGCCCGTGAACCACAGCACACGCGTATCGACGATGCTCATGAACGAGTCACCCACGTTCAGGAAGGCGCCCGGGTCCATGTTGCGCTTGACGATCGTGCCCGAGATGGGCGCGCGCAGCGTCAGGTGTTCAGCCGGCGTGCCGCGCTTGGCGATCTGCGCGACATCGGCATCGGACATGCCCAGCACATGCAGGCGGCCTGCCGCGGACTGTACGGTGGCGTCCGCATCGTCCTGCAGATCCTTCATGTTGGAACCCTTGAGCTGGCGGGCGGTATTCAGCGCCAGCAGATATTCCTTCTGCGCGGAGATGAAGTCTGGCGAGTAGAGCTGCGCAATCGGCTGCCCCTCGCGCACCAGCGCACCTTCGAACAGGAGAATCTGGTCCAGCCGCCCAGCCACGCGCGCCGATGCCAACTTGGTGCGCTCGGCGTTGTAGGCGAGCTTGCCGGGCGTGGACAGCTCCACTGGCACCGAAAGCTGACTGACCTGTGCAACCTTCACCTGCTGCGGGTCGAAGCCGCCGGAAGGAATTTCCACGGAGTCGGGTTTCGGACGTGCCGGCGTAGCCGGAGCGGATGCCACGGTAACAGCGGGTTTCGCGGTCTCGGCGGGCGCAGCGGCGGGCCATTTGCGTCCGACCACCACACCAACAGCAAGGGCTGCGGCCAAGGCGATGACTGCAACAACGGGAGAGAACTTCTTCATGATGTTATTGAGCTTGAACCGGCGAGCGACCGGTGGCCGCGAGCAGCGCGTGATAGGCCTGCAAGGCCGTGGCCTGAGCCTGGGCGACCGACAGTTCTGCGTTCCTGAGCGCGCCCTGGGCGGTGAGCAGGTCGTTGAAATCAGCGTTGTTGCTGGCGTAGTTGGTCATCGTCACGCGATAGGCCGCCAGCGCTTGCGGCAGTTGCCGCTGCTTGTTGAAGTCGAGTTGGGCGAGCGTCTGGCGCAGCGTGTTATAGGCGGTGTCGACGGCCAATAGCGTCTGCTGGCGCACCGACACGTCATTCGCCTCGGTGGCGATCTGGCTTTCCACCGCCTGATTCACGCCGTACTTCTCTTTGGTCAGGAACCAGAACGGAATGATCACGTCCAGCTCGATCTGGTAGCTGTTCGGGCGCACGCCATACGGCGGGTTGTCCGTGGTGACGGTGGCGATGACCTGGAAGTCGGGCAGGTAGGCCTTGCGCGCCAGCGTCACGCTCTTGCGTGCGGCGTCCATCAGGTCTGCCGACGCCTTGATCGACGGGTGCTCGCGCAGTGCCTGGTTTTCCAGCTCGGGCAGCGGCTCTTCCGGCAGGTGTACGGACTCGTCGTCGGCCCGCAGCACGAGCGGGAAGCTCGGCTCCTTGCCAATGAGCGTGTTGAGGGTCTGCAGCGTGCTGTCGTACTGACGCTGCGCGGCAAACAGGTCGTTCTGCGCGCTGCTCTGCATGACCTGCGCGTTGAGGAAGTCGGCGTAGGCAGCGGCATTGTTGGCGTAGCGCACGCGCGTGATCTGCTTGACCTGCTCCAGGCGCGTGATGGTCAGCTTCTGTACATCGATCTGCTTCTGCAGCGCGATCGCCTGGTAGTACGTAGTGGAAAGCTGCGCGTAGAGCTGCAGGTACAGCGCGTCGTTTTGCGCGTTCAGCGATTCCGCCTGGCGATCGGCAATCTCAGCGGCCAGCGCTTTCTTGCCCGGAAACGGGATCTGCTGCGTCAGGTTGTACTGGCTGCCGCCCGCGCGGTTGACCGCCAGCGGAAAACCCTTCGGGATGCTGTTCCAGATGTAGCCGAGCTGCGGGTTGTTGGGCGCGGCAAGTTGCGGGGGGATCGATTTGGCCGACAGGTAGTTATGGCGCGCCTGGATCAACTGCGGGTTGTTGCCTTTCAGCTCCTGCAGCAGTTCGACGAGGTTGAAGCCCGCGCCCGTCACGCCCGGAACGGAAGGCTTGATCGACGGCATGGTCGCCACCGGCATGCTGGCCGCAGCCGGTGCCGGCGCAGGCGTGGCTGCCCAGGCAGCGGCAAATGGCAGGCAGGCCACCGCGCACAGCACGGCCCTCGCCCGTGGATGGAACGCACCCCGATGTTTCACTGCAGCAGACTCCCCTTGAGACGGGAGCGTTTTTACCGACGCGAACTTTCAAGCGCCTTTCACGACTCAGCAAGCCGTCAGGGCGTGGAGAAAACGCGCCAAACCCGCCCTGTGGCGGGAGTCTGCGACAGTCATATGACAAGACGTGTCGGAGTCTCAGGTCGGTGCAAGCGGGCATGGTATCCCGACGCGGGCAGCGAGTGCATCACGCGTGGCCTGCAAGCTGGCGATGCGGACATCGATGGCGGCAAGTTTCTCCCGCAGTAGCGCCGTAACAGCGGCATCGGTGTCGGGTTGCTGCCACACCTGCGACATCCCTTCGCCAATTTCTGCCAGCGTGAAGCCCAGTTGCTGAGCCGTGCGCACGTAGTTCACGAGTTCCACGGTTTCGGGCGGGTAAGCGCGGTAGCCGTTACTGCGGCGTCGCGCCCGGATCAGGCCGCGTGCCTCGTAAAAGCGCAGGCCATCCCGCGAGACGCCGGTGGCGGCGGCCAGGTCGCCGATGGAAAGGTCGCCGGTATGCGCGTTGGAAGCGGAAGCGGGAAGTGCAGCAGGCATGGTGGCTTGGAAGAGTGGGGCGGCCGAGCGCTTGACCTTGGAGCGTACACCAAGCTTTACCGTGGCGACTCCTTCACTTCATTCCTGGAGTTTCACCATGGTTTCTGAATCGACCTTCCTGCGTGTGGTGCGCGCCAGCGGCTGGTATGACCTGATCGTGACTGCACCGTTTGCCACGCCGTGGACGTTTGCCCTGTTGCATCAAGCGCTCACTGCATTGGCGCATGCGCTGGGTATCGGCCGCTTGCCGGCATTTGAGCCAGAGCACCTGCTGATGGCCAATCTGATGGGGTCGGTGGTGTGCGTGTGGTCGGTGCTGCGCATCCGACAGCCGAGTGTGGCGCTGGGCCGGTACGACGCCGCGGCACGCGGCCTCTTTGCAGCGTGGCAGGCCTATGCGCTGGCATCCGGCGCCTCGCTGCTGGTGTTGCCGTTCCTGATTGCGGAGATCGGCTTCGGCCTGCTGCAATCGGTGCCCGTGGGCCGCTTGCCAGGGCGGACGGGCACACAGGCAGCTTAAGTGCTTGAACGCGTTAGCGCGCGGCCGGGGCGCTGGCCGGTGCCGCCGGCGGCAAGCCGGCCGGGATGTACGGGCCGCCGCCCAGCACCTGCATGCGCGAGAGCACGCGCAACTGGTTGTCGAGCTTGGCCGAGTCAACAAAGCGTTTGACGTCGTCACCAGCCCGTCGGGCCATTTCGGGGGTATCGACCCAGCCCGTCAGCGTGACCTTGCCGTCTGGGGTAGAGCGGATGCGGATCTGGCGCGTGCTGAGCGCTGTGTCCTGATCCAGCGCCGCCTTGACCTGGTACGACAGCAGCGAATCGTCGAGCATGCGCGCGCCGGTGGTGTTCGGGCTATCGCCCCACGCGCAGGCAGTGAGAACAGTTGCGGCGGCGATTGCAGCCAACACACCGGTTGAGGCAGCGAAGGACAACTGACGGAAGCGCATCGATGCTCCTGAAGAGAGGGCGACAGAACCACATCATAAGCCTGCTGCCCACCCAATCTGCTTAATGCGTGCGGCGCTCCCAAAGGGTCTGCACCGCCAGCCAACCCGGTCCCACCGTCGCCACGAGCGCAATCAGAACGCCCCACACAAAATGAAATTCGATGGCCGACGCCGACAGATTGGCCCAGTACGACACCGCCGCTACCACGTTGACGAAGAACAGCCCCGCCGCCGCCAACCGCGGCACGATGCCGACCAGCATGAGAGACGGGAAGACCAGTTCGCCAAACGTGCCAAGCGCCGCTGCCAGGGCCGGGTGCAATAGCGGCACCTTGTATTCCTCCGTGAACAGCAGCACGGTCGTGTCCCAGTCGTGCAGCTTGGTCAGGCCCGAGCGGAAGAACACGTAGAAAAGATACGCCCGTGCGATCAACAAGATGAGCGAGCAGAGCGCGCTTTGCGGCCCGGCGAGTCGGTCAAGCGAAGCGCGGATGCGCGTGAGCGGGGCAAAGGTCGTGGCGAGGGTGTTCATGGCGTGTCTCCAGTGGGCGGTGTTGTTGGGCATGCGCTCAGCGCGAGCAGCCCCGAGCGATAGAGGGCTGACAGGCATGCGGTCAAATCAAAATCTGGCCGCTCAGCCAGCGTGGTTTCGAGCGCGGCCTGAAGCGACGGCGTCGCGTCGCAAGCTGCGAGGAACGTGGCCGTCGGGGCATCGAGATCGAGCACAGCAACGCGATGCCCGTGCACGGCAATCACAGCGGCTTCGCCCACACTCAGGTCGATTTCGTTGAGCGCGATCGTCGCGTCGGGCTGATGTGCGCGCCAGATCGAAACCACGGGCCATGGAGAAGCCACCCACTGCGCACCTTCGACCAGCCCGGCGCGAAGCGTGTCTGCGGGTTGTGCGAACAAGGTGGCGTTCGCCGCTTCCACGTGTGCATCCGGCGCGTAGTGCGCCCAGTGCACGCACCATTCCAGACGCGCCACGTCAGCCAGATACGGCACGCTGTGCGCCAACGGGGATTGCGCAATGACATCCGGCAGCGCATTTCCATAGCGATGCAGGTTCGGGGATGTAGACGCCTGCATGGCCAGCGTGTCGCGCACCAGCGCATCAAAGCAGTCGTCACCGACGAGCGCTCGGCAGACGGGATACGCCCCCGTCAGCGCATTGCGCAGAATTGCCAGACGCGCATTGCGGTAGATGGCAATACCACGCGCCTCTTCGTGGCTTGCAGGGGTGGTCAGTGCGCCGATAAGGTGCGCTTCCCAGTCAGGCAATCGCATGGCGTGGCTCCTGAGTGGGTGCGTTGGCATGGCGATCAAGCGTTGCTTGGGCGCGTGCCGCCTCGTCCAGCAAGACCTGCGCGGGCGGCAGTTCAGCATCCCATTCGATCAGTGTCGGGCGTGCGCCGTGTTTGGCAATCCATGCGTCGTACAGCGCCCAGACGGGTGCATGGACCGGCGCACTGTGCGTGTCGATCAGCATGCCGTCTTCCACACTGAAGCCTGCCAAGTGAATCTCGCCGACCAGTGCAGGGTCGATATCGGCCAGTACCGATTCGACGGTCACGCCATGGTTGACGCTGTTCACGTACAGATTGTTCAGGTCCAGCAAGATGCCGCAGCCCGTGCGCCGGGCGAGGGCGGTCAGGAATGCGCCTTCGAAGAGGGCCTCGTCGGCATCGACCAGTGCGCGGCAGTCGATGTACGCGGCGATGTTCTCGATCAGCAGCGGTCGCTTGAGGATGTCCTGTGCACGCATGACGTTGGCGCAGACGACATCCAGCGATTCGCGGGAATAAGGCAGCGGCAGCAGATCGTTGACGACCTGCGCACCGCTGCGGTTGAAGCACAGGTGCTCGGAAATGGCGGCGGGCGCTACCGCATCGGCCAGCGTAGCGATGGCGCGTACGTGCTCGACGTCCAGTCCATCCGCATTGCCCAGCCCCATGCCCACGCCGTGCAGGCTCACAGGCTGGTGCGCCCGCGCGGCGTGCAGCGCTGCGCGGGCGGGGCCGCCATACAGATAGTTCTCGCTGTGCACCTCCACCCAGGGGAAGCGGGCTTCCCCGTGCAGTAGGGCAGGAAAGTGCGGTGCGCGCAGGCCTGCGCCGGCGCAGGTTGGCAGAGCGGTCTGCATGGTGGTCACCCGGCGTCGCGCGTTACTTGGACGGAGCCTGCATCGTGCCGCCCATCTGCGCGCAGGTGCCGGCGGGCACGTATTTCCACGACATTGGGTCCTTGTCCATCTTCGATTGGCCGGCGCAGGCGTGGGCGCTGCCCGGGCTGGCGCAATCGTTCTGGCCGGCCTTGGCGACGCCGTAGCACTTTTCCTTGCCGGCGGCATCAGCGGCCTGCACCGGTGTCGACAGTGCGCCCAGCGCGAGCAGGCTACCCAGAGCGGCGGCGATCATGGCGTGTTGTTTCATTTGTGTTCTCCTTGAGTGGCAGGTGTCGTTGAACGGCGGACAGGGCCAAATCCCTCGCCGTACGGTGCACTGCGGCATCGCGCAGATGTGTTCCGTGCACCTTCGTCGGCGCACGTGGGCGTTCCTGACACGGAGAACAGAAATTTTTTTAATTTTTTTTTTGTGAGGCAAACCGCCAATAAAAAAGGCGACCCCAATGGGCCGCCTTCAGGCTGAACAGGAAGGATTTACCTGGCGTGCGCCGCGCGCGTGCGCGCCGCCTTCTTGGCGGCGGCGGATCGGCCGGCAGCGCCCTTGGTAGCAGCGCCCTTCTTGGCCGCCGCCGAGCGCTCGCTGCTCGAACGCTTGGAGGCCGCGCTATGCGCCTGCTTGGACAGCGACGACTTGGAAGCCGCCGAATGGCCTTCCTTCTTCAGCGTGCGTGTTGTGGTTTTGCTGCGCTTGGCCGTGGATTCCTTGCTCGCACTGGCGTGGCTGCCGGTCTTGTTGCCTGCCTTGCTGCCGGCCTTGACGTCATGTTCCGCCTTCTTGCGCGTGGCGGCCGATGCCTTGCCTTCCCCCGGCGGCTTGACGGCAACGCCCGCGCGGCGTGCCTTCGATAGACCAATCGCAATGGCCTGCTTGGTGTTTTTCGCACCGTGCTTGCCTTCGCGGATGTGATCCATCTCTTCCTTCACGAAGTTGCCCGCCTGGGTCGAGGCGGCTTTGCCGTGGCGCTTGTCGGCGCGCGCACGTTCTACGGTTTTGCGTTCCGGCATGATGACGTCCTCCGTTGGGTTGGGGCGCCGGCCGGTCGTGCTGTGGATCAGCCCACAGATCGACAAACCGGCAGCGCTTGCAAACAACCACGCAACCGGCATACCTGCATCGCCTGCGTTCAGCCCACGCGGAAATGCTCGATGCTCTGCCCTGCGTTGACGGCGCGCCGCAGCCAGTCGGGCATGTCGCCCGAGCCGTCCCAGTGCTGGCCGTCGGCGCTCATGTAGACCGGGCCGATGGGTGCGGATGGCGCGGGCGGCGGCGGTGGCGCGTCAAAGCAGCCATGCGCCTGCAAATCTTCGACAGACAGGTCATAGGTTTGCATTTGTTCCAGGATCCAGGCGATCGCGGTTTCGCGACCCGGCTCCGGCGGGTGACCTTCCTTCATCTTGTACGTATGTTTGGGGTTTCTGTCCGCTGGCTGCCAAAGGGAGAGAGAGGCAGGCGCAGGGCGCGCCGGGCGCCAGCGGAAAACGCACAAGAATAACAGCAGTTGGACTGCCGATTCGTGTTGCGAATGTGGGGGACTATTGCGTGTATTGCGTTATTTGGTAACGGGGGATTCGCCCCGTGCCCGCAACCAGCGATACGGCGACCACCCCAGGTTCATGCCCGCAGCCGCCAGCAGGATCGCCCCCGCACCCAAAAACTGCGCCAGTTGCAGCCGATGCCCGAACGCAACGATGTCCACCACGATGGCGACAATGGGATAGATGAACGACAACGATCCCGTCAGATGCGTCGGCAGCCTCTGGATGGCGCCATAGAGCAGGATGTACATCAACCCTGTATGCACCACGCCCACCGTGACAAGGATCACCCACGTATGCGCATCGGCCGGCGGATGCGACAGGTTGGCCAACGGCGCCAGCATCAGCACGCCCACACACACCTGGATGAGCGCAATCAGATGCGGCGGCGTACCGGCCAGCTTCTTGATCAGGAGCGCGGCCACCGCATAGGCAAACGCCGCGCCCAGCGCCATCGCAATGCCAGACAGGTAATCGGTCCCCATGCTGGCTGCAGGCCCCACCTGCACGATCAGTACGACGCCGATAAAGGCGATGGCCAGCCATGTGAGTTTGGCCGCCGTCAGCTTTTCTGACAGAAACAGCGCGCCCAGCCCGACCAGCATGAACGGCTGCGTGTTGTAGACCGCCGTCGCAATCGAGATAGATGCGCGCGGATACGCCGCGAACAGCAGCAGCCAATTGATGACGATTGCCACGCCGCCCAACGCGGCAATGCCCGCACGCCGCCACGTGATGGCGCCGCGCAGCAGCCCCAGGCCGGCGCACACCCCCAGCAGCGTCAGCGCGCCGAACACGCAGCGCCAGAACACAACGTCGGCCACCGGCTGGCCTGAGCGGACAACGAACCAGCCGATCGTCCCGGAGATGACCATGGCGGTGGTCATCTCGACCGTGCCGCGCGTCTTATCGTTCATGCGAACCACCTTGAGCGTTGGATGCAATCAGGATCGCATGCGGATGGGCTCACTTCCATTGCTTTTCTAAGGCAAAATTAGCGTTCTTTCTAATGAAGTAAGGCGAAATTCCAGAATTGGAGGCGGAACGCAATGAACACGATTGACGCGCTGGATCAACGCATTCTCGACGTCCTGCTGACCGATTCCCGCATCTCGCTCAAGCAACTCGCCGAGCAGGTGGGGTTGTCATCCCCCAGCGTGTCGGAGCGCCTGCGGCGGCTGGAAGAGCGCGGCGTGATCCGGCATTACACCGTCGACATTGACCCGGCGGCGCTGGGCTACACGCTGCAGGCCATCGTGCGCGTGCGGCCCATGCCGGGCAAGCTGCATATCGTGCAGAAGCTGATCGAAGAGATTCCCGAGATCGGCGAATGCGACAAGGTCACGGGCGAGGACTGCTTCATCGCCCGGCTGTATGTGCGCTCGATCGACCAGCTCGACCAGATTCTCGATCGCGTGGCGTATCACGCTGAGACCAACACCGCCATCGTCAAGACGCAGCCGGTAAAGCGGCGTGCGCCGCCGTTTGCACCGGCTGACTGACGTGCCGTCGGTTATGCGGCAACAGCGGGCTCCTGGATGGCTGCGCGAGCCATGGCGTGCCGCAGATCGGCAATCAGATCTTCCGGCGCTTCCAGCCCGATATTGAGCCGCACCAGGCGGCCGCGATAGTGGCGGTTCGGTCGCGCCAGATCGGGATATGGCATCACCAGGCTGCTCGTGCCACCCCAACTCATGCCGATCCGGAACATGCACAGCGCATCAATGAATGCGTTGACTTGTTCGGCCGAGACGCTTTCTTGGAACACCACCGAAAACACGCTGGTTGCGCCGGTAAAGTCGCGCTTCCAGAGTTCATGGCCGGGGCATGACGGCAGCGCCGGATGCAGCACGGTCGCAATGCAGTCCTGCAGATGCAGCCAGCGCGCCACCGCCAGGGTGGACGTTTGCAGGCGCTCAAGCCGCAGCCCCAGCGTTTGCAGGCCACGCAGCGCCAGGCTGCAATCGTCGGGCGAGGCGCCCATGCCCAGATCGGCAAACGCGCTGCCCACACGCTCGAACATCGCCTCCGAGTTGACCGAGACCGACCCGAGCAACAGGTCGCTGTGGCCGCCCACGTACTTCGTCAGGGCCTGCATGCTGATGTCCACGCCGTGCGCGAAGGCATCGAAATACACGCCGGCCGTGTACGTGTTGTCGAGCGCCACCGGCACGCCGCGCGCGTGCGCCTCAGCCACGATTGCCGGCACGTCCTGCACTTCCATCGTGACCGAGCCGGGGCTTTCGGTCCAAACAAGCATGGTGTTCGGCCGGATGAGTCCGCCGATGCCTGCGCCGATGAGCGGGTCATAGATTTCGACTTCGATGCCCATGCGTTTGAGCAGGCCGTCAGCCATGCTGCGGTTGGGCCCGTACGCACTGAACGGCACCAGCGCATGGCTGCCCGCGCCGCAGCAGGCCAGGTAGACGAGCGCGATGGCCGCCTGCCCGCCGGGGACGATAAAGCTGTGGCGGGCGCGTTCCAGTTGCGCAATCCGCACGCCGAGTTCAATGGCGGTCGGTGTGCCGTAGAGGCCGTAGGTGTAGCCGTGCTGCGCATGGCGCCAGTCGTCCACGACCTGCGCTGCGTTGTCGAACAACACGGTTGAACCACGGTAGACCGGGGTCACCAATGACCGAAAGCCGCCAGGGGCAAGCGTTTCGGGGCTGACGAGCTGGGATTGCCAATGCATGGGATGGACCTCTGCGAACGCGTGGACCACGAAATCCTATGTCACGTCAGCAGAGTAATTTCAGCTATTCTGACCAGCCAGACGCAAAAATTTCTCGCTCCATGCCCGTTATGGCCGCACAGAAATCGCTCGAACTCGACGCATTCGACATTGCCATCCTCAACGCTGTTCAGCGGTGCTACACCACGCCGCTGCGCGTGATTGGGGAGCAGGTCAATCTATCGACCGCCGCCGTGCAGCGGCGCATCAAGCGAATGGAGGAAGCGGGTGTCATCGTCGGCAACGTGGCGGTAGTCGACCCCGAGCGGGTGGCCAAACCCATCACCGTGATCGTTGAGGTGCATGCCGAGCGCACCAATACCGCTGCAATGGCTGCGCTCAAGAAGGCGCTCTCCGGCCCCGAGGTGCAGCAGTGCTACTACGTGACGGGCGAGGCCGATTTCGTCCTCATCCTGAACGTGGCCACGATGACGGAGTACGAAGCTCTGGCGCGACGCCTGTTCGACGACAACGACAACATCCGGTGGTACCGCACGGCGGTGGTGCTCAACCGCGTGAAGGTCGGGCTCGAGGTGCCGCTGGGCTAGCGATGCGTGCCGTTCCACCGCCTGCACAATGCGTCAATACGGGGATGAGGCTATAGTGCCCCGGCGCACCGCCTGATAAGGTTCGCGCGCCATAACACGTACGCTGGCACGACCGGCGTCCTTGAAGGTACCAAAGGAGCTCCTATGCAGAATCCAAGAACAGGCATGCGGTGGATCGCCGCTGCAATCGCATCGATCAGCATCACGACCGTCGCACACGCGGCATCCGTCGCACCCGTGGCCGCAGAAAACGGCATGGTCGTTGCGGCACAGCATCTGGCCAGCAAGGTCGGTGTGGAAGTGCTCAAGCGCGGCGGCAATGCGGTGGATGCCGCAGTGGCCGTGGGTTACGCGCTGGCCGTGGTCTATCCGGCAGCCGGCAACCTGGGCGGCGGTGGTTTCATGACGATCCAACTGGCCGATGGCCGCAAGACCTTCCTCGACTTCCGTGAAGTCGCGCCGAAGGGTGCCACCGCCAACATGTACCTCGACAAGGACGGCAACGTCATCAAGGGTGCGTCCACCAAGGGCCACTTGGCCGTGGGTGTGCCGGGCACCGTGTCCGGCATGGAGTATGCGCGCCAGAAGTACGGCACCATGCAACGCGCTGCACTGATCGCGCCGGCCATCACGCTGGCCGACAAGGGCTTCGTCCTCGATCAGGGCGATGTCGACATGCTGCACACCTCCACCAAGGACTTCCAGGAAGACGCCGCGTCGGGCGCGATCTTCCTGAACAAGGGGCAGCCGTTCCAGGTGGGCGAGAAGCTCGTCCAGCATGACTTGGCCAAGACGCTGCGCGAGATCAGCAACAAGGGCACCGACGGCTTCTACAAGGGCTGGGTCGGGCAGGCCATTGCTGCATCGAGCAAGGCCGGTGGTGGCCTGATCACGCAAGAAGATCTGGTCAGCTACAAAACGCGCGAACTGGCGCCGGTCGAGTGCGACTACCGTGGCTATCACGTGGTGTCGGCACCTCCTCCGAGTTCAGGCGGCGTGGTCATCTGCGAAATGCTGAACATCCTGGAAGGCTATCCGCTCAAGGACCTGGGCTGGCATTCCGCGCAGGCCACGCATTACCAGATCGAAGCCATGCGCCACGCCTATGTGGACCGCAACAGCTACCTGGGCGACCCGGACTTCGTGAAGAACCCGCTGGACCGCCTGCTGAGCAAGGACTATGCGGCCAAGATTCGCGCTGTGATCGACCCGAAGAAGGCGGGTGTGTCGAAGGACATCAAGCCGGGCGTCGAGCCGCATGAGGGCAGCAATACCACGCACTACTCGATTGCCGACAAGTACGGCAACGCCGTGTCGGTCACGTACACGCTCAACGACTGGTTTGGTGCGAAGGTGACGGCCGCCAAGACGGGCGTGGTCCTGAACGATGAAATGGACGACTTCACCGCCAAGGTCGGCGTGCCTAACCTGTACGGCCTGGTGCAGGGCGAGGCCAACTCGATAGCCCCGGGCAAGCGTCCGCTGTCGTCGATGAGCCCGACCATCGTCACCAAGGACGGCAAGCCCGTCATGGTGGTGGGCACGCCGGGCGGCAGCCGCATCATCACAGCCGTCATGCTGACCATGATCAACGCGATCGACTACGGCATGAACGTGCAGGAAGCCGTCGACATGCCGCGCTTCCACCAGCAATGGCTGCCGGACGTGACCAACGTCGAGCCGTACGCGCTGTCGGAAGATACGCGCAAGATCCTGACGTCGATGGGCCACAACCTGGGGGCGCCGCAGCCGGCCAACCACCTGGCGGCGATCATCGTCGGGGCGCCGTCGCTGGGCGGCAAGCCGGTCGGCAACAACCGCTTCTATGGCGCGAATGATCCGCGTCGCAACACTGGGCTGGCAGCCGGTTATTGATCGGCATTGCAGCACCCGCAGCACGAAAAAAAACCCGCCGAAACTTGGCGGGCTTTTTTCTTGGCGACGTTTATCCGGGTCAGGCCGCCGCAGTCAACACCGGCAGATTGCCCTCGCCAAAGCCGTGGTGCCCGCGCCGCTGCACGATCTCGAAAAAGATCTCGCCTGGATGGCGCTTGACGAAGGTTTGCAGGAACAGTTTGGGCACGCCATCGACGATCTCGCCGTCGACCAGGATGCCATATCGGCGCAAGGCTTCCAGGTCCAATCCGTGACGGGGCAGGCGCGCGTCGACGGTGTCGTAGTAGTGTGCCGGGGGCTCGACGAAGGTGAGGCCGTTGGCGGCCAGCGCGGCGGCTGTGCGCAGGATGTCGTCGGTGGCCAGCGCAATGTGCTGCACGCCTTCGCCGGGGTGGTCGGGCAGGTAGGCGTGCATGAGGTGCGCGCGGTGCGTGCCTTCTTCATAGAGCGGAATGCGGATCATGCCGCACGACGACACCATCACGCGGGAATCCGCCGCGACGTGCCAGTTGGCATGCAGCTCGTGGATTTCGCTGAAGCCGAGCTGGTTGCGGTAGAAGTCGATCCAATCCTGCAGACGGCCAGCGCCGACGGTTTGCGTCAGGTGGTCGACCCGCGCCAGCCCAACGCCGGCGTGGTGCCAGTCCTCAAGCGCGGTTGCTGCATCCAGCGGCCGGAAGTCGATGTCGTAGATGGAGATGTCACCCAGGCCGCCCTTGGCGCCGTGCTTGCCGCGCCAGCGGTCGACAAAATACAGATGCGTGTCGCCTACGCCTTGGATGGCCGGGATCACCAGTTCGCTCGGGCCGATCGGCTCGGCTTCGGCCGGCCATGCACCCAGTTCGACGGCGCGGTCGTAGGCGTGATGCGCATCGTCAACGCGGATGCCGATGGCGCAGATACCCACGCCATATTCCTCAGCCCAGCGGTGCGCGAAGGAATCGGCTTCGGCGTTGACGAGGAAGTTCATGTCGCCTTGCCGGTACAGCGTGACGTCCTTGCTTACGTGCCGCGCGATGGCCTTGAAGCCGAGCGATGCGAACACCTGGCCGAGCGCAGCCGGCGCTTGCGTGGCGAACTCGATGAACTCCAAGCCGGCGGTCTTGAATGGCAGGTCGGCGTTGCGGCTCATGGTCAAACTCCTGTGGCTGAAGCAAAGAATGCGGACACCGCATTGTGTACCACGCGGGTGGCAATGCGCATCCCGCAGTCGCTATGCGGCAGCTCTTTGTGGATCCGGCTGGCTCTGCAGCTTCGGTAGCCAAAGGAAGGCGATGGACGCCAGCACGGCGCCGGCAAGCATCATCGGCGCCACCATGGGCCAGGCACCGAGGCTGTGCGATGTGTCGTCAAATGCTGCCGCGGTCTGCCCGAGGCAGAAGGCTGCCAGCATCATGATGAAGCCTGACCATGACACCGCCCGCCCTGCAAGATGCGGCAACTCGCCCACCGCGCCTGCCTGGCCGCAAGGCTGGTGGATGCCGTGGCCCATGCAATAGACGCCATGCCCGAGCAGCAGCGGCCACGCCTGCCCGGGAAGCAGCCAGCAGCCCAATCCCTGAATGCAGGCGCCCAACAGGCTGAGCATTGCGCCTTGCTGCACAGTCCGCACGAGGCTCTGGCGGCGCAGCAGGCGCCGGCAACCGGTCGTACTCACGATATAGACGAGCGAGCCGCCGGCCGGTATCCAGCCATAAAGCTCGGGTGACAGGCCGAGGTATGCGATATAGACCATCGGCGAAAGCAGCAGAAAGCAGAAGATGCCGGCGTAGGTCGTGGCCGCCAGCAGGCCCCAGACGCGAAAGTCCGCGCTGGCGAAGATCTCGCGCATGCTGCCCGCCTGGGCGTGTGTCTCTTGCCGGGTTTCGGCAAAGCCGTACCAGCACATCGCCCACAGCACGATTGCATAGATGCTCATGCCCGCCAGCACCCACCGCCAGCCTGCGTGTTGCGCGACAAAGGCACCGAGAATCGGTGCCATCAACGCCACGAAACCCAGGCCCGTGAGGCCGCGTGCCATGACGTGCGGACCATCGCGCGCCGGGTGCAGATCGCGCACAGCGGCGCGGGCGCACACCAGGATGGCGGCCATCGAGAAACCCTGCAGGGCGCGTGCGGCGGTCAACATGGAAGCGGTTGTCGCCAGCGCGCCGGCCAGTGCAGCCATGGCATAGCACGCGAGCCCGAGCAACAGCACCTGGCGGCGGCCAAAACGATCGGCAAGGCTGCCCATCGGCAGTTGCCCGATGCCAAAGGCCAGCGCGAAGACCGTGAGGCTCGCGCTGGCCGATCCCAGCGTCTGGGCAATGGCGGGCAGGGCGGGAAGATAACTGTCGGTCGCAACCGGTTGCGCCGATAGCAGCAACGGCAGCAGCAGGGCAAAGCTCAGGGGGCGACGCGTCATCGGCTCAGTATGCAATGGCCGCGCTGCGCCGCAGCTCATCTGCGGTGGCGGTGCCGAAGCCGAAGAACTCCAGATACGCGGGAATCATCTCGAACAGCATGTCGGTGCCGACCTGGACATCGCAGCCCTTGTCGAGCGCTGCGCGCAGCAGCGGCGTGTACTCGGATTTCATGACCACCTCGCCGACAAAGCAGCTCGGCGCGATGCGTGCCACGTCGAAGGGCAGCGGATCGTCTTCCTTCATGCCGACCGGCGTGGCGTTGACGACCACATCGAAGCCGTCCGGATCATTCGACCCGGTGCGCACCACTAACGCGGGGTAGTGCTCGCGCAGACGCAGCCCCAGTGATTCAGCGGATTCTGCGCGCGTGTCATACAGAGCCAACTCGCCGACACCCGCAGCCGCCAGCGACGCGGCAATCGCCGAGCCGACACCGCCGGCCCCCGAGAGCAGCACACGCGCCCCTTCCAGTTTGCGCCCCTTGCGCAGCACGCCGCGCACGAAGCCGGCACCGTCGAACTGGTCGCCCAGCAACGTGCCGTCATCGCGCTTGAGCACCGCATTGCAGGCGCCCGCGATGCGCACGGCGGGCGTGACTTCGTCGACCAGATCCACCGTGGTGACCTTGTGCGGCATGGTGATCAGCGCGCCACGCAGGTTGGTAAAGCGGCAGATCGATTCGAAGCTCTGCGCGTAATCCTCTGCCTTGACCCCCATGGGCACCACAACGGCGTCGATGCCTTTTTGCTCGAACCAGGGGTTGTAGATCATCGGCGACTTGAACGTCTCGGTCGGGTAGCCGATGTGGGCGATGAGGGTGGTTTTTCCAGAAATCATGGTTCAGGCGTGCGTGTTTCAGGCGGCCAAGGCTCCGGCCCGCTGGCGGGCATATTCGGCCTTGTCGACGGGTTGGGCGGCTGGCTGGCCCAGGTCGTCCATATGGATGCGGTACGTCTCGCGTGCGGTCATGGCGGCCACGGCGGCAATCACCGTTACGCCAAAGGCAATGGCGCCCACGGTCAGCCAAATGTTGGTGGCGCCCGGCGGGGCCACGGCGGTGAAGAGGGCCGGCAGCATGGCAGTGATGGCCGTGCCGACGTTCTGCGAAATCGCCATGGCCGACACACGAGTGCGCGTCGGGAACAACTCCGGATAGAAGCTTGGGAACACCGCGTTGTAGCCTTGGTAGACCACGCCCCACATCAGAATCGAGATGACGAAGGCGAGCGGCACGTTCTTGATGCTGATGGCGTACAGGTAGGCAAAGGCGAGCAGGCCAGCGAGCAGCGAACCGATCACGATCGGCGGCTTGCGGCCGATGCGGTCGGACAGGTCGCCAACATACGGAATGACGAGCACCGCAACGATGTTGCCCACCACCGGAATCCACAGGTAAATGTCTTGGGCAAAGCCGATGCCGTAAGCCGGCTGCACCGCATAGGCCGCGCCAAAGATGGTCGCCACCACCGGAATCACGTTCATCAGCGCCATGCAGACCACGCGCAGCATGTCGGGTGTGCTGTATTTGAAGGCGTCGATCACGGGCGAGCGTGGGCGGCCTTGTTGCTGTTGCTCAGCGGTAAACGCGGGGGTTTCGTGCACTTCGCGGCGGATGACGTAGCCGGCGATGATGACGACGAAGCTCAGTACGAACGGAATGCGCCAGCCCCAGGCGTTGAACTGGTCGGCGGGCATGTAGTGCGCCAGCGGTAGGAACACGGCCGCCGCCAGGATCTGCCCGGCCTGCACGCCTTGCAGCGTGAAACTTGCAAAGAACCCGCGCCGGCCAAACGGTGCGTGCTCCAGGATCATCGAGCTGGCGCCAGAGATTTCACCGGCCACGGCAAAGCCTTGGATCAGGCGCATGATGACCAGCAGTGTCGGCGCCCACAGGCCGACTTGGTCATACGTGGGCAGCAGGCCCACGGCAATGGTCGAAAAACCCATCAGGAACATGCACCAGAGCAGCACGTTCTTGCGCCCGTGCGTGTCGCCCAGATGGCCCAGCACGAACGCGCCGATCGGCCGCGCGATATAACCGACGCCGTACGTCGCTAGCGAGGCGATGATGGCCGTCTTCGGATCGCCTTTGGGGAAGAAGATCTGCGGAAAGATCAGCGCCGCTGCGGTGGCGTAGATGAAGAAGTCGTAGTACTCGAGCGCCGAGCCGATCCAGCCGCTGGCGGCGGCTTTCTTCGACTGGTGCTTGCCCAGGGGCTCGTGGGCAGGGGCTGCGGTCATGGTTGTCTCCGGTTTTATCTGTGCGGCCTATCGTGCAACTCGTGCGATTCGTTCGATGAAGGGCCGTCTGTACACGCAACGCAGCGTAGTCCGCCGCCCGGGCGGGGCACAAGCGACTGCCGATTGAATTCGTTCGATAATCGCACAATGTGGTGCGAATAACGTACGACTCAAGGGTTTCTCCGAGTTCATCGGTCTGTCAAAGCGTGAGGTCTTGGTGCAACGGTCGTGCGCGGCGCGCTACAGCACACGCATGATCGAAAGCGCTGTGTCCTGCAGCACCTGCAGCACGCGCTGCAAGGCGTGCTCCGTTGTTTCTTCACCGACTTGCATGTTCACGCTCAACGCGGCGATCACGTTGCCGTGCCGATCCCGCAGCGGTACCGCCACGCCGCGCACGCCAATCTGCAATTGCTGTTCGACCACGGCGTAATCCTGCCGGCCCGCCTTGCGGATTTCATCGAACAGGCGGTCCCGCTGCAGGATGGTGTACGGCGTGTAGGGTGTCAGCACGCAGGTCTCCAGCCATGCCTTGACCTTCTGCTCGGGTTGCGCGGCCAGCATCATCACGCCGGCTGAGGCGAGCGGCGCCGGCACGCGCGCACCCAGTACGAAGCCCGTGCTCATGACTCGGCTGGTGCTGGTGCGCGAAATGAAGACGAGCTCCCAATCATCCAGCACGCTGAGGTACGCCACCTCGCCCACGGCGGCGGTCACCTGCTGCAGGAAGGGCTGCACCGTGCGCGGCAGGCGCGCCGAATCGAAGTACGACCAGCCCACCTTCAGCACGCGCGGCGTCAGGCTGAACAGCGTGCCTTCGCTGGTGAGGTAGCCGAGGTGTTCGAGCGTCAGCAGGTAGCGGCGCGCGGCCGTGCGGGTGAGGCCGGTCAACTCGGCAGCCTGGGTGGGCGTCAGGCGCGGGTGCTCGTGGTCGAACGCCTCCAGGATGGCGAGCCCTTTTTCCAGCCCAGCGATCCAGTCGCGCCGGTTCAGCGGTTCCTTCGTCATGGCGATAACCCTAAAAACGAGCGATATGTGCGCACGATTGTACGATCATCGCACGTTGTTGCGCGAATGCCGCTTGTGAATGCATGGTGCGCCCACCTACGCTGCGGGCATCGTCAGACCAACGCATTGCCATGAATTCGCCCCGCGCAGCGCGCCATCCCAAATGCATCGCCACCGTGTGCCTGTCCGGCACGCTGCCTGAAAAGCTGGAAGCCGCGGCCGCCGCGGGCTTTGACGGTGTCGAGATCTTCGAAAACGACCTGTTGAATTTCGACGGATCGCCGGCGCGCGTGCGGCAAATGGCGGCGGACCTTGGGCTGGCGATCATGCTGTACCAGCCCTTCCGCGATTTCGAGGCAATGCCCGGCGAACTGCTCGCACGCAATCTGGCGCGCGCCGAGCGCAAGTTCGACGTGATGGCCGAATTGGGCGTCGACACGGTACTGGTCTGCAGCAACGTGCAGGACATCGCCATCGACGACCCGGCGCGCGCGGCAGACGATCTGCGCCAGATGGCGGAAGCAGCGGCACGGCGCGGGCTGCGCGTGGGCTATGAGGCACTGGCCTGGGGGCGGCACACGCGGACCTGGCGCCAGGCGTGGCAGATCGTGCGGCAGGCTGACCACCCGGCGCTCGGGCTGATTCTCGACAGCTTCCATACGCTGTCGCTGGGCGACACGCTGGATGGCATTCACGACGTGCCGGCAGACAAGCTCTTCTTCGTGCAATTTGCAGATGCCCCAAAGTTGTCGATGGACGTACTGTCCTGGAGCCGGCATCACCGTAACTTCCCGGGGCAGGGTGACCTTCCGGTGACGGACTTTGCGCGCGACTTGCTTGCTGCGGGCTATACCGGGCCCTTGTCGCTCGAAGTCTTCAACGACGAATTCCGCTCTGCACCGGCGCGGCTCACGGCACTGGACGGCATGCGTTCGCTGCGCTGGCTGGAGTCCGAAGCTGGTGGTGCGGAACTGCCCGCGGCAGCTCAATTTGAAGGCGTGGATTTCCTGGAGTTTGCCGTGGATGCAGCGGCAGGACGGGAACTTGAAACGCGCCTGCGTGCGCTGGGTTTTATCCTTGCGGGGCACCATCGCTCCAAGGCGGTTGACCTGTATCGGCAAGGTGGCGTCAACGTGATCCTGAACATGGAGCAGGACAGCGCGGCGTCGGAACACTTTCAGCTGCATGGGCCGTCTGTCTGTGCGATCGGCCTGAAGGTGGACGATGCCGAGCGCGCCATGGCACGCGCACGTGAGCTGTGTGCCCAGGAGTGGCGCGGGCCCGTGGGGCCGACTGAGCGCAGCATTCCCGCGCTGCGCGCACCCGATGGCACGCTGCTCTATCTGATCGACGATCGCCATGCCGATCGCAGCATCTACGAGAGCGATTTTGTCTTGCATTCTGGCGTGCAAGACGGTGCAGCAGGTTGGGCATCGATTGACCACGTTGCGCAGGCGCTGCCGGCGCACCGGCTCGACAGCTTCGTGCTGTTCTACCGGGCCATCTTTGGCATGTACGCCGAAGCTGTACAGGAGATTGCCGACCCGTACGGCCTCGTGAAAAGCCGGGCGATGGTGAGCCCGGACCGCAACGTGCGGATTCCACTCAACGTATCGGAAAGCGGGCGCACGGCCACGGGCAGGTTCATCACCGCCTACGCGGGCTCGGGGGTGCATCACATTGCATTCCGCACTGAGCGGCTGTTCGAGACCATTGAGGCCATCGACCGTGGCGCCGCCCGCCTGCAGCACGTTCCCGAGAACTATTACGACGACGTTGCCGCCCGGCTTGGTCTGGATGAAGCGCTGCTCAACCGCCTGCATGACGATGGTCTTCTCTACGACCGCGACCCGCACGGCGATTTTCTGCACGCCTACACCGAGCCCTTTCGCGAGCGCTTCTTCTTCGAGCTTGTTCAGCGCAACGGCTACCTGGGCTACGGCGCAGCAAACGCTGCCGTGCGCATGGCTGTGCAGGCACAACTGAGCCGCGGCACCACCACTTCGGCTGACCACTGAGACACGAGAATTTTTGCGCTCACGGTTGTGCGGCCGTGGGTGCTATCCACGCAACACCACGGCTGCGCGTGCGGCCGTCGCACATCCATACCCATCACACCAAAGAGGAGACAAGGGAGCCATGAACAAGACAATGATTGCCGCACTGGTGCTCGGAGCCACGAGCCTGCCAGCGGCAGCGCAAACCGCAGGCGGTGTCACGCTCTACGGGCTGATCGACACCACCATCCGCTACAGCACGCACGAAAATGCGGCGGGCAGCAGCAATCTGCAGATGATGGACGGCGTGCTGACCGGTAGCCGCTGGGGCTTGCGCGGCACGGAAGACCTGGGCGGCGGCACCAAGGCCATGTTCATCCTGGAATCGGGCTTCTTCCCCGATACCGGCGGCAGCCAGCAGGGCGGGCGCCTGTTCGGACGCACCGCGGTGGTCGGCCTCGAAGGCGACTACGGCAAGCTTTACCTCGGTCGGCAATACACGCTGGCGCACGAGGTCTTGTCTTCGTACGAGGCGATGGCGTTTGCCAACAACTCCATCGTCGGTTATCAAGGCGGCAACTACACCGGCCTGCGTTACGACAACACGGTCAAATACATCAAGTCGTTCGGCGGGCTGCAGCTTGCGGGCGCCTGGACCTTTGGCGAGGCTGCGGGCAGCTTCAGCAAGAGTTCGGCTGGCGCCGGCTCGATCGTCTACAGCATGGGGTCGGCTGAAGTGGGCGCGGTGTACCAGGTCACGCGCGATGTGTCATCGGCGTTCTTCGGCGCGGTGCCGGCGGCGCTCGCCAGCAAGCAGACGGTCTGGGGTTTTGGCGGCAAGCTCGATACCTCGATTGCCACGTGGTACCTGGGCTATACAAACAGCCGCCTCGACGTGGCCGACTACAAGAACCAGGCCGCCTATGTGGGCGCGAAAGTACCGATCTCCGGCGCACTGAGTTTCATCGGCACCGTGCAGTACGACTGGATGAAGCACCTCGATGCCAGCGGCAAGCGCCTGACCACCGCCGGTATGCTCGACTACGCTCTCAGCAAGCGCACTGACGTCTACGCCGAAGTTGATTACACCCGCCTGCAAGGCGCCTGGATTGCACTGAACAGCGCGGCCACGTTCAACAACTCGGGCAACACGTATGGCAACAACTCGCGCCTGGGCGTCATGCTGGGCGTGCGGCACAAGTTCTGATCGCTTTGATCAAGAAAAAGCCCGCCAGAGCCTCGGCGGGCTTTTTCCTTTGTTGCGATCAATGCACCGGGCAGTCGCGCGCGATCACGTCACCCACCATTGCGGCGGTGGCGCCGGATAGCGTCCAACCCAGATGCCCGTGGCCTGTGTTGTAGAACACGCGCCCATGCCGCCCACGGCCGACGCGCGGCATCATGTCCGGCATCATCGGGCGCAAGCCCGCCCACGGCACCACGCGCGACGTGCCAATCGCAAAGTTGCGGCGCGTCCAGGCCACCAGGGGTTCGATGCGATCCGCGCGGATATCGCGGTTGTAACCGTTGAACTCGGCCGTGCCGGCCACGCGGAAGCGGCCGGTGCCAAGTCGGCTGGTCACGATTTTCGCGCTCTCATCGAGCAGGCTGACCCACGGCGCGCCTTGCATGCTGGCTTCATCGTCCAGGTGCACCGTGATGGAATACCCCTTGACCGGATACACGTTGATGCGATCGCCAACCATTTGTGCGATATGCCGGCTGCCCACGCCCGCGCACACGACCATCGCGTCGGCGGCAAGGTCCTGCACGACGTTCGCCTCGCTGGTGGAAAGGCGGTCATCCAGCGTGGTTTGCAGCAGGAGACGAACGCCGTGCTCTGTGGTTTGCACATCGCGCACGTCCACACCTTGCAGGAAGCGCACGCCGCGCTTTTCGCAGGCCTGCGCGAGGCCGCGCGTGAACTTGTGGATGTCGCCGGTGGCGTCGGACTCGGTGAAATAACCGCCGTAGTAGTTGCCCCGTAGTGTGGGCTCGATGGCGGCAATGTCTTCCGGGCTCACGGCGTGGCGCTCAAGCCCCCCGGCGATGAGCAGGGCGTTGGCCTTGCCTGCGGCCGCAAAGCTCGCCTTGTCGTGATAGACGTGCAGAATGCCGCGCTTCTGCAGGTCGAAATCGATCTGCTCCCGTTCGGCCATCGCAAACAGATGCTTGCGGGCCTCGATGGCCATGCGCGTGGTTTCGATAGTGTTGCGGCGGTAGTGCGCGATGCTGGCCACGAACTCGCCGATCCACGAATACTTATGCCAGGACGGCTTGGGATTGAGCAGGAGCGGGGCGTCGTTGCGCAGCATCCATTTGATGCCCTTGAGCAGCGTGCCGGTGCTGTTCCAGACTTCAGCGTTGCTGGCGGAAAGCTGCCCGCCGTTGGCGAACGAGGTTTCCATGGCCGGATACAGGTGGCGGTCGAGCACCGTGACCTGATAGCCGAGTTGCGAGAGCGTGTAAGCAGTGGTGACGCCGGATATACCGGCGCCGACGATGACGATGTGCGTCATGGCGGTCCCTATGGAGTGATGTCATGACCGGACGATCCGGTCGGCTCACCCCATCTGTCTTGGGACCTGAGAGCTTGGGCGCCAGCAGCGGTGGCGCCTTCCCCTTCGGTGGGCGCACGCGTGCACGCCTCTCTCCAGATTCGCAGTCGACGCCACAGTCCTTTTGCCTGAGAGTTTCCGGGGTGGTTGCTCCATCGGCGCCGGGCGTTGTGCGTGTGTGCGTTGAGCCCGGTCTCTCCTGCGGCGTGTTGCAGCTGTCGTTGGTGCGTCAGCCGCGCCTGCGTGCTGCCGGTGTGGGCAGCGGGACGGAGTGTGTCACGGGTTGTGACGTTCGGCAAGTCGGGCTGTCCCGGGGGCAACGGATGGCGTGTCGTCCTTCAGGTCCACGCCACTGCGGCCGAGCGCCAGCGCGCCTTTGAGCAGGAACACCAGCCGGGTCGCTGCCTGGTCATAGGTCAGGCCGGCCGGCCGAACATTCGAGATGCAGTTACGCTGCGCATCGGAGCACCCAACGCGCGGCGCGTAGGTCAGGTAAATGCCTAGGCTGTCTGGCGAACTCAACCCGGGCCGCTCACCGATCAGCATCACCACCTGCCGCGCGCCAAGCAGCGAACCGATCTCATCGCCCAGCGCCACACGAGACTGCGCGGCGATGACCACGGGGCCGATCGACCAGTCGCGCGGCAGACGCTCGCGCACGCAGCACAGGAGCGGCACGCTGTGGCTTTGCGCCGCCAATGCGGAAAGCCCGTCAGCAATCACAAAGACAACGTCGAAGGGTTGCGCTGGCCGCAACGCGCCGAGTTTTGCGCGGCTGGCATCGTCAAGCCGGCGGCCAAGATCGGGACGGCGCAGATACTGGGCGCGATCGGCTGCCGCGCTGTGCACGGTCAACGCCGTGAAGCCCGCCTGTTCAAGCGCGGCCGCCACTGCAGCGATATCGAGCGGCAAGTGCACGGCATCGCGCGCCTGGGCATGCGCCACGCCAAACGCGAGCACGGCGTCGGTCGTCTGGCTGTTGCCGGCGCGGCCCAGCGCAATACGTGCGTCGGTGAAGGCGCGCAGGTGTGTCCACGGATTCGGTTGAACGAGCGTGTGTTTCGGCATGTGCGTATTCCCAGCGGGATTCACAGCGCGTGGGCCAACTGCAGCAGCGGCTGTCGCGTCGTGGCGTCTTGCAGGCGCCCAGCGGTGTCGACAATACCCATGCTTTGCAGCCACGCCTCAAACTCTGGTGCAGGCCGCAGGCCCAACGTGTCGCGCAGATAGAGTGCGTCATGAAACGACGTGCTCTGGTAGTTCAGCATGATGTCGTCGGCGCCCGGCACGCCCATGATGAAGTGGATGCCGGCTACGCCAAACAGGGTGAGCAGCGTATCCATGTCGTCCTGATCGGCTTCGGCGTGGTTGGTGTAGCAGACGTCGCAGCCCATCGGCAGGCCCATGAGCTTGCCGCAGAAGTGGTCTTCCAATCCGGCGCGGATGATCTGCTTGCCGTCGTAGAGATACTCCGGCCCGATAAAACCGACCACCGTGTTGACCAGCAACGGCGAGAACGCCCGCGCCACCGCATAAGCACGCGCCTCCATGGTTTGCTGATCGACGCCGTGATGCGCATTGGCCGACAACGCGCTGCCCTGGCCGGTCTCGAAATACATCACGTTATTGCCGACCGTACCGCGCTCAAGGCCCCGCGCGGCGTCATGCGCCTCGGCCAGCAAGGCAAGGCTGATGCCGAATCCCGCGTTGGCCTGCTCGCTGCCCGCCACGGACTGAAATACCAAGTCCACCGGCGCGCCCTGGTCAATGGCGCGCAGTGTGTTCGTCACGTGGGTCAGCACGCACGACTGCGTGGGAATGGCGTAGCGATTGCGCAGTTCATCGACCAATTGCAGCAGCGAGACGATGGCGCCGAGATTATCGCCCGCAGGGTTGATGCCGATGGTCGCATCGCCGCAGCCATAGAGCAGGCCGTCGATGATCGACGCGGCAATACCTTTGGGGTCGTCCGTCGGGTGGTTGGGTTGGAGCCGGACCGACAACCGGCCGGGCAGCCCGATGGTGTTGCGAAAGCGCGTGACCACGCGGCACTTGCGGGCGACGGCGATCAGATCCTGATTGCGCATCAGCTTGCTGACCGCGGCAGCCATTTCGGGCGTGATACCGGGCGCGACGTTTGCCAGTGTCTGGCTGTCCGTTTCATGCAGGAGCAGCCAGTTACGAAATTCGCCCACCGTCAGCGAGGCAATCGGCTGGAAGGCCTGCGCGTCGTGCCGATCAAGAATCAGGCGCGTGACCTCGTCTTTCTCATAAGGCACCAGCGCTTCGTTAAGGAACGCCGACAGCGGCACGTCTGCCAGCGCCATGCGCGCGGCCATGCGTTCACCTTCGCTGGCAGCGGCCAGGCCCGCCAGATAGTCGCCGGAACGCGCCGGGCTGGCTTTGGCCAGGAGCGTCTTGAGATCGTTGAACACATAGCGCTGCGCGCCAATGGTCTGAGCGAAGTGCATGATGGGATACGCGGAAGAGTCCAATGACGGTGACGGCGGTGTCTATCCTGCCACTTTAGTAGCCTTCTATGCCACGGCGGCAATGTTCTAATACGCGTTTCCCAAACATCGATCTCTCCCTGCCAATGACTGCATCCGCCACACCGTCCCGCACACATCAAGCGGGCTCTGCCATGGAAGTGCTGGCGGTCTTTCTCAAGCTGGGTCTCACCAGTTTCGGTGGGCCGGTGGCACATATCGGCTACTTCCGGCGCGAGTTCGTGGAGCGCCGCCGCTGGCTGGACGACGCAACGTTCACGGACCTCGTGGGCCTGTGCCAGTTTCTTCCCGGGCCTGCCAGCAGCCAGGTGGGATTCTCCGTCGGGCTGCTTCGGGCCGGATGGCGCGGCGGGTTGGCGGCATGGTGTGGCTTTACGCTGCCTTCCGTCTTGCTGCTGCTGGCCTTTGCGATGCTCGCGCCGAGCTTGGGCGGCCCGATTGGCGCGGGCCTGATCCACGGTTTGAAGCTGGTTGCCGTTGCGGTAGTGGCACAGGCCGTGTGGGACATGGCACGCAAGCTCTGTCCTGACTGGCAGCGCGCAGGTATCGCGCTGATCAGCATCGCCGTGCTCAGCGCGTTGACGACCGTATACGCGCAACTGGTCGTGATCGTGCTCGGCGCCATGCTCGGGCTGGCGTTGTGCAGATCGTCCCGTCAGGCGAGTGGTGGTCCGAGGGCGGAGCAGGGGGCTGCATTCCGCGTGTCCCACGTGGCGAGCATCGTCTGCATGGTCCTGTTTTGCGCGCTGCTGTTCGGGCTTCCTGTCGCGACGGATCTCCATCCGTGGATGCCCGCCAAGGTGTTCGACGCTTTCTATCGTTCGGGCGCGTTGGTTTTCGGGGGCGGCCATGTCGTGCTTCCGCTGCTGGAGCAGCAGACTGTTGCGACTGGCTGGGTCGTGTCGAACGATTTTCTGGCTGGCTATGGTGCCGCGCAGGCCGTGCCGGGGCCGCTATTTACCTTCGCCGCTTTCCTCGGCTGGACGATCGGCCCGGGGCTGAATCACTGGGCCGGGGCTGCGCTTGCCACGGTGGGCATTTTTCTGCCGGGCCTGCTGCTGGTCATTGCCGCGCTGCCTTACTGGCAGGCGTTGCGCGCTCGCCCCTCCATGGCAGCGTTGCTGGCAGGTGTGAATGCCGCGGTGGTCGGGTTGCTGGCGTTTGCGCTTTACACGCCGGTCTGGACGAGCGCCGTGCGGTCATGGCTTGATTTCGCTGTCGCGGCGATTGCGTTTCTGCTGCTGACGCGATGGAAAACGCCACCGCTGATTGTGGTGGCGTTTTGTGCGGCGGCGGGCGTTGCCGCAGCCGTGCTGGGTTGAATCGCGCTCTCCCTACGAGCGGCAACCGGTAGCTGCGCAAAGGCAGCGGGTCATTCGTCCATGAGCCGAACCCTGACCTTCTTGCCCTTCAGCGTGCCGGCGTTGAGCTTGCGCAGCGCATCGCGCGCGATGCCGCGCTCGACCGCGACGTAGGTCGAGAATTCGGTCACGTTGATCTTGCCGATCTGGTCGCCGCGAAAGCCGGCATCGCCCGTCAGCGCGCCGAGCACATCGCCAGGGCGGATCTTCTCCTTGCGTCCGCCGAGAATCTGCAGCGTTTCCATTGGCGGCAGCAGCGGGGCGTCATTGCCGGTATCCAGCTCGTCGAGCTTGTGCCATTCGACCTCGCGCCCGAGGGCCTGCTCGATGTTGCCGACGCGCCCCATCTCATCCATGCTCGCGAGGCTCAGCGCCCAGCCGTTCTCATCGGCACGGCCCGTGCGGCCAATGCGATGCACGTGCACTTCGGGGTCGGGCGTCACGTCAACGTTGATTACCGCTTCGAGCTGTGCGATGTCGAGCCCGCGCGCGGCAACGTCGGTCGCGACGAGCACCGAGCAACTGCGGTTCGCGAACTGGATCAATACCTGATCGCGCTCGCGCTGCTCGAGTTCGCCATGCAACGCCAGCGCGTGGATGCCCTGCGCGCGCAGCACGTCAAGCAAGTCACGGCATTGCTGCTTCGTATTGCAGAACGCGAGTGTGCTCACTGGCCGATAGTGCTTGAGCAGCAGCCCGACCGCATGCAACCGCTTGTTGTCGGGCACCTCGTAGAAGCGCTGGCGAATCTTGCTGTCGTCGTGGCGCTCTTCGAGCTTTACCTCTTTTGGATTGCGCAGAATGCGCTGGCTCAGCTTCGCAATACCTTCCGGGTAGGTTGCTGAGAACAGCAGCGTCTGCCGATCAGACGGGCATTGGCGCACGACTGTCGCGATGTCATCGAAGAAGCCCATGTCGAGCATGCGGTCGGCTTCGTCCAGCACGAGCGTCTTCAATGCGCCGAGCGCGAGATTGCCGCGCTCCAGATGGTCCATGATGCGCCCCGGTGTGCCGACGATGACGTGTGCGCCATGCTCGAGGCTCGCCGCCTGCGGACGCATCGGTGTGCCGCCGCAGAGCGTCAGTACCTTTACGTTTTCTTCGGCGCGTGCCAGACGGCGGACCTCCTGTGCCACCTGATCGGCAAGCTCGCGCGTGGGGCAGAGCACCATCGCCTGCACGTCGAAGCTGCGCGCGTCGAGCCGTGCGAGCAGGGCCAGCGCAAACGCTGCAGTTTTGCCGCTGCCGGTCTTGGCCTGCGCGATCAGGTCGTGCCCCGCAAGCGCGATGGGCAGGCTTGCAGCCTGGATCGGCGTCATGTCGGTGTAGCCGAGCTGCGCAAGGTTCGCGAGCACGGCCGGGGCGAGCGCTAGGGTGGTGAAGGGCGTGGCGGTTGGTTCGATGGTCATGTCGTTGCGTTGGATCACTTGAGCGGCTTGCCTTCGATTTGCTTGTAGATGACCCGGCCGTCTTTGGTTTCGACGCGTTTGAGATAGTTGCGCGCGCCGCATAGCGCACAGCGGAACAGCGGTCCTTGGCCCTCATCCTTGATGACGACGTCGGACAGCTCCCACTGCGTGCCGCAGCTCTGGTTGATGCAAGTGAACACGGTTTTCTCTAAATGGATTGTTCGTTGCGCCTCGATGACGAGGCAGGTGGACCGGGGCCGCGAGCGCGCCGATGTCAATCTGGATCATTACCTCAACCACAAATGGCGTTGCCAAGCCGTTCGTAGGAGATTGCGCTGCCCTTTGGCTATGTTGGCCTGACAGGTGGGAAAGTCATCTCGTCTCGCGACGCCCACGCCATGCGCCCAATGCATCCTGTTGGTGCAACAGATTCGCGGCTACAACGTTGAGAGCGATGGAGATATGGGGCCGATCCTGCAGATCGTCACGTTTTCCCCGCCGGACTCTAACACACCCATTTAGGCCCGTAAGGCGCGGGCTAAGCCTCTGTGGCGACTGGCAGGAAACCGCAGATGTCATTTCTTTGACACGGCCTAGAGTCCACGCTCTTGTCCCGGTTTGAGGTGCGTCAAGTCCGGTCGGTAGCCGCTGGCATCTAATGGATCGCATATTGGCAATCGTTTGACGCCCCAACCATGCGCACCGCCCCCGTGCCGTCTTCACCGACTGCAGACCAGATCGATCTGCCGTTTCACGCGGCTCTTGCCCGCACATCGAATTCGCTGTCGCTTGCATCAATGCAACTGGCGTTGCTCGATTGGGCGCTGCATCTGGCCGTCTCGCCGGGCAAGCGGCTGGATCTGTGCCGCCTCGCGCTGACGCAGGCCGAACAACTCGAGCGTTACATCCGAAACTGCTTGGCGTCCGGCCCGCAGGACGTGTGTCTTTGCGTCCAGCCGCCGGCCCATGATCGTCGTTTCTTGGCTGACGAGTGGCGCTTGTGGCCGTTCAACGTGCTGCACCAGTCTTTCCTGTTGACTGAACAATGGTGGGAGGCGGCCACGCGCGGCGTCTGGGGTGTCGCCAAGCATCATGAGGACGTCGTTGCCTTTGCTGCGCGTCAATGGCTCGACATGATGTCGCCGGGCAACCAACTGGCAACCAACCCGATTGTCCTGCGTCGGACGTTCGAGCAGCACGGCACCAATCTCGTGCGCGGTGCGTTCAATGCGCTCGATGATCTCGAGCGTTCCATGAGCGGCGCGCCGGCGGCCGGTACGGAACGCTTCATGGTAGGCCGTGACGTTGCCATAACGCCCGGCAAGGTCGTGCTGCGCAACCGCCTGATCGAGTTGATCCAGTACACACCGACCACGAGCAAGGTCCAGGCCGAGCCCATCCTGATCGTGCCGGCATGGATCATGAAGTACTACATCCTGGATCTGTCGCCGCAGAACTCGCTGATCCGCTATCTGGTAGAGCAGGGCCATACCGTGTTCTGCATCTCCTGGAAAAACCCCGACGAGGCTGATCGCGACCTCGACATGGATGACTACCTCAAGCTCGGTGTCTTTGCCGCGCTCGATGCCGTCAATGCCATCGTGCCGGGCCGGCACGTACACGCCGCCGGCTACTGCCTCGGGGGCACGTTATTGGCCATTGCCGCGGCTGCCATGGCACGCGATGGCGATGCGCGGCTGGCGTCGATGACACTCTTTGCCGCGCAGACAGACTTCTGTGAGCCGGGCGAACTGGGCCTGTTCATCGACGAGGCACAGGTCAGTCTGCTGGAAGCGCAGATGGAGCAGACTGGCTATCTGCGCGCGAGCCAGATGGCCGGAGCCTTCCAGATGCTGCGCTCGTACGACTTGCTGTGGTCGAGGGTGGTGGGTGAATACCTGCTGGGCGATCGTGCACCCATGAACGATCTGATGGCCTGGAACGCCGATGCCACGCGCATGCCCGCGCGGATGCACAGCCAGTATCTGCGGCATCTGTTTCTGAACGACGACCTGAGCGAGGGCCGCTACCCCGTCAACGGCAAGCCGGTGGCACTCAACGACATCGACCTGCCCATCTTCGTGGTGGGCACGCTGACCGACCACGTGGCGCCATGGCGCTCGGTCTACAAGCTGCATCACTTGACCGAGTCGGAGCTGACGTTCGTGTTGACAAGCGGCGGTCATAACGCCGGCATTGTCAGCCCGCCGGCCAACTCGCATCGGCGGTTCCAGATGCAGACGCGCCACATCGGTGAGACATCGGCGGCGCCGGATGACTGGCTGGCATCGGCCCCCGCCACCGACGGTTCGTGGTGGCCGGCATGGCATGCATGGCTGGTCGCGCATGCATCGGGCGCCACAGCGGTCAAACCGCCGAAGATGGGCGTACCCGGATTGCCGCCACTGGCTGATGCGCCCGGCACCTACGTGCTGGAGAAATAGATGCGTGTTAAGAAACAACGCCGCGCATGCGGCAGGTACGCCGGCACGCGTATGTCCGCCATGGTGGCCTCCGCCACTGCGCTGGCCCTGTCGGCTTGCATCTCGATGGCGCCGCCTTACGAGGCACCCGCCCTGCCCGTGGCCCAGCACTATGACGCTGACGATGGCCGGGATGGCCTCTCAGCCTCCGCCACCGGCTGGCAGGCGTATTTTACGGACAAGCGCCTGCAGGCGTTGATCGCTCAGGCGCTGGAGAACAACCGCGATCTGCGCACCGCCGTGCTGCGGGTGGAGGAGGCGCGTGCCGCGTTTGGCATCCAGCGGGCGGAGATATTTCCGCACCTCGACGCGCAGGCCGGCATCAGCCGCCTGAGCATTCCGGCGGACCTGAGCCCATTCGGCATGCCGATGCGTGTCACTCAGTACCAGGTGGGCGCCGGTGTCTCCAGTTGGGAGATCGATTTCTGGGGGCGCGTACGCAACCTCAACGACGCCGCACTGGAAAGCTATGTGGCTTCCGACGCCGCGCGCCGTGCGGTAGCGCTTGGGCTGATCGCGCAGGTGGCCGACAGCTACCTGGTGCTGCGTGAACTGGACGAGCGCATTGCACTGGCGCAGCAGACCGTAGACAGCCGAACCGAGACCCTGCGCATCTTCTCGCGCCGTGTGACGGTGGGAGCGACTTCACGATTGAACCAAACGCAGGTCGAGACCCTGCTGACCCAGGCGCAGGCGCTGTTGACGCAATTGCAGCAGGCGCGCGACGCACAGGCGCATGGCTTGGCCTTGCTTGTCGGCAAGCCGATCGACCTGCCATCGGTTTCTGAGCCACTTGACGAGCACCGCATGCTGGCCGAGTTGCGCGCGGGCCTGCCTTCCGACCTACTGACGCAGCGCCCGGACATTGTTGCCGCGGAGCACCGGCTGCGTGCCGCGCACGCCAGCATCGGCGCGGCACGGGCGGCGTTTTTCCCCCGCGTGGCCCTGACAGGCGCTTACGGCACGATCAGCCCGGAACTGGGCAATCTGTTTGCACCCGGCACGCGCGCCTGGGTTTTTGCACCAAGCATCAGCCTCCCGCTGTTTGAAGGCGGCAAGCTGCGCAGCAACCTCGACCTGGCAGAAACCCGCCGAGACCTTGCCGTGGCTGCCTACGAGAAGACCGTGCAGAGCGCTTTCCGCGACGTGTCCGACGCGCTTTCCGCACGCAAGTGGGTAGCCGAACAGCTCGACATTGCGCAGGCCGCACTGGCAGCGCAGACCGAACGCGCACGGTTGTCGCAACTTCGCTTTGATGCCGGAGCATCGACGTTCCTGGAGGTTCTTGACGCCCAGCGCGACCTACTGGCCGCGCAGCAGCAACTGGTGCAGGTGCGCCGTGCGCTTCTCTCTAGCCGCGTTGGCCTGTATGCGGCACTGGGTGGCGGCACGCAGGCCGTCGAATCCGCATCCGATCCGCAACCCCATCTGAGCCCGACGCCATCACCGCGCGTATCGGGCGAACCTACACCATGACCACGACTCCCCGACAACGATGGATTGCGCTGCTCGCTGCCGCCTTGGTGGTCGCCGGTGGGGCGTTCGCATGGAAGTCCTTGCGGCAAGAGGGGCCCGGCAAGGGTTTTGTGAGCGGCAACGGCCGTATCGAGGCCACCGAAATCGACGTGGCCACCAAGCTTCCCGGCCGCGTGCAAGACATCCTGGTGGACGAGGGCGACTTCGTGAGGGGCGGCCAGCCGCTTGCGCACATGCAGGTGCAGACGCTGGAGGCGCAGCGCGACGAGGCCCAGGCGCGGCAGCAGCAATCCGTCTCTGCCGTGGCGAGTGCGCAGGCCCAGGTGGCTGTACGAGAGGCCGATCGGCAGGCTGCACTGGCGCAGATCGCCCTGCGTGAGAGCGACCTGGATGCCGCGCAGCGGCGGTTGGCGCGTTCCGAAACGCTGTCGAACGAAGGGGCATCGTCCATGCAGGAACTGGACGACGACCGCGCCCGTGTGCGCAGCGCCAAGGCCGCGCTGGTGGCGGCCCGCGCGCAAGCCGAGGCGGCGCAGGCCGCCGTCTTGGCCGCCCGTACGCAGGTGGCCGGTGCCGGTGCCACCGTCAAGGCGGCCGACGCAACCGTACTGCGCATCAAGGCCGATATCGATGACAGCGCCTTGACGGCCCCGCGCGACGCCCGCGTGCAATACCGCATCGCCCAGCCCGGTGAGGTTCTGGCCGGCGGCGGGCGCCTGCTCAATCTCGTGGATCTTTCCGACGTCTACATGACCTTCTTTGTGCCGGAGACGGACGCAGGCCGCATCGCCATGGGCAGCGAGGTGCGTATCGTGCTCGACGCCGCGCCGCAATTCGTGATTCCGGCGCGCGTGTCCTTTGTGGCCAGCACCGCGCAATTCACCCCCAAGACCGTGGAGACGGCCAGCGAGCGCCAGAAGCTGATGTTTCGCGTCAAGGCGCAGATCGATCGCGATCTGCTGCGCAAACACCTGAAGCTCGTGAAGACCGGTCTGCCCGGCGTGGCGTGGCTCAGACTCGACGGGCAAGCCGAATGGCCGGCCAGCCTGGCGATCAAGGTTCCGCAGTGACCACCTCTGTCGACCCATCTGCGTTACATGACGGGCGCCCCGTGGCGCCGGTGGCAAGCCTGGCCGGCGTGAGCCTGCGCTATCGCAAGACGCTGGCGCTGGATGGCGTCACGCTCGACCTGCCCGCCGGCTGCATGGTCGGACTGATCGGTCCGGACGGCGTGGGCAAGTCCAGCCTGCTGTCATTGGTGGCCGGCGCGCGTGCCCTGCAGGACGGCGCAGTGCATGTGCTGGGCAGCGACATGGCCGACCGCCGTGCGCGCGCCGCGGTCGGTCCTCGCATTGCTTACATGCCGCAAGGGTTGGGGCGCAACCTGTACCCCACGCTGTCGATCGAGGAGAACCTGCAGTTCTTCGGGCGGCTGTTCGGCCACGATGCAGCGGAGCGCCGACGCCGCATTGATGCGCTCACGTCCAGCACCGGCCTGCGGGCGTTTCTCTCGCGACCAGCCGGCAAGCTGTCGGGCGGCATGAAACAGAAGCTGGCCTTGTGCTGCGCGCTGATCCACGATCCCGATCTGCTGATTCTGGACGAGCCGACCACGGGCGTCGACCCGCTCTCGCGCAGGCAGTTCTGGGACTTGATTGCCCGTATTCGCGCCGCGCGCCCGGGCATGAGCGTGATCGTGGCCACCGCGTACATGGAAGAAGCCGAGCGCTTTGATTGGCTGATCGCCATGGATGCGGGGCAGGTGCTCGCCACCGGCACACCGGCCGCCCTGCGCAGCCGCGCGGGTACCGATTCCCTTGAGGCCGCTTTCATTGCGCTGCTGCCGCTCACGCGCCGGCAGGGTCATCAGGCCGTGGTGGTGCCACCGCTGGTGGCCGGCGCAGAAGACGATGTGGCCGTGCAGGCGAACGGCCTGACCATGCGCTTTGGCGACTTTGTCGCAGTCGACCACGTCGACTTCCGCATCCGTCGTGGAGAGATCTTCGGCTTTCTCGGCTCGAACGGCTGCGGCAAATCGACCACCATGAAGATGCTCACGGGCCTGCTGCCTGCCAGCGAGGGCCAAGCGTGGTTGTTTGGGCATCCTGTTGACCCGAAGGACATCGACACACGCCGGCGGGTGGGCTACATGTCGCAAGCGTTCTCGCTGTATGGCGAGCTGACCGTACGTCAGAACCTTGTGCTGCACGCGCGCCTGTTCCAGGTGCCCGAACCCGAGGTGCAGTCGCGTGCGGCTGAGATGCTGACCCGCTTCGGACTGCAGGACGTGTCCGACAGCCTGCCCCAGAGCTTGCCGCTGGGCATGCGGCAGCGGCTGTCGCTGGCCGTGGCGATGGTGCACAAGCCTGAGCTGCTGATCCTGGACGAGCCGACCTCCGGCGTGGACCCGGTCGCGCGCGATATGTTCTGGCGCCTGATGATCGACCTCGCCCGGCGGGATCGCGTGACCATCTTCATCTCCACGCACTTCATGAACGAGGCCGAGCGATGCGACCGCATCTCGCTCATGCATGCCGGCCGTGTGCTGGTGAGCGATGCGCCCGCGGCGCTGGTGCGTGCCCGTGGCACGCAGACGCTCGAGCAGGCGTTCATTGGCTATCTACGGGAGGCTGCCGAAGCGTCTGCGGACACCGACGAGGTTGCCGCGCCGCTGCCGGTGCGCACGGCGGCAACCACTGCGCCTACCGGCATGCCCGCCCGCCGCGGCTTCAGTCTTGCGCGCGCATTGAGCTATTCGCAGCGCGAGGCGTTGGAGCTGCGCCGCGACCGCGTGCGCGCCACGCTGGCCCTGCTGGGCACGGCCATCCTCATGTTCATCATCGGATACGGCATCAGCCTGGATGTGGAGAACCTGACCTACGCCGTGCTGGACCGCGACCAGACCGTGCTTTCGCGCGACTACACGCTCAACCTGGCGGGCTCGCGTTATTTCATCGAAAAACCCCCAATTCGCGACTACGCTGAGTTGGACCGCCGCATGCGCAACGGCGAGTTGTCGCTGGCGATTGAAATCCCGCCTGGCTTTGCACGCGACTTGGAACGCGGCGCGGCCGTGCAGATCGGTGCCTGGGTGGACGGTGCCATGCCCACCCGCGCGGAAACCGTGCGCGGTTACGTACAGGCCATCCACCAACTCTGGCTGGCCGATACGGCCGTGCACCGGCTGGGGGTGCGTCTGGCGGCGCCCAGCAGCGTTGAGACGCGCTATCGCTACAACCCCGACGTGAAAAGCCTGCCTGCCATGGTGCCTGCCGTGATTCCGATGCTGCTGATGATGATTCCCGCCATGCTGGCGGCGTTGTCGGTGGTGCGTGAAAAGGAGCTGGGCTCCATCATCAATTTCTACGTGACACCGGTCACACGCGCGGAATTTGTGCTCGGCAAGCAGGCGCCGTATATCGTGCTGGCCATGCTGAACTTCCTGTTGCTGGCGGTGCTGGCGGTGACGGTGTTCGGTGTCCCGATTAAAGGCAGCTTTGCGACGCTAGCGCTGGGGGCGCTGATCTTCGTGACGTGTTCGACGGGTTTCGGGCTGTTTGCGTCCACCTTTACGCAAAGCCAGATCGCGGCCATGTTCGTCACCATGATCGGCACAATCATTCCGTGCGTGCAATTTTCCGGATTGCTCAATCCGGTGTCGTCGCTGGAAGGGGCGGGGGCCTTGATCGGGCGCGTGTATCCGGCCACGCATTTCCTGACCATCAGCCGGGGCGTGTTCAGCAAGGCGCTGGATATGGGTGCGTTGGGCAGCGCATTCTGGCCGCTCCTGGCGGCGGTGCCGTTCATCCTGGGCGCCACCTTGCTGATGCTGCGCAAGCAGGATCGATAGGAGAGCCACATCATGCCGAGCCTTCCGATCGATCGCCGCACCGCTCGCCTGAACAACATCTTCCGTCTTGGCATCAAGGAATTGCGAAGCCTGGTGCGCGACCCGATGATGCTGGTGCTGATCGTCTATACCTTCACAGTGTCGATCTACGTGGCGGCTACTGCCATGCCGGCAAGCCTGCACAATGCCTCGATCGCCATCGTCGATGAAGACAGCTCACCGCTGTCGGCGCGCATTGTCTCGAGCTTCTATCCACCGCATTTCCGAACGCCTGCGCTGATCCCGCTCACCGAGGTGGACCCAGGCATGGACAGCGGCCGTTACACGTTTGTGCTCGACATCCCGCCCAACTTCCAGCGCGATGTGCTGGCGGGCCGCGCACCGTCCATCCAGCTCAACATCGACGCCACGCGCATGAGCCAGGCCTTTACCGGCAACGGCTACATCCAGCAGATCGTCTCGGGCGAGGTGAATACCTTCCTGCAGCGCCACCGCGCCGCGCCCGCCACGCCGGTCGACCTGGTGCTGCGCACCCGCTTCAACCCGAACCTGGAGCAGACGTGGTTCGGCTCGTTGATGGAGATCATCAACAACGTGACCATGCTCTCGATCATCCTGACCGGAGCCGCGCTCATCCGCGAACGCGAGCACGGCACGATCGAGCACCTGCTGGTGATGCCTGTCACGCCATTCGAGATCATGGTGTCCAAGGTCTGGTCGATGGGGCTGGTGGTGGTGCTGGCCGCGCTCGTTGCACTGGTGTGCGTGGTGCAGGGCGCGCTGCATGTACCGATCGAGGGCTCGATCCTGCTGTTCATGCTGGTGGCTACGCTGCATCTGTTTGCCACGACGTCCATGGGGATTTTTCTTGCGACGGTGGCGCGGTCCATGCCGCAGTTCGGCATGCTATTGGTTCTGGTGCTGCTGCCGCTGCAGTTGCTCTCGGGCGGTACCACCCCGCGAGAGAGCATGCCCAGCGTGGTGCAGGACATTATGTTCGCCGCGCCGACCACGCATTTTGTGTCGGCGTCGCAAGCCATTCTCTATCGGGGTGCGGGGCTCGAGGTCGTGTGGCCGCAGTGTCTGGCCATCTGCGTAATCGGCACCGTGCTGTTTCTCGCATCATTGACGCGCTTTCGCCAAACCATCAGCCAGATGGTTTAAGGAGCCAACATGGATACACCCGCCAACGTTCCTCTCGCGCTCCAAAAGGCGCAAGTCAAGTTCGCACTGCAGACGTTGGGTCTGCTCAAGGCAACACGGCAGCGGTGGTATGAATTGGGTGCTGAGCTGCTGGCCCAAGACGTCGCCCGCACAGAGTCCGCGCTGGAGGATCTGCAACGCGTCGGAGACTGGAACGCCTTTGCAGCACTGCTGCCCAACGCATTCTGGCAGGCCAGCCAGCGCGGCATGAATGTGCTGCAGGGGGTGGTGCAGACGGCCATCTCTAACCAATCGAGCTTCGTGGCGGATTACCAGGGCGTCATGCTGGAATGGCAGCAGGCTTCTGTAAGGGCATTGAGCACGGCAGGCAATGCCATGCCGGTCAATACGGCGCTGCAGGGCATGCTGTCGGCGTGGGGCATGCCGGGCGACGCATTGCTCCCCTCCGGACCCGAGCGGTCAACTCCTGTCCGTGCGCCCGGCAAGGGCAACGGTCAACTCCATCAAGCTTCCTGACGAGCACACATGGGCCCCGATCATTTGTCTGCACCGCCGGCCTTGCTGTCAGTCGGTGATCTGAGTGTTGTGCGCAATCGCACCTTTGACGAAATTGCCATTGGCGACACGGCTGCCATCCTGCGCACGCTCACGGCGGAGGACATCCAACTCTTTGCCGTGCTATCGGGGGACGTCAACCCGCAGCACCTGGACCCGGAGTTTGCGGCGTCCACGCGTTTTCATGGTGTGATTGCCCACGGCATGCTGGGCGGAGCGCTTATTTCCGCTTTGCTTGGCACGCGTTTGCCGGGGCCGGGAACGATCTACCTTGGGCAGACGCTGCAGTTTCTCGCGCCGGTGCGCATTGGCGACACCTTGACCATCCGCGTGACGGTGGTCAGCAAGGAGGAGGAAAGAAAGCGGATCAAGCTGGCATGCAGTTGCACAAACGACAGCGGCACGGTGGCCATCACGGGCGAGGCCGAGGTCATCGCGCCCACCGAGCGGATCGAGCGTCCGCGTACCACGCTGCCGGATGTGCGTATCACCACCGGCAGTGATGGCATTCACCGGCTGCTCGACCATGTGCGGCCTCTTGGTGCGATCCGTATGGCCATCGTCCACCCGTGTGATGCGCTGAGCCTGTCTGCCGTGATGGACGCGCACGCTGAGGGGCTGATCGTGCCATGCCTCGTCGCGCCGTATGCCAAGCTGATGCGCGTAGCCGCCGAAGCCGGCCTTGACCTCAGTGGCATAGAGATCGAAGACGTGCCGCACAGCAGTGCCGCTGCAACCCGCGCAGTGGAGCTTGTGACGCAGGGCAGGGCAGAGGCGCTGATGAAAGGCAGTCTGCATACCGACGAGTTGATGGCGGCAGTGGTGCGCGAGGAGGCTGGGCTGCGTACCAAACGTCGGATCAGCCATTGCTTCTTGATGCAATCGCCAGCGTATCCGCGCCCGTTTATCGTGACGGATGCGGCCATCAACATTGCGCCGACCCTGGATCAAAAGGCGGACATCGTCCGCAACGCCATCGATCTGGCGCATGCGATTGGCGTTGAACGGCCGCGGGTGGCGATCCTTGCGGCGGTCGAGACCGTGAACCCGCGCATGCCCGCCACGCTTGATGCGGCCGCACTGTGCAAGATGGCGGACCGCGGTCAGATCGAGGGCGGTGTGCTGGACGGGCCGCTGGCTTTCGACAATGCGGTATCTGCGGCTGCGGCGCGTATCAAGGGCATTGTTTCGGAAGTCGCAGGACAGGCCGATGTGCTGGTGGTGCCCGATCTGGAAAGCGGCAACATGCTCGCCAAACAGTTGGAATACCTGGGCGGCGCTGCCAGCGCAGGCATCGTGCTCGGCGCCCGCGTGCCCATTGTGTTGACCAGCCGTGCCGACTCGCGCGAATCACGCATCGCGTCGTGTGCCGTTGCCACCTTGCTGGCTCACCGCTACCGCAACCTACCGCCATGAACGATTGCATCGTCGTACTGAATTGCGGCTCGTCGAGCATCAAGTTTGCGTTGTTCGATGCCACCCTGGATCCATTGCCGCGCACACCCATGTGGAGCGGGAAAGTAGAGGGGATCGGCACTGACCACCCCCTGGCGACAGAGGCTGGCGTGCCAACACAAGCGCTAGCGCTTGAAGGTTCGCAGCCCTATCACGCCGCACTCATGCACATTCGCCAGCGTGTCGAGCACAGGCTGGACGGCCGCCGGCTGATGGCCGTGGCGCATCGGGTGGTGCATGGCGGCTCCAAATATTTCGCGCCGGTATGCGTGAACTCGGAGGTGCTTTCCGATCTACGGAGCTACATTCCGCTGGCGCCCCTGCATCAGCCGTTTGCGCTGGAGGCGATCGAGGCGCTGCTGTCGGACTTGCCCGATGTGCCGCAAGTCGCGTGCTTCGATACCGCGTTCCACCGCACGCTGCCGCAGGTTGAGACGATGCTGCCGCTGCCGTACACGGCATGGGAGCGCGGTCTGCGCCGTTATGGCTTTCACGGGTTGTCGTACGAGTACATGTCGATCGCTTTGCTGGAACGGCATGACGATATAGCCCTGGGGCGAGGCATCGTCGCGCACTTGGGCAGCGGCGCCAGCCTGTGTGCGATGCACGGCCTGAAGAGCGTGGCCACAACGATGGGGTTTTCCGCCCTCGACGGCCTGATGATGGGGACGCGATGTGGCTCGCTCGATCCGGGTGCGGTGCTCTACATGATGGAGACGGAGCATCTTTCCCCCGCACAAGTCGGGCACGTGCTGTATCACCAATCGGGTCTGCTTGGGTTGTCGGGGCTGTCTTCCGACCCGCGCGACCTGATTGCGCGCGAGGCCGACAACCCGCGTGCGCAGGCAGCGCTCGCGCTCTACGTGCGCCGGATCGTCCGTGAGATCGGCGCCCTGGTGGCCGTGCTGGGCGGCCTGGATTTCTTGGTCTTCACGGCGGGTATTGGCGAACACAACGCTGTACTTCGCGAACGCGTTGTGGGCGCGCTTGGTTATTTGGGCGTCAGCCTGGATGACGAGGCCAACCAGGCGCATGCGGCGATCATTTCCAGTTCAGCGAGCCGGATTCGCGTAGCAGTAGAGCCTACAAACGAGGAGTGGGTGGCAGCTCGGCATGCGGTTCAGTGCAATCCACGGCCATAAGCCTTCCTGGCGAAATCGCTGATCGGCTCGGCAGACGGGTACGCAACCTCGTGCTACCTCGCCCCATGTCCACTTGGCTTAGTGGACACGGGCTTGCACAAATCGGCGTTACCGTGGCGTCTGCCTCCACATCTGATGGTCCAGCATCATCTGATAGTGGAGGTCCATGTACTGGTCCGACATGTATTGGTGTTCCTTCATCTGCTCGGGTGTGAGCCGCGAGTAGTAGCCTCCCATCCCCCGCCACCCCATCATCGGGCCGCCGCCCATCATGTGACCACCGCGCATTCCAGGGCCACCCATCATTCCAGGACCGCCCATCATTCCCGGGCCCCACAGCTCACGCATCATGCCCATCGTGCTCTGCGTTGTTGCCCAATGTTCATCGAGCAGTTTCTGGCGCTCTTTCGGATCCTGGGTCTGGCGAGCCTTGTCCATTTCTTCCTCACGTATCTCCTGAAGCGAAATATGAAGGCCAATCTGATTGAGGTGGCGTGCGATGGCGATAGCCCTCAGTAGGGCAATCCTTCTTCGATCGGAAGGGAAGGGTCCCGGGACCACTCGTTCCAGGAACCGAGATATAGCCGCACGTTCTTGATGCCGGCTTCCTCCAGCGCGACGAACGTTGTGGATGCGCGCGCGCCTTTGAAGCAGAAGACAATGACGGGGGTTTCCTGGCGAATTCCGACCGTCGCGCAATCGGCAAGAATCTCTGCCGGTGACTTGAACATCTGCCCAATGGGCGTGCGCGATGTGGCCTCAGAGGGCGTTAAGCGGGATTTTCAGGTAGCGAACGCCGTTCTCTTCGGGCGGGGCAGCTCTCCTGCGCGGATGTTGACCTGCACTGAAGGCAGAATCAGCGTCGGCATCGCCAGCGTCGCATCGCGGGCCTGCCGCATGGCGACAAACTGTGCCTCGGTCACGCCGTCGTGCACATGGATATTGCGATTGCGTTCGTCACGCACCGTAGTTTCCCAGGCCGGACCCCGTCCTTCTGGCGGATAGTCGTGACACATGAAGAGCCGGGTCTCGTCTGGCAAGTCCAGCAGCTTACGGATGGAATGAAACAGCTCGTGTGCATTGCCACCCGGGAAGTCACAGCGCGCGGTGCCAACGTCCGGCATGAACAGCGTATCGCCCACGAAAACCACATCCTCGAATTGGTACGCCATATCGGCAGGTGTGTGACCTGGCACGTGAATCGCCTTGCCGGTCAGCCCGCCGATGGCGAACGTCTCGCCGTCTTCAAACAGATGGTCGAACTGTGACCCGTCTGGCCGGAACTCCGCTTCCAGGTTGAAGAGTTCTTTGAACACGCCCTGCACCTGTCGGATGTGTTGACCGATGCCGATGCGGCCACCCAGATGACGCTTGAGATAGGGCGCGGCGGAAAGGTGGTCTGCGTGTGCATGCGTCTCAAGAATCCATTCGACGCGCAACGCACGCTCGCGCACAAACGCGATGACCCGGTCGGCGCTGGCCGTCGACGTCCGGCCCGACTTTGGGTCGTAATCCAGGACCGAGTCGATGATCGCGCACTCGGAGCGCGCTTCCTGATGAACCACGTAGGTCACTGTCCAGGTTGCCGGGTCAAAGAATGGCTGAACAATCGGTTGCATGGGGCCTCCTATGCCGCACATCAATCTACTGGAAAATAATATATTTTTTTATATACTATACGCATGGAAACCGAAAGCACATATGGACAACGATCAAGCTGCTATCGACCTCGTCAGCATGCAAGCCGCCGCGTCGAACGCTTGCGCCTTACTCAAGCTGCTCGCCAATCCTGACCGACTGCTGCTGATGTGCCAGTTGTCGCAAGAGGAGCTGTCCGTGGGCGCACTGGAGGAGCGGCTGGGCATCCGGCAGCCGACGCTGTCGCAACAGCTGGGCATCCTGCGCGAGAACGGCTTGGTGGTGTCACGTCGTGATGGGAAGAACATCTTTTATTCGATCGAAAGTGGGCCGGCGCTCGCAGTCATGACTGTCCTTTACGAACAGTTCTGCGCCGACGGCAAAGGGGAAAAAACATGCTGATTGACATCACAAACTTCACGCCTGGCCTGTCGCTGGGCGGCGGACTGATCATCGGTGCGGCGGCGGCCGTGCTGGTGCTGTTCAACGGCCGTATCGCAGGCATCAGCGGCATCCTGGGCGGGTTATTGAGCCTGCCACGCACTGACGTGGTCTGGCGCGTGGCCTTTCTTGCCGGTCTGGTCGGTGCCCCGGTCATTGCGACTTTGCTCGGCAGGGCGCCCGTTGCAGATATCCAGGCCGGCTGGAGCGAAATCCTGGTCGCCGGCTTTCTGGTGGGCCTGGGCACGCGCTACGCCAGCGGCTGCACAAGCGGCCACGGGGTGTGCGGTATCTCGCGCGGCTCCGTTCGCTCCCTGGTTGCGACCTCGACCTTCATGGCGGCTGGCTTCCTGACCGTCTTCGTGCAACGACATCTGATTGGAGGCTGACATGGCTGCCATTACCGCATTGCTCGCCGGCCTGCTTTTCGGCATGGGCTTAATGATTTCCGGGATGGCCAATCCGGCCAAGGTGCAGGGCTTTCTCGACCTGGCAGGCCGGTGGGACCCTTCTCTTGCCTTCGTGATGGTCGGCGCGATTGCCGTTGGCTCACTCGCGTTCTTCATTGCCAAACGCCGCAAGCGTTCGTTCCTCGGAATGTCCATGCAGTTGCCAGCAAGCACGGTCGTGACACTGCGGCTGGTGTTGGGCAGCGCCGCGTTTGGTATCGGCTGGGGCTTGGCAGGCTTCTGCCCGGGCCCCGCGCTCGTGGCCCTGGGTGCGGGCTATCCGAAAGCGATTGGCTTCGTAGCCGCCATGGTGGCTGGCATGGTTGTCTTCGAGGTCTTTGAGCGAATGAAATCCAGCGCACAACACGCATAAGCAGGCTACGGGGAGTCAATGGAAAACATCGTTGTAAGCAGCGCTGCACTTGGCGCTGTGGTCGGCCTCATCCTGGCGTTGACTGGTGCAGGTGGCGCGATCCTCGCGGTTCCGCTTCTGCTGTTCGTCCTGCGCCTCAATGTTGCAGAGGCCGCGCCGGTCGCCCTGCTTGCCGTGGGCCTGTCTGCGGCCGTGGGGGCCGCCATTGGACTGCGGGCGGGCATCGTGCGCTACCGCGCCGCCACGCTGATGGCATTGGCCGGTACGGTCTTCTCACCCGCAGGCTTGTGGCTCGCGCACCGTCTTCCGAACGGACCGCTGACCCTGCTCTTCGCTGCCGTGCTGGCCTTTGTTGCGCTGCGCATGTTCAAGCAGGCTAGCGCGAGTGCGTCCCACAGAGCGGAAACCGAGCAGCACTCGCAACCGTGTCAACTGGATAACCAGACCGGCCGCTTTGTCTGGACGGCTTCCTGCACCCGCGCGCTCGCGCTTTCGGGCATTGGCGCTGGCTTTCTCTCGGGCCTGCTGGGGGTGGGTGGGGGCTTCGTCATCGTTCCGGCGCTCAAGAAAGCCACCAACGCCCCGGTGCATTCCATCGTGGCGACCTCTCTGGCAGTCATTACCTTGGTGTCTGCCTCAGGCGTCATCACAACTGCCTTGTCGGGGCGAATGAACTGGCAGATCGGCGTGCCTTTTGCCGCAGGCGCCATGCTTGCCATGCTGGGTGGGCGGGTCGTGGCCGGTCAGTTGAGCGGCCACAGGCTGCAGCAGGGCTTCGCGTTCATCGCGGGTCTCATTGCCATCGGGATGGTGGCAAAGGTCGCACTGGCAGCGTAATGCCAAACACACTAACGTACCCGAAAAAGGTACGCCTCATACAAAGGAGACACTCTTGAACTCAGTCAAGTCGCACACCCTGGTAGTGGCGCTTTTGGCGGCAACCAGCATGCCTGCGCTATCGCAACCTCAGACCGTCCCGATGCACGTGCCTGAGGAGTCTTCGATCCAGCAGGGGGCCATGGGGGACGCCATCAAGCGCGGAAAGGAGCTGCTGACGGATACCCACAAACTGTTGCCCCGAAACGTGGGCAACGGCCTGAACTGTACGAGTTGCCATCTGAATGGCGGGACGACGGCCTACGCATCGCCTTGGGTCGGGCTCACAGGAGCCTTTCCGGAATACCGGTCCCGCAGCGGCAAAATCATCTCGCTCCAGGAGCGCATCAACGACTGCTTCCAGCGCTCGATGAACGGCAAACCGCTGCCCTTCGACTCGGCAGAGATGAACGCCATCATGGCCTATATGAAGTGGCTGTCCACAGGCGTGCCCACCGGCACCAATGTGGCTGGCCGAGGTTTCGAGAAGATTGACACCTCGCTCGTTCCAAACCGTGAGCACGGCAAATCAGTCTACGCAGCACAGTGCGCGTCCTGCCACGGTGCTGAGGGGCAGGGCACCCCAAATCCGCAAGGCGGCTACATATTCCCGCCACTGTGGGGCAAGGACTCGTTCAACGTGGGGGCAGGGATGGCCCGGATGTACACCGCTGCTGCGTTCGTGAAGCACAACATGCCGCTTGGTCAGGGCGGCACGCTGTCTGCGCAGGATGCTGTGGATGTCGCCGCGTTCTTTACCCAGCAACCCCGCCCAGACTACGCGCCACGCGTCAACGATTGGCCCAAAGGTGACAGGCCGAAGGACGCACGCTAGCGCCGGGCGGCCGGGCGACGGACCACTTAGCAAAGTGTTGCGCTACATCATGACCCGGCTTTTGACTTGCGTTAAGAATTTTCCCAAGGCGCATATGAGTCGCCCAGCCTCTGAACGGATTGCACAGCAACGTTCAGCCTTGGTGAAAAGCCTGTGCAATCCTCATCGAATCAAGGAGTCCGCCATGCAAGCAAATGTTGGAACGATCGACCGCGTTATTCGAATTGTTGTCGGGCTGGTTTTGATCGGTCTGGCCGCGACAGGGCGCGTGGGCGCCTGGGGCTGGATTGGCATCGTGCCACTGCTGACAGGTATCGTGCGCGTATGCCCCGCCTACAGCATTCTGGGCGTGAAAACGTGCGCAGCGCCGAAGGCGGATGCAAAGTAGAAATGCACCGGCCGTGCCCGGACGAAGCCCATCTGGGCACAACCGTGCCAAATCAGGAAGCGCTATTGATCAACCAATTATTTGCTGGGACACCGCAGGTGTGCGATCGGCCGGTGAATGCGCCGGAATTTGAGGTGACTTCGGAACGGATGAGAAGGCGCGTTGTGAGTGCGCCCGCTTAGTGCCCGTATTACGCGGTTTTCCGTGCAGCGCTCTCGGCCGCCGCCACAGTGCGTTTGACCGCGATGAAGCTGTCCGGGCTCACCGATATGGAGTCAATGCCACACTCGACAAGGAAGGCGGCAAATTCGGGGTGGTCACTGGGTGCTTGGCCACACAAACCGACGTGGGCGCCGGCCTCATGTGCCTTCGCGATGACGCTTTGGATCATCCACTTGACGGCATCGTCCTGCTCATCGAAAGGCTCCGCGAGATCTGCCGAGTCGCGGTCAACGCCCAGCGTCAGCTGCGTCAGATCGTTGCTGCCAATCGAGAAGCCGTCGAAGCGTTGCGCGAAAGCCTTCGCCAGAATCACGTTCGATGGAATCTCGCACATCACATAAATTTTGAGGCCGGCTTCGCCGCGCCGGATGCCGTTCTGCGCCATCACTTCATAGTGCTGCTCGATCACACAGGCCCATCGCGACAAGATCAGGATCTCCTTATCGCTCAGGACGAACGCCGCACGCTCGGTTTTTGATGTCGGGACGTTCTTCGTCGGGTGGCCGCCGTCGTTTGCGTAGATCATTTTGAGACCTTTGCCGCCCAGCTTCTTTCCAACGATCGGCAACAACGACGGCTCAGACAGCAGCGGCTTGAAGACCTCGTATTCGTCGGGGTCCACCTTGCCCTGGACGACGTTTTCGCCAAGCCCCCAGGCCGCATTGATCAGGACAGACTTGTCAAAGCCCGTCTCGGTATCGATGGTGAACATGACACCGGCGCCGCCCAGATCGGATCTCACCATCCGCCGCACGCCGACCGACAGTGCGACCTTGGAATGGTCGATGCCCTTCGCTTGGCGGTAACTGATTGCGCGGTCTGTGAACAGCGACATGTAGCAGCGGCGGCAGGCGTCGAGCGGGGCACGTTCGCCCCGGATGTTGAGATAGGTTTCCTGCTGCCCGGCAAAGCTCGCCCCCGGCAGATCCTCGGCCGTCGCGCTTGATCGCACGGCAACGTCCACGTCGACCTGTCCCAGCCGGCGGTTCAGTTCATGGTATGCAAGCCATTCAGTAAGAAATGCGCTGACTCTCTTTGTAGAGCAACTTCTGTCTCCGCTATGCCGTCATGACTTGGAAGTAAATCCGTGCGCAAAATTAACGCGCACCCGGGTCGCAAGGAAAAATCAGTACAAAACGAAAGAGCGAACAGTAGCTACCTTCCCATCTCACCAGCGAGGCTCGGTTGGATGAGCGATCGCAACTCTTGGGTCTGGAGGTACAGACTTTTCTGATGCAAAGCCAACTCAATCTTGTGGGTTGCTACTGCGTTGTTGCGCGATCCGACCGTGCATCCGACAGCCACTTGTCTTCGTATATTGATTGCTTCCACGTTGCGAAGCGCCACGATAGAGGTCAACGATGAAACGGTATCAACTGGCAAAGTTGTTTGGTGTTCTGCTTTCTTTCGCAATCATTTCTGGCGGCTATGCGTCCGTAGCGACGGCCGCAATGGGCGATGGCGAAGCCACCACCATGGTGGGCGGCGCTCCGATGTATCCGTCCAAGAACATTATTCAAAATGCGGTCAATTCGAAGGATCACACCACTCTTGTTGCTGCCGTGAAGGCAGGTGGCTTGGTCGAAACACTGTCTGGGACGGGGCCATTCACCGTGTTCGCACCAACCAACGAAGCCTTTGCTGCGCTGCCCTCCGGCACCGTCGATCAGTTGCTCAAGCCTGAAAGCAAGCCGACCTTGGTCAAGGTGTTGACCTATCACGTGGTGCCCGGCCGGCTCACGGCACAAGACCTTATGAAGGCTGTCGCCGATGGCGGCGGCAAGGCGATGCTCAAAACCGTCGAGGGTGATCCGCTCACCGTCATGCAGAAGGGCGACCGTTTGACCGTCACCGACGACAAGGGTGGCGTCGCCGTTGTAACGATCGGCAACGTGTACCAGTCGAACGGCGTGATTCACGTCGTGGACAAGGTATTGATGCCGTAATCCTTCCCGTGCAGCGCAAGGGCGCGTGCCCTTGCGCGCTCGAACTATGACGGGAGGAAGGCAATGTCATCTCAATTTCGCTACGCGCAAGATGTTCATTGCCGGAAGGACGCGGGAGATATGCTTTTGCCGCATCCCGTCATGGGTAACCCGGGCACGCAAAATCATATGCACGTTGTCGGAGCATCTTCGCCCGGCCCCGCGGGCACGATATCAGCGCCGCAGGAAGCCGCCCGGGAACGGCTTATTGAGCTGCTCAAGCAGACTGGCGAAGGAAGCAAATCGGCGTTCGCAGAACCCTGTACGCTGACTTCTCCCAAACTCTATTCGTCGGCTTACACAATCCTCCGCAGTTCAGGCGAAGCAGAAGACGTGCTGCAGAACTGGGTCTGTACGCAGGGCACGATTCCGTTGTACCGATGGAGCATGTGGCGTCGATGCAGTCCGTCTTGGAGCAGGGCAATGCCAAGGACAAAGCCATCAGAAACAGGGGGCATTGGCGCGCTTCGGGCGGTTGGCCTCCGGCAGTCTGCTTGGCGTTGATACAGTAGTAGAGCCGGACACGAACACGACGTCCACCTGTTTCATGCGTGAATCAGTTCTGGCGTGTTTCCCGACGACGCGTCATGCCCGACGCGCTGATGCGCCGTGGTTCGCGCCTTTAGCCGCGTTGGCGTGGTTCTTGCGCGGATTCACCATCCGTGCAAAGTACATTGTTGCGGAGACGTCCGCCATGCCGCGGAACCATCCAGAATGCCCGCCAGTCCGTCACGACCGCCATTACGGTGGCGCCTTCGACGCGCGCGCGAGCGACGGCCGACAAGGTAGGCGGTGCCATCGACGCAGCGTCGTGATGCAGCGTTCCGCCGCACGCGATCATGGCCGATACGCCGCTGCAATCCTGAAACGATCCTGTGCCTTCAACGGATGTGGTGGCGCCAGCGGTGGTGCTGCCTGCGTACGGCCGCAACGCCGTTCGCCATTTACGTGACGGTAGAGACCTGTTCAACAACTGGCGTCGGGAGGGAATGGCACGGGGGCCGTCGAATCTCGTTGTCAGAGCAGTGTTTGGCAAACCGGGACGAGCGCTTCTTCAAGGTGAGGGCGGCGCGTTGCGTCAAGGGGACGAATCATGACATCCAAACATTGCACACCATCGTGGACATGGGCACGCAAGGGCCTGCTGACCGCCACGATCGGATTGCTGGGGGCTACAGGCCTTGCTGCGCCGACCGGTACAACCGGATCGACCGGCCCAGCCAAGAATGCCGGCATCAGCGCGTCGCCGCATATGCTGAATGGCAAGGTGGTTCCGCCGCCTCGTCCCACTGTGCCGACCGTGATCGTTCCAGGCATGCCGCGTTCGCTCATGCGCGAAGCAGAGCACGGCCATAGCACCGGCGGCACGATCGTCTCTCCGGCGTCGGTGCATCGCCAGAACGGCACTGTCTGGGTCGACTGACGGAGGCGATCATGAAAAAACTCATCCTGGCATGCATGCTCGCAGTCAGTCTCCTGCTGGCATTCCGGCCCATATCCATACCATCTGCCCAGGCTGCGGCGCCGATGAAGGTGCTTGTACTGTACGACGCGCCGCCTAACGACCCTTACACCAACCTGGGTCTTGCCTACGCAATCATGCTGCGCAACCTGCTGGGGCATTGGAATACCTCAGTCAGTCTGGTCCCGATCCAGAATTACACGGCGGGCTCCGTGCAGGCCAGCCAGGCCACCTTCTATCTGGGCGACTACTACAACAACACCATTCCCCCTGCGTTCCTGAGTGATGTGATGTCGACCACCTCCACCGTGGTCTGGTTCAAGTACAACCTGTGGGAGCTGGCCTGGGACACGGTCGATTACGCCAATCCAACCTTCACCCAGAAATTCGGCATCGCCTTCAACGAGGTCTATGGCTTCAACGGCAACGTCTATCCGTCGTCGAGCAATCCGAACCCGGGGTTCTTCGATACCGTGGCTTACAAGGGCATGTCGATGGTGAAGTACTACAACTTCAACGCGACGACGGGCGTGGTCAGCGCCGATCCGGACATCGGCGTCACGCAGGTCACTGACGCAACGAAGGCGAAGGTGCTGGTCAACATCACGGACAGCCAGACCGGAGCCGTGGCGCCCTACGTGGTCCGCTCGGGCAACTTCTGGTACTTCGCCGATCAGCCGTTTTCGTACATCGGCCCGCGCGACCGCTACCTGGCGTTCTGCGATCTGCTGCACGACATCCTTGGCGACAGCCCGTCAACGGTCTACACCCACCGGGCCATGGTGCGCTTCGAAGACATGAATGCGTACACCAGTACAAGCTCGATGAAGAAGCTGACGGATTATCTGTACAACAAGCACATTCCGTTCTCGATGGCGACGATTCCGGTCTACACCGATCCGAACGGGTATTACAACAACGGCGTGCCGGAGACGATCACGCTGGCCAACGCGACTGGGTTGAAATCGGCGATCAACTATGCGCTCAAGCGCGGGGGCAGGGTGATGATGCATGGCTACACGCATCAATACGAGAACGTGCCCAATATCGACAATGCGGTGAGCGGCAATGATTTCGAGTTCTGGTATGCGACGGCCAATACCCCGACCGACGACGACTCGCTCCAGTGGGCGGGCGGGCGACTGGACGCGGGCCTCCAGCAGTTCACCAGCAACGGTTACACACCGTTCGCCTGGGAGGCCCCGCATTACGAATCGTCGCCGCTGTCGATTGCCGCCGTACCGCCGCGCTTCAACTCGACCTACCAGCGCGTGGTGTACTTCGCGTGCACCAACAACACCACGAGCAGCGTCACCAACACCAATACCATCTGCAGCAATAGCGATCTGTACACGCTCAACTCAACCGCCAACAGTCACGCGTTCGCGGTCGGGCAGTTCTTCCCGTACGCGATCTATTCCGACTACTACGGCCAGCGCATCATTCCGGAGAACCTCGGCAACATCGAATACAACATCTGCAATATCGATCCGTTCTCGTGCCTGACGTACACCTGGCAGGACATCTACCTGAATGCCCAATATGCGTGGGTCGTGCGCGATGGTTTCGCGTCGTTCTTCTTCCATCCGTTCTGGTTGGACTCCGACATGTCGGGTACGGCTGCGTCCAATGCATTCCAGGATTTCCAAAGCCTGGTGAAAGGCATCTCTGGCCTCGGATACCAGTGGGTGGATGCAAGCACACTCAAATAGCCCCAAACGCATCTGGCAGGGCGGTGGACACCACGTCACCGCCTCGCCTGCCCCTCGATTGGCCCGCCGTCTGCCTCACCACACATCAGGTCAAGGCGGTGAGGGGAGGGCTGAGCCGGCTGCCCCACCCGCGGCGCTCGCTCAGCGGCACCCAGGCGATCACCGGTCGCTCCGTCACTGGCTGAGCCGGCTTCGGGGGTACGCACCCGGCACCAGGATCGGCAGCTCCACGTCGGTCGCAGACACGTTATAGACGTTTGGCACTGCCGCCGTCGACAGGTCGAGAGCCGATGTCACCGGAGGGATCTGCGTGCCGAGCGCAAAGTTGACGACGTTGGTCGCATTGGGCAGCGAGCTCGCGCTGACGATTGCCGCGTACTGAACGTGCTGCGGATAGAACAGCAGCCCGACCTGGTCGCCGTCCTGAAGCTGCTCTCCAATGGCGGGCAGCAGGACTGCGCCTGCGTTCAGCCCCGGATCATCCTGATGGTCGCCTTCTGCAAACGCCGTCACCTGGTCGTCCACCAGGATCAGCTTGCCGCCACGCTGAATGCCGACACCGACGTAAGCCACCGCCGCCTGAACCGCACCCGTTCCGCGCGTCACCGCCAGGTTGGTGATACGGGGCACGCCGGCCAGCACCTGCCCGGTACCGCTGATGGTCGTGATCGGCACGAAGACCGGCCCGGCCGCACCCAGCGGCACCGACGCGGTCAGCGTGGAGGCATTCGTGGGAATCGCCCCCGGCCCGGACAGCGAGCCCACGGGGATGCGGTCCATCTCCAAACCGACCGGCTGGGTATTGGGGGCGCCAACCGTATCCGCCACCGAGAGGCAAACCTTGGGGATCGCGTTGAACGTGTCGGAGTCGATGCCCTTCAACTGTCTGTCGAACCAGCTGAGGATCGACGCGACACCCACGACGCCGCCGCAATTGGCGGTGCCCTGCGACTGGCCCGCCAGCGGATTCATATGGCCGCCTTCGGTCGTCAGCACGCGCACATCCGCGCCGGTCGACGCGAAATACCGCGCGTTCATGTAGGCCTCCGTCACGTTGAACAGAACATCGCGGTTGCCCTGCAGGAACAGCGCTGGCACCTTGCGCAGTACTGCCTGGGTTTCGCCAAAGTTCCAGGGAAGGCCCGCACGCTGCTGGGCCTCGAAATAGCCCATGCCATGATCGAAGAAGAACTGGGTCAGCTCCGTGCCGGAGACGGGACGCGGGTACGCCGTCGGCAGACTCGCCAGGTTGAACAGGTCTGTCTCCGTGCGGACGGTGCTGGCTAGCGGCCCCTGCACGCCGATGGTGTTGCACAGCGTTGCTACCAGCGGCGTATTCGATACGCCGTGCCCGCCCGGGCTCGCGGTCGTGGCGGTGCTGGCCAGCAGGCAAAGCAGCCCGCCGTAGGAGAGCTTCATGCCTTGGCCCGGCAGCAGGCTGTATAGCAGGTCATACCAGGTGCCGTTGGGCACGATGGTGTCGATGCGCGGGTCGAGCGCGGCCAGCGGCATCTGAAAACCGCCCCCGTAGCTGTAACCGATCGTGCCGACTTTGATGTCTTTTGGGATCCCGGTCTGCGGCTCGGTCTGCACGTACAGACTGTCGGCGTTGTCGTAGGCCCAATCCAGGATCGCGCGAGCGTCCTGAACTTCGGCGCGCGGATCGATGATGCGGGCATTGCCGCCGCCATTGGCGGGCACGCTGTCGCCGTGTCCGCGTTCGTCGTAGCTGATGACAACGTAGCCGTGATACGGCAGCGCCTGCACCAGTTCGTCGATCGACGTGAAATGCGGATCGCCCGGATGCAGATCGCCATTGGCTGCCAGGGTTTTCAGTCGATTGCCGCCGTAGCCATGGCTGTGCAGGACCACCGGAAAGCGATCGCCAGGACAGCGCGAGGGCAGCATGACCGAAAAGTAAACGCGGGTGGTTGGCGTTGGATTCGCGCTCGGGTCGAAGTCCGACGGCACCGGCACGACGATCGAGTTGTTGACCACACTCGGTGCCAGTGGTGTATCGCAGGCAGCCGACTGCGCGACAGGGGACGTTGCCACGACCGAGGAGGTCGCGGATCCTGAGGCGCCCGCCGTTGATGAATCAGATGCGCCACCGCCGCAGGCGGCAACGAGCAAACAAAGACTGGCTGCCAGGCAGCCGTTGCGGATGTGCAGCATGGGGTCTCCTCTTGCCTCGATCGGTGTCTTCTATGTACGTATGCCGAGGCTGCGAGGATTCTATTGACGCCGTTCTGTTTGAGACACGCTGTTTTTTAGAGCCTGTCATCGAAAGGGGCGCGCGATGCAGGTTAACCCGAGCGACAGTGGCTGTTCTCCCGATTAGCGGCGGCAAGAACTTTCATCCAAGCGCGGGGAAACCCCGACTGCGGGAGGCCGGTGAGGCGCTGTGGATTCGCCCCGGGGGCGATGCAGAGATTGCAGGTGACAGGCTGATGCTGATCAGCCGTTCGTGTTGAAGCAGTAACTTTAATGGAGGCCGGCGAATCTACTGGCCCACACGTTATCCGTCGCGGTCAAAAAAACCTTCGACCATCAGGCCGAAGGTTTAGCACGTGAAATCAAAAACCGGACGACAGGTACTGTTCTCGCACCGCCAGTCCGGCGTAAGGCAAGTTGCTCGCGGTGACGATCGCCACGTAGTCGGAAAATCGATACTGCAACCGTGCCGTCTGCAGTGGCGATCCGCTCAATACCTCTGGTGATGGATCACCCATTGTCGACGTCGGCATACCGAGCGCATTGCGCAGCGCATATCTCGCGCCATCCCAGGCGGCCGTTGTGTCGCCGGCGCTCATACCGCGTCGGTAGACGTCTATGCCGACGAGATGGCCACTGGGCCCGAAGCTGAGCCACAACTCGCTGACAGGCGGGCCGGCAAGACCGAGCTTATTGGCGTCCACACCTCGGCAGCGAAGATAGCGGTAGCCGTGTTTGACATCATCACAGGCTATGTCATTTTTGTATGCCCAGCGAGCGGCCTCCTCGGCGGTCGTGCGATCCAGTACGAATCCGCCCGGGACGGGGCGAGCCGGTGCGATCTGGTCTGTTCGAAGGTGCGCCAGGCCGCTGGCACGCAGTACGCTGACTTGCTCCGCCGTGGTGGTGTCGACGGGGCAGGGGACGCCAAGCATTGCGAGCAGAGGGCGAGCCGCCTTCGAGTGCAATGCCCCGACCAGACCAATCGCAACCGTCAGCGCTGCAACACTGGGCATTGTGTAGCGCTGCAGCCAGCGGCGCGGGCTCATTGGCAGTTCTGGGCGGTGTTGGGGCCCAGATACTGAGGCATGGACGACACGATGGTCGACTTGAGGCCAGTGAGCACGGGTGCTACACGGGAGATGTAGGCATCCGGAACGCCATCGGTCTTCATGACAGCAGCGGCATCGGTGATGAACTGATCGAACACACAGCCAGGGATACCGACGTCGGAATGTGCTGTGGCCATGTCGTCACACATGACGGTGGTGCCATCTGCCGCGACTTGTCCTGGATAGCTGAAGGGGCCACCAAACAACGCTTTGAACTGGAGGTTCAGGCAAGCCTTGAGACGCCCCACCGTGTCGTGTCCGGGCTGACCGATGTTGGCAAAGTACGGTGCTTCTTTGGGGTCTGCGAGCAGACCGGACACCGCGTCGTCGACCACCTTCGAAACGGCGGCCGGTGCACTTGCATCTCCGCCAAGTCCGGCCCACATGTCGGCGTTTTGCGGAAATTGTGCTGTCGACGCCGTCGATGCCATCGACATGGGCGCATCGTCGCCGCCTCCGCATGCGCTCAGCGTCGCGGTGGTCAACGTCAAAACCAGTAGCAGTGCTCGCTTCATGGGTCAATCTCCTTTGGCAGGGTATGGATCGGGCGCTGCGCAGCTTGTCTCAAGCCCGGCGCAGCGCTGATGTCATATACGTCTGCCATGCGAGATCGGATGCAGGATGGATCGAGCCACTGCAGAGTTTTGATGTGCGGACGTGGTCCACGCTCACGCAGACTGCATCGAACCGCACTGGACCGTATCAATGCACGGAATTTCGTTGGAGCAGTGCGGCGATGTAAATCTAGGTGCAATGTCCCAGTCCGGAATGGCTATGCCGCGCCATTCGCAAGAAATCGCGCGCACTTTTACTTGTCCGGAAATTGCCGTCTTCTTCCCGTTAAGGCCAGCGCAACAAGTAAAGCGGTGAGCAAAAGGAATAAGGGCGGGGCGGCCAAGCGAAGATCAGCGCAAATAGGATGGACGAGCCGCTCCCCCAGTTCCACCATGGAATCGGTCAGTCTAGGGGTAGGCCCATTGGCGGCGTCACGAAGCCGCTTTGACGCCGGGGTGTGAAAAGCACCTACCGGGGCTTCACCGGGCGTGGCGCTGGGCAAGTCTGATGCCACGGCAGGTACGCGCTCGCTGGTGATGGCCTCGATTGACTTGAGGCCCCCGCTTCGTACGCTGCACACCTGGGACGTTACTAGCGAATTCCGAACTGCTGTCCACCTTGGTGGGCGTCAACAACGCCTCTCGTCTCCTTCAGTCGTTCAAACCCACATAGACGGCAACGAGGTGTCCACCTCGATTGTCGGAGCGCAAGCACGTGCAAAGGCCCGCGCCCGAACAGTCACGCCTGCATGTCCCGCAACACGCCCAACTCACTCGATTCGACATCATCTGCGCCTGATTCCGTCGGTGTTTTCCCTAACCTTTATTGCGTTGAGTTTAGGCCATTAAGCCGCTAATATTTGGCCGGAGTAACGCTGTTTGTAGGCCGACAAAACGTAATAATCGAAGGTTTGTCGGGACCGAGATGTTGGGGCTTGCGCCTTGCGTGTGGCGCTGCAACTGACTGTCATCCTTTGCGCCTGTACCAGCGCGTCGTCATGGCGTACCGATATCTGGTTCGCCAGCCTCGGCATGGCTTGCCCGAACGCTTTCTGCGAAGCGTCATCCATTCCATATGCAGTTCAACGTAATGAACCTCGACACCCAAGCTACTGCAGTGCTCCAAGACAGCCTGCGCGACTCTTCACTGCTCGAAACGCGCGCCTGGTTGGCCTCGGGATGGCAAGAGGCATCCAGCGGACGCTCGTTTGCAGTGACCAATCCTGCCACGGGCGAGATCCTGGCCCGCGTGGCCAGCCTGAGCGGTGCCGAGGTTGAATCGGCAATCACGGCCTCCGCAGAAGCGCAGGCCGTGTGGCAGCGCCGCAGCAGCCACGAGCGGGCCAAGCTGCTGCGTGCCTGGTTCGATCTGATGATTGCCAACGCCGACGACCTGGCTCTGATCATGACCTCGGAGCAGGGCAAACCGCTGGCCGAAGCGCGCGGCGAGATCCTTTACGCGGCGTCGTTTGTCGAGTGGTTCGCGGAAGAGGCGAAGCGCATCTACGGTGACGTCGCATCGCATCCGCAGACCGACAAGCGGATCCTCGTCATTCGCCAGCCGGTCGGCGTTTGCGCGGCCATCACGCCGTGGAATTTCCCGGCGGCGATGATCACCCGCAAGGTGGCACCAGCCCTTGCCGCGGGCTGCTCGATTATCGTGCGGCCGGCCGACCTGACGCCGCTGACCGCGCTTGCGCTGGCAGTGCTGGCTGAGCGTGCGGGCATTCCTGCCGGCGTGCTTCAAATAGTGTGCGGCCCGTCGCGCGAGATCGGTGCGGTCCTGACGGCCAGCCCGGTCGTACGCAAACTGTCCTTTACAGGCTCGACCGAGGTTGGTCGCGTGCTGATGAGCCAGTCGTCGCCGACGATCAAGCGGCTGTCGCTCGAGCTGGGTGGCAACGCCCCGTTCATCGTGTTCGACGATGCGGATCTCGATGCCGCCATCGAAGGCGCGATGGCGTCGAAATACCGCAACAGCGGCCAGACCTGCGTATGCGCCAACCGCTTCCTGGTGCAGGACGGCATCTACGACCGCTTCGTCGAGGCGCTGGTGCGCCGCGTGGCGGAGCTCAAGGTCGGCAATGGCGTCGAGCCAGGCGTGCAACAGGGGCCGCTGATTCAGAAGTCCGCGTGCGAACACCTGCAAGCCATGATCGACGATGCCGTCGACAAGGGCGCGAAGGTCGTCATCGGCGGCAAGGGCCATGCATTGGGCGGCACGTTCTTCGAGCCGACCGTGATTGCCGGCGCCACGCCAGACATGCGCGTGGCGCGCGAGGAACTGTTCGGTCCGGTCGCTCCCGTGTTCCGCTTTCGCGATGAAGCCGAGGCGATTGCGCTGGCCAATGACACCGAGTACGGCCTGGCCGCCTATCTCTACACCCGCGACAACGCACGCATCTGGCGCGTTGGTGAAGCACTGGAGTACGGCATGGTGGGCCTGAACACCGGTCTGATTTCCAACGAGGTGGCCCCGTTCGGCGGCGTGAAGCAGTCCGGCCTCGGCCGCGAGGGCTCGCGATACGGCATCGACGAATACCTGGAAATCAAGTACCTGTGCGCGCAGGTCTGAGCACGGCGTAACCGACAGCATCAAAGAGCAAAAGAATGGCTCAATTCCAACAGCCGGTACGCTTCGACACGGTCCCGTCCATCCTCCAGGAATGGGGCGCCGCCCGCCGCCTCGGAGAAATCCTGGCCACATGGACAGAGCGCCGCAGTGTGCTGGTCGTCACTGATGGTGGCCTGCACGAAGCCGGGGTGCTGGAGAACGCCAAGGCATCGCTGGCGACAGCCGGCTTCCGCGTGACCGTTTTCGACGAGGTGGTAGCCGATCCGCCTGAGGCGGTGCTGCTGCGCTGCGTCGAGCATGCGCGCGCGGCTGGTGTCGATCTCGTGATTGGTCTGGGTGGCGGCTCGTCGATGGACATTGCGAAGCTGGCGGCCGTGCTGCTTGTTTCCGAACAGCCGCTGGCCGAGATGTATGGCATCGGAAACGTCAAGGGCGCACGCGTGCCGCTGGTGCAGATGCCGACCACGGCCGGTACCGGTTCGGAGGTCACCAACATCTCCATCGTGTCGGTCGGCGAGACGACCAAGATGGGAATCGTCGCGCCCCAGCTTTTCGCGGACCGGGTGATCCTGGACGCCGAGCTGACGGTCGGCCTGCCGCGTCAGCACACTGCGGCCACGGGGATCGACGCCATGGTTCACGCCATCGAGGCTTACACCAGCAAGCACAAGAAGAACGTCATCTCCGACGCGCTGGCGCGTGAGGCGCTACGCCTGCTGTCGGCCAATTTGCTGGCTGCATGCGAGAACGGTAACGACCGGAGCGCGCGCGAGGCGATGCTGCTTGGCGCGACGCTCGCCGGCCAGGCCTTCGCCAATGCGCCGGTTGCGGCCGTCCATGCGTTGGCGTATCCGCTGGGTGGGCATTTCCATATCCCGCACGGTCTGTCGAACGCGCTGATGCTTGGCCCCGTGTTGCGCTTCAACGCAGCAGCAGCGGCCGCGCAGTACGCAGAGCTGGCCGGTGCGCTAGGCGTCGGTCATGCCGATGACGATGACGAAGCCCGCACCGAGGCCTTTATTGGATTCATGGAGGATCTGATGGATCGGTCGGGTGCGCCGCGGCGGCTGCGCGATGCAGGTGTCACGCGCGAAAGCCTGGCGATGCTTGCTGCGGACGCCATGCAACAGCAGCGCCTATTGCAGAACAACCCGGTGGAGGTGCGGCAAGCCGACGCCCTGCAGCTCTACGAACAGGCGTACTGAAGAGAGAGTGGGGCGCTCGCTGGACCGGTGCAGACCGGCATCCACCAATCCATTGCAATAAAGGGGCCCGCCGTCTGGCGGGGCCCGCAGCACAGGAAGTGAAGCATCATGAGTAACGTGGAAACCAACGGTCACTACAAGGTTGTCGTCCTCGGCGCCGGATTCGGCGGGTTGGGCATGGCGGCGCAGTTGAAGCAGGCGGGCATCGATGATTTCGTCGTGCTCGAAAAGCGCCCGGCGCTGGGCGGTGTTTGGCGCGACAACTCCTACCCTGGCGCGGCGTGTGACACCGAATCGCACCTCTATTGCTACAGTTTCCACCCGCATTTGCGCGTGAGTGCCATGTACGCGGGCCGCGACGAGCTGCTCGGCTACATGGAATCGCTCGCAGACCGCTTCGGACTCGATGCCCACTTGCGCTTCAACAGCGAAATCCGCAGCGCGGTTTGGGACAAGGCTGATCGCCTCTGGCGCTTCGAACTGGCCGACGGCTCGCGCCTGACCTCGCGTTTCTTCGTGCCGGCCTGGGGCCAGCTCAACCGACCGTTGATTCCCAAGGTGCCGGGACTGAACACCTTCAAGGGGGAATACTTTCATTCCGCCGACTGGCGCCATGATGTGGACCTGCGCGGCAAGCGCGTCGCCAGCATTGGTAACGCGGCCAGCGCGGTGCAGTACGTTCCCGAGATTGCCCCGGTGGTGAACCATCTGACCGTGTTCCAACGCAGCGCCAACTGGATCATGCCGCGCAATCAGATTGTCTTCACCACGGAACAGCTCGATGAATTTCAGCGCGATCCGGCACTGTTCGAAAAGAGCCGCGAGCGGCTGCATGCATTCCGAGAGTCAGGCTTCGAGCGCACCCGCGTCGGCACCGATGCGCAGCGCGAAGGCAAGCGCCTGGCGCTGGAGCATTTGGAGCGTAGCGTGGCCGACCCGGCCCTGCGTGCCAAGCTCACGCCAGGCTATGAATTTGCCTGCAAGCGCATTCTGCGCTCCGACGACTACTATCCCGCTCTGACGCGCGACAACGTCACGCTCGAGACGGCCGGAATTGAGGCGTTTGTGGAAGAGGGCATCCTGACCAAGGATGGCCGCGTGCACGCTTTCGACGTCGTGCTGTTCGGCACCGGTTTTGAGAGCCAGGCATTCCAGGGTGACCTGCAGGTCAGCGGCCTTGACGGTTCGCTGGCCGATGCCTGGGCCGACGGACCGCAAGCGTATCTCGGCATGGCGGTACCGGGCTTTCCGAATCTATTCATGATCTATGGCCCGAACACGAACCTGAACCACAACTCCATCCTCTCGATGCTGGAGATCCAGCAGCGCTACATCATCGATGCGATTCGCGGCATCGAGGCCTCGGGCGTTGGTGCGTGCCAGATCAGCAAGGCGCGATCCGACGACTACAACCGTGCGCTGCAGGCGGCGATGGGCGGCTCGGCATTTTCCGCCGACTGCTCAAGCTGGTACAAGAACGCCCAGGGCAAGGTCATCAACAACTGGTCTGGCACGGTGGACGAGTACCGCGCGGCGGTGCGCTGGGACCTCGGCGCATTCGAGCAGGTTTGACGGGGCAGGGACGTGTCTTCGGAACTCTCCTGGCAGCCGCTAAGCGAGGTGGCGGAGGATGCGCGGCCCCTGGTGCAGGCGTTTCGCGAAGCGGGCGGCCTGCACTACGGCAGCCTGGCGCCGGAGCCTTCGCGCGCGAACTTTGCCCGGGCCTGCAGCCTGAATGGTTTGAACGACATCGACGGCGTTGACCACCGCGACATCATCGTGCCTGTGACCGACGGTGCGATTCGGGTGCGGCTGTACCAGCCGAACGAGGCGGAGTGCGCGGGCGGCAAGGGGCCCTTGGTCGTGTTCCTGCACGGCGGTGGCTGGGTGATCGGCAGCATCGACACGCATGACGGCATTTGCCGGCTGTTGGCCCGGCAAAGCGGCTGCATCGTCGCGTCGGTGGAATATCGTCTGGCCCCAGAACATCAATGGCCAGTGCCGCTTCGGGACTGCGAGGAGGCACTCGGCTATTTGGTCGCCAATGCGGCTGCGTTGTCCATTGACGCCAGCCGCGTGGTGCTGGCTGGAGATAGCGCGGGCGGCAATATGGCGACCATCATCAGCAACGCGCCGGCTACAGGGGCGTACCAGGTCGTAGGCCAGGTGCTGCTCTATCCGGTGACGGACCTGACAGCAAGCCGGCCCTCCTACGGCCGCTTCCGAGTCGGACTGCCGCTCGTCGCAGAATCGATGCGATGGTTCCGCGATCTGTACGTGCCAGCGGGCACGCCGCTTGACCAGCCTGCCTTGTCACCGCTGCTACACGCAGAGGGCCGCCGCCAGCCACCGATGTTTATCGCTACCGTCGGCCTGGACCCGCTCTGTGACGAAGGCATTGAATACGCGGCAATGGCGGCGCGAGCAGGTGGCTTGCTGGAGCATCACCACCTACCTCGTCACATGCACGGCATTTTCACGGCGGCAGGGCGCATCAGCACTGCGCAGAATCTGCTAGAGCGCGCAGGCTTATTCATTCGCCGACTGTCTTCGCATTCGTGAAGCGTTGCTTCTGATGGGCGACGATGAGGCCGCCTTCTTCTGATGTGTAGGCACGCGAGCTAGCGCGTGTGCTGATCGCTGCGGCAGGAATGCCGCGCCCATCCTGCCGGTCTTGACTCGCACTTCGGCAATTTGCCAGGCCTGCAAGGACCGCCCGCGTGATTCGCGGCCCCGCGCTTGAACACGGAAATCCCGACGCGCCCGGCGATGGAACTAGCCTCGTCGTGAGTGGCGCCTCTCTCAGTTGTTCCTTTCCCAGCTCTCCGTCTGATGCCAACGCGGCACGCGCGCGTGCTGGGAGCCTCGCGCCGCTGCGCTCGAACGGCCGAATCCCCACCCGCACGCGTAAGTAAATCGATTGGACATCGTTTGCGTCTTGTTTGGTTGGTGTTTTCCCTAGCTTTTGTCACCTTGATGATAGGCCGGTGCAACGCTAATATTTGGCCGTACTAACGTTGTTTTTAGGCCGTAAATACGTACTCGCAAGGCGATGCTCAGGTTAGGGGCGCCCAGGTCGGTGCCGCACCGAGCGTCACAGGCCCGTGCTGGCTTCCTTGGCGGCGAGGTGATCTGCAAATGGCAGCCAGAAAACAGCTGCCGGGGCTACAGCGCTGTGGGCGTCTTCTTCTGCTCTGCACTCCTGTTTCCATCAACGCATCTAGCAGGGAGGCTCAGGCCATGGCTGCGAGCAATAAACGTCAATCGATCGTCCCGGCCCCTTTCCAAGGGCACTACGACGCGTATCACTTCTCGCCGGCAACGCGTGTGGGCGACATGGTTTGGGTATCCGGCCAGGTTGGCGTGGACACGGACATGAAGCCTGCCGAAGGGATGCAAGCGCAGGCGCAGATCGCTTTCGAATGCCTGAAGCTGGTTCTCGAAGAGGCGGGCGCGAGCCTGGCCGATGTCGTTGAGCTCACAACGTTTCACACGGACCTGCATGGCGACATCGATGCGTTTATCGCCGTCAAGGACCAGTACTTCCCGAGCCGCTATCCGTCGTGGTCAGCGGTGGGGGTGACGCAGTTGGCTTTGCCTGGATTGCTGATCGAGATTCGCGCAACGGCCGTAGCCGGATCCGGAGAGGAATGAGCGCTTGAGGCGGCCGGACATGCTGGCTGCAAGGCGAGAGATATTGGAAGGAGCCCATGATGAAGAAGCAACGCATTGAAGTCGTATCCGCAATCGCGGCCGCAGTATGTTTTGCGATCGGTACCACCGCCATGGCGGAAGACCTCACTCCTGAGGGCGCTGATCGATCTGCCAGCAAGGACGGTAGCGTCCCCGTTTATGCCGGCAAGCAATCCCCCGAAGCCGGATGGGAGTGGGGCAAGGTTCGCGGTGATTTCTGGAAGCACAAGAGCGAGAAGCCTCTGTACTCGATCGATGCGTCAAACATCGACAAGTACGCGGACAAGCTGACGCCCGGCCAGATCCAGCTCCTCAAGCAGAAGAAGGGCTATCGCATGGACGTGTATGCGTCGCATCGCGAATGCCAGGTGCCCGACTTTGTTGCGCAAAACTCCAAGGCAAATCTGACCGGAGCGAAGCTGGATTCGACGGGGGAGCAACTGCAGACCGCAACCCTTCCGGGTGTTGTATTCCCGCAGCCTAAGAACGGCGCAGAAGCGATCCTGAACTACATGTATCGCTACCACGGTGAAGGTCTGGAATGGCCGAAGATGGTCACCTCCATTTCCCCACGCCCGGGCAGCAACGAATGGATCGACGTGATCTCTCCGCAGCATGCCTTCGTCCCCTGGGGCAAGCCGGGCAAGACGACGCCACAGGATGTTGATCAGCTCAGCAGTGCCGCCTTCTTCAAGATGGAATCGCCACCGGCGCTGGCAGGACAGGCTTTTGTACAGCGGCAGTTCTTCAACAAGCCATCGGAGACGTTCTACTACTTCCCGGGCCAACGTCGCGTGCGCCGCATGCCGGCCTATACGCACGATGCGCCGGTCATCGGCATGGAGAACCAGTACCTGATCGATGAGGCCAACATGTTCTACGGCACCATCGACCGGTTCAACTGGAAGCTCGTCGGCAAGAAGGAACTGCTGGTGCCGTACAACGCGTTCGGGATGTACAAGTTCAAGGAAAAGCTGCACGACGTTGCTACGCCAGACGGCGTTGCTTCGAGCAATCGTCGCTACGAAATGCACCGCGTCTGGGTGGTCGAGGCCACGCTCAAGCCGAGCGCGCGCCATGTTGCATCCAAGAAGGTCTTCTACCTCGATGAAGACAGCTGGCTAGCCCTCGTCGGCGAAGACTACGACGCCCAGGGCAAGTTGTGGAAGGTGCGCGAAAGCTACCCGATTCCGGTGTGGGAGCTGGGCGGCACGTGCGACAACATGCCCTTCGTGATGTACGACCTCAGCAACGGCCGTTACGTGATGGATCAAACGACGTTCGGCCAGGGCAAGGACATTCATTGGTACGAGCAGATCAATGATCCGCGCTTCAAGACGGATTTCTTTACCGCAGAAACACTGCGCGCGGTGAGCGAGCGCTGAACGTGGCCGCATGAGCGGGGGCCGGCACGCGCTTGAGGAGGGGCGTGCCGGTATCAAAACGGGTTGGAGGAAAAATGAATACCAAGAAGATGTCCACGCGGACAGCGATTTCGCTCGCCGTGCTGGCAGCAACAACGTCTGCAGCGCAGGCCTACGACTTCACGATGGGCACGGACGACGCGGTGAAAGGCTCGCTGGTGAGCAACATCACAGCCGGCGTGGCAACGCGAACGAAGAGCCCGAGCTGTGCGCTCACGGGCGATCCGAACGCAAACGGCTGCGGCGCTGCGGCCAACACTGACCAGTGGGGTGCCGGCGACAACGGCGATTTGAACTATCGCCGATGGAAGCCCTACAGCACGTACCTGAGCGCGACCAGCGAATTGCTGTTGACGATGCCCAGCGAGGGATTGAAGTTCATGGCGCGCGGCACGGGCATGTACGACTTCATGGCCAAGAACACCGAGCGCACGCCGCTGTCGAGTGATGCGAGGGCGCAGGTGGTTTATGACGCGCACGTGCTTGATCTATGGGCGCAGAAGGACTTTACCGTGGCGGATCAGAACGCCCACGTCCGTATCGGCAACCAGGTCATCAACTGGGGCGAGAGCATGTTTGCCATGGGCGGCATCAACGCCACCAACTCGCTCGATGTCCAGAAGCTCCTGATTCCGGGCTCGCAGCTCAAGCAGGCGCTGCTACCTGCGCCGATGGTGAGCTTTGCCACGAATCTCTCGCATGGCCTCAGCACCGAGGCTTATTACCAGTTCATCTGGAACGGCAACCGCATGCCGCCGGTTGGCTCCTTCTGGTCGGCGTCCAACGTTGTGGGCCGTGGTGCTGAGCCTTTCACCGTGAACACGACGAACTTCAATGCGAACGGCCCGAGTGCAGGCACGGTCGCAGGCCAGAACGGTTTGAACAGCCACGACCCGGGCACCATTGCGGCGATCAACAACGGCCTGGTCAATGGCGACTTCGCTGGCCCCCCTTCGTTCTCGATCGGGCTGCCGGTCTCCAACAAGTTGCCTTCGAAGTACAAGCCGCAATTCGGTGTGAAGTTCAACTATGTACCGACCTCCATCGACGCGAACTTCGCCTTCTATTACGAGAACTACACCGACAAGTCGCCCGTGTTGGCCTCGTTCGCGAACAACACGGCGCAGTGGTCGTATCAGCAGAATCGTCAGCTGTTTGGGATCAGCGCGAACTTCCCGGTGGGGCCGTGGGCAGTCGGTACCGAGCTGTCGTATCGCCCGCGCGACGCGGTGGCGCTTTCGGGCTGCTACGGCGCGGGCGGACCGATGGACCTGAACGTGAACCCGGCCGGTGTCGACTGCCAGCAGTGGGTGGACCGTAAGAAGCTGCAATTCGGCATCAACGGCATTCTGGCGCTCACGCGCAGCGAATATCCGTTCCTCAAGATGATCGGAGCAGATTCGGCCTCGCTGACCGCAGAAGCGACGATGGTCTACTACCCAGGCCTGGATGGCAGCGTGACACGCACCGTCAACGGCGTGCAGGTCATGCAGGCGCCGCAGGCTGGTTATCTGACGTGGCTGAACAACAACTCGGGCACGGGTTACCCCATCGGCATGCGGCAGGGTACGGCAGCCTCGGGCGGTGTGACGGTCGACTTCAACTGGACGTATGACGGCACGCTGGTGCCGGGCTGGCAGGTGACGCCTGGCGTGACATTCAACGCCGCGCTGTACGGCTACACGCCGACGTTCAACGCCAACTACATGCAGGGGGCGAAGTCCGCCAACTTCTACGTGCTGTTCAACCAGAACCCGACGGTCTGGCAGGCGGGCATCAACTTCACGGCGTTCTGGGGCGGGCACAACACGGTGGGCAATCCGTATTCGGATCGCAACTTCATCGGCGCATTCGTCACGCGCAACTTCTAACGCGTTCGTGTCGGGCGGCGGCGCACGCGGTGCGCCGCCAGGAATACTTGAAGGGGTAGTGTCGTGTTGAATCGTCTTGTTGCGGGGCTGGAAAAAGCCTTCTTCGGTCACCGCGCGATCGTGCTGGCGGTGATTGGCCTATTCACTGCAGGCATGGCCGTGTTTGCCGTGCAACTGCGCATGGATGCTGGCTTCGAGAAGCAGATGCCGATCGGCCATGAGTACATCCAGACGTTCCAGAAGTACCGGAACGATCTGCTCGGGGCCAACCGAATCACGGTGGTGGTGCGCGCGAAGAAGGGCTCAATCTGGACGCCGGAGGGGCTTACACGGTTGTACAACGTGACCCAGGCCGTCATTTACCTGCCGAACGTGGATCGCATCGGTGTGCGTTCGCTGTGGACGCCCAACGCGTTCGTCAACGAGATCACCGAAGAAGGCTTCCGCGCCGAGCCGATCATCTCGGGCAACATCACACCCGATCAGCTGACGCCTGAAGTCGTGGCGAGCATTCGTCGCGCGACCACGCTCGGCGGCTACGTGGGCACGCTCGTCTCGCACAACGAAGACAGCGCGATGATCACCGCGGAGCTCAATGAGCGCGACAGTGCAGGCAAGGTGCTCGACTACGTGGCGTTCAACCACACGCTCGAAGACAAGATCCGCAAGCCGTTTGAGGATGCCGGCTACGAGGTTCAGATCATCGGCTTCGCCAAGCAGATCGGTGACATTGCCGATGGCGCCAAGGGCGTGCTCGTCTTCTGCGCGATCGCGCTGCTGCTGACGGCCCTCTCGGTGTACTGGTACTGCCATTCGGTGCGCTTCACGGTGCTGCTGATTGTGTGCTCGTTGAGTTCACTCGTCTGGCAGTTCGGCACGCTGCGGTTGCTGGGCTTCGGGCTGGATCCGCTCGCGGTGCTGGTGCCGTTCCTGGTCTTTGCCATCGGGGTGTCGCACGGCGTGCAGCAGGTCAACTTCATCGTGCGCGAGATTGCCCGCGGCAATAGCTCGTACGACGCCGCACGCCACAGCTTCAGCGGTCTGCTGATCCCGGGCGTGCTGGCCCTCGTGACGGCCTTCGTCTCGTTCATCACGCTACTGCTGATCCCGATTCCGATGGTGCGGGAGCTGGCGATCACGGCCTCGCTGGGCGTGGCCTACAAGATCGTGACGAACCTGATCCTGCTGCCGGTGGCCGCCTCTTGCTTCAACTTCACGCAAGCCTACGCGCAGAGCGCACTCAAGCGTGCGGCTTGGCGCTCGGCGGTCCTGCGCCCGCTGTCCAAGGTGGCGCAGCCAAAGTACGCCGGCGTCACGCTGTTGATCACGTTGGTGGTGTTTGGGCTGGCGGTCTGGCAAAGCCGTGACCGTGTGATCGGCACGCTGCAGCCGGGTGCGCCTGAGTTGCGCGAGGAAGCGCGCTTCAACCGGGATGCGACGTCGATTGCCGGCAACTACGACATGGGGCTCGATTGGCTGTCGGTGGCGATCGAGTCGAACGGCAAGGCGTGCGACAACCCGGCCGTCGGCTTGTATGAGGACGAGTTCACCGCCGCCATGCGCACCGAGCCCGGGGTGGTCTCCGCCCAGTCGTACTCGGGGATGCTGCGCACCTACAACGCGGGCTACAACGAAGACTATCCAAAGATGAACGTCGTGCCGATCGACCCCGAGAACTACGGGGCCGTGTCGGTCGATGTGGCACGCCTGAAGGGCTTCATGACAGCCGACTGCAGCATGACGGCTGTCCATCTTTACCTGACCGATCACAAGGCGACGACGATCAACCGGATCCTGGATGACATCAAGCAGTACCGCGCATCGCATCCGTTCCCGGGTATCAAGATCCGCCTCGCGGCGGGCAATGCCGGCGTGCTGGCCGCCACCAATGACGAGGTGGAGCACAGCGAGCTGCCGATGATGCTGTACGTGTACGCCGCCATCGTGATCCTCGTGTTCCTGGCTTACCGCGACTGGCGCTCGATGCTGGCCTGCTGCGTGCCGTTGACGGTCGCCACCTTCATCGGCTACTGGTTCATGAAGGAACTCAAGATCGGCCTGACCGTGGCTACGCTGCCGGTGATGGTGCTGGCTGTCGGCATCGGCGTGGACTACGCGCTGTACATCTACAACCGCCTGCAGCGGCACTTGGCCGAAGGTGATCCGATTGAACGGGCGATGGAGCGCGCGCTGGAGTTCGAGTGCGTGGCGACGATCTTCACTGCCATCACGCTGGCCGTTGGTGTGGCGACGTGGAGCTTCTCGGCGCTCAAGTTCCAGGCCGACATGGGCAAGCTGCTGGCCTTCATGTTCATCGTGAACCTGGTGATGGCGATGACCGCGCTGCCCGCACTGGCCTCGGTGCTGGAGCGCTGGTTCCCCCGGCGCAAGCCTGCGCGTGCGCCGGGCCTGCTGAGCCACTGAACGAGAGACAGCCATGATGAAAACGATCCTTACCAGCATCACGCTGTGCGCGGCTGCCGCAGTGTTTGCACAAACGCCCGCCGAAGGCACGGTCGCCACCTGGAGCGTCAAGCCCGCGCATACGTGGCCCGCGCCGACGCACCGCATGCTGCTGGACGCCACGCGCGCCGGCAAACGCATCATCGCCGTGGGTGAGCACGGCATCGTTCTGCTCTCCGACGACGAAGGCAAGACGTATCGGCAGGCACGCTCGGTTCCAGTGTCCGCCACGCTATCCGCTGTCTCCTTTGCCGATGAACAGCACGGCTGGGTAGTCGGTCAGTGGGGCGTGATTCTCGCGACGAGCGATGGCGGTGAGACGTGGCAAAAGCAGCGTATGGACACGGCCGTCGATCAGCCGCTGTTCTCCGTGCTTTTTACGAACGACCAGGATGGCATTGCAGTTGGGCTGTGGTCTTTGATGCTGCAGACCCACGACGGCGGTAAGACGTGGATGAAAACGACGTTGCCAAAACCCCCCGGGGGCGGCAAGGCCGACCGCAACCTGTACCGCGTGTTTGCGGATGGCAAGGGCGCGTTCTACATCTCTGCCGAGCAGGGGACGGTGCTCAAGTCGGCCGATGGCGGCGCCACTTGGGATTATCTCGCAACGGGGGGCAAGGGTTCGCTGTGGTCGGGTGTGGCCATGCCAGATGGACGGGTTGTGGTGGGTGGTCTGCTCGGCAGTCTGTTCCAGAGCAGCGATGGTGGGGCGACCTGGCAACCGTTGAAGGCCGAGACGAAGAGTTCGATCACCGGTCTTGTAGCGTCGGGTAACGGGTTCGTTGCGGTCGGGCTGGATGGGCTCGTGCTCAAGCAGCGTGAAGACGGCGCGCCGCTCGCAGCGGCACAGCGTGAAGACCGCGCGGCACTCACCGCCGCTGTAATCGATGCGGGTGGCAAGCCGATTCTGTTTTCGAAAGAAGGCGTGCTTGCCGGGCTCTGAGGCCAGTTAACGCGCACACACGTCTCCCCGTGTCTCCCGACATCGTCGAGACGGGTTCGTTATTCAACGAGGTAAGAAGGGGTCCACATGCAAGTGACTGAGCAGATGAAGCTGGAGCTGGCGCGCGATGGCGCCACCGTCGCCCGGGGCCTGTTTTCCCCCGAGCGCCTCAAGCGGATGCGCGAGGCGTTCGATTACGGGATTGCCCACCCCAGCCCGCAGCACGGCTACGCCTTTGCAGGCACGCCGGATGAGCATTTCAACGACTACGGCAACTTTGACAACCGTGATGTACACGTCGCGACGGTCAAAGCGTTGGGGCTCGATGAATTTGTAGCGTCGCTCTGGGATTCCGAGCATGTGTGGTTCATCGGCGAGGAGCTCTTCATCAAGAAGGGCGGCAGGGCCGGCCGATCACCGTGGCACCAGGACACTTCGTACTATCCGTTCAGCGGGCCGCAGTTGCTCAACATCTGGACGTGCTTTGAGAAGATTCCCCGCAAGAATGCGCTAGAGGTCGTGCGAGGCTCTCACCTTGGAGCGCAGTACAACGGTACCTCCTACAACGACCCTAACGATCACACCAAGCCGCTGTGGGCCAACACCGATTGGCCTCTACTGCCCAACATTGAGGCCGACCGTGCAAAAGACCCAGCCTCGTGGGACGTTGTCTCCTGGGATCTGGAGCCGGGCGATGCGCTGTTGTTCCACTCGGGCTCGCTGCACGGCGGTGCGCCCGTGACCCCGGATTGCCCGAATCGCCATACGCTGGTTTACCGGTTCTACGGCGACAAGCTGTTTTACCGGCCCCTGCCAACCGGGGGATGCAACTACGGCTACGACATCAGCAATCTCAACGATCCGTCGCTGACGTCGGGCGAACCGTTCCGGGCGCCTTACTGCACGCAGGTGCGGTGAGGCAAGCAAAGGCGTCGTCTCAGCGGCGTGCGCCATCGCCAAGCCCCCTTAAACCAGCGAACACAGCAATCCGATGGGATTGAAAACGTACGCTGGTGACGTCTCCTAGATCCTAGCTTTGGTCTCCTCTGGGGTCTTTTGATGCCGTGGCAGCACGGCATCTTTTTTTTGTCTTGCTTTACAGAACGTCGTTGGGAGCGATCCGCCCTTGCGCGATGAGCGCGGTCATCACCATGACCAGTTCGAACGCGCGGTCCTCGCTCACCGATTGATGCTGGGCGTCAAACCTCAGCACCGTGACGCCGTCCAGCAGTGCTGTGATGAGCGTTGCGCGAGCGAGGCATTCCCGCGCGGTTGCTGTCGCGTCGACTTCCCGGATGAGGTCGGCCCAGACCACCCGGTAGGCGGCATAGCCGCTTCTCACCTTTTCACGCGTGATATCCGAATGCTGGGCCAGCGCCCACATCTCCGACCACAGTTGCTGCACCGCAGGAACACAGGTTTCCTCGAAGTTTTCTGCGGCAATTTCGAGCATGCGCTCCAGCGCCGGTTTGCCGCTCGGTTTGCCGATCTCCGAGTAACGGTCCAGATAAGCCTGCCCAACCGCTTCCATTGTCGAACGGAGCAAATCGTCATGGGTCGGGAAATAGTTCTGAAGCGCCGATGGCAGGGTGCCAAGTTCTCTTGCCACCCGTGCCAGGGTGAAATTTGCATAGCCTTCCGTCGCCAGCAGGTTGGCGGCGGTGGAGATGATCTCGTTGATCTTGAGCTCTCTGCGTTTGCCCTGGGCCGTCGGCCGGTAATGGAAGCTGTCTTGAGTCGACTGACGCGTGCGCAATTCCAGTAGGGCCGGCTGCAGGTACCCGTCAGATCCAAACACGCTGACACGGGCATCGCTACCGTCGTGCAGTGTGCGTGGACGACGAAGAGGTACCTCGCTCTGCAGCGTTGCGGCTGAAGCACTCACGACCATCTTGACGGCGCGCTTCGCAACACGAGCGAGCTCGACATAGTCTCTTCCCGGGTAATCGCCGTGGGATGCGAATAGCGTCATGCCGTCCATCTGCGCGCCGATCACGGCGGCACGCACCAGACATTCTTCGTGACTCAACGTGGGGTGGAGTTCCGACAACAACTTCGCAAAGATCTCTCGAAAACGCGCCTGCATATCGTCGAGCAGTTCTGCGACAAAGGCTTCATGCGAAGCGAATGCCCAGATCTCCACCATGAATTTCGGCAGATCGGTTTCGTTGATGTTCTGGAAGATGCGATTGATCAGCGCGGAGCAACGTTGTGCCGCCCCCGTGCCCGGACGACTCGCAATCGCTGTGTAGTCCTCCATGACCTGGCTCATATAGGCCGGGAGCACCGTGCGAAGCAATTCTTCTGTCGTTCGAAAGTAATACTGCAGATTTCCATGGGTGATGCCCATGCGATCCGCTACACGGCGTATTGCGAATCCGGCATAGCCGTCTTCTTGAAAGACCTGGCGCGCGGTATCGATGATCTCGCGAATGCGCTGTTCCCGATTGCGCCGTGTTGATGACCGCACGGCGGACTTGGCTCCCTCCGAATGGTCAGGGGTTCCTTGCTTGACCGCGCTGTTTTGCACGTTGACTCTCCCGTGGCTTATACAAAACTTCCGCAAATTATAGGCCTATCCGACGGAATGGGAGAAACGTAGCTGCTTTCCCTCTGATCTTGCGCATAAGTCATGTCTGCTTGAGTGCGCAGGTCACACACCTCCGTCTTTAACTCGAATACTTGGCAGGAACAGTCCACGCCAACCTTGCGCTGCAAAACACTTTGGTTGGTGTGCCTAGCCATCCTGCGCCTTGCAGCGTGCGAAGTTGAGTCGGCTCGACAGCGTTTGCGTCTCCCTTGGTCGGTGTTTTCCCTAGTTTGCTCGCCCTTGAGTGTAGGCCGGTGCGACGTTAATATTAGGCCGTAGTAACGCAAATACAGGGCCAGTAATACGCTCATGTAAGGCAGATGTCGGCCGCGCAATCAGGTGAAGGATTTCGTGCATCGCAGGGCTGGTTGCGTGCGCAATGCTTTCCAGGAAGGGCTGAACGGCTTCCCAACTTGATGGTGGAACAGAAGAAGGGTGGCGGCTCTTCTCTGTCGCTCGGCGCATGGGTGCCGGCTTCAACTGACGTGGAGCGCACCGCGGCGATTGATCCACGTTTGACCTTACCCAACCCTCACCAGAAGAAGTCGTAGGAGGCAACCATGGCAAAGCACCCCGTCGTCGTGCATGGAGGGATGAAAAGCTGCGAAGAAGCTGCGCTGGTCGCCCACATCTTGAGCAGGGATTGAGGAAATCCGAAATGAGTATGGATCTTGAGCGTGGTAAAGAGCGCGCCGACCTGGGGAAGTATCGGGCGCTGGGTGGCTGGGTGGAAAAGCCGGACGACATGCAGCACGCGCTGGAGGGCAACGTCAGCGCGGATGTGGTGATTGCCGGCGCCGGTTTTGCAGGTCTTTCCGCGGCGCTGGAGCTGGCCAGGCTGGGCGCGAACGTCGTTGTGATTGAGCGGGATTTCGCCGGCTTCGGCGCAAGCGGACGAAACGCAGGCTATCTGGCCGGCGCCATGGCGCTCGAATACGACCTCATGTTCAGGGGCCTCAGCAAGGAACGGGCGACGCAGATCGTCCGCTACTACGATGAGGCTGTCGGCTTCGTGGAAGGCAAGCTCAAGGAACACGATATCGACTGCGAATACGTGCAGTCCGGGTGGATCCGGGCGGGCGTCCATCCGTCGCAGGAGAAGAGGATCCGCGCGGATATGCAGGTCGGTATCGAACACGGCCACAAGTCGGAATTTCTGGATCACGCGCAGATGCGCGCGCGCGGCATTCCGTCGGCGTTTCTATTTGGCGAATACACGCCGGCCGGCGGAACGCTTCATCCAGGCAAATACGTCATGGGGCTGCGCCGTGCCGCGCTGCGGGCTGGCGTGAAGCTCTACGAGAACACGCCGCTCCTGTCTTACACCGACGGCCCGGTCATTCGGGTGCAGACTCCGCGCGGTAGCGTCAGCGCCCCGGTGCTGATGCTTGCCACCAACGCCTACACGCCGCAGCTCGGTTTGCTTGCAAACAAGGTGGTGCCCTTGCGGATCTCGGCAATCGAGACCGAACCGCTGTCCGCGGTGCAGTTAGCCTCGCTGGATTGGCCAAGGCGCGAAGGCATCGTGACGGGCCACTACAGCATGGAAAGCTTCCGCCTGACGGCACGCAACACAATCATCTCCACAGTCAAGCGCATCCACTATCCGTACGGCTCAGAGACGCCGAACGTGCCCGCCTACGACCAGTATCGAGCGCTGCGAGCAAACCTCCATGAGCGTTTGCCCGCCTTGAAGGACATCGCATTACGGCATTGCTGGAGCGGCTACATCAGCACCGCCGGCAACGCGCTTCCCGTGGTCGGCACAACCGGCGCAAACCAGAACATTTACTACACCGCCGGGTGTTCTGGCCATGGCCTGGCCAGTCAATCCATGCTCGGAAACATGCTTGCCCAGAAGATTCGCGGTACCGAGCCGCCGCTACTGGCAGCGCTGCGTTACGACACGCCCACGCTGCCGCCGGAGCCGTTCCGCTGGTGTCTCGTCAATGGGGCTCTGGCCGCGGCAAACACATTGGACGATCGGTTGAACCGCAAGGTGCGGGGCGCTGCAGCCTGAAGGCGAGCGCTTTCTGCGACCGCGCGACGGAGGCCAAATGAAATCGCAAACGTCTATGCGTTCCTCGCCTCCGATGAGGCCAGCGTTATCAACGGAGAAGCGATCGAAGTGTCGGGGGAACTCTCGACCTAGTTGCGATCAGAGCGGGTTCGCAGTTGTTCAGCCATCAACATCAACGTGAGGTAACACCATGTCCGTCAAGCGTTTCCCCAACTCAGCAACGCCCTCTGAACTTGCATCCGTCATTGAAGCGGACGGCGGTGTGATCGTGAAGGGCTTCCTAGCCCCAAGCCTGCTCGAGAACCTGAAGAAGGATCTTCTTCCGATGCTCGAAGCAACCCCAAACGGGGTGGACGAGTACTTTGCCGGTACACAAACGCGGCGCCTGTCACGCCTGTTTGCCCGCACTGACCATATGGTCGACGTCGCGCTGAACCCGCTGTATCTCGAAACTGCACGCCTCATCCTGCAGAAGCCGATCAAGCTCTGGAGTGGAGAGAACCAGGTCGAGGTGGCCCCCGATATTCAGGTGGGCGTGACGCAGGCTATCCAGATTCGACCCGGTCAGGGCATCCAACCGTTGCACCGTGACGATTCAGTCTGGCTGTGGCGACACCCCGGCTACAACCGGGAAGCTCGCGTGCAAATCATGATCGCCATCACCGACTTCTCCGAAGAGAACGGCGGGACCTTGGTCATCCCCGGCAGCCACAAGTGGGATGACGAGCGCATGCCAAAGCAAGAAGAGGCGATCCCGACCTCGATGGACGCTGGCGATGCACTGATCTTCATCGGTTCGACGTACCACGGAGGTGGTCAGAACCGTAGCAATGCGCCGCGCACGGGGCTGACCATGTCGTATGACCTTGCGATCTTGCGGCAGGAAGAGAACCACTACCTGACGTTGCCGATCGAGCGCGTCAAGCGCTTCCCTGAGGAAATGCAGCGACTGCTTGGATGGTCGTGTAGCACGACCTATGCGGGATTTGTCGAGCGCAACGGGGTGATGACCGACCCGCAGGCGTTGCTCCAGCAGGACGACTTTGCCGAGGTCGGCCACTTCGACTGACTCCAGTGCATCCGTCCTCCCCATGGAGCGCATGGGGAGGGCTCAACCGCTTCAAGGGCGGTGCACGCAGCGATGTCACTGGCGAGATGCCAGGGGCGTCAGAGTGCCGTCGCGACAGGATATCGACGATCTGGCGCAATGCATTGCAAGCCAATAGATCACGCAGATTTTTCAAGTTAAGCCCGGGGGCAAGATGAACGACATTGCAAAGAAACACGATGAGGCGCCCGAGGCGGCAGCGCTCACGCGGCGCGGCTTTCTCGGCATGGCCGCATCGGTGACGGCAGCGGCAACGGCGGCGGTACTGCCGAATGTGGCGAGTGCAGTCACTGCAGCAAGCGATGGCCGCGATGTGCTCGAGGTGGCCATCATTGGCGCGGGGCTGGCAGGCCTGACCGCGGCACGTGACCTGAAGCGTGCGGGGTGCGAGTCCTTCGTGGTGCTGGAAGCGCGCGACCGCGTCGGCGGACGGACCCTCAACCACGATCTCGGCAACGGCTACTTCTCGGAAGCGGGTGGCCAATGGATCGGGCCCGGCCAGACCGCGATCGCCAATCTGGCTCGCGAGCTGGGTGTCGGCACCTTTCTGACGCACTGGGAGGGCGATTTCGTGATGCTTGCCGGCAACGCACGCACAACCATCGCAAACGACGGCGGCTTTGACACGGATCCGAAGCTGCGGCGCGAGCTCGAGGAGATGGCCAAGAGCGTGCCGACGGCCGCGCCGTGGACGTCACCGCGTGCTGCCGAGTTCGATGCCATGTCGCTTGCTGACTGGCTGGCAACCAAGAACCTCACACCGGAAGCCCAAATCGGCTGGGTGCTCGCCGCGCAGCTGACGACAGGTACTGCACCGGAAAAACTATCGATGCTGCACTATCTGTCCCTGATCAACTCGGCGGATTGCAATTACAGGCAGCTCGAAGCAATCAAGGGCGGTGCACAGGAGAGCCGCATCTCGGGCGGTTCGCAGATCCTGTCAATCAAGATGGCCGAGGCGCTGGGCGACAAGGTGCGCCTGTCGACCCCGGTGCTGCGTATCGAGAACTGGCAAAACGGACCGGTGACCATCCACACCGCGAAGGGCGTGGTTCGCGCGCGCAGTTTGATCGTCGCGCTCTCACCATCACTGTGCAACCAGATCGCCTTCGATCCGCCGCTGCCGGAAAAGCGCCGGGAAATGCAGCGCCGCTGGCCTGCCTATGCACCGATGCGCAAGACAGCGCATGTCTACAAGAAGGCGTTCTGGCGTGACAAGGGCTTGGACGGCATGCTCGTGCAATTGAGGGGGCCGATCCAATTTGCCTACGACAACTCGCCGGAGGATGTCTCGTTCGGCGTGATCTCGGCCTTCGTGAACAACGGCGTGCTGCCGTCCGACCCCAAGGCTGCCGAAGCCGAGCTCTCGCGCATCTATGCCCAGGCGTTTGGCGACGAAGCGCTGCATCCCGTTGCGTACCACGAGCACGACTGGGGCAAGGCTGACAACTGGTCATTGAGCTGCACATCGCCCATCCCTCCAGGCTTTCTCACCAAGTACGGCGATGTGTTGCATCCGCCAATCGGCCGGTTGATCTGGGCGGGTACGGAAACCGCAGAAATCTGGATTACCACCATGGACGGTGCAATACGGTCGGGCCACAAGGCGGCATTGCAAGCGCTTCAGGTTGCGGCTGGGGGGAAAGCATGATGAACACGAATACGACAACAAAATCACGCGGTCGCGGCAAGCGGATTCTGGTACTGGGGGGCGCGCTGCTGTTGGCCGCAGTGGTGGTCGGCGGCGTCATGTACGGGCCGAACTTCTATGGCCTGCTGCAGATTGGCAAGCAGCTCGATCAGATCACGCAGGAGGACACGCGTGTCGGCGGTCCATGGCCACGCGTCAGCGAAGTGTGCGTGTCTTGCCATGGTTATGGGGGCAACGCACGCGCCCAGACCTATCCGCGCCTGGCGGGTCAGCCGGAGGCCTACCTCAAGAAGCAGCTCACCGCCTTCGCCAGCGGCGAGCGCAGCAATCCGACCATGACGTCGCTGGCGGTGAGCATGTCGCAACACGAGCTTGACGGCTTGGCCGCGCATTTCTCGAAGATGACGCCGCTGCCGAACACGACGTTCCAGGCGGACCCGGCACACGTGGCGCGCGGCGAGGCGCTGGTCAAGGCCAACAACTGCGCCGCTTGTCACGGGCAGCAGTTGGAGGGGAAAGACCTGTATCCGCGGTTGGCCGGGCAGGGTTACGGCTATCTGCGCGACCAGCTGACCAGCTTCAAGAGCGGCGCGCGCCGCGATGCCACGGGCTCGATGCCGGCAGTTGTCGGAGCGCTGTCGCAGCAGGATATCGACGACCTCGCGCAATACATCGCAAGCCGATAGACCACGCAGATTTTTCAAGCTAGGCGGGAAGCAAGATGGACGATATTGCAAAGAAAGGCGATGAGACGCCGGAGGCGGCTGCGCTCACGCGGCGCGGCTTTCTCGGCATGGCCGCATCGGTGACAGCAGCGGCGACGGCGGCGGCATTGCCGAAGGTGGCGAGCGCGGCAACGGCTGCGAGCGATGAGCGGGACGTACTTGAGGTGGCCATCATCGGTGCCGGGCTGGCAGGCCTGACCGCGGCACGTGACCTGAAGCGTGCGGGGTGCGAGTCCTTCGTGGTGCTGGAAGCGCGCGACCGCGTCGGCGGACGGACTCTCAACCACGACCTCGGCAAAGGCTACTTCTCGGAATCGGGTGGCCA